>JAJRXK010000112.1 GCA_024276305.1 Candidatus Krumholzibacteriota bacterium
GGGGAGGGCAATCCCGCGTTGGCATCGAGCTGGTACAGTCATGGCCCAGATATGCCGCTGGGAGACGAGGGGACGCCTGGCACTAGGAATGAGAAGAATACTTCTGGGGGAGTTAAGGGCGGGCTCTTACCTGTCGCTGTGCTCCCCAATCCATCGAACCCCACGACCTCCGTCGTATTCTCATTGGCCACCACAGATCACGTCGACGTAGTGGTCTACGACGCGAGAGGGCGTCGCGTGAAAACATTGGCCAATGGTCAACTTGGTGCCGGAGAACACTCGATTCAATGGCGGGGTGACGATGACGCAGGGGGAGCTGTCGCCTCTGGTGTGTACTTCGTACGAGTTCGCGCGTCCAACTCACAACGCCGAGCGCGGGTGGTTATCGTGCAATAGTGCGCCGTCAGGCTCGCGTCGGAGTCACGCTGATCGGAAGCGACGGATTGGGGCTAGAAGTGCCCTCGCAGCAGCGAGTACAGAATCAGTCCCACGAGCAGAGTTCCGGTCGTCAGTGCGGCGTAACCGAAGATCTTGACCATGATCATGCGTCGTCTGGAGATGGTCTTGGTCTCCACGCTCTTCTTGAGGGCGCCGCGTTCCTTCAATTCGGCAATCGCCCGTGGACGTTCGTGGCGGTAGTCCTCGTAGGGAACCACTCCGGTGAAGATCACGGTATCCATGGGGAAGGCCTCGGGTCGCAGATGAGTGTTGAAGAAATGGATGGTGAAGATGAAGCCGACCGCGAGCAATGCCTCATCACTGTGGATGATGGTCGCCACGTTGATGAACCAGCCCGGGAAGAATCGGGTGAAGAACTCGGGGAACCAGAGCATGAGCCCCGAGAGCCCGATCACCGCCACTCCCCAGAACACGGCCAAGTAGTCGAATTTCTCCCAATAGGTCCACCGACCGTATTGAGGGCGTGGACCCTTGCCCCAGAACCACTTCACCGATGCCACGAATTCGCGGACATCCCGAGCATTGAACATCATCGAATCGGGGCCGAGGGTGAGCTCGAGAAGCGACATCTTGCGCCGCCGTTTGAACCGAGCCAACCCCGTGAGGTGCATCGCGAAGTAGGCAAAAGTCAGAATCGCCGCGCAGCGGTGAATGAATCCGGCATTCCTGACGCCTCCCAATAGGTCGGCCAGAAAGCGGGCCCACTCCGTCTGCGAGAACTTCAACATCATCCCCGTCAACGCCAGTGACAGGAAACTCACGATGACGAAGAGGTGGGTGAGCTGCTGGAAGCGGGTGAAGCGGCGGACGTAATGACGAGGTTCTCCGCCCTTCTTGTCGCGGCGACGCTGACGCATCGATCGGAAGGACCGCGGCAGCCACATCAGAGTGTGAATCCCGAAGAAGCTGAAGACTCCAATCAGCAGAAGCGTCATCGCCCAGTAGGTATAGTAGAGGGCGGGGTAACGGTCCGGGTCGCGGTGGGTCGCGTGAGTCAAGTAGCCGGTGAAGCGGGCGGTTGCTTTCTCATGGCACTGCTGACAGGTCTCGACGATGTGACGGGGGCCTACCGAAGACTCCGGATCGTCATTGGCAAGAATCCGGTGTGCACCATGACAGTCCGAACACTTTGCCGCGTCCTCGCGTCCAAGACCCCATGCTTTGCCGTGCATGGTCTCTCCGTAAGTCTCCGCCAGCTCGCGGTGACAGGACCCGCACTGATCGGTGACCTCGTGAGTGAATGCGTCTTTCTGGGTTTCGGAGATCGAGTGAGAAGAATGGCACCGCGCGCAATTCGGAGACTCGTGCTCATCGTCGTCGATCGTGTAGTGGATGCTCTTGATGAAGTCCTTGTAGATGCCTCGGTGACAATTGGCGCAGGTCGCAGGAAGGTTCTTCGCGTAAACCGACGATCGGTTGTCCGTCGAATCGAAGATCGCGTGCGAGCCGTGACAGTCGATACAGATCGCACTGGGAAGGAGCCCCTTCTCGGTCAGTCCTCTCCCGTGAACACTCTTGGAATAGTCCGTGAATGCCGCCGTTTCGGCAAGATCGGCGATTTCGTTCGCCTGCCCGTTTTCCACATGGCAATTTCCGCAGAGTGCGGGAACATTCGCCCGGTAGCTGGGGGACTCCTCGTCGGTATGCCGCAGGATCCCGTGGGATCCATGACAGGTCGTGCAATAGGGAGCCTGATCGTAGCCCTCCTGGTGCGCAACTCCATGGCCACTGACCGCATACTCTTCCGAGATCTTGGCGTGGCAGTGGGAACAGTCCACCGCCCCGGAGGGTTCGCAGGGGCGGTCACGACGTGGATCGACATCGGAGTGGCATTTCACACAGGGAATGGTCGAGTGCACGGATGCGCGGATCTGAGTCGCGTCCACGAATAGAGACGCGGAATCCGCTGCGGATGCGGACCCCAGAGACGGATCGGCGTGACACCGAAGACAATTGTCGTCCGCCACCGAGACCCGAACCGTATCCTTGCGTTCGAGGTGTGGACGATGGCAATCCGTGCACGCGGGAATCGCGATGGGCTCAGACTTCCAGAGATCTTCGCGAATTACCTGAACGTGGATCCGCTCCACCCCCGAGTGGCACCGTAGGCAGGTATCGGTGACATTCCTGGGCGCGGTGGAGGACCGGGGATCGGAGTGCGGAAGTACCGAGTGGGAACTATGGCAATCCGAGCAGGTCGCGGCGACCTTCAACCCCTTGCCGAACAACCCTTCGCCGTGAATTCTCTGGCTGAAGTTCTGGCGGACATCCTGATCGCGAAGTTTTCCGTAGCGGGCGATCGGGGCCCCTTCCCGGTGGCACTGGCCACAGGTGGAAGGAATACTCGTCTTGTAAACGCTCGACTGAGGATCTTTGGGCGATCGGATTCCGTGCACCCCGTGGCAGTCTCGACACTCCGGGGCAGCCGAAGCCTTTCGGTTGAGCGCCTGTCCGTGACTGCTCGCATCGAAATCGAGCTGCACGTCGTCGTGACAGTTCCCACACAGAACTTTCTCGAGACTTTCCGGATGGTCCTCGGTCGCGTCCTCATGGCAGTCGGTACAATCGAAGTCGCCATGCACCGACGATCCGAACTCGTCCGGATCGACGTCCAGGAGTCGCGTCCCATTCTCTCCCTCGACCACGAACTCTTCGTCATCGTGGCAGGCGAAACAATCGTCGTTCTCGGCCCACGAATTCGTGACTCCGAAGCCCACGCCGACCCAGAGAATCGCCAGCGCGGTCACGCTCCGGCGAAGCTTGTCTTGGATGAAGAACGGTCGCAGTGCCAGTCGCATTGTCCACCCTGCCCGATAGAGCCACAAGACCCTCCGGAATGGAGGGCCAGCGTTCCGCCCGCATCAAGGTAGGTTTGACGGTCGATCTCTCTCTATATCGGTGGTGTGAGATCCAATCGGGACTGTGATCCCGGACCCTCTGCACCATGATGAAAGTGCACCATCACTGCGACGATGCGCCCCCGTCATGATGATGGTGCACTAGGTGCATGGTCCCGGCCCCGAAAATGGCCGCGAGGGTCTCCGCATCGACTTCGGTCGCCGGATGAGTGACCACGCTCCGATTCACGCAGACCACCGTGTCGCACCACTGGGAGACGAAACCCACGTCGTGGGACACCAGGACCACGGTGGTCTCGCGCCTCAATTCCGACAACAGCCGGAAGAAGAGATCCTGCACGGTGGGATCGAGGTTCGCGGTGGGCTCGTCGAGCAAGAGGAGGCGAGGATGGCCGACCATCGCCCGGGCAATGAGCACGATCTGTTTCTGTCCCCCGGAGAGAGATGAGAAGGGCAGGCGTCGCCAAGGATCGCAACCCACTCGATGCATGGCTTCGTCGATGGACCGCCGCAACCCCGACGGCACCGGACCCCAGGACCGCCCCTGGCCCAAGGCCCCCAACTCGACGACCTCTTCGACGGTGATGGGAAAACTCGCGTCGAATTCCAGGTGCTGAGGCATGTAGCCGATGAGACGGCGGGCCTGGGCGGGACTGCGACCGAAGACTCGCAGCTCCCCTCGACGCGGAGAACTCAATCCCAGTAGGAGCCGCAGCAGAGTGCTCTTGCCCCCACCGTTGGGACCGATGACCGCGACGAAGGAGGATTCTCGGATTTCCAGGTTCACCGATTCGAGGACCAATCTTCGGTCGTAACCGAAGTCGACGTTCCGAGCCACGATGGCGGTCTCATCCGTCAACGCAATCCCCCACCTTCTGCACTCTCCTCGAGGGCGGTGATCAACTCGGTCATACTACGCCACGGATCGGGGTCGAGAGGATCGATTTCCCGCATCTCCATCCCCAACTCTGCCGCCAGAATCCGCGCGGGCCTCGAGGAGTGCTGAGGCTGGACGAGGACCAAGCGGGTCCCCGAAGCCCGAACCTCTTCGATCACCCGAGCCAACCCGCGACCGGTGGGGACTCGCCCCTCGACTTCGAGCGCAATCTGCCGCAGCCCATAGCGTCGGGCGAAGGCGGAATAGGCGGGATGTACACTCACGAAACTGCGGCCAGAAAGAGCGGCCACACGACTCCTCAACGCCGCATCGAAGGCCCGAGCCCGGACCTCGTAGGAGGCCACCCTTCTCCGGTAGGCCGCGGCGGAATCCGGATTCGCGGCTGCGAACCACTCTCCACAGATCCGACCCATCTCGGCCAAGGCCAAGGGATCCAGCCAACGATGGGGATCGTCTGGGCCCCTTCCGGCCGACGGAGGCGGAGCCAGGGACACGCATTCGGCCTCGCCCGCACCCAGGTCGAGCCGCCCTACGAGAACTTCCTCGAAGGGCAGGCCCACGACGAAGAGGACCTTAGCCTCGGCCAGGCGGCGGAGCTGGCGAGCCTGTGGTTCGTAGGTTGCAGGCGAAGCGCCCTCGGGCAAGAGCACTCGCACCTCGATCTCCGCCCCCGCGATCTCCGAGACCATCGACTGCAGCGGAGCAACCCCCACGAAGACCCGCGGCGCTGCGTGCGCCCCCCCCGCTCCCGTCCCCACCAGGACCAGAAGCAGAACGATCCGTCGACGGAAGGCACTCATCAAGACCGATCCCCGGCCCGCACCGCTCGCTTCACGGCCGCCCGGAGCGAGAGCAAGACCGCGAAGCCCAACACCACCACTCCCAACAGACCGAGTCGGCCCCCGAAGGGAAAGGGATTGGGAGGGTCCTGGGCTCGGATCTGTCGCAGTACCTGGGCCGCAACCGCATCCACATCCACCCACTGACCGCCGACGATCACTCCCACCGGATCTCCGATTGCGGCCACGTCTTGGGTGGGATCCTCCCGCAGCACCACGAAGTCCGCCACATCGCCCACCTCGAATCCGGTCCGCTCCCCCAACAACGCCGCAGGCGCCACCGTCGCGGCCATCAGAATCTTCCGGGGAGAAAGACCGGCCTCCTGCCAATGCCACAACTCACGGTGAAGGCTCCATCCGAAGAAAGACCCCACCGCCCCCGCATCGCTTCCCGCCAGCCACTTCACACCCGCCGCATCGAGATCCAAGAGATTCGCGTAGAGATCACGCTTTCGACGACGAATGTCGGCGTATCGGGTCTGAGGGATTCGGACCTGGGGATAGTCGTCGAGGAGTTCGGCCGGCGCCACGCGCCTCAACGACGGATCCGTCTCCAGCTCCTTCTTCGCCAGGAGGGCAATGAAATCCACTCCCACGGCCACCGTGGGGATCCACTGAGGATGGAGGGCCTTCACCAATTCCCTCACCCGCGAGGGCATCTCTCCTTCGGGGAGGTGGCAGAGCCAGACCGCGCCCTCGGAGAGCGCGATCTCGGCGTCCTTCCACGTGCCGACTTCCACGATCACCGGCAACTGTCGCTGCCGCATGTCGGCCATCAACGCAGCCAGGATTTCGCGGGAGAGACGCCGGTAGGGCGATCGGCCGTCGAAGATCACGCCAATGGCCTCCGACCGCCTCTCGCCACGATGCGGCGCGGCGGCTTCGACCACCCTCATGGCCTCGGCCACCGTGGTCACGCCGACGGCGGTGGGAAGGTCCTCTCCACGACCCCCGGGAGCGGTGACCAAGGGACTCCCCACCGCGATGCGTGCGGTGCGCGACCCGCTCTCGATCTGGCGCCGGCGCCACGCCCGGCCCTCATCGCCCAATTGCAGGTCCAGGTATCGGGTGACTCCGGCGGCCGTGAGCAGTCGCGAGGTACCCTCCGCTCCGACTTCATCCACATGCCCCGGAGATCGCTGGACCCCCCCGTGAACCCTCAGGTCCACCAGGCCGGGCAGAAGATATGCGCCGTGGAGGTCGATCCGAGGCAGATCCTCCTGCTCGGCGGCCAGAGAAGTCCCCCCCGCCTCGCCCACCGCGGCGATGCGCCCATCTTGGAACAACAAGGAGCCCTCCCGCAACTGGCCGGCCCGGAGATCCACGAAGCGGGCGTGCACGACCAGAAGGGATGGGGAGGCCGAACGGGCTTCGGGGAGAGCTGCCGCCGGCCCGGACCCCACGCTCCCGCCCAGGATGGAAAGGGCCAGGATCGGCCCCCACAGGGTCCCCCTCCGAGGGAAGTTCTCCCACCATTTCGATCTTCTCGACTCCGAGGGCATCTAAGTGTGCGCTTCTTGCTCGGGAAAGAGTTGTTCGATTGCGATCGAACTTCGCCCGTCGCGGGCCGATCGTCAACCCGAGGCAGGATGATCTCTCCCCCCGAGGCCTCAGTTGAGGTAGCATTCGCGCCGAATCCGATCTCGGAGCCTCCACCCGGAAAGGACCCTCATGAACTGCCACCCCCCACGAGCCACGCTGCGCAGGATCTCCCTGCTGGCCCTGACTCTCGCGCTCACGGCCGGCCCCGCGCGGGCCCAGATCCAGGAGAATCTCAGCTCTTATGGCGCCGACAACGCAGTGGGCTACCTCCAGCCCCTCAAGGATGCCTTCTCCGCCGGCCTGAGCAACGGCCTCTTCCCGAACGGGGCCGTCCCCAGCGGCGGCCTCCACTTCCACCTGAGCCTGCAAGCGATGGTGGTCAATTTCAACGACGACGACCGCACCTTCCTCGCCCGTACCCCGGCCGGCTTCCCCGTCGATGCTTCCTTGGAGGTCCCCACCGTCGTCGGCGACACCAGTGGGCCTTCCTTCACCGACCCGGGCTCCGGGGCAACCTTCGCCTTCCCCGGCGGACTCGACCTCAGCCGGATGCCCCTTGCCGTGCCGCAGATCACGGTGGGTGGAATGCTCCATTCCGAGTTCACCCTGCGTTTTCTGGGCTTCAACACCGGCGACCAGGACATCGGCGACATCAAGTTCGTGGGTTTCGGCGGTCGTCACAGCCTCTCGCAGTACCTGCCGATGTTTCCCCTGAACCTCTCTGCGATGGTGTATTATCAGAAGCTCGAAGTGGGGAACGACCTGCTCAACACCAAGGTCTTCAGCTTCGGCGTCCAGGCTTCCAAGAAGCTCACGCTCCTCGAGCCCTACGTGGGACTCGGCATCGACCGCTCCTCGATGGACGTGAACTACGACGACCAGAGCGGGACCAGCATCCGTGTGGAATTCCCCGAGGAATCGAATCTTCACTTCACGCTGGGTGCGGTCCTGCACCTCGCCCTGGTGAATATCAACGGAGAATTCAACTCCTCTGACCGCACCAGCTACACCCTCGGCGCGTCCGTGGGCTTCTAGGGAGTACGATCATGCGAACGACCAACATGAGCATCCTCTTCGTTCTTGGTCTGAGCCTCATCCTCCGAGCGGACGCCTGCACCGAGACCAAGAACATCGATCTCGTCTTTGGCGCCGACTTCGTCGCCACGATCCAGAGCAGCGAAGGATGGACCCAGGCCAATGACTCCGACACCGTTTCGGTGGCCGTGGACCAGGAAATGCTCGACGCCCTTTCCGATGTGGACATCGATGGCACGGTCACCGCCATCCGGGTCAATGGGGCCAGTTTCGAAATGCTCACCAATCGCGGTCACGATGCCCGACGTAGTGGTTCGGTGTTCATGACCATCAACGGTGGGGCCGAGTTCAAGCTCCTCGATTGGAACACGCCCAACAACCAGCCCGGCACCATGGGCTTCGCCTCCAGCGACCCCATCGATCCCGCAACTCCGAGCATCCACTTCGACAAGAACGGCCTCGGGAGCCTCAACCTCGCTCTCGACACCTTTCTGCAGAATTACAACGATGGCATCTCGCCCAATCCTCTCGCGGCCACCCTCCGCGTGACCTGGGCTTCGACTCCTCCCCCCACCTCGCAAGAGCCGGACGACTTCAGCTGGCGAGCCACGATTCTGGTCCAACTGACCCAGGATGCCGTACTCGACCTCCCCAGTTTCTGATCGCCTCCGGAGAAATTCCATGCGCGCTCGCATCTCGGTTCCGACCTTCGCAGCCGTCGTCCTGGTGTCTCTGACCGCCGGCCGTTCCGGACCAGCCCAGACCCCCTACGTCCAAGAGATCGACGCCTGGCACCACGCCCGGATCGAAAGGCTGAAGAGCCCCACCGGTTGGCTCAGCCTGATCGGCTTGCACAGCTTGAGCACCGGCGAAAACCATCTGGGATCGGCCAACGACAACGACATCCTCTTGCCGGATTTCGCACCACCGCATGTGGGCCGCATCGAGGTCGGAGCGCAGGGCAGCTACCGCTTCGTGGCGGCCGCCGGGGTCAAGGCCACCGTCGATGGCCACGAGGTCGGCGACCTGCTCCTGCGCCACGATCAGCAGGACGACGTCACCCTGGTCTCGGTGGGACGACTGGTCTTCTACGTCATCGAGCGCGGAGGCCAACCCTACCTCCGGGTCAAGGACACCGAGAGCCCCCTCATCGCTTCCTTCGAGGGGATCGAGCGATGGCCGGTCGATCCTCGCTGGCGCATCGAGGCCCGGTGGGAGAGCTACGATCCTCCGAAACAGATCCCCATCGCCGATGTTCTGGGAAATCTCAACCTCGAAACCTGTCCGGGGGCAGCAGTCTTCGACCACCAAGGCCGGAGCTATCGACTCGAGCCGACCGGCGAGGCGGGCGAGGAACTCTTTCTCGTCTTCGGAGATCGGACCAACGGAGACGGTAGCTATGGGGGCGGGCGTTTCCTGACCATCGCGGCCCCGGCCGAGGGAAAGGTGATCCTCGACTTCAACCGGGCCTACAATCCCCCCTGCGTCTTCACTCCCTACGCGACCTGTCCCCTGCCCCGGCCCGAAGACCGCCTCGACTTCGAAGTCCCGGCCGGAGAAAAGAATTGGGGAGCGAGTCACGAATGACCCGGAGAGGCCTCGCGAACAGGCTGGTCGTGGTGGCTACGGTCCTGGCCGCGCAGGCCTGCGCCCCCCGTCCCTTCCACCACCGCGAGGTCGACGTGGTCATGCTCGTCCGATTGGACGCGGACGTGGAGCGGGCCCGAGAACTGCCGGCAACCCTCGTCGCCGCAAGCGCGACCACGACTTGGTACGACCTGGACATCTCCGCCCCGGGTCTGGCGGGCGTCTTCTCTCTGCTCAGTCCTCTCCCGCCTCCTCGCTCCCCACTGCCCCCGTCGCCCGAGTCGCTTTCTCCTCCGGCCGGCTGGAGATGGCAATGGTTGCGGTGGCCGTCTTCGGTCGCACGTCTCCCCGAAGAACTGCGCTGGGCCCCGCTGGCGGAAGCTCGCTCCGATTCGGGCGCGACAGTGGAAGACCACCGCCTTCTGGTGGCAGTCTTCACCCAGGAAGACTTCGAGCGCGAAGGCGAGGCCTGGATCGCCACTCTGCCTCCTCCATTGCGACCGCCCTCCACGGGATGGATCGTGGTGGACCTCCCCGCGGCACAAGAGGGACCAGCGGCCTTCGCCCGTGCGGCCTCCGGGGCCGAGGGATCCTGGCCCCATGCCATCGTTCGGTGGGTGGGTCCGGGATCCACGGACCGGGAGGTCCGATTCCCGATCTCTTCCCGCGAGGTAGCGGGCGGATTGACCGACTTCGGACGCGGACGCGTCCCCGAGCCCGTCCGCCTCACCGCGCTCCGCACCTTTCGGTGGGCGAGTGAAGAGGGTGGAGGGATCCTCCACCGTGACACCGACCGGGTCTGGCAAGAGCGCCCGCAGATCCCTCTCGACCTCTGGGTTCGGGTCGTCGGCAGCGAGAGCATGGACTTCCTGGACATCGACCTCCGCGCCCTCGGAGGATTCGAGGAACGCAGACCCTGGGATCTCGAGGAGATCGACGATCTCGAAGCCCGTGGATCCAAGGTGGAACGGATGCTCCTGGCGGTGGGACCGCGAGGAGACGGAGCAATCTACGCACTCCGTGATCCGGCGCCGCGCCTGAGATTGAACGTCCCTGGACTCCTGGCGACGGGCGGATTTCTCGGCGTACCGATCCATGCGGGACCCACCGGACAGCCGCTGGGCACGGGCGTCGTCTCCATCCGTGCCCTCAGCCGGAATGCCTACCGCTGTCGTTCCGAGCTTCCGCCCGCCGAAGCTCAGCTCCGTGATCTCGCTCCCGGAGTCCATCTCTGGCTGGTCCCGCGAGACTCGACGACACCCTGACGCCCGCCACTCTCTAGAAGGATGGCGTCTTCATCCCCAGATTCGCACCGAGGAAGGCCCAGGCATCCGCGGCTTCGGCGATGCGCTTCGTGGTGGGCTTGCCGGCGCCATGCCCCGCCCGGGTCTCGATGCGAATCAGCACCGGCGCTTCCCCCGCCTGACAGGCCTGCAGTCGCGCCGCATACTTGAAACTGTGGCCGGGTACCACTCGGTCGTCGTGGTCCGCGGTGGTCACCAGCACTGCGGGATAGTGCGTTCCCTCCACGAGGTTGTGGTAGGGCGAGTAACGGTAGAGGGTCTCGAATTGTTCGGGATCGTCGGAACTCCCGTAGTCGCTGACCCACGCCCACCCGATGGTGAATCGGTGAAAACGCAGCATGTCCATCACGCCGACTGCAGGTAGTGCCGCCCCCCAGAGATCCGGGCGCTGATTGACCACTGCTCCGACGAGCAGACCTCCGTTGCTCCCTCCCTGGCAGGCCAGCTTCGGCGGGGAGGTGTAGCCCCGATCGATGAGCCATTCCCCGGCCGCGATGAAATCATCGAAGACATTCTGCTTGTTCCCAAGCATTCCCGCCCGGTGCCATTCTTCGCCGAACTCTCCGCCGCCCCGCAGATTCGCAATGGCGACCACTCCACCCATCTCCATCCACACCAGGCGCGAAACCGAGAAGCTCGGGGTGAGGGAAATGTTGAACCCCCCGTAGCCATACAACAGGGTGGGATTCTGACCATCCCTCTGCAGTCCCCTCCGATGCACGAGGAACATCGGAATCTTCGTGCCATCCTTGGACGAGTAGAAGACCTGCTCGGTCGAGTAGTCCTTGGCGTCGAAATCGAGGGCTGGAGCCCGGAAGACTTCGCTCGAGTCGGTCTCGAAGTCATAACGATAGATCGTCGTCGGGTAGAGGAAGGAAGTGAAGGAGTAGAAAGCCTCCTTGTCGGTCCGCTTTCCTTGGAATCCTCCGACGGAACCGAGAGTCGGCAATTCCACCTCGCGGTCGAAGGTGCCGTCGAGGGCGTAGAGGCGGATTTGATCGTGGGCATTGTGCATGTAGCTGCACACGAAACGGTCCGCCACGATCGAGGCGCCCTGCAGCACATCCTCGTCCTCACCAACGATTTCTTTCCACGACTCCCGCTGCGGTCGTCGAATGTCCACCGCGATGAGCCGACCCCTGGCGGCATCGAGGTCGGTTCGGAAGAAGAAAGTCTCTCCATCATTGCCGACGAAGGTGTAATCGGCATCCGGATCCGGAATCAACTCCACGACTTCCGCACCCGAAGACAAGTCCTTGTAGAAGACTCGATTCTTCTGACTCGTACCCTGCCAAACCGAGATGATCAGGAAGCGGCCGTCCTCGGTCACCATGCCCCCGAATCCCCACTCCTTTTGATCTGGCCTCTCGTAGACGAGCTCATCGTCGGACTGGGAGCTCCCGATGCGATGGAAATAGAGCTTCTGGTAGTAGTTGGCTTGGTCGTACTCCCCTCCTTCGACCGGAGCATCGTAAGCGCTGTAGAAGAATCCCGAACCGTCCTTGGTCCACGAAGCTCCGCTGAACTTGCTCCAACGGATCTCGTCGTCGAGGTCTTCGCCCGTGCTCACGTCACGCACGCGCCACACTCTCCAGTCACTCCCCGCTTCACTGGTGGAGTAGGCGAGGAAGTGGCCGTCTTCGCTCACGGACAGACCTCCCAGCGCCACCGTCCCATCATCGCTGAGACGGTTGGGATCGATGAGCACCCGGGGCTCACCATCGAAGTCGTTCTGGACGTAGAGCACCGACTGATTCTGCAGTCCATCGTTCTTGAAGAAGAAGGTCCGCTCGCCCGCGCGCCACGGCACTCCATACTTCTCGTAATTCCACAATCGAGTGATCCGAGCCTCGATGGCCTCCCGCCCGGGGATCTTCTCGAGATAGTCGAAGGTGACTTCGTTCTGCGCTTCCACCCAAGCCCTCGTCTGCTCGGAGTCGACATCCTCCAACCAACGATAGGGATCCGTCACCTTGGTCCCGTGGTAATCATCGACCACTTCCGCGGTGGGCGTGGGCGGGTAGTGGAGTTTCTCGGCCAGGCTGCGTTGGTTCATGATCACCAGGAGGGCGAGGACGATCAGGCCGGCCAACATTCCTGGCCGCGAAGACATGGCACGCATGGTGACTCCTGCGGGGGGCTTCGGTTCCTGCGGGGGAGTGCGGGCGATTCCCGCCGCGAGGAGTGTAGTCGAGTCGCCCCCGGTGGGGCCATGTCCAATCCCGGAGAATGATTCACACACTGGATATTGATTCCAGATATTGATAAGGTGCGGCTATGGCGCTCCAGATGACCCTCCGACAACTCGAATATGCGGTCGCGGTGGCCGATCATCTCCACTTTCGACGGGCGGCCGAGGCCTGTCACGTGAGCCAACCCGCCCTCAGCAACCAACTTGCCGAACTCGAGCAACGCCTCGGCTGCCAACTCTTCGAGCGCAATGCGGGAGGAGTGGTGGTGACTGCCAACGGTGCCCGGCTCGTCGCCTCGGCCCGGCGAGTCCTCGAAGAAGCCACCTCTCTCGAGGCCTTGGCCCATCACATGAGCCAACCCTTCAGCGGTGCCCTCCGGCTGGGAACCATCCCCACCATGGCGCCCTACCTCCTGCCCCATGTGATCCCGGCCCTGCGGGAGGCCTTCCCCGACTTCGACCTGATCGTCCACGAGGAGCAGACTCAAGCCCTGCTGGAGAAGCTCCGCATTGGCGAAGCCGAACTCCTCTTTCTGGCCCTCCCCCTCCAGGGAGAACACCTTCGCCTCGATCCCCTCTTCGAAGAAGAGTTTGCGGTGGCCTTGCCCGCGGGCCATCCTCTGGCCATCCTCGAGACCATCCGGGTCGAGGATCTCCAGTCCCAGGAGGTCCTGCTCCTCGACGACGGCCACTGTTTCCGAGACCACGCCCTCGAGGTCTGCCGTCTCGCAGGCGCCCGCGAGCGCACCGATGTGCGCGCGACCCACCTGGAGACCCTGGTCGAATTGGTGCGAAGCGGGCTGGGAATCACTCTTCTCCCGCAGAGCAGCGTGCCGGTTCTTCGGTCGCGATTGCAATCCGTCGTGGTCCGATCCTTCGCAGATCCGGTCCCGACCCGCGAGTTGGGACTTGCCTGGAGACGAGCCAGCGGAGGCGGCGACGAGTATCTCGCCATCGGAGAATTGCTGCGCCAGCGACTGGCCCAGGTCGAAGGTCTGCGGCCTCTTCCCTCGTCCACCGCGCGAGAATGAAGTCGCCTCTGCACCATTTCCGTCGGTTGGAGGGTCACTACTGGACCATCGCTCCCTCCCTCTCCCTGCGGCGATCCGTACCGGTGAGCCGGAACTGGTCGACCCATGTGGCCAGCCGTGGAGCTACGATCCGGATCACCGGAGCCTGGCGGCCGGAGGAATCGGACACTGCCCTGATCGTGGTCCACGGAATCACCGGTTCCGTCGACCGCCCCTATTGCCGTCGCGCGGCGAAAGCGGCCCAGAGACGTGGCTGGTCCTGCCTCCGATTGGCTCTGAGGGGAGCGGATCGCCTGGGGGAGGATTTCTACCACGCCGGACAGACCGACGATTTGAAAGCGGCCATTGCCTCGGCCGAGTTGCGAGGCTATCGACGGATCTTCGGCCTGGGCTACTCCCTCGGCGGTCACATCGCCCTTCGCTACGCACTCGAAGCAGAGGACGAACGGGTGAGGGCGGTGGCTGCGATCTGCCCTCCCCTCGATCTGGCCCTGGGGGTCGCACACCTCGATCGCCAAGTGATCTACCGCCGCCACATCCTCCGCGGACTGCGGGAGATCTACTCCGGGGTGGCCCAGCGCGGCCCGGTGCCCACCCCTCTCTCCGACCTCGAGGCCGTCGATTCGGTCCGCGAGTGGGATGCCCGCACCGTGGTGCCTCGCTATGGATTCCGGAACGTCGAAGACTACTACTCGACCCAGAGCGTGGGTCCTCACCTGGCCCGACTCCACCGGCCCGCGCTCGTGGTCGCGGCCGACTTCGACCCCATGATTCCCATCGACAGCGTCCAGAAACATGCTCAATCTTCGATCTCCCGACTCCACACCTGGTGGCTTCGACGAGGAGGGCACGTCGGTTATCCGGGCGGGTTACGGCGGGGATCGCGGGGCCCCAGCGGGGTCGAAGACCAGGTCCTCGAGTGGATGGAGACCTGCTCGTGAAGCGACAACGCATCGAGGACATTCTGGACGCCGTGCTCCGCATCCCCGAGGGAAGAGTCGCCAACTACGGCTACCTCGCGGAGGTGGCCGGCTGGCCGGGTCGAGCGAGGTTGGTGGGACGCGTCCTCCGCGAGATCGGTGAACACAGCCCCGTGCCCTGGCACCGCGTGGTCCGAGCCGATGGTTCCCTCGCCTTTGCGAACGATGATCTGCGCTTCGACCTGCAAAGGGAACTCTTGCGCCAAGAAGGCGTCCTCGTCGAAGGCCGGCGAGTCAGGATGGGGGAGTACCGATGGACCGAGGGAGAGGCATGAAGGAGACGGCGACGTGCCGCCTTCCCTGGTGGTCCGTGGCCACCGCCTCGGGGATCGCGATCGGATGGGCAGATCAGCTCGCCTCCGTCTCGCATCCATTCCAGGTCCGAACGATCCCCTTCGCTCTGCTCTTCTACGCCACATGGATGCTGGGACTGCACACGGTCTTCCGCACTCTCTTCTGGGCCTGGGGCGATCAACCCGCCCCGCGCCGCCGCGCGATCTGGGCCTGGTGGTCCTGCCTCGGACTGGTTGCCCTTCTCTTCTCCTTGATCATCGAAGGTCAGTACCTCTCCCCGGGCCTACTGCGAAGCAGCGTCTTCTGGGGATCCCTGATCGGTCTGGCGGCCGCCGGCGTCTGGGCCAGTCGCCGGATCGGAGATGCGCCGTGGCGAAGGTCCTTCGCTCCCGAACTGCGAAGGACTCTGACCGCGGTGATCGTGGCGAGCTGCGCCGCCTATCCCCTCGGCCTCCTCTCCACCTGGATCGGCCCCGCGACCACACCTTTCTCTTCAGGGTCGCCCGACGCACCGAATCTGGTCTTGATCTCCATCGATGCGCTTCGGGGCGACCACATTCACGCTCTGGGCTATCCCCGCCCGATCACCCCTCATATCGACGAACTCGTCGACCAGGCTACGACCTTCACCCGAGCCTACGTCCAATTCCCAGCTTCGGCACCGAGCCACGCCAGCATGCTGACCGGTCTTCCTCCCCTCGCGCACCAGGTTCTCGGCAATACGGACGTGCTGAGCGAGGAAGTGATCACCGTCGCGGAGCGTTTGCGGGATCGCGGCTACGCCACGGCCGCTTTCTTGGACAATTACTTCTTGAGCCGACGTTTCGGCTTCGATCAGGGCTTCGAGACTTTCGTCAATCGAACCCAGGTCGAGAGAATCGACCACTGGCTCCCCACCCAGCACCTTCGCAACCTCACTCTCTACCAAGCCTACTTCGCCTGGGCTCATCCCCCTGAGCGCATCGGAGACCACGCGGTCGAAGATGCCATCGACTGGTTGAATCTCCACCGCAACGGGAGCTTCTTTCTCTTTCTGCACCTCATCGATCCCCACACTCCTTACAGCCCTCCCCTCCGTTTTCTCCAAGCCCACGCCGAGGCGGGAGATCGCCCTCCGAGTTCGGAGTCCGAATTCCGGCGTCGAGTCGAATCGCTGAGCCCCGAGGATCGGGCCATGTTCTCCCGGCTCTACGACGCCGAAGTCGCCTCGGCCGACGACAAAGTCGGACGGCTCCTGGAGGCTCTCTCCCGGGACGGTCTGCGGGCCCGTACCCTCGTCGTGCTCACCGCGGACCACGGCGAAGTCCTGGACGAGGGCCCCGACACCTACACTCACGGTTCGGGGAGCGAAGGAGACCTCCACGTTCCACTCCTCTTGTCCTGGCCGGAGACGATCGGCGCACCTCGACTCGAGACCCGACCTGTGGCCGCCACCGCTTGGCTGCCCACCGCTCTGGAGAGACTGGGCGTGGACTTCGCACCCTACGAAGAGCTGAGCCCTTGGGCCTCCCCACTGCGCCCCCCCTGGCCCCCGGCGGTCCACGCCCTCAGCCCCCAGGATCGTCGCTTCACCGCCATCGCCGTGGGGCAGCGCTACAAACTCTTCCTCGACGCCGGACTCATCCACCGCTTCTACGATCTGCAAGAGGATCCGGGAGAACGCCACAATCTCTGGCCCACCCAGAGCCCCGCGATCCTCAAAGGTGCCGAGGAGCTCAGCTCGGGCCTCAACGACTGGTTGGAATCCACCTACGAGGCCCGAGTGGTGCCGAAACGCTGGGGCCAGTCGCACTTCGACGAAGCGACCCGATCACTGCTCCGGAGCCTGGGATACCTCTGACTGGGGACCCTCCACACCGCCCGCACCGGGCTTCCCCTCTCGCCGATTGTCGTAGTGGCGCATGGTGGGGTAGGCGAAGTCGATGCCATCTTCCTGGGAGAAAGCCCGGAGAATGTCCTCCCAAACCCCCGTGGCCGTCGAGCGCCGGCGCCGGGGCTCGCATATGTAGCGCATGGTGAGGACGATTCCGCTGTCGGCCACGCGGGTCCACACGATGGGGGTGAGGTGCTCGAAGAAGATCATGTACCGGCGACTCGCCCGGCGAACTTCCTTCGAAGCTTCGTCGTCCTGGATCACCGTATGGCGTTGAGCGATCTCTAGCAGGATTCTCTTCGCCCGTTCCCAATCACTCTCGAAGGTGACCATCACCGCGATCTCTTCCCAGATGAACTTGAATCCTGCGGTGTAGTTGGCCGTCGTCTCCCGGAAGACCTTCCCGTTGGGGATATGGATGATCCGACCCGTGCTCTGGTCGGCATCGACCCAATTGCCGATCTCGACCAGCGAGAATTGGAAGAGCCGCTGATCGATGACATCCCCGCGATGACGACCGATCTCGATGCGATCTCCCACCGCAAAAGGTTTGCGCACGCTGATGAAGATCCATCCCACCAGATTCACGAGTGGATCCTGCAACGCGATGGCCAGCCCGGCGGAGACCAGACCCAAGTACGCCGACCAGCCCGTGAGCCCCCCGAACCAGATCATCATCGTCGAGACGAAAAAGATGATTCCCAGAACGTAGTTGGAGGTCTTGTTGAGCGCGTATCTGCGCTGGACGTCTTCGACCCGCCGATCCACGAGGTGGTGCACCACGAATCGGGCCAGGGCCAGCATCCCCCAAGCGACCACGGTCAGGAAAAGGTCCGCCAAGTGCTCGGCACTCAGGCCGAGGTTCGCTCGACTCCACTCCACAACAGTCTGGACGAGATCGTTCATGGGTGCTGGCTCCATCATTACCGCCAGGGACGAGAAATCGATAGGAGCGACTTCCCCGCTGCGCCCCACGCTAATCTCGGCCATGGTCCGCGGTCAATCTCGATCCCAGGTGCGCAATTCGGCCGGTGAAACGATATTCTCTCCGCCTCCCTCTCGCGGTTGACCCCGGCCGCGGAGAACCGCATTGTCTGTGGGTTGCCCACGCCGGACGACGCCGTGCGCGCCCACCCTGCTTCCGGTTTGTTCGGTCGGAGCTTCGATGAGCCAGAACGACACCTCCAAGACCTCGGTCCTCACTCCCCCCAGTGACCTCAACCCCCGTCTCGACTGCCCCCTCGACTTTCGGGACCGCAGCTGGACCGCGATGTCCCCGGCCGACTACGCGGAGCTCGGATTCATCGCCGGCCTCGAGGTCCATCAGCAACTGGCCACCCAGACCAAGCTCTTCTGCCGGTGCCCCTCCGGCCAGTTCACCAAGGACTGCGATGCGGAGGTCCTGCGGCACATGCGTCCGACTCTGAGCGAGCTCGGCGAGTACGATGGCACCGCATTGATGGAGTTCAAGACCCACAAGGAAATCGTCTATCGCCTGCACCGAGGCACCGTCTGCACCTATGAGATCGACGACACCCCTCCCTTCGAGATCAACGAGGAGGCGGTCCGCATCGCGATGGAAGTCAGTGAGCTCTTCGACCTGAACCTGGTCAACGAGCTCCACGTCATGCGGAAGCAGTACCTCGACGGATCGATTCCCGCCGGCTTTCAGCGCACTGCCATGGTCGGACTGACCGGGTCCATCCCCTTTCGAGTGCCCGAACTCGGCGTCGATCGCATTCTGCGCATCCGGCAGCTCTCCCTCGAAGAGGACAGCTGTCGAGAGGTCAGCGACGTCGGTCACCGAATCACCTTTCGCACGGACCGCCTGGGCATTCCACTCACTGAAGTCGTCACCGAACCGGACTTTCTCACTCCCCTCGAAGTCCAGGCCGGGGCGCGTCTGGTGGCCCGCACCACTCGTTGCTGCCCCCGAGTGAGACGAGGACCCGGAGCCGCTCGACAGGACGTCAATGTCTCCATCGCCGGAGGGAGGCGGGTGGAAATCAAGGGAGTGAGTCATCACCGGGGTCTCCCGCGGCTGGTCCACAACGAAGCCTTCCGGCAATTGAACCTCTTGCGCATCCGTGAAGAACTGTTGCGACGCGGCGTCACCGACGCGGCACTCCGCATTCCCGAAGACGGCCTGGCCTGGGAGCGTTCCCAACTCGTGGCCGACGTCTCCACCCTCCTGACGTCGTGCGACTACCAGCCCCTCCGAGATGCCCTCGATTCCGACGGGCGGGTGATCGCGGTCCGGCTGCCGGGATTCGGCGGGCTACTGACCCACCGCACTCAACCGGGAGTCACCTTTGCGGCGGAGATCGCGGACCGAGTGCGCGTCATCGCCTGCCTCACCGGCCGCCCCTTCTTCGTCCATTCGGACATCATCGGCTACGGGCTGCACAGTCGGGAATGGACCCAGGTCCGGAAGGCCCTCCGTTCGAAAAAAGGAGACTCCGTGGTGCTGGTCTGGGGCGAGACCCGCGATGTCGACACTGCCGCCCGGGAGATCCTGCTCCGAGCCCAGGACGCACTTGTCGGAGTACCCAGCGAGACCCGGCAGTCCTATCCGAATGGAACCACGGGTTTCGAGCGAATCCTTCCCGGCGCCAACCGCATGTATCCCGACACCGACACTCCGCCCCTCGCTCTCCCCGACGCCTGGCGCGAGGAGATTCGCGCCCGCCTTCCGGAACGTCCCTGGTCGAGGGCCGATCGCTTCCGGAAGCGAGGACTCGGGCTCGAGGCGGCCCAGCGCCTCGCCAACTCTCCCTGGGCCGACCTCTTCGAAGCCCTGGACTTCCCGGATGCTCAGACCGCACGTCGGGTCGAAGCGGCCATGCAGAAGCGCCTTCGCCTCCACCTGCGGACTTCGGAGGGCAGGTTGCCCACGGCCGACCGTCTCCAGGCCTGGGTCGAGGCCATTGCCAACGGAGCCCTGCGACCCGAAGCGATCGAGGTCGCATTGGATCGGCTCTGTGGTGAACCCCTGTTGCCTCCCTCCGACATCCTCGCGTCTCTCCAGCCCCACGAGGGAGACGAACGCGCCCTCGCCGCCCTGATTCAGCGATGCGTCGCCCAGGCGCCGACCCTGCGCCGGCGCGAGGAAGACTCGGTGATGCGATGGGCCATGGGAGAAGTGATGCCTCCACTCCTGGGGCGCGTCGCCCCGGCGGAAGTGCAACGGCGATTGCAGGAGGCTCTGGCCGACGGTGATCAGGAGGTGCAGCGATGACCAAGACCGACCTGTACAAGGGTTATCGCGAACCGCTCCTCTCCCTCATGAAAAAGAATGACGTCGTGGTGTGGAGCGAGATCCGAGCCAGAACTCGAGAGGGGGTCTTCGAGGGGCTCGTGCTCCCTCGATCCGAGACTTCCGATGCGGAACACCTCGTGCTCAAACTCACCAGTGGTTACAATCTCGGCCTGCGCTATGACACCATCGAGTCGATGGAAGAGATCGGGTACCGAGAGGCTCACTACAAAGTCCCCGAGAAGAAATTCCCCTTCGATCCGGCCAAACCGAAAGTCAAGCTCTTCGGCACCGGCGGAACCATCGCTTCGCGACTCGATTACCGCACGGGAGCGGTGATCCCTGCGTTCAGCCCCGGCGAACTCTACGGCTCGGTCCCCGAACTCGCCGACGTCTGCAATCTCGAAACGGAGAAACTCTTCGGAGTATTCAGCGAGAACATGGGACCGGAGCAATACCTGGTCCTGGCCGAGGAATGTGGGAAAGCGATTCGCGAGGGATATCAGGGCATCGTCATCGGTCACGGAACCGACACCATGCACCACACCTCGGCCGCACTGAGCTACATGGTGCAAGACGCGCCGGTCCCGGTGGTGATGGTCGGCAGTCAACGCTCCAGTGATCGGCCCTCCAGCGACGCAGCTCGCAACCTCATTGCCGCCACGCGAGCCGCGGCTCATGGAGACATCGCCGAAGTCATGGTCTGTATGTTCGGACCTACCAGCGACCGCTACAACCTATTGCACCGCGGCACCCGAGTGCGAAAGATGCACAGCTCCTACCGATCTACCTTCCGTACCCTCGGAGACATCCCCTTGGCGATGGTCAACGACGAAGGCATCCTTCCCCTGAAGGACGACTTCCGGCGCCGGCGCGACGATCGTGATGTCGACGTTCGAGCGGTATTCGATGATCGTATCAGCTTGCAATACTACTATCCGAGCATGAAGGCCGACGTGATCGATGGCCTCATCGATCGCGGTTACAAGGGAATCGTCATCGCAGGAACCGGTCTGGGACACGTGAATCGCCTGGTCTATCCCGCTCTTCGGAGGGCGAGGGCAGAGGGCGTCGTCGTCTTCATGACCCTGCAGACCCTGTGGGGATTCGTACAGATGCACGTCTACGAGACCGGCCGGGAGATTCTCGAACTCGGCGTGGTCCCACTGGCGAACATGCTACCCGAAGCGGCATTCATCAAGCTGGGCTGGGCCCTGGGGATGCACCCGGACCGTCCCGATGCGGTGCGGAAGCTGATGACCACTCCCATCGCCCACGAGATCCTTTCCCGAGAGCCTCATGACGGCTATCTCGTCTTCCAGGGCGGAGTCCCCGAGATCAAGGGATTCCTGGAGCAGGAGTGGAAGTAGGA
>JAJRXK010000113.1 GCA_024276305.1 Candidatus Krumholzibacteriota bacterium
CAGACCCGGGAACAGCACATCCGACGAGATCGGGCCACCAGTAACATTTGCACGGCCCAGGTCCTCCTGGCCATTCTCGCCTCGATGTACGCGGTGTACCACGGCCCCGAAGGGCTCCGCCGCATCGCGGGAAGAGTCCATCGGGCGGCCAGGGCCCTGGCCGCCGCCTTGAAGCGCGGTGGACATGTCCTGCGACACGATCATTTCTTCGACACCCTTCGAGTGGCGGGCGATTCTCTCGACGCTTCTGCGCTCCGGACCCGGGCCCGAGAACGCAAGCTCTACCTGCGGGAGTACGAGAATGGGGACTGGGGCATCGCCCTCGACGAGACGGTCACCGAAGCCGAATTGAGACAACTCCTCGAAGTCTTCGAGATCTCCCCGGCCACGATCGAGGCCGACATCGCCACCGCACCGGAGATGGTCGATGCCCCCTGGAGGCGCGGGGGTCCTCCCCTGAGCCATCCCGTCTTCGACCGCTACCACACCGAGCACGAATTCCTGCGCTATCTCTACCGGCTCCAAGCCAAGGAACTCTCGCTGACCACCTCCATGATCCCTCTCGGCTCCTGCACCATGAAGCTCAACGCTTCCGCGGAGATGATTCCGGTGACCTGGCCCGAATTCGCCAACGTCCACCCCTTTGCCCCCGCTCGCGACACCGAGGGCTACCGTCGGCTCATCGAGGACCTCGAGTCCTACCTCGCCGAGATTGCGGGCTTCGACAAGGTGAGCCTCCAGCCCAATGCCGGAGCCCAGGGGGAGTATGCGGGACTGCTGGTGATCCGGGCCTATCACCAAGCGCGAGGCGAGGGCCATCGCAAGGTCTGTCTCGTCCCCACCTCGGCTCACGGCACCAATCCCGCGAGCAGCGTGCTGGCCGGGCTCGAAGTGGTGACCGTGGCTTGCGACGAGGGGGGGAATATCGACATCGACGACCTGCGGGCCAAGGCGGAGGCCCACGCCGAGAACCTCGCCGCCCTGATGATCACCTATCCCTCCACTCACGGAGTCTTCGAAGAGGCGGTGCGCGAGATCTGCGACTGCGTCCATCGCTGCGGCGGTCAGGTCTACCTCGACGGTGCGAACATGAACGCCCAGGTCGGACTCGCCCGCCCCGGGGACTACGGAGCCGACCTCTGCCACCTCAATCTCCACAAGACCTTCGCCATTCCTCACGGAGGTGGCGGTCCAGGAGTCGGACCGATCGGAGTCGCGTCTCACCTCGTGGATTTCCTTCCCACGCATCCGGTGGTCGAGTGCGGCGGAGCCAAGAGTGAGGTCACGGTCGCAGCCGCTCCCTTCGGGAGCCCCAGCATTCTTCCCATCTCCTGGTCCTACATTCGGATGCTCGGAGCGGAGGGGCTCGCGCGTGCGAGTCGCGTGGCCATCCTCAACGCCAACTACATGGCAGCTCGCCTGCGAGATCACTACGAGATCCTCTACACCGGCAAGCGGGGACGGGTGGCCCACGAATTCATCCTCGATGTGCGACCCTTCAAGGAGAGCGCGGGAGTCAGCGTGGATGACTTCGCCAAGCGTCTCATGGACTACGGTTTCCACGCGCCGACGATGTC
>JAJRXK010000005.1 GCA_024276305.1 Candidatus Krumholzibacteriota bacterium
CGTCTGCTTACGGTGTTCCCCACGGTTGCCACGGTGCCCGTCGACTGTCATCAATTCGCCGATTCGGCCGCGAATTCAGCCGGTATTCGGATGCGAGCGCTCTGGCAGTCATGAGGTCAGGGGTTCGATCCCTCTTGGCTCCACCAGCCTCCGCATCTACAGTACACGGGAGTGCGTTGGTTCAGGAGGCGCGCTCCCGGCTCGGAAGCCATCGGCCGTGCCGGTGGCTTTTCGTTTTGAGAGCTCGGCGGTCGAGCCCCCCTGGACTCTCCCCGCTCCTGCACCGAGGAGTCCGCGTTGCGCGATCCAATGATTCTGCTCTTCGAAGATTCCTCCGTGGAGAACTGTGCCCCGGTGGTCGCGACGCGCCCCGCCTTCGAGCTGCGTTGCGGACTGTGGAATCTCCGAGAGCGGGTCGAGTCCCTCGTGGCCGAGGGGCGGCGGATGGCCGCCGTACGCACCCATCTTCGGGAGTGCATGGCCGAGTCCTTGGCGGATTGGGTCGAGCCCTCCGAGGGCCTCGAAGGGCGGCGGGTCCTGGTCCTCAATGCCCGGGCCCTGGTCCACACCCGAGACTTGAGGGAAATCTTCGCCGACGCGGGGCAGGATCGAGCGGCCCGTCATCGCGACGGAGAGTTGATCTGGGCCACGGTCGAAGGAGGTCGGGCTCTGGCCTTCGTCCGAGGCGAGGATCCTCTCACCGATCTTCCCGCATCCGATTCCGCGGGGGTGCAATTGGCGGCGGGGCTTTGGGATCACATCCACCGCGGCGGACACCAGATCTGCGAGGACTTCCGAGAGTTGAAGGCCAGGGGCGAAGGCCCGCGGAGGATCTACGCGACGCTCTTCGAAGAGGAGTCTTCGCGCCGGCCATGGCTCGATCGCCTGCGCTACGGCGGGCGGGAGATTGCGATCGTTCACCCCGGGGTCCATCTCGTCGAAGAGGATTCCATTCTCTTCGGCGAAGACTGTGAGATTCGACCGGGGGTGGTTCTCGATGCCCAGCGCGGTCCGATTGTGATCGGTCCGGGAAGCGTCCTTCATTCCCAATCGGTGCTGGTGGGTCCCTGTTATGTGGGGGCGGGAAGCGTGGTCAACCCCGCGACCCGATTGAGGGAGGCGACCTCGGTGGGAGCACTGTGCAAAGTGGGGGGAGAGGTGGAAGATGCCATCCTTCTCGACCTCTCGAACAAGCAGCACGACGGTTTTGTCGGTCACGCCTACCTGGGACAATGGGTGAATCTGGGCGCGGACACCAATGGCAGTGACCTCAAGAACAACTACGCTCCGGTCAGCGTGGACATGGGCGATCATCGGGTGGACACCGGAGAGACCTTCGTGGGACCGCTCATCGGCGACCACGCCAAGACCTCGATCAACACCATGCTCAATACCGGAACCTTCGTGGGAGTCAGCTCCAACCTCTTCGGAGGAGGATTTCCGCCCCTGCACGTTCCCCATTTCAGTTGGGGCGGGGAGACTTCCCTCGTGGAGTACCGGATCGACAAAGCTCTCGACACCGCACGCATCGTGCTCGCTCGGCGCGACGTGAGGATGACCGAGGCCTACGCTCGATTGCTGCGATCGGTCTTCGAGGACTCCGCGCCGATCCGCCAAGGTCGACTCTCCTCCGCTCGTCGGCGGCCGTGACCTTACTCGTCGCTCAGAACCTCAATGCCTCTTCCAACGCTTTCGCCTCCGCGGTGATGGCGGGCGATGCCGCGTGGATCCGAGAGGAGGTGAGTCGTTTGGTGGCGACCGGAGTGGATGCCCTCGATCTCTGCCTCTCCTCGGTGGCGCCGGATGTGGAGACGGAATCGACCCTCCTCGATCGGGTGGCGCAACTCGCGGAGAGCGTTAGCGCGCTTCCTCTGTTCCTCGACTCTTCTCGGGCGCAGGTTCTGCTGAGAAGCAGCTGGCCTCGACGCTGCCCTCCGGTTCTGAATTCGGTGGCAGTGGATGAGTGGCCGAAGCGGAGGAAGGAGCTGCGACTCCCGGAGCAGAGCGGGGTGCGGTGGGTCGTTCAATTGCGCCGCGGCCGGACGCTCCCCGTGGGCCTCGCCGACCGCTTGACCTGGACCCAGCTGCTGGTGGATGCGATGCATTCCGCGGGGATCTCCTTCGAGGAAGTCTGGGTGGATCCGGTGACCCTGCCCTGGGGAGAGGATTTCGACGCCGGAGACGATCTTCTGCGCTTCGTGGAAGTCTGCGGCCACCGATGGCCCGGCCTGCGGACCCTGCTCGCGGTGGGGAATCTGAGCTGGGGACACCCGGGGCGCGCCCGCCTCCACCGGGAGTGGATTCTGCGCTTGAAGGAGCACGGGGCGCAGGACTTCCTCCTCGACCCCACCGAGCCCGGAGTGGTGGACCTGGCCCGGCGCTGAGGGGCGATCGGCGGAGCATTCTGCCGCTGCGCTCTGCTCTCTCCTCCTGAACGTTCTGGGGTGATTAGCTTAAGTCCTTCTATCAAAAGGACCTACTGAGCATTGGGTCGATCCTAGGATTCGGGCACGGGCCTTGATGGGAGCGCAACTAGCGTCGCCTGCGAAGTACGCGACTTGTCCCGAGCTCGGCATCTCCCAGTGGGCTGCTTCCAGCCGCGGGGCACGCGGCATGAGCGGGCGGCGCTTGATCTTTCTCCGCCCCTCCCCGAGCGTGTCCCTGGGCTGAGTGGGCCAAAACTGGCGTTTGACTGGATTTTCCCCCCGCACTATGTTCCGCACGGATTCGATGGCGTCGACGTCCTCGTCGGCGTCTTCCACTCAACCCCAGCAGAATTGTGGCCGCGGAGGAATGATGAAGGAAGCACTTGGGATGATCGAGACCCGGGGATTCGTGGCAGTCGTGGAGGCCGCCGATGCCATGGTGAAGGCCGCGAACGTGACCCTGGTGGGTTATGAGAAGGTCGGGGGTGCCTATTGTACGGCGATCGTGCGAGGCGACGTCGCGGCGGTGAAGGCTGCCACGGACGCCGGTGCTGCGGCGGCCGCCAAGGTTGGCGAGCTCATCACCGTGCACGTCATCCCGCGCCCGCATGACAATGTGCAGGAGGCTTTGCCGGTCGGCGGCCTGGCCGACGGCAAGTAGACGGCAGAACCATGCAGTTCGCCGAGGTGATCGGGACCGTCGTTGCGACCCGCAAGGAAGAGTCCCTGTCCGGAATCAAGCTCTTGGTACTCAAGGCGGTGGATGTCGACCGGCGTCCTCTGGGGACCTATGTCGTGGCCGCCGATGCCGTAGGGGCAGGACGAGGGGAGCTGGTGCTCTACGCCACCGGGAGCTCCTCTCGGCTCACCGATGTCACCCAGGATCGTCCGGTCGATGCCGTGGTCATGGCGATCATCGATTCGGTCGAAGTCGACGGCGAATTCCTCTACGAGAAATGATCGCATCCTGGCGGAGCCGAGGGCTTCGCCTCGCTGAGGAGTGCACGTGGCGCTGAGTGAAGAGGACATCACGCGCGCGGTAGCCCGAGCGCGAGAAGCGGTGGGGGCGGCTTCGACCTGGGAGCCGGCCAGCGCGGAGTTGATGCGTGCTCGAGCCGGGGCCGTGGCTCGAATGACGCCGGGCCAGCCTGGAATCTTCGCCACTCTGGAGGAGGCGGTTCGGGCGGCGACGGTCGCCTTCGAGCGATTTCGCGACTTCCCCCTCCAGAGCCGCGAGAAGATGATCGCACACCTGCGCGCGCGTCTGCTCGAGCACGTGGACGAGCTCGCGGAGATGGCCCATCGCGAAACCGGTCTCGGGCGCGTCGAGGACAAGAAGGTGAAGAACCGTCTGGTCATCGAGAAGACTCCGGGACCAGAAATCCTTCGTCCCGAGTCGCAGTCGGGAGACCATGGGCTCATGCTCACGGAGTGGGCGCCCTACGGAATCATCGGTGCGATCACCCCGGTCACGAACCCCAGCGAGACCGTGATCAACAACGGGCTGTCGATGCTGGCCGCGGGGAACACGGTGGTCTTCAATCCCCACCCGACCGCAAAGGCGGTCAGTGCGCGGACGGTGGCGCTGATGAACGAGGCCGCGGCCGAGGTCGGCGCTCCGCCGAACCTCCTCGTGACCCCGGCGGAGCCGACCATCGAAACCGCCCAAGCGCTGATGGAACACCGTGCCATTCGCCTCCTCGTGGTCACCGGCGGACCCGCCGTGGTCCGAGCCGCCCTGGATTCCGGCAAGAAGTGCATCACCGCTGGACCGGGCAACCCGCCCGCGGTGGTCGACGACACCGCGTGCATCTCCCGAGCCGCCCGCACCATCACTGCGGGTGCCTCTCTGGACAATGGAATCATCTGCACCGCCGAGAAGTTGGTGATCACTCTGCCGTCGGTTCTCGAAGATTTGGTGGCCGCCTTCCGGCAAGAGGGGAATCGCATTCTGAGCGGTCCGGAGTTCGAGGTCGTCGAGAAGATCATCTTCGAGGAGATGCGCGGTCCCCGGCAGCGAGGCAGAATCAATCGCCAACTGATTGGCAAGAATGCCCAACACATTCTGGCCCGGGCCGGCATTCGAGTGCCCGAGAGTTGTCGTCTGGCGATTGCGGTGGTGGACAACGACCATCCCCTGCTCTGGACCGAGCAGATGATGCCGGTGTTGCCGGTGACCACCGCAGCCGATGCGGACGCGGCCATGGCGTTGGCGGTGGAGATGGAAGGCGGGAACCGTCACACCTTCACCATGCACAGTCGCCGCGTCGATCGTCTGAGCAAAATGGCTCGGATGTGCGATGCCTCGATCTTCGTGAAGAACGGACCGAATTTCGCCGGGCTCGGCGCGGGGGGCGAAGGCCCCACGAGTTTCACCATCGCCACGCCCACCGGAGAGGGACTCACCGATGCGCGTTCTTTCTCTCGGCGACGGCGCTGTACTCTGGTCGACGATTTCCGCATCGTCTGAGGAATCCAGGATGTCAGATCAGGCTCTGGGAATGGTCGAGTGTGCGACGCTGAGCACGGGAGCGGCGGTCGCCGACGAAATGCTCAAGACCGCACGGGTGCGTCTCTTCTTCGCCCAACCGGTGCCCCCCGGACGTTTGGTGGTGGCGGTGGCCGGAGAGATCTCGGCCGTGGAGTCCTCGGTTGCGGCCGGACTCGAGACCGCCGGCGAGAAGCTCGAGGACGCCCTGTTCATCCCCAGACTGGACTCACGGCTCCTCGACTTCCTGGTCTCACCGGGCGAGGTCTCGACCGAAGGGGCGCTGGGGATTCTGGAGACCGCGACGGTGGCGGCCGGAATCCGGGCCGCGGATGCCGCTCTGAAGTCGGCCCGAGTGTTCCTGGTGGGACTACGTCTCGGCCGCCACATCGGTGGCAAGGCGGTGGTCTATCTCAGCGGTGAGGTTGCCGATGTGGAGGCTGCGGTCGAGATCGGTCGCGCGGCCATCCGCATCGAAGAGCTCGACCTCGACCACCGAGTGATCGCCCGGCCCCACGCGGAGCTCATGGAACATCTCGGATCCGGCCCGAAGGAGTCTCGACCTCTTCCCGGGCTCTTCTTCTCTCCCGAGGCGGACTCATGAATCTCGGAAGGGTGGTCGGGACTTGCGTCGCCACGGTAAAGGCCTGCGGCCTGGGCGGGCATCGCCTGTTGGTGGTCCAGCCCTTGGACTTCGATCTTCAAGAGGATGGCCTGCGCCTGGTGGCGGTCGACACGGTCGAAGCGGGGCGCGGCGAGCTGGTGGCCTTCGTCCGCAGTCGCGAAGCCGCGAATTCCCTCTCGGAGCCCTTCTGCCCGGTGGATGCCGCCATCGTGGCCATCGTGGACGATCTGGGCATGGTGGACCTGGACCGACCCGATGGGACGCTGACCTGGTGGCGCGATGGCGCGGACCGGGAGAAGGCCTCGTGATCACGGCAAGAGTGGTGGGCCAGGTCGTGACGACCCTCAAGCACGAGCATCTCGAGGGCCGACGTCTCTTGGTCGTGGCACCCGAGGACACCGCAGGATTGAAGGCCGGCAAGGCGAGGATCGCAGTGGATCTGATCGGGGCCGAAGTCGGTGAAGAGGTGCTGGTGGTCGATGATGGGGCGGCGGCTCGGTCGATCCTGGGCCTCAGCGGACCCATACGATGTATGATCGTGGGATGCGTGGACGAGGTTCACACCCCGCCTTCCGATGTGGCAAGCTGAAATCTAGCATTGACTTATGGCGATTTAGGCTTAGGCTGGAGTCGTCCCGAGGGCTGGAAGTCCCAATGTCGTCGCCCCGCCGTGCGGCGAAGAACTCCGGCTTTTGTTATTGTAGGCGGCCGGGTCCTTTCCCGTTGGCCGCGGGCACGATGGGGGTGTGACCCATGACGAAGGCGGATCTGGTCGAGGCGATTTCCGAGAATACCGGCCTCTCGAAGAAGGAAGCCGGGGTTGTCGTCGACCTCATCCTCGAGAACATCGGTCGTGCACTTTGCTCGGGTGACAAAGTCGAGCTGCGCGGCTTCGGAAGCTTCAAAGTGAAGGAACGCCGGGCGCGCAAGGCGCGAAACCCGCGCACGGGGGCCGCAGTTCAGGTGCCCGCAAAGCGAGTTCCTTACTTCAAGGCTTCCAACGATCTGAAGTCGCTGGTCGACAAGGAGAATTCGGGAGCGGAGGACGCCACCGCGTCGTCTTCGATCTGATCACTGTCTTCTCCCATCCGGGAGGCGACGATTCGCATTTTGAGAAGGTCATGGCGTCAACGCCTGGGCTTCGGACGGAGGTTGTCCCATGCCGAGTGGGAAGAAGCGCAAGCGCAAGAAGATCAACACCCACAAGCGCAAGAAGCGTCTGCGCAAGAACCGTCACAAGAAGAAGGGCAAGTAGCCTGACGGAATCTCCGGCTCGTGAATGGGAAGGGCACGTCCGTGGTACGTTCTGGTAGACGCGGACGTGCTCCCCGCGCATCGTCGAGCTTGGAGAACGAGGTGCTCCGTTTCCTCACGGAGCAATCCCCGCGGAGCTACAAGACCAAAGAGCTGCAGCGGGCCCTCCACATTCCCCATTCTCGTTACCGCGATTTGCGGACCCTGCTCCGGGAGCTGGTGTCGACGGGAAAGATCGCCCTTCTCCCCCGGCGTCGTTATGCGGCCTTGGCTGCGGCGGCTCGCCTCGAGGGCACCGTCGAAGGGTTGGGATCGCTCGCGACTGCGGTCCGATTGCAGGACGGAACGCGGCTTCCCCTTTCCCCTCGGGCGGTCGAGGACGTGGTCCCCGGGGATGTGGTGCGCATTCGTCGGGTTCGCGACCGGGGCGAAGTGCTCGCGGCCGTCGATTGCCTCCTCCATGCCGCGCCGCGTGAGGTCTTCGGGACCTTGCAGCGAGTGGGAGACCGTTGGGTCCTCCAACCGGAGCCGCCCATTCCCTCGCTGCGCGGTGGGCTCTTTCTGACCGCGGATCTTCCGGCCGACAGCGATGGCAAAGTGGCGAGGGGGATGCTTCCGGCCTTCCGGCCAACCACCGAGCGTCCAGAGCTGGCCGAGGTCGAGGTGGTCGGCGCCGCGGACCATCCTCGGGCGGCAATGCTCGGCCGGATCATTCGCAGCGGTTGGCCACGGGAGTTCAGCGGCCGAGCGTTGGAGATCGCGCGATCCGACCCTGCCATCGACCTTCCCCGCCGCGATTTCCGTGAAGAGCTCGTGTTCACCGTGGATCCCTTCGACGCGAAGGACCACGACGATGCGGTGAGCATCGAAGAGACGGATGATGGCGGGTGGATTCTGGGCGTACACATTGCAGACGTCGCCTATCGTGTTCCGGAGGACAGCGCCCTCGACGACGAGGCCCGGTTGCGGACCACGAGCGTGTATCCGCCGGGCCGAGTACTTCCGATGCTCCCCGAAGTGTTGAGCGCAGGAGCCTGTTCGCTTCATCACACCGGAGATCGCGACACGATCAGTCTTCGGCTGCACTACCGGGCCGATGGTACGCGGCATCGCACCGAAGTAGGATTGGGACGGATTCGTTCCCGGGCCTCCCTCTCTTACGAACAGGCCGAAGCGATGTTGGACCGCTCCGAATCGGCGGGAGTCGAGGTCGACTCCGATCGATTGGCCGAGGGGACGGACCTCGATGCTCTCTGCGCCGCGGTCTCTGCGATGGGGCGACTGGCGGAGGTGCTTCGTCAGGGGCGAAGGGTTCGCGGTTCGCTCTTCCTGGAGCGTCCGGAGCGCGAGTTCCACTTCGACTCCCGTGGACATGTGAGCCAGATTCGTCTTCGTCCGTCCTTGAGGAGTCATTGGCTCATCGAAGAGTTCATGCTCGAGGCGAATCGGGCGGTCGCGGAGGTTCTGCAGTCCGCGGATCTGCCTCTGCTGTGGCGAGTCCACGAGCCGCCCGACGAGAAGAAGATCGATGCTCTCTGCGAATTGCTGGAACAGTTCGGAGTGAAGTGGTCTCCGGAGATTCCGGTGGCCGGGCAGGACTTCTCCGAACTCTTCGACCGAGTTCGGGAATTGCCGATCGCGCCGCTGGTCCACCTCATGGCTCTTCGCGCTCTGATGAAGGCTCGCTACACGGGTGCCTGGCAGGGGCACTTCGGATTGGCCTTCGACCGCTACACGCATTTCACCTCCCCGATCCGTCGCTATCCGGACCTCCACAATCAGCGTTGTCTACACCGTCTGATCGCGGCGGTGGGTCGAGAGGGTTGGTTGGACGACGCCCGAGCCGGAGCGGCCGAATTGTCGCGGGCCGAACTCACCCGGCCCGCAGAGCGGCGGGAGGTGGAGCGCCTGGGGGACCTCTGCAGCGAACTCGAGCGTCGGGCCCAGACCCTGGAGCGAGATTGCGCGGACATCTGCGCGGCCGATGCCCTCAAGGCCCACGAGGGAGAGAAGGTCGATGGAACGATCGTCTCGGTGGTGTCGAGCGGGTTCTTCGTCGAAATCGACGATTACGGTCTCGACGGCTTCGTGGGAGTCGAAACCCTGGGTCGGGACTGGTTCTACTTCGATCCCCGACGGCAGGCGCAGGTGGGAGAGCGCAGCGGACGCGTGTTTCGGCTTGGACAAAGGGTGCGGGTCTTGCTTGAATACGTAGACGTGCGTCAGGGAAGACTCTGGCTCGGTACGATCGAGCCGGTCCGACGCCAGGAGAGCCCTCTGGGGAGGAACCGAGAATGACGGAGAACGCTACGGAACGGCGGCATGCCCAACGCGTCGACGCCCACCTCAATCTGCAGCTGCACCTCGACCTGCCCCAGGGTGAAGACACCGAGCTGGAAACCTTGAACGTCAGCAGCAGTGGCATCTATTTCCGGTCGACCACCTATGTCGAGCCGATGACCAAGTTGTCTCTCTCCTTCAGCGTTCCCACCGGTGAGAACGAGCGGGCGGACATCGAATGCGAGGGGATTGTCGCTCGCATCGTGCCCGAACTTCCGGTCGAGGACGCCGATGGTTACGAAGTGGCGGTCTTCTTCACCACCATCGACGCCGACAGTCTGCGCGGACTCGAAGCCTACGTGGATCAGCGGCTGAGAGCGGCCCAAGACCAGTAGCGCCCCCTACGATAGAGCTCAAGTTGTCGGCAGAATGGCCGATCCTTACCCAGAATGGCGTCCCACTCCGGGAAGGTGTTTCTCTGTGTCCGTAGATTGTCCCCAGATCGTGGTGTTCTCTCACTCCTCGCGGGGCGTACCGCTCCTGGGCGTGGTGCGCGAACTGAGAGGGGAGATTCACGAGTGCCACACGGATCTGGAGGCGCTGGCTCGAGTGCTGCGGGGAGATTGCGACGTGGTCCTCGTGGAGCAGGAAGGGCTGGTCCCGGAGCGCTTCTACCGGATCTTGCGACGCCGGGCGGAGCAGCAGGCGCTTTCTCTGGTAGCCGTCCTTCCGGTCGACGATCCCGCTCGGGCCAGTGCGGCGATGCGGGCGGGCGCGGATGCAGTGGTCACCGCGACGGCATCGCTGGAAGAAGTCGAAGCACTCATCCAGTCCCAGCTCCGCCTGCAGGCCCTTCGCTCTCGGAGCATGCAGGACTGCGGGGTGCTCGAACGAGCTCTGGACTTCGTAGGCGATGGAATTCTGATCATGAGCCGCGAAGGCCGCGTGCTCCACGCCAATCGCGCCTGCTTGCAGATGCTGGACTTGGATCCGGATGTACTGAGGGAGAGGAGCGTGCCTCAGCTCCTGAACGTGCTGGGCGTACCGCGTGAGACCATCGACCGGGTGATGCAGTCCGAAGAGGCTTTCCTCGAGAACATCGCATTGCACACTCTGGATGGGATCAGGACCGTGATCGTCGATTGCCGGCCCTTGCCCTCGCTGCCTGGAGACCCGGAGAGGCGGTGGTTGGTCCAACTGCGGGACTCCACCCTGCTCCACGCCCTGGATCGGATGGAGGCAGATTTTCAGGCATGGGCTGCCCATGAATTGCGCAGTCATCTTTCGCTCCTGACTGCCGACGTCGAAGCCCTCGAGTCCGCCGAAGACCGCTCGAGTCAGGCCGGGGTCTCGGAGTCCATGCGCCGCGAGGTGGAGAATCTTGCCGCATCGATCGAGGCGCGGCTGGCCGAAATCCAGGATCCACACTTCGACTGCGAAGCGGCTCTGGAGAAGGTGCCTCTCCTCTCCTGGCTGGAGTCGGGAATGACCGAAGTCGAAGCCCTGGCTCAGGCCCGGGGGCAGGTCCTGACTCTGAAGCTGACCCCCGAATCGGGGTCCTTGGTCTTCCGGGCCAGCGCCAAACCCCTCCAGCAGGTCCTCCGCTACGTGCTGGTGGACGCCCTCACCCGGGCCTCCGAGGGGGCCCAAGTCGAGATTGCGGCCAGCGTGGAGGCCGAGGAGCTGCGAGTCGACTTCCGGATCATCGAGAAGGATTCGGCGGAGATCGCCGCTCCTCGCAGCGGGATGTCGACCGATTTGCTCTGCGCCCAGCGGATCCTCCAAGGAGAGGGGGGCGAGCTGCGGAGAGGCGTGGGGAACCCGCCGATCACTCACTTGCGTCTGCCCCTGATGAACGCGGCCGAGCCCCTCGGAATCTCCTAGTCCCTCCTTTTCATCGGCTCTTCGACCGACCGTGGGCAAGTCTTGCCTGGCTGCGGCAGTCTCTGTCCTCGATGGCGGCTGGGGATTGGGCCTCAAGTTGGGAGGAGGTCGGCCGAAGACGTAGGTGGGCTGAAGCAGGACCTGGCACAGGCGTTGCCGTGGGGTTCGCAGGAGGTGTGTCCTGTGCTTCAGTCATTGAAGGTTTCCGAGTCGGGGATGATCGGTCAGCAGCAGAAGCTGGAGATCCTCGCCAACAATCTGGCCAACGCGAATACTCCCGGGTTCAAGCGCCTCCTGACCACTTTCGAGAGCGTCCAGCCCGCGCAAGCCTTTCCCACGCCGGCGAATCCCAACCGTCCCCCCGAACCCTCCTTGCGCCCGATCCAGCCGGGTTCGCTCCTGCGCATGCGTACGGCCCTCGATCTCCACCCGGGGAGCGTTCGCCTCACCGGCAATCCCCTCGATGTGGCGATCGAAGGCGACGGCTTCTTCGTGGTGCGGACGCCTCAGGGCGACCGCTACACCCGCAATGGGAGCTTCACCCTCGACGACGAGGGGCGCCTCACCACTCAGGATGGTTCGCCGGTCCTGGGAGAGGGCGGTCCCATCGAGCTTCCTCCAGATGCGGTGGTCGAGATCGCGTCCGATGGAGCGGTGCAGGCCGACGGCACGGAGATCGGCCGTCTGAAGCTGGTTCGCCCGGCGAATCGATTCGCATTCACTCCCGAGGGAAGCACGCGCCTCCGCCCGGTGAAGACCGCGCCCTTGCCCCAGGCCATTCCTGCGGATGACGTTCGGATCGCGGTGGGGGCCCTCGAGGAGAGCAACACCAATCCGATTTCGGAACTCGTCCAGATGATCACCGCGCAGCGCATCTTCGAGGCGGGCCAGCGAGTGCTCGTGGCCAATGACGAGGCTCTGCGCAAGGCGACCAACGAGCTCCCGAAGGTGGGCTAGTCCCAGGAAGAGGAGATCTGACCATGCTTCGTTCTCTGTCCACTGCCGCGAGTGGGATGCACGCCCAGCAGGCCCGCATCGACAACATCGCCAACAACCTGGCGAATGTGAACACCACCGGATTCAAGAAGTCCCGGATGGAGTTCCAGGATCTGCTCTACGAGAACCTCGCGCCGACCGGAGCCCAGCGCAGCGACGGAACCTCTCCCCCCACGCGGGTCGAAGTCGGTCACGGGGTTCGGATCGTGTCGAGCGTTCGCATGGGAACCGAAGGGCTCATCGAGGTCACGGACAACGAACTCGACCTGTTGATCCAGGGGGACGGATTCTTTCAGATACGTCTGCCGGACGGGAACATCGGCTACACGCGGGACGGGTCCTTCAAGCTCGATCGGGACCGAAACATCGTCACGAGCTCGGGATACTATCTCGAACCGCAGATCACCATTCCCGAGGATGCGGTCAATATCGGCTTTTCCACGGACGGGAGAGTCGAAGTGATCCTCTCCAGTGATACCGGAACGGCGCAGGAGATCGGCCAGATTCAGATTGCGCGCTTCAACAATCCGGCGGGAATGAGCCAGGCCGGAGACAACTTGCTTCTCGAGACCCCCAATAGCGGAACGGTCCTGTTGGGGATTCCGGGCGAACTGGGCTACGGGGCCATCCAGCAGGGCGCGCTCGAACGCAGCAATGTCGACGTGGCGCGGGAGCTGGTAGACATGATCACCGCGCAGCGAGCCTACGAATTGAATTCGCGGACCATCCAGACCGCGGATGACATGTTGCAGACGATCAATCAGATCCGGCGGTAGACCTCGATGAAGCTTTTCCTTCAATCGTTGTTGGTGGGGTTCACGCTGGTCTTGGCCGTGGGTGCGCCGGCGACGGAAACCAATCTGGTGTTGGATGCCGAGGTCGTGGTCCACTCCAAGGTGGTTCGAGTGGGCGATCTCACTCGGACTCCGATCGACGACGAATTGGCTTCGACCGTTCTCTTCGCGGCTCCTCGCCCCGGGCACGAACGCAAGTTGAGCCTGAAGGAATTGCGTCGCCGCTTCGTGGAGCTGGGACTGCGTCGGGTTCCAAGACTGAGCGGTGCGAAGTCGGTACGTATCCGGCGGTCTGGCGCCCTCGCCTCGTCGACCACCATGGAACGGGCGGTCCAGAAGGCTCTGGACTCGATGCCTCTACCCCCAGGGGCACTGGGGCAGCGGTGGGAAATCCTGACCATGCCCCGAGTGCGAGCGGTACGCGGCGAACTCTCTCTGCGGATCCTCGATCCCGGTCCGCTCGTCGGTCCTGGATCGATCCGCGTACGGGTGATGGACGGAGGGTCCAGCGCTTCGGCGGCATTCGTGAGAGTCCGACGTTCCCTCCGGGTGGTCGGAACCCTGGTCGAGCGCGGAGCCAAGGCCGGTGCGGGCCTTCCACTGGCCGCCCTGGCTCCGGATAGCCTGTGGGTCGACAGATTGGTGGATTGGCAGCAGTTGTTCCGCTTCGACGAGTCGAGGGCCGAATGGACCTTCGCTCGGGAAGTGAAGGCCGGGTCTCATCTGCGGCGAAACGATCTGCGGCCTGTGCTCCTGGTCCATCGCGGCCAGACCGTGGAGTGGAAAGAACGCCGGGGCAGCCTCGTGGTCCGGTCGCAGGTTCGAGCCCGGTCGGACGGCGCGCTCGGCGACTGGATTCTGGTCCAGAGCCCCTTCGATCGCCGCCTGCGTCGCGTTTGTGTGGTCGCCGAGGGAGCGGTCTCGTCGGGGAAGGTCGGGCTGCGAGAAACGCTCGCCCGGGCGCGACAGTCAGAGGACGAAGGAGAGAGCCCATGAGGCCTGATCGTAGAATCGCGTTGGCAACCCTCGCCCTCTTGGGCCTGTTGTTGCTCATCGCCGCGCGGGGAGTGGCCGGCGAACCCTATCTCAACATCGGTGAGAACAGCGGAGGGATCTCGAATCTCAAGGCAGTCGGGGTGGGAGACATCATCACCGTATTCATCGTCGAGAGCGCCACCGCGCAGGCGACCGCGAAGACCGATGCCAATTCCAAGACCGAGATCACGGGTGGCCCGGGGCTCGGAATCCTGAATCAGATCAGCCAGTGGGGATTGACCAGCGAGAACAAGTTCAAGGGCAACGGGAAGAGCTCCCGTACGGGGGATCTGACGGCTCAGATCAGTACTCGCATCGTCGAAGAGCTCCCCAACGGCAATCTGCGACTCGAGGGAGAGCGGATGGTCGATATCAACGGTGAGCAGCAGATCATCACCCTCACGGGGATCATTCGGCCCGAAGATCTGCGGGCGGACAACAGCATTCTCTCGAGTCTCATTGCCGATGCTCGCATCAGCTACAGCGGTGACGGTCCCGTCGCCGACGCCCATTCGCCCGGGATTCTGTCCCGAGTCGTGAATTTCCTCTTCTGAGTTTCGGAGTCGATTCCATGCGACGGATTCTCGAACATCGAATCATCGCTCTGGCGACTACGGTCATCCTGGTTCTCAGCTGGACCGGCGCGGCCTTCGCCTCGGAGCGCATCAAGGACATCGCGGTCTTCGATGATGATCTCGAAGTGACGCTGATCGGAACCGGATTGGTGACGGGTCTTGCGGGAACGGGTGATGGCACCGGATTCGAAGCCTCGATCGAAGGCCTGTTGCGGAACCTCGAACGCCTGGGCATCACCGTCGACCCGGACGGACTGCGGCCCGAGAACGTCGCAATGGTTCAACTCGTGGCCACATTGAGGTCCTCGAGTCGGGTGGGCGTCAGTTTCGACGTCAACGTTTCGTCCATCGGCGATGCCTCGAGCCTCGAGGGGGGAATCCTCCAGCCTGCCACCATGGCCGGAATCACCGACGGAGTGGTCTACGGTACGGCGGCGGGGCCCGTCTCCATCGGCGGTTTCAATGTCGAGGGCGGGGCGAACAACCGGATCCAGCGCAACCACACCACGGTCGGAGTGGTGACCGGTGGGGGGCAGGTCGTGAGGATGCTGCCGCGGACGCCCTTGGCCGGGGCGAGCTTCGGTCTGCTCCTCAATCATGCCGACCGGACGACGGCGACCAATGTCGCTCGTTCCATCAACACCCGTTTTCCCGGAGCCGCGCGGGCGGAGGATGCGGGTTACGTGAGCCTCACGGTGCCGGCGGACATGGCTGGCGACCCGGTCGCCTTCCAGGCGGCCATCGAAGAGCTGACCACGGTGGTCGACTCCAAGGCACGGGTGGTGGTGAACGAACGGACCGGGACCATTGTGGTCGGTGGAGGGGTGCAGTTGCGCGAGGCGGCGGTCGCGCATGGGAGTCTCACCATCGAGATCCGGACCCGATATCGCGTGAGCCAACCGAATAGCTTCAACGAGTCGGGCGAGACGGTGGTGGTTCCCGATGTGAGTACCTACGTGAACGACGCCGAAGCCCACGTCCTGCGCCTGCCGGATACGACCACGGTCCAGGACATCGTCGATGTGCTCAACGGGATGGGAGCGACCCCTCGTGACATCATTGCCATGTTGCAGGCCCTCAAGGCCGCGGGATCCCTCCAGGCCGAGATCAAGGTGATCTGAATGGCCATCTCATCCATTGGACCCAATCCATCCAAGGCCGTCTCCCGGAATCCGGCCTCTTCGGACGCCGATTCGCGGCAGCTTCGCGAGGCGGCGGTGGAGTTCGAGAGCTTGCTGCTCGACATGATGATGAAGAGCATGAGGGAGTCGGTGCCCGAAAGCGGGCTCTTCGGCGACGAGTCTCACACGCGAATGTACCAAGAGATGCTCGACACCGAGCTCTCCAAGGTGATGGCGCACCAAGGGGGCCTGGGATTGGCCCAGATGATCGTCGATCAATTCGAAGGCCACGAGGAAGAAGGGCTGCGCGCACTGCGTGGCGCCGGGAAGGACGTGAAGGCAGCCGAGGCCAGCTACCGGGCCAACAGCCGCCTCTCGGACACGGGAATCGTGCCGTTCCAATCCAATGACGAGGAGACGACCAGATGACCGCGACCACTGCCAGTATGGATTACGCCTCGCTTCTCGAGTCCTTGGAGGAGGAGACCCGTTTGCTGATCGATGTCTACCGAGCTGCTCGGAGGCAGCGCCGCCACATGCTGCGCCGTCGCGTGGCCGAGATGCGGGAACAGGTCGGGACGATCGAGGAACTCCTTCCTCGAGTCAAAGCCGCCGGTCGTCGGCGCGAGATTCTTCTGGTGACCGCGGGGATGATTCCTCGCGCGGGGCGCTCCGTGCTCAAGGAGTGGCTGGGATCGGTTGAGGAACCCTGGAAGGAGAGACTCCAGTCGGCGTTGGAGTCGTTGTCCCGAGTGGGGGGGCGACTGCAGAGTCTGAACTTCCAGAACTTTCAGCTCGCGCGCTTCTCCATGGATCTTGCCCAAGAAGAGATTCGGATTCTCGTGGGTGAGGACCAGGTCCCGGGATCCTATGACTCCGAGGGCGACGTGACCAGAGACGGCGGTCACGGCGTCGTGGACGGAAGGGCCTAGAGATGCCAGGAACAGGACTCTTCGGGGCCCTCGATGCTTCGATCTCGGGAATGTTCTCGAGCCGGTTGGCCACGCAGATTGCCAACCACAACATCGCCAACGCCAACACTCCGGGCTATTCGCGCCAGAGTTTGCGGATCAGTTCGGCGACCCCTCTCATCACGACCTTCGGGGCGATCGGCCGCGGTACGGTGGTCGGCAGCATCGAGAGGGCGCAGAGCAATTTCCTGCAAGCCCAGCTCGTGCAGCAGAAGGTGCTCTACGGAAACTACTCGGAATTGGACAATGCCCTCACTTCGGTCGAGGACATTCTGGGATCCACGGAGAACGATCGCATCGGTGATGCTCTCAATGAATTCTTTGGGGCCTATAGCGACTTGGCGACGCCTCCGATGAGCGATGGAAAGCGGCAGGCCGTGGTGTCTCAGGCACAGCGGCTCTCGTTGCAATTCCGCGAAATCGACCAGGCGCTGAATTCTCTGGAGAGGGACAATCGACGGGCGGTGAGCACCAGCGTCGATCAGGTCAATCTGCTCCTGGGGAAAGTCGCCGAATTCAATTCCCAGATCGTCGCGGCTTCCTCCAGAGGTGGCGAGCCCAACGATCTGATCGATCAGCGCGGTCAGATTCTCGATGAGCTGTCGAATCTCACGCGCTTCGATCTGAACACCCGCACCGACGGATCCGTGGACGTCAGCATCGAAGGTCGGGCCCTCGTCACCCGTGGTCACGTCAACGAATTGCGGGTGGTGGAGGAGGAGGATCTCAACGGCCAAGTACGCCAGACCGTTCAGTTCGGCGGCCGCAATCCCATTATCATCGATTTCCAGTCGGGGCAGATGGCCGGCCGCGCGAACATGACCAACGAGGTGATCCCCAAGATTCGTCGGCAGCTCGACGAACTTGCGAAGTCGATCATCGACCAGGTCAATTCCCTGCACCGGCAGGGCGTGAGTTCGGGAGGGGCGGGTGTCGACCTCTTCTCGGGGAGCGACGCATCGACCTTCACCGTGAACCAAGCGGTGGTGAACAACCCCGCTCTGGTCGTGACGGGTCGCAGCGGAGACGCCGGGGACAACGAGCTCGCACTGGAGATCGCCGCCCTCGCGGAGTCGGTGGCGGGGGGCAAGGACCTCTCTCTGAACGAGCAATACAACAATCTGATCGTCGACCTCGCGACGCAACGCGGATCGTATCGGACCCTGGCCGAGAGCCAGGAGACCATCGTCGAGAGCACCCGTAACCGCCTGGAGGCGGATCGTGGAGTGAATCTGGACGAGGAACTGGCGAACCTGGTTCTCTTCCAACGAAGCTTCGAGGCCAACGCACGCGTGATCCGAATCATCGATGAGATGCTGGACACCGTGGTCAACGGAATGATCTAAGGGATGAAGAGGTCCAAGACATGAGAGTGACACAGCAATCCCTGGGCAACGAGTTGATCTTTCAGATCAATCGGAGCTTCTCCCGCATGAGCCTCTATCGACTGCAGGTGTCGAGCGGAAAGCGCATCAACTCCTTCGCGGATGATCCCCGCGCGTTGGGGACGATCAAGCGCTTCGACGCTCTGGAGGCTCAGAACAAACAGCACCAGCGCAACACCGATGCCGCCAGGACCTACCTCGAAGCCACGGATTCGGGGCTTCAGGATCTGAGCACCCTCTTGAGCGACTTTCGAGCCCTCCTGGTCCAGGAGACCGGGCCCCTGGCGAGTGACTCCACCCGCGCGGCGGCCATCAACGAGGTTCGGGGACTGCGTCAGAGCGCCCTCTCCCTCCTCAATCAACAGGTCGAAGGGAGCTATATCTTCGCCGGCTACCAGACCGGTCGAGAGCCATTCAGTCTCGTCGGCGACGCGGTGACCTACAACGGCGATGCCGCGGTCCAAGAGGTTCAGGTCGGGCCGACGCTCCGACTCGCAGTGAACATTCCGGGATCGGAGTTCCTGGGATCGAATTCGGCGGTCCTCGGGGGATCTGGAAACCTTCGTCCGCGGATCACCGGCGCGACCCCTCTCGCCGATCTCAATGACGGACAGGGCGTGTCCTCGGGAAGGATCGAAGTCACCTCGGGCGTGAATCTGCCGGTGACCATCGATCTGACCGGAGCGGTCACGGTGCAGGACGTCCTCGACACCATCAATGCCTCGGGCGCGGGAGTCACCGCTTCGATCGGTCCCGGCGAAGACGGGATTCGTCTCACCGGAGCCGATCCCATCTCGGTCAAGGAGGTGCTCGGGGGGAGTGTGGCCACCGATCTCGGGCTCTTGGGCAGCTCTTCGACAACCACTCTCGACGGGCAGAACATTCAGCCCGCACTGAGTACGGCGGTCGCTCTGGCCGATGTCAAAGCTCTGGATGGGACCCTTCCTCTGGGGGTGTTGCGCTTCGACATCGGGGGGAAAGTCACCGATGTCGATCTCAGCGCGGCGGTGACCTTCGACGACATTCGCGCTTCGGTGGCCGCGGCCATCCCGGGTATGGACGTGCAGCTCGACGGTGGCACGCTGGTTCTGCGCTACGGACAGCCCGCTCCCTTCACAGTGGAGAGTCCCTCCGGAGATCCCACCGCCTCGAATCTCGGCGTGGTGGGAGAGGCCAGTCCGGCTCGTCTCTTCGAGGTCTTCGCCGACGTCTTGAGCGCGTTGGAAGCCGGCGACGTCGGTGCGGTCCGCCAGTCGATGGTCGAGCTCCAGGAAGTTCACCAGAACGTCCTCACCCAGCTGGTGACGGTCGGGGCTCGGGAGACCACCTTGGATCAGAACGAATCGCTCCTTCTCGAAAGGGAGCAATCTCTGCGTCTGGAGCGATCCCGGCTGGAGGACGCAGATCTCGTGGACGTGGCCACACGCCTGACCTTCGCGGAGCAGTCCTATCAGGCGGCTCTGGCGGCTTCGGCCAGCGTGTTCCGTCTCTCACTCCTCGACTATCTCTAGGAGTCAACTATGAGGATCGAAAGCTCACGCGTCGGCACGGTGGAGATTCGGGAGGAGGACATCATCCATTTCCCCTCCGGACTCATCGGCCTGAATCGCTACCGACGCTTCGTGTTGTTGGAGTTCGCGCAGGATGTCCCGCTGGGCTGGCTGCAGTCCGTGGACGATCCCAACTTCGGGCTCCCGGTGGCCGAACCCGGAATCTACGTTCGCGACTACGCCATCGAGACTGCGGCGAGCGAAGTGGCCGAGCTGGGGCTCGAACACCCCGACGACTGCGCGATTCTCATCGTCACCACCATTGGAGCGGGGGGCGTGATCGTCACCGGCAACTTGCGCGCACCACTGTTGGTGAATGTCGAACGGCGTATCGGTCGCCAGGTCGTGTTGGATCGTGATGACCTCGATCTTCGCGCACTCGTGGATCCGGTGGCGTTCTCTCAGGCGCCCACCCTCGGTAAGATGACACGCACGGAAGGGACTCCGGTCGAGTCGGCCGTCAGTTGAGTCACGACCTTGCGCCAACGACAAGGAGGTCGTGGTGCTGGTACTGAGTCGAAAGAAGAACGAGAAAATTGTCATCGGGGACGATGTCGTGGTGACGGTCCTCGAGATCCGGGGGGATCAGATCCAACTGGGGATCTCGGCGCCTCGGGAGATCCCGATCCATCGGATGGAAGTGTACGAGTCCATCAAGAAGGTCACCGAGGAAGCCGCGCGATCCACGACGGATTCGATCGAAGAACTTCGTAAGATGCGCAAGAAGGGCGATGATCCCGAAGAGTAGTCGTCCGGTCGGCGCTCAGGTCGTGCGACTCAGCAGTACCGATCCGACGTAGCGTTCCGCATAGGGGTCGTGGCTCTGTTGGCGCAATGAGGCCAGGGCTTTCGCAACCTCTTCCTTCTGCGCTTTCATCCATTCGGTCAATTCACGGTCCTTGGTGCGGAGCGTCTCGATGCGTTCGGCAACCTCGGCGTCGGGTGCGTGATCGGGGGCGTCGGCGAGGGCCGCACCGAGTTCCGTGATGCTGTCGGCCCGGTGCTGGAGTGCGGTTTCGAGCCCGTCGAAATCGCCGTCCTCGACCAGCATTCGCACTCTTTCGGTCCACGACACCGCGGTGTCGACGATCTGCAGGATCCGGGTTCGGAGGCCCGGGTCCATCAGGCGGAGAGCGAAAGAGACACGTGGCGCGCCTCGTCCGGAGAGTTGGAGGTGGAGTCTTGGCCCGCGTGAGGGTCGGGCTCTGGACTGGGAGTCGGGGCTGGAGCGGGCGGAACGGTGGCTGTGGATGGAGCGGACGCGGAGCTGGAATTCTCACTCGAGGAGATCTCCGCGGGCGCGACATTCTGTTCGGCGAGCTGGTGCCAGGCATTGGCGAGGCTTTGAAGGACCCGCGTCGCGTTGTCCAAGGGGTCGACGGAGTTGTGAGTGGTCGCCTCGACCAGCTCGTATTCGACATAGTCGTAGAGCGCGGCCAGTCGCTGCGGAATGTCCGAGTCCACGGAGTGCTCGAGGGCATTGTTGAGTTCCTGGACGATACAGGTCGCACGACGGATGCGGTCGGCCCGCGTCGGAATGTCACGGGCTTCGATCGCAGCCCGCGCCTCGGCGATGAATCTCAGGGCGCCATCATAGAGCATCGACACGAGTCGAACGGGGGAGCCCGTCTGGATTCGGGTCTGTTGGTACTCGCGTAGGGCTTGGTCGTACATGCTATCTCCGGGTTCGGATACGGCTCGCGGGGACTAGAGCCCCACAAGTCCTCCGCTCTGGGCTTGGAGGCGCGCGATGGCGATCTCCATGGCGGTGAATTTGCGATTCAGGAGTTGCTCGTAACTGGTCACCGAGCGTTCTTGCCGTTCGATATTGCTGTCGATTCGCTTGATCTCGTCGTTCATGGAATCTTTGCGAGAGCGAAAGAGACCGTCGGCGAAGTCGGTCATGCCGTCGATCGAGGTGACCAGACTGGCCGCGATTCCGGTGGCATTGTTGCTGTCCACGAAGAGGTTGACCACGCTCTGGTAGTCCTGCTCGAGGGCGGCGGTCAGCTTGGTCTTGTCCAGGCTCAGCTTGCCTTCGCGGTCGAGAGTCAGGCCGACTTCCCCCGTGGTGCGGAAGTCTCCGCCGGTGTCGACGGCGGTGGCCAAGGTGGTTCCCAGACGACTCTGCACGCTTCGGAGCAGGGAGTTGCCGTTGAGCGGAGCGCCGTCCTCGGACTGGGCGTTGATGGCATCGATGACCGCGTTGTAGGCGGTGATGAATTCGGTCAGGTTCGTGGCGAGGTCGTCGGCATTGGACTCGATGGTGACCGTTGTGCTGCCGGTGGTCTTCAGGTTCAGGGTCACGCCCTCGAGGGCATCGGTGATCGTGTTGCTGGAGCTGGTGATGGCGATTCCGTCGATGCTGAAGTTGGCGTCGATTCCGGTGGATTGGGTGGTGAAGGTCGGAGCGGTACCCCCGCTCAGGCCGGAGGCGTCGACGGTGAACACCCCTGCGCTGCCGGTCTCGTCGGAACTGAGGAGGAGGCGATAGCCGCTGCCGTCGTTCATGATACTCGCGGTGACCCCCGCGCCGGCGTCGTTGATGGCGGTCTTCAGATCGGCCAGAGAGTCCGCCCCCGCGCTGAGGGTCACATCGGTCTGGGTGCCGTTGAGGGTGAAGGAGAAGGTGCCCGTACCCACGCTGTCGGTGGAATTCGTGTAGGCACTGGAAGCCAGACGATGAGTCTCGGCGAGGTTGCTCACCACCAAGGCGAAGGTACCCAGAGGGCTCGCACTCGACGCCGATGCGGTCAGGATGCTCTCGTTGGCGCTGCTTCCGCTCTTGGCCGAGAACTCGGCTGCGGTGTCGAGTTTCTCGGCCGCGGTCTGGAGCTTGAGAAGGTTCTCACGGATGTCATCCAGAATGGAGATACCGTGCTTGATGTCGGTCTTCTGGGTTTCCAGAGCGGTGATTGGTCGACGGCGCAGTGCGACCATCTGGGCCACAATGGAATCGGTATCGATTCCAGAGGCCACTCCCCCAAAGGAAATCACGGGCATGACTCAACCTCCGAGGCCGAATGCAAGCTGCGGGTCTAGGGCGGCTCAGCCCTTTTCGTCGAAGATGAGACCACGGATCTCTGCGATCCGGGTGGCCGCGTCGAGGAGCTGCTCGGGCGGAATCTCGCGGATCACTTCTCCGGTTTTCGCGTCGAGGATCTTCACCACGAAGCGAGAGTGTTCCTCGCTGTAGCGAATCTCCAACTGTCGGTCCACAAGACCCTGGACGTTGTCGGCCAGGGCTTCGACGGCTTCACGGACCTTGTCCTGTGCCTTCTTGTCCTGTGCATCGGCAGGAAGTGCCGACGTACTGGAGTCAGACGCGCGGGAGTCCGCGTGTTCGGGTGAGGTTGCACGTTTCGGACCACGTTGGGCCGAATCCGGTGTCTCGGTCGTCGCCTCGGGCGGCGAAGGATTCGCAGCTCGGGGCGTTGCCCCCTCGAGTCCCGGAGGTCGGAGGACGCGGTCGACCTGGATCGACTCCATCTCCATCTCCTGGTGCTCTCAGCGTTGCCCCGGGCTCGTCCCCGCGTGGGACGAGCCCGGGTCAGACCGCTGGTTCCGGTCTCCCGGATGGATTATCCGAGGAGACTCAGGGCCGCCTGCGGGGCGAAGTTCGCCTGCGCCAGAACCGAGATGCCCGCCTGCTGCAGGATCTGGTTCGAGGTCATGCTGGCGGCCTCGCTGGCCACATCGACGTCGCGGATCCGAGAGTTCGCAGCGGAGAGGTTCTCCACCGTGACCCCGATGTTCCGGACCGTCGACTCGAGGCGGTTCTGGACCGCACCGAAGTTGGCTCGAGTCTGGGAGATGGTGTTCAGAGCGGTGTCGATCGCGGTCAGCGCCGCCTTGGCGTTGGCCGTGGTCGCTCCGGTCAGGGACTCGTCATTGAGACCCAGCGAGGTCGCGTTGACATTGGTGCCGAAGTTGAGCGCGATCTGATTGGTCACCCCAGCGCCGGTACCCACCTGGATGTCGACCGTGCCGCCCGTACCGTCGAGCAACTGCGTACCGTTGAACTCGGTGGTCTGCGTGATACGAGTGATTTCCGAGGTCAGGGCCTGGAATTCCGAGTCCAGGAATCCGCGCTCCGAAGCGCCGATGGTACCATTCGCGGCCTGCTCGGCCAACTCACGGAGACGAATGGCGATGCCACTCACCTCGTTGAGCGAACCTTCTGCGGTCTGCACCATGGAAATGCCGTCCGAGGCGTTCCGCGATGCCTGTTGCAGGGCGCGGATGTCGCTCTTCAGGCTCTCGGAGATCGCCAGACCGGCCGCGTCGTCACCGGCGCGGTTGATCCGAAGACCCGAGGAGAGCTTCTCGAGGTTCTTGCTGAGCATCTGTCCAGTGTTGAACAGATTGCGCTGTGCATTGAGAGAAGCAACGTTCGTGTTGATGCGCAGTCCCATGTCTTCCTCCTTGAAGGGGAACCAGCGTTGTCTTGGTCATTGCGATGGAGACGGTCCGCATCCGGCGAAGTCCATTGTTTCGCGCAGAACGGGACGCGGTGTCGCCATCTGGGCGAGATATCGGCGGCCCCCTCGGGATCTTTAGCCGTTTTTTCGGATTCGGTACGGGATTTGAGAGGGAGAGCAAGTCATGGAAACCACCCTCCACAGCCGGGAAGGGCTCGGAACTCTGTTGCCGGGCGAACGGGAGGCCTTTTTGGCCCTCGTGGACCGCAGCTTCGGCTGCGGGCCGGGTCAGAGCATGGGGAAAGTCTGTCCCACTGCCCTGGATTCGACCAATGCAGGACACCATTTCGTGGTACGCAGAGAAGGACGCATCGTCGCCGCCGCCGCGGCGCTGGGCCGGACCTGGCTCAGTTCCTGGGGGCCGACCCAGGTGGCCGTCCTGGGCTGCTTCGCCACCGATCCCCAATGGCGAGGGCGGGGACTCAGCCGGGCCCTTCAATCGCACATGGTCGAGACCTTGGGGGAGGAGGGTTTCGAAGTGGCTCTGCTCTGGACCGACCAACCTGGGGTCTACCGTCGTCGGGGATTCGCCGCCTGCGGTCGCGAGATCCATCTCCAGATCACCGAGGCCTTCGATCCTCCCGCCGAGGGTCTGACCCTGCGGTGGGCGGGGGTGGAGGACGGGACGGAGCTCGATCGACTCTACCGCCATCACCGCTACCGGGCGCAGCGGCGTCCCTCGGACTGGCGGGCCTTCTTGGCTCCGGGCATCTCTCGGGTGCTGATGGCCCTTCGAGAGGAGGAGGTCGTGGCCTACGCCGCCCTGGAAAAGGGGCATGACTTCGAAGGATATGTCCACGACTTCGGGGGGGCGCGCGCGGCCGTCCACCGGCTGTGGGCCGCCCTGCGCGACCACGGTGCGCGGCATGTGCTCGTGCCCGCCGGGGCGGAGGCCTATCTCGAGGGGGGCGCCGAGTCCTTGCCTCGCCGCGACCAATTCGCGGCCTACGGCCTGAAATTGACGGCCGCGGCCACTCGCTCCTCGCTCGAGGAGTGGGAATTCGCAGCCTGGGGTTTCGATTCCGCATGAAGCACCATCGTCTCAGCCTGTGCATGATCGTGCGCGACGAAGAAGACGTTCTGGCCGCCGCCCTCGACTCCGTGCGGTCGGTGGTCGACGAGATCGTGGTCGTGGACACCGGGAGCGAGGACGAAACGCCTACGATCGCCCGTCGCTACGGGGCCCATCTGATCTTCGAGACCTGGCGAGACGACTTCTCGAGGGCCCGGAATGTGGCCCTCGATGCCGCTACCGCCGACTGGATCCTGATCCTCGACGCCGACGAGAGGGTGGATCGGGAAGACCTCGGGCGAGTGACGGAGCTGGTCAGTGCGCCGCCCGACCGCGCCTACACCTTTCGCCAGTTGACCTACTTGGACCATGGAGGAGCCGCCGGAATGCGATCGGCGGCCGCGGCTCCCCCGCCCTACTCCCAGTGGTGCGGCTATGTGGAGGCTCGCCAGACCCGGCTCTTTCCGGCGCGGTCCTCCCTGCGCTACGAGGGGCGTGTCCACGAGGAAATCGCCTCCGCCCTCGGTCGCAGCGGAGTGGAGAGCGTGGATGCGTCGATCGTCATCCATCATTTGGGGAAGGTGAGGGACGAGCACCGGCGGCGCCGCAAACGCGAGCTCTACCTTCGACTTGCGCAGTCCAAGGTCGCCGAGAGGGGGGATGGACCCTCTGCTTTCGAATTGGGGGTGGCCTTGGTCGAGGTCGGTGAAGTGGATTCAGCCCTCGAGATCCTTCTGAAGGCCGTCCCTCTCCTCGAGGAAAGCGGCCCGCGGGCTCAGTGCGTGGCCGCCGCCTCGCGGGCGATGTGCCGCCTGGACCGCAGCGGGGAGGCGGTCGCCTACCTCTACGAACAGCTCCCCTCGGTGGCCACTGTGCTGCCGGTGTGGGAGGCCCTGGCGGATGTCCACCATCGGCAGGGGCAGCACGACCTGGCGGTGACCATCCTCCACCGGGCGCTCCCCCTCTTTCCGGACCAACTCCAGCTCTGGGCCCTGCTGGGAAAGAGCTACCTGGCGCTGCACCAATTCGACCTGGCGGCCCGCAGTTTCGAGCGGTGGCACGCCCTGGGGGGACGGACGGCGTCCCTTCTCCAGGATTGGGCGGCGGCTGCGGAACGGTGTGGAATGACCGGGCCACCGATCGAGAGGCCTCTGGCCTTCCCCGCAGCCGATTCCGGCTAAAGATTCCGACTTGAGGACCCGATACTCTGGGTGCGGTTGGTAGAGCTCCTTCGGGAGCCGGCGAAACCGGCGGAAGGGCCGGGTCACCCCAACGCCACCAAGGGTTCGGAGACTCCTCATCGTTTCCGAATGGACCCAGACTTGCTACCATGATGGCGAGTTCTGGAATCGACCCTTGTGGCACCGAGGCTTCTCGCGAAGAGAGCCCTCGGAGGAGTGACCATGGCAACCGAACCGCTCAAAGCCCCTGCCATCGGCACGAATGTTCCCCGGCCCGCCGGACAGAGCCCCAAAGGGGTTCAGCCGGGTGCCCTGGATCCGGGGTCGGGACGAAAGTCCGCGACCACTCCGGAGGCCATTGGCGGAGATTCGGGGGAAAAGGTCCAGATCTCGAAGGCAGCGCGCGAGCTGCTGAGGCAGAGCGAACTCATGGGACAAGCTCGAGAAACCCTCGATTCCCACCCCGGCATCCGCTCCGATCGGGTGGCCGAAGTGCGGGCGCGTCTCGAAGCCGGAGTCTACGACACCAAGGCGGTCAAGGATGAGCTGGCCGACCGGCTGACCACCATCCTCGGAGACCTGCCCTATCGGAACCTGCTGCCCAAGGGGGAGTAGGCGCGAGCGCCTCCCTCCTCTCCTCCGGATTCCCGAAGCGAACAGCAGGCGAAAAAGCCTTGGCGTCATGCCCGGGCCATGGTAAGAAACCATCCAAGAGGCCTGGCCGATCCCCAGCCACCGGAGGATGGAACCACCCGTGGGCGAGACCGCGCGCGCGTATTGTCCCCTTGCGGACGAGGAATTGATTCGTCTCCTGGGCGATCTGGGCCACGAGGTGGTCACCACCGCCGAGGGAGCGGATGTGGTGATCCTTTCGGCCACCGATCCCGACGAGATTCTGGGCGCGATGAGTCGCCCCCGGGATCGGGACCCTTCGGTGCCCCTGCTCGTCTTCGGGCCGGCCACCGCCGACCCCCGGATGGTGGCGGCAGCCCTGCGAGCCGGAGCGGTGGATTGGATGGCCCGGGGCTGCACGGCAACCGAATTCGAGGACTTCTTTCAAACCAACCTGCAACGGGGACGGCTCGACCGGGAACGGCGGGGGGTGGTCGACTTCCTCGAGCGGCACGATCGCAGCTTGGCCGAAGATCGCCGACAGACCCAACAGAAGGTCGCCGAACTCGCAGCGGAGCTGAGTTCGACCCACGCCCAACTCGAGATCGCCCACCAGCAGCTCCGAGGCCGGGTGGCCCAGCTGGTCATGCTCTACCAGATCGGACGCGACCTGGCCTCGAGGCCCAATTGGGACGAAGCTCTCGAGAGTTTCCTCACCACCCTGACCGGATTCCTCGGCGCCGATGGCGCCGCCCTCTTTCTCACTTCGGGAGGGGGAGCCCGGGTCACTGCCCGCAGCGTCTGCGCTCTGTCAGAGGGAGAGGTCGAGGAAGCCCTCGGTCCCTTGGGACGTCGAGCCGCCGAGGGTGGTTGCGATTCCACGCTGCTCCCCCTCGCCGAGCTGGGTCGCAGCCGACCCGTGGGCTGCGTGGACTATTCCGAGGTGTGGGAGAGGACCCTTCTGCCCCTCTGTCAGCGGGGGGGGGAGCTGGGCTATCTCCTCCTCAAGAAGTCCTACGAGGACCGCGCGGCCTTCGAGAACGACTACTACTTCCTCATCACCATTCAGACCGTGCTGGCCGAAGAGGTGAGTTCGGCCCAGGCGATGGCGGAACTGCGCAAGCTCAAGGATTTCCACGAGCGGACCTTCGACCACATGCGCAGCGGCGTGTTCACCGTGGGTGCGGAGGGTACGGTGGGCTTTGCGAATCGCCGGGTTCGCGAACTCTTCGGCCGGGATCCGGCCGGCGTTCTGGTGGCCGAGTTCTTGGATCTGGGTCCCGAGGCCCCTTCGATCCACACCTGGATGAATGGGGTGGTGACGGGAACGACCCGCAGCGTCGACGCCTGGCTGCGGCCGATGGACGGGTCGGCAGCCATTCCGGTTTCGGTGGTCGGCTCTCCGCTGCCGGGGGATCTGCCGGACGAGACCAATGTGGTCTGCGTGGTCGAAGATCAGCGCGAGGTGCGAGCCCTCGATGCCGAGCGGCGTCGAGCTTCCCGGCAGAAAGAGCATCTGATCATGGCCGCGGAGTGGGCCCACGACGTTCGGACTCCCCTCACCGGCATCCTCCACAGTGCGGAGCTCCTGGCCGATGCCCTGGGGAAGGATTCTCCCAAGAGGAAGCACCTGGAGGTCGTCGAGGCCGAAGTGCGCCGGATCAACGAACTGGTCTCGAATTTCTTGGACTACGCCCGCCCGGCCGATCTGAAGTGCCAGCCCACTGCGCTGGTGCCGGTGGTCCAAGCAGGGGTGGAACTTCAGCGGGGCCCGGCCGCCGGCCGAGGAGTCCAGCTCCACTTCGATTGCCGTATCGCCGAGCGGGACTGCTTCGACTTGGACGGGGCGGCTCTGAAACAGGTGCTCCTCAATCTCATCCAGAATGCGGTGGAGGCTTCGCCCACCCCGGGAGAGGTCTTGGTCCGCGTCACTCCCCACCCGGGCGATCCGGCTCTCGACGGTCGGGCCTCGGTCCACATCGACGTGGTGGATGCGGGGCCTGGAGTGACCGCGGAGAACATCGATCGTCTGTTCATTCCATTCTTCACCACGAAGGCCCAGGGGACGGGACTGGGTCTAGCGATCTCGGAGAAGGTTGCACGAGCCCACGGGGGACACTTGCGCTATCTCCGGGAGAATGATCGTACCGTCATGAGAATCGTCCTCCCCTGGAGGGAGAGCGATGTCGCCACGTTTGGTGGGAGCGATGTCCTCCACCAAGGAACGGAATCCGAACTCGAGGCGAGGGGCTGAACCATGTCCACGAAACAAAACGTGCTCATCTGCGATGACCAGGTGACGATTCGTTCTTCCCTGGGGGAATCCCTACGGGACGAAGGCTTCGTCGTGAGGGAGGCAGAGGACGGCGCCACCGCGATCGCGGCGGTACGCAAGGAGGTGCCGGACCTGGTCCTGCTCGACCTGAAACTGCCGGACTCCACCGGCGTCGAGGTGCTGAGGGAGCTCAGGGAGAGCGGAGTCGACGTTCCGGTGATTCTCATGACGGCCTACGGCGATACTCCGACCGCGGTCGAAGCCATGAAGCTCGGGGCCTACGATTTCGTGGCCAAGCCCTACAGCCTGGCCGAGATGAAGGCCAAGGTGCACGGCGCGCTCAAGGCTCGCGGAAGAGAACGGTCGGCCGCGCGTGAGGAGGTCTCGAAGTCCGGGGGCCTCTATCTGGAGATGCTCAAGTCCACGCCGGGTCTGGCCAAGGTGGCCGAGACGGTGGAGCAGGTGGGGCGGAGCCGGGCCGGCAACCAGGCCTCCGTCCTCATCACCGGAGAGAGCGGATGCGGGAAGGAGATCGTGTCGAGGGCGATCCACGAAGTGAGTCATCCGGGGGCCGCATTCATGGAGATCAACTGCGCTGCGGTTCCGGACACCCTTCTCGAGAGCGAGCTCTTCGGGCATGAGAAGGGGGCCTTCACCGATGCGAAGAATGCGAAGGAGGGCCTCTTCGAGTTGGCCGGACAGGGGACGATCTTTCTCGACGAGATCGGCGAGATGGGAGTCACCCTGCAGAGCCGTCTGCTGCGAGTCATCGAGAGTCGCACCTTTCGACGCGTCGGGGGCAAACGGGAGAAAGAGGTTCGGGCCCGGATCGTGGCCGCGACCAATCGCGAGCTGCAGCGGGCGATTCACGAAGGACTGTTCCGCAATGATCTCTACTTCCGCCTGCAGGTCATCGAGATTCACGTTCCTCCGCTGAGAGAGCGTCCCGACGATGTCGCGGTGCTGGCTCAGGCCTTCGTGGACGTCTTCAACCGCGAACTCGGTCTGGAGTGCGCGCCGCTGAGCCCGAAGATGGGAGAGATCCTGCAGAGCTACCCCTGGCCGGGGAATGTTCGCGAGCTGAAGAATCTCATGCGGCGCATCATGATTCTGGAAGAGCCCACCGAGATTCTGCCCCATCATCTGCCCGATCACGTGCAGAGGGGACGCAACCCTCGGGTTGCGGGGCAGAGTGAGGTGGATCGCATCGGTCGCGAGCTCTTGCCGATGGCCGAAGTCGAGCGCATTCACCTGCTGCACACTCTCGAGGCCACCAACAACAACAAGAGCAAGGCGGCGCGGATCCTCGGCATCAGTCGACAGACCCTCCGGGAGAAGCTCAAGGCTTATGAAGCCAACGCCGGTGGAGACCAAAGCGACACGGAATGATCCGCTGTTCGAAGAGGGTGGTCAGTCCCTGGCCACCCTCGCGGGCGGAGGATGCGGTGGGATCGTTCTCCCTGCCCTCTTCTCCTCCGGAGACGGTCGCTGCGAGAAGGCCTCATTCTTCTCGACTGCCATCTAACTCCTTGAGCTGTAACTAGATACAGACAAGCCAACCCCAATGCTTCGGATTCGGTCTCCTCGCCGGAGGGGTGGGGGCAAGCCTTGCCCTGCACTCGGAAGGGGTGGCACCTGACTTGCGCTCGGCCCTTTCGAAGGGAGGGCGCATCTTCATGCCCCGTCGTATGACCGTTCGACTCTTGATTCTCGTCCTTGGCCTGGGGTCGAGTGCTGGCGTCTCCGCCTTGGAGGCCCCGGACCTGCGACGCGTCGATGCTCTTCTGGGGCGTCTCGACGCGGCCGCGGTGGACCCTCTCGAGCTGACCGTCGAAGTGCCGCCGGTGCCCGAGTCGGTCGAAGACCTCGACACACGGCAGTCCTTGGCCATTGCCCGCGCCATCCGAACCCTCGAGACCTCAGTGGACACGACCCTCGCCATTCTGGAGGGCGATGTTCTGACCCCACTCTCCTTGGCCCGAAACTACCGGCACCTGGGAATGCGTCGTCGAGCCCTCCGTTGGTACGACGGTGCGGTCACTGCGGACAAGGATCAGGAATACTCGGTGACCCTGCGTCGGGAGATCTCCGAATGCACCGCGGAACTCGGCGACAGCGCACTGGTGGTCGAGGCCATCCTGCAAAACCTTCGTCTCGGCCCTGCGTCTCGGGTCGATGACCACACTGCACTCCTGTTGAAGGAATTGGCGGACCGTCCCGCATCGACCGAATTGGTGGAGCTGGTGGAGAGGATCGAGGCCCGGCGGGGACCTCGGTCTCCCCGCCTCTCTCTGGCCATCGCCCAGTTCTGGCAGCGCCGGACCGAGAGCGGGAGGGCCCATGCGATCTATCGAGAGATGCTCCGGTTGGGAGAGGAAATGGATCTGGAGGTGACGGCAAGAGTGCTCAAGGGCCTCGCCGACACCGCCATCGACGTCGGTGATCTGGCGACCGGATCCGAACTCTACCGCCGCTTCCAGAGCCACGACACCGGGCGCCTCAGTGCATGGAGCACCTACCGACTCGGTCAGCTCGCGGTGGTCGAGGGCCGCTTCGCCGACGCGGAGAAGAACTTTCGCAGCATTTGCGAACGGGAGAGCAGCACTCCCTGGCAGGACGATGCCTGCACCCAACTCGGCCAGACGCGTCAACTGATCGAGATCGAGGACGCCCTCCGGCCATTCGGTTTGAGTCTCAACATGAAACGAGGGAGCGCGCGGTGAACGATCTCATCCAGCGACTTCGCAGGGCCTACGAGCGCGAGCTCGACCTCTACTGTGAGGTCGAATCGCTAGGGCGGCAGGGGATCTCTGCCGTTGAAGCGGGGCGATCGATCGAAGTCCTGAACGACATCAACCGGCAGAAGCAAGGCCGTCTCAACGCGATCGCGGAAATCGAGATGGCGATTGCGGAGGACAAGGATGCCTGGCGCCGGGCCCGTGACGGGCGAGTCCTGAACGGAGAACTCGATTCTCTGCTGGAACGTCTCCGGCGACGGATCGAATCCATTCTGGAGATCGAACGCGAGACCGAACGCAGAATCGTCGAGAGTTCGGGAATCCTCGAATCGAAAGTGGCGACATCATGAGCACTCTCACCTCGCGGATGCCAAGTTCCGAATCCGCACCTGCAGTCCAGGGCGAAGCGGAGCTCTTTGCGGCGGCTCTCCATCAGGGACGAAACATCGTCATGTCCACTCGGGGATATGCGGAATTGATCGCGCGCCGGGAGATCTCGGCCGAGAAGCAGGACGAGTGGGTCGGACGCATCGTCCAGAACCTCGACCGCTTGGAAGAACTCTACTGCGGGCTCGAGCAGATCGGAAAGCTGGACGCGAGCACCGGGGATCCGGTCTCGCTCGCCTTGGCTGTCGACTGCGCCTGTCGATTGGCCTCCGCCAAACTGCGGCGTCGCGGGACGGAAGCCCACTTCGACCTCGAACTCGGCGCCGATCCGATCTTGGTGACCCGCGGCCAGCTCTTTTCGCGGGCGGTGGCGGCTTTCGTCGAGAACGCGATCGAGGCGGATCCCTCCAACACCGCGCGAGTCCAGCTCGTCCGGGACGAAGACGGAGGGTGGCGTCTGAGCATTCAAGACCACGGACCAGGAATGAGCGAGCAGGATCGGGAGCGGCTGGGGAAGTCGTTCTTCACCCGCAAGACCGGACGGATGGGCATGGGGGCCTACATGGGTCGCACCCTGCTCCACCGATTGGGCATGAATTTCACCGTGACCACGGTTCCCGCAGTGGGGACCCGCGTCATGATTCAACCGCGGCGTGGCCGTTAGGAGGAAACGAATGAAGCAGTCCCGGAAGATCCTCATCGTCGAGGATGAGCACGGCACCCGCGAACTACTCAAGACGCAGCTCGAGGGCGAGTACAGCGTGCGTTCGGTGAGCAACGGCGAAGAGGCGCTTTCCTATCTGAAGGACAGTCCCTGCGACACCGTGCTCCTGGACTTGAACCTGCCGGGCATCAGTGGCCTGGAGGTCCTCGATCGACTTGCGGCAGAGACCGAATCCATGCCCACGGTGATCGTGGTGTCCGCGGATACGAACATCAACACTGCGGTCCAGGCCCTGCAGCGAGGAGCCTACGACTACCTGGTCAAGCCCTTCTCCATCGACGAGCTTCGTACCACTCTGACCCACGCGACGCAGCATCGCTACGTCGTCGGCACCGCGACGCGGCAGCGATCTCGGAGTGGGACATCGCAGAAATTCGCCGGCATGATCGGAAACAGCGCGAGCATTCGTCGGTTGAAGCAGGACATCGAGAAGATCGCCAACACCCGCGGCACCGTCCTTCTCACGGGAGAGAGCGGCACCGGAAAGGAGCTGGCCGCGCGGGCCATCCACGAACTCTCGAACCGCGCCAAGGGCCCCTACATTCGCATCAATTGCGCGGCGATTCCCGAATCTCTCCTCGAGGCGGAGCTCTTTGGTCACGAAAAGGGGGCCTTCACCAACGCGATCGCCCGACGAGAGGGGATGTTCGAACTCGCGCACGGCGGGACCATCCTCCTCGACGAGATCACCGAGATCGATCCCAGCATGCAGGCCAAGCTGCTTCGGGTGCTGCAGGAGCGCGAGATCATGCGTCTGGGCGGGAAGAAGACCATCTCGGTCGACGTCCGGATCATCGCCACCACGAATCTCGACCTGAAGGCCGAAGTTCGGGAAGGCCGGTTCAAGGAAGATCTCTACTACCGCCTGAACGTGATCCCGCTGCACATCGCGCCTCTGCGCGAGCGGGCCGAGGACATTCCGGAGTTGGTGGAGCACTTCGTACGCCGAGCCGCTCGAGAGAACGACCGTCCGGTTCCGGAGATCAGTCCCGAAGCCATGCAACGGCTGTGTGCGCACCCTTGGCCGGGCAACATCCGTGAACTCGAGAACAGCCTCGAGAGATCGGTGATTCTGGCCGAGGGCGGCGCGATCGACGCCGACGACCTGCGGCTCGATGTGGACGAAGGAGTGTCGACCGGAGGGGCCGACATGAACGACGCTTCCCTGACCATCCGGGACATGGAGAAGGAGCTCATTCTTCGACGGCTGAATCTCACCGGAGGGAACCGCACGCGCGCGGCCGAGATGCTCGGGATCAGCGTCCGAACCCTCCGGAACAAGATCAACCAATACCGACACGAAGGAATCACCATTCCGAGTTGAGGACGGATCCCACGAAGAAGGAGGTAGGTGAGTCATGTCAGCAATTCAGAGCCTGTTCGACAGTGGAACCATGCCCGTGTTGCGGAAGGCATTGTCGGCCTACGCCATCCGACACCGGGTCATTGCCGACAACATGGCGAATGTGGCGACCGAAGGATATCGGGCGAAGCAGGTCGAATTCGAAGACCTGCTGGCGGCGGAAGACACGTTGCCCATTTCCGGTCTCCGGACTGCGCCAGGACATCTCCCCATCGGGGGGCCGAGCGGGAACGCAGATCCGAAGATCGTGGATCAGAACAACGGATTCGACAACGGGGTGAACGACGTGGACGTGGACCGCGAGATGGTCGCGATCGGCGAGAACCAGCTGATGTATCGCATGGTGACGCGACTGCTTCACGGACGATACCAAGGGCTGCGCACCGCGATCACCGGACAGGTGCGAGGCTGATGAAAGGGTGTCCTGAGTTGGACGAGAGGAGATGGCGATGAGCCTGCGAATCTTTGGAAGCATGAACGTGAGCGCCTCGGGACTCCGTGGAATGCGCGCCAAGATGAATGTCATCTCGGAGAACATCGCGAATGCGCAGACCACGCAGACCGAAGAGGGTGGCCCGTATCGCCGCAAGACGGTGGTGATGAAAGAGGCCCAGCCGACCGAGGGAGTGCCGATCTCGCGGACGAGCCGTCCGGACGGATTCGAGAGTCTCCTCCAAACCCACCGGTCTCACATGAACCTGCCACTTCCCGCCGAGGAGTCTCAGCTCCCGCGGGGGAGTGAGCTCGAGATCACCAAGGCCGAGGACTCCCAGCCCTTCAAGCTGATCTACAACCCGGGGCATCCCGACGCCGATTAGCAGGGATATGTCCTGATGCCGAACATCGATGTGGTGCGGGAATTCGTGGATCTGATTGCAGCCCAACGGGCCTACGATGCCAATGTGAGCGCGATCGACAGCTCCAAGAAGATGTTCGCTCGAGCGCTCGAGATCTAGGAGGTAGAGGATGTCTGCAATTCGCGGCGTGGCTCCCGACATGGTCCGACAGGCCTACGATCTGGGAAGTGAGAAGCCGGCTGGAGGCGGGGGATTCGCTCAGCAGCTCGAAAACATGATCGGTCAGGTGAGCGAGGCTCAGATGAAGTCGGGCGAACTTCAAGTCGCAGCCATCCGGGGCGAGGACGTGGCGGTGCACGATGTGATGATCGCATCGGCCCAGGCGGGGCTGGCCTTCGATCTGATGGTCGAGATCCGAAACAAGCTCGTCGACGCCTACCAAGAACTCATGCGAACCCAAGTCTAATCCGCGGAGAAAGTGAAGCACCATGGAACCGTTGAAGTCTCTGCTGAACCGTCTGCGCGTCATCCTGGATGCGTTCAGTTTCAATCAGAAGGCCATTCTTCTCACCATCGGGGTTGCTCTGACGGTGAGCGTTGTCACCTTCACCATGTGGCTCAACAGCGACTCGATGGTCGTTCTGTACAGCGGCCTGCCTTCGGACGAAGCCTCCGAGGTCGTCGATCTTCTTTCGAAGTCCGGAACCAAGGTCGAACTGAGAGACGGGGGAGCAACGATTCTGGTTCCTTCGAGCGAGGTGGATCGGCTTCGCCTTCAGGTGTCGGGCAAAGGACTGGTTACCGATGGGCATTGGGGTTGGAAGGACTTCTTCGCCAAGGGATCGATGGGAGCCACCCAACGGGAGCTCGATGTTCGCGAGCAACGCGCACTCGAGGGCGAGCTGGCTCGGTCGATCGAGACCATCAACTCGGTGCGCCGTGCGCGGGTGCATATCAACATTCCCGCCGCCACCGTCTTCGTACGCAAGCGTGAAGGAGCGTCCGCGGCGGTGATTCTCACTCTTCGACGCAATGTGCCGCCCACTCGGGATCAGATCACCGGCATCCAGACCCTGGTGGCGAGTGCCGTACCTTCGGTGACCCCCGACAAGGTGTCGGTTACCGACACCGCGACGGGTCGCAGCCTGAGTGGCGCCGGAGACGGTTCGGCGACCTCGTTCAGCAATGCACAGCTCCGCGCTCAACGGGAGGTCGAGAATTACTTGAGTGACAAGGCTTCCGACATGCTGCGGGACATCCTCGGCGATGGCGGATTCGTCATTCGGGTGAGCGCCGATCTCGATTTCCAGGAGCTCCAGCGGACCCAAGAGGTCTACGATCCGAACACCGTGGTTCGATCCGAGGGGATTGCAGAGAGCGAGGATCCCACGAAATCGCGCGGGGTCACCAACTACGAGATCAACAAGACCGTGGACCACGTGCTCAGGAATGGGAGCACTCTTCGAAAGCTGACGGTGTCAGTTGCCGTGGATGGCGTGTACACCCCCGCAGAGGACGGAGGAGAGCCGGCCTACACTCCGCGGACCGACGAAGAATTGGAGCAGATTCGCCGGGTCGTTTCTGGGGCGATCGGACTCGACAGCAGCCGGGGCGACACCATCGAAGTGGTCAACATGCCCTTCCAGGCGCCTCAGGCCTACGAGCCCGGCCTGGTGGAGAAGCTCCAGTGGTTGCAGGACCTGCCTTCGTTGGTGGGCAAGTTCATTCTCTTCCTCGTGGCTGCGGCAATGATCCTGAGTCTGCGTAAGAGCGTGGCGTCGGTCCTCAGTTCCAGCGCAGGGCCGACGCGGTCCGCTCGAGGCCAGCGCGTGGCGGCGGGAATCCCGGTTGGTGCGGAGGAAGAGTTCCACGGGGTTCACGCAGAGGTGGCAACCTTGGAGGATTGGGCTCGGGGCAATCCTGACGAAGTCGCGAATCTGGTGAAGGCCTTCGCGACCCAGGAGGACTAGTCGGTGGCTGGAGAGACGACAAGTTTGCGCAAGGCAGCGGTGATTCTCATCGGACTCGGTCCCCGAGCCAGCGGCGAGATTCTCAAGCGTCTGCCCGAACACTTGGTGGAGCGTCTCGCTGGCGAGATCGCCAGTATTCAAAAGGTCGAGCCCGATGAGCGGAAGAAGATCTTTCAGGAGCTCTACGAGTTCCGGACTCGCAATGCCGAGTTCTCGCAAGGTGGCGAAGACTTCGCCAAGGCGATGCTGGAGCAGGGATTCGGCACCCACCGAGCCAACAAGGTGCTCAGCCAGGCCACCGGCTTCGGCGACGACATCAACTTCGAGATGCTCAAGAAGGTCGACCCTCTCACCGTGAGCAACTTTCTGAAGGCGGAGGGAGGGCAAACCGTGGCGCTGGTCTTGTCCCACCTCGATCCTCGGCACGCAGGGCCCATTCTCTCCTACTTGCCCAGCTCCATGCAGGCGGATGTGGCCTACAAGATGGCCATCCTGGAGAAGCCCAATCCCGAGTACGTCCGAGAGGTCGAAGCGACGCTGGCCAAGCAGGTCAAGGGTGACTACGAGGAGGGCTACCACCAATACGGCGGCAGCAAACAGGTCGCAGAGCTGCTCAACGAGATCGACCAAGAGGTGTGGACGGAGATTCTCGACGAAATGAGAGAGATCCACGAGGAGAAGGCCGCCGAAGTGAAGAACCTGATGTTCGTGTTCGAGGACATCATCGGTCTGGAAGATCGCTACGTGCAGGAGTTCCTCAAGGAGATCGATTCGAAGGAGCTCACGCTCTCGTTGAAGGCCGCGAGCGAGGAAGTGAAGCAGAAGATCTTCGGAAACATGTCCAAGCGAGCCGCCGCCGGGATCATGGAAGACATGGAGTACATGGGTCCGGTCAAGCTCTCGGAGGTCGAGGAAGCCCAGCAGCGGGTGGTCGATGTCATCCGCCGGCTCGAGGAAGAGGGTACGATCGTCCTCGGAAGCGGGAAGGGCGGGGACGTCATTGTCTGATCTGGTGCACGGAGGGACCTCGGGATTCATCCCCGACGTTGTCGGGGCGCATACCTGTGTATTCCGCACCGCTCTTCCCCATTGCCCGGACTCCGTGGACGAAGTCGCTCCGGATGATTTCGACGAGGCGATGAACGCGGAGCTCTACACCACCGAGGAACGCATTCGAATGTCGATCGAACGTGAGCTCCGGGGTCAGATGCAGGGCCAGCTCAACTCGCTCCAGCAGGAAGTGGATCGGCACCTCGAAGAATTCGCCCGGCGATTCGAAGAACAGCACGCGGCGAGCATGCGCGAGCTGGAGCAGGCGGCAGTGGAACTGGCCCTGGCGATTGCGGAACGCCTGTTTCGGCGGGAGGCTGCGTCGGACCGTGCCCTGGTGGAGAGGGTCATGGCCGAAGCGATCCGATAGATCGCGGGGGGGATGGAAGTCGAAGTGCGGGTCCATCCGGAGGACGCCGACCAGCTCCGCGAGAAGCCTGAGCTTCTGGCGAAACTCCGAGTGTCGAAGGTCATCGAAGATCCGAGCATCGAAGCGGGGGGGTGTGTCGTGGAGTCGGGAGAGCGCAGATGGGACGCGACTCTGGAGTCGCAGATCCAGGAAATCCACGAGCAGGTTCGCGGCGCGATGGATGTGCAATGAGCACTCAAATGGACGCAGCACTGGAGGCGGCTTCGGGATCGACATTGGTCCGTGCGGTGGGACGAGTGAGTCAGGTGGTCGGCACCATCGTGGAGGTCCAAGGCCTGGTGGCTTCGATGGGAGATCTTTGTTGGGTGGAACGTCGCGACTCCTCCGATGCGGTTCCCGCGGAGGTGGTCGGATTCCGGCGGGAGAGTCTCCTCCTCATGCCCTACCAGGAATTGACCGGATTGGCATCCGGATGTCGGGTCACGACACGCGGCCATTCTCTGCGCATGCCGGTGGGGGAGCAGCTGCTGGGCCGGGTCGTCGACGCCTTCGGCCGTCCCCTGGACGGGGGCCCCATGCCGCGTTCGGAGACCTACTCCTCGGCCCGGGCGACCAGCCCCAGTCCCCTCTCCCGTCGGCGCATCCGTGAGGTGCAGCAGACCGGAGTGCGGGCCATCGATGCCTTCGTGACCTGCGCCAAGGGGCAGCGCGTGGGAATCTTCGCGGGAAGCGGAGTGGGAAAATCCGTGTTGCTGGGGATGATCAGTCGCCACAGCGATGCCGATGTGAATGTGGTTGCCCTGATCGGAGAGCGTGGACGTGAGGTGCGCGAGTTCGTCGAGGAGGATCTCGGGCCCGAGGGTTTGGCCCGGACCGTCGTGGTCGTAGCGACCAGCGACCAGAGTCCGGTCCTGCGAATCCGCGCCGCAGAATCGGCGATGTCGGTCGCGGAGTGGTTCCGGGCTCGGGACAAGAACGTCATGCTGGTGATGGACTCCGTCACCCGCTTCGCGATGGCCCAGCGCGAGATCGGACTGGCGGTGGGAGAACCGCCCGCCACCAAGGGATACCCGCCATCGACCTTCGCCATGCTGGCGCGCCTGCTCGAGAGGGCTGGAACGGATTCGGTCAATGCCATCACTGCTTTCTTCACCGTGCTCGTCGAGGGGGATGATCTGAACGAACCCATCGGGGATGCGGTGCGGTCGATCGTGGATGGGCACATCGTCCTGAGTCGCGATCTGGCCCGTCGGGGGCAGTATCCAGCCATCGACGTCATGGGCAGCGTGAGTCGGTTGATGAACCATGTCACCGATGAATCGCATCGCCGTTCGGCCCAGCGAATCCTGGGGCTGTTGAAGCTCCTCGAGGACAATCAGGACCTGATCACCATCGGAGCCTACAAGCCGGGTGCGAATCCGGATCTCGATCGTGCGGTGGCCCTCAAACCGCGAATCGAGGAGTACTTGCGACAGGGTCTCGACGACCACTTTCCCCTCGCCGATACGCTGGAGCGGCTCCGCGAACTCGGCCAGGAACCGGTGAACGCATGAAGTTCCGGTTTCGTTTGGAGAAGGTCCTCGAATTGCGACGCTCCGAGCTCGACGAGCTGCGGATGCAGATGGAGGAGCTCGAGGCCCGGCGCCGACGCGCGGAGCAGGAGCTCCTGGCGGCGGAAGAGGAGCGCCAGTCCTACTCCCATCGCTGCGACCGCGCCCCGACACGTCCCATGACCCCACTGGAACTCCAGTCTCGGTGCCAGACCGCGGCATTGCATCGTCGACAGATCGCCATTCTCCAGGAACGCCTGGGGCAGGTGGAGGGGGCGGTGGCCCAGCTCCGGAGCCGCCTCTTGGAGGCGAATCGTCGGGTGAAGATTCTCGAGCGTCTACGGGAGAAGAAGGTCGCCGACTACCTGCGCGAAATGGATGCTCAAGAACGGAAGATTCTGGACGATATACCTGGACGTAAGGGGGGAAGAGGACTTTTCGGGTCGGCACTTCCTTCTGAGTCTTCACGGTAATGACTGCCGCGGCGGCGGGATCGCAATCTTCGTGCGATCGTAGAATCATTGAATTCAATAACTTAGAGCACCGACCAGATCTCCTCAGCCTGGCACCGCGATTGCGATTGGCAGGCCAGAATCCCTGGAGGAGACCACTATGAAGACCATTCTCATCGGCTCGACCCTCAGCTTCCTGCTCATCTTTGGAGGGGTGTTCTTTTTCGCGCAGAAGATGGCGAAGCAGAACCGCCCGGATTCCGTCGGGACCGAGTTGAGCGCGGAGGACATCGACTCGGCCGAGCTCTCGCTCATGGCCCTCGAATCCGAGCGTATCCAGCTCGACAACGATCGCGGACGGCTCCTCGATCTGCGTCAGGACGTCTCCTCGCAGCAGGCCACCCTCACCGACCAGCTCGACCGCATTCAGGGAGCGATCCTTCAGCTGAAGGAGGAGCAGGAGCGATACGGGGCAGCTCGAACCGAAAGCGCTCAGAAACTGGCGAAGATGTTCGATGCCATGAAGCCCGCGAGCGCCGCTCCGATCTTCACCTCCCTCGATCGCGACACCGCCCTCGACATCTTGGTTCGGATGAAGGAGAAGTCCGCGGCCAAGCTCCTCTCCGCCATCGATCCCGGTTTTGCGGCTCAGCTCAGCACCAAACTCTCGTTGCGGGGAGCCAGGTAAGTTGTTCGCGGCGGCCACCACTCCGCTCTTCGAGCTCTTCTTCGGGTCCGGCAGTTTCCTGCCCGTGCCCCCGTCGTCGACGTCGACCGAGACCGGCTTCGGGGCAATGCTGGCGGAGTCTGCCGACCCCGAACCGACTCTGGCCGCAGTCGTGCCCCCTCCGACGGTCTTGCGCGACCCTCTCGCCGATGCCGAGGACGCGGAAGAAGGGGGGCTGGACCTTCTGGACTTCGGGGTTCTGCGGCCGCTTCCCATCCCCGTGGAATCCGTACCTTCTCTGGACCCGATGCCGGAGCCCGCACCTTCTTTCTACCTTGTTGCGCCCGATGCGACCGCGAATTCTGCTCCGGCGGCGGATGAGGCGGTCTCGCCTCCGACCGAGCCCGAGGTCGAAGAGGCGAAGCTTGGCGGAGACTCGGCGCGGGTCCTGGCGACGGTGTCCTCCGTTGCGATCCTCCAGCTCCCTCTTTCTCCGGTGGTGGGGAATCGGGAACCGGTCGAGGATCCGGACCTCGTTCGGTCAGGGTCGACGCCGGTCGATTCGCAGACCGTGGTCACCGATCCCGAATCGGCGGCCCCCGGAGAGAGGGTGCCGAGCGCAGAACCGAAAGCAGAAATCCTGGCAGAGTCTCCGAAGGCCTCTCCGGCACCTCCGCTCCCGCCTTCTGGACAGCCGAGCCAAGGGGAGTCGGTCGCAACCGGTCGCGGGGAGACCAGGCCGGGTGGGGAGATCTTCCGCGGAGCGCCGACGCTGGCGGAGACGCCGCCCCTGGAGAATGTTTGGATTGCCAAGACCGAAGGGTCCGTGGAGGCCAACAACCCCGAGCTCTCGCAGAAGGGCCGCGCTGCCGACCTGGGCTCAGGCCCGATTCGTTCCGCTCTCGCGCGGATGAAGTTGAGCGGATCGACGAGGGCGGACCAGCCGGTCGCACGGCCGCGGATCGCCCAACTTCCCATGGCGCACGCCGATCTGGCTCAGAAGATCGCACTCTCCCAGCCCCAAGACGAGGTTCCGGGCCAAAGCCCGGCCTCGGACTCCCCATTGCCGCTGCCGGTTCTGGACGTTCCCAGAACCGATCTTCCCACTCCCTTCGCCGCCAACACCGGTCCGGCCGGGAAAGCGGTGGAAGTGGAGATCGCACCGGACGTGGAGTCGGAGTCGTCGTCCGCGGACCAGTCCAGCCCCGGCTCGTCCTCGGACCACCGATCGACCTTTGCGACCTCCGAAGCGATGCCGTCGCCACTTTCGCCGACATCGGTTGCGGCCACGACTCCGCAGGCTGCGACTGCCCCTCCGGCTTCGGACAGCTTGGGCCTGCACGCGTCGGTCCAGCGAGCGGTGGCTCGAACCATCGTGCAGATGGCCAGCGACCAACTCCTGGCGTCGGCTGCACCACGGACGGCGGTCGTGGAGCTCGACCCGCAGCATCTCGGCCGAGTCCGGGTCGAAGTCCAACAGCTGACCGGCGGCCGCATCGCCATCGAGTTGACTGCATCGGCCCAGGAGACGCGCCTCGCATTGCAAACCGACGCCGACGACATGGTGCGGCAATTGAAGCGTCACTCCGTCGATGTCCAACGGCTCGAGGTCAGGTCCGAAATCGAATCCCCCGATCGATCCTCGAGGTCGACGCGGGGAGAATCATTCCGGGAACGTTCCAACGGATTCGATGACCCACGGAGTTCCCAACACCAATCCGGTCAGCGCCGGTCGGGGCGACAACCAGCCCACAGCCTGGACCTGACGGACTACCGCTACTGGGAGGCAATTCGATGATCGATGGCGTGAATGCGCAGACTCCCCAAGGGCTGGGGGTCTCCATCAATTCTGCGGATCAGTTGCAGACCGACTTTCTTCGTCTGCTCACCACTCAGCTCATCAATCAAGATCCCTTCAATCCCATGGACAACACGCAGATGGTACAGCAGTTGGCCACCTTCTCTCAGCTGCAGCAGCTGGAAGGGATCAACTCGCGGATGGACCAGTCCATTCAGATGAACCAGAGCATGAACAACACGATGATGATGGAGCTCGTGGGCAAACGAGTGACGGTCTTGGGCAATGAGGTGGAGATCCGAGACGGAGAACCCAGTCGGTCTCTTGTGCGGACCGTCGAAGCCGGATCGGGAGTGGCCAAGATCTACAACTCCGCCGGACAGCTGGTACGGACGGTGGAGAACTTGTCGATCGAGCCCGGATTCACCGAAATCCAGTGGGACGGCAAGAACGACTCCGGCGAGAAGCTGCCGGATGGCGAATACACCATCGAAGTCCAGGCCGAGCGTGCGGGCGGCGGGTTCATGAGCGTCGCCATGTTCCAGAGCGGCATCGTGGAGACCATCCAGTTCGACAACAACTTCCAGACCATCATCGTCAATGGTGCGAAGTACAGCCCCGCAGAGATCGTGGAGGTCGGCCTGTCGGGTCGGGCCTCGGTCTCGGGAGACTCATCCAATCCTCCGACGACTCCGCCTCCGAAGGGAGATTCGGATCCGAATTCGGACGGAGACGTCGTTCCTCTCTTCTGACCCCATCATTCCCGTAGAACCACGGATCACCAGAGCCTTTCTCGAACCAACCAGGAGCACGAAGAACCATGCTGAGATCACTATTTGCCGGGGTGACCGGATTGGGCGCGAACATCATCGAGCTCGATACCGTCGGTAACAATATCGCCAACGTGAACACCATTGGTTTCAAGTCGGCTCGAGTCACCTTCCAGGAAATCCTCACCCAGAACATTCGCCCCGCCACGCGTCCCGCATCGAGTGGGGGCCTCGGCGGTGTCAATCCGCAGCAGATCGGCCTGGGGACGGTGGTCGGATCGATCGACAGCGAGTTCTCGCAGGGCAATCTGCGGACGACCGGATCGAAGACCGATCTGGCCATCCAAGGGGAGGGCTTCTTCGTCCTGAGCGACGGGCTCTCGCAGAAGTTCACCCGGGCGGGAAACTTCACCTTCGATGCGAACAACACTCTGGTCAATGCGGCGACGGGACTGAAGGTCCAGGGCACCCTGGCCGATCAGAATGGAGTCTTCGCCTCGGGAGCGCTCACCGACATCCGAATCGATCCGAGTACGGTCGTTCCGGCGCAGGCCACGACTTCGGTGCAGGTGTTCGGCAATCTCAGTAGCGAGTCGGATGCCCAGGGAACGCACTTGCTCCAGACCGGACCGCTGCTGGCGACGGCCACCGCGGCCGACGATCTACGCTTCCTTCACACCGGTGCGGATGGTACGGATCTCGTCCTGAGTACGGGTGACATCATCGGTCTTCAGGGTTCGGTGGGCGGCAACTCGATTGCCTCGGCCCAGTTCGAGATCGGTCCCCTGCCGCCGGCGGGCACGCAGGACGGGACTACGTTGAGCGATTTGTTGACCTGGATGGAGGGCGAGCTCAACACCGCGGCGGCCGCTGCAGGAGGCCCCGGAGGCATCACCGTCTCTCTGGCCGCTGACGGAAGCGTGGTGCTGGACAATCCGGCCGGCAATCCCGAGCTCCAGGACATCAAGCTCAACGCCGGTGGCCGCGTCGCCTTCAATCAGATCATGCTCTTCGGAAACTCGGTGCCCGCGGGCTCCAACGCCACGAGCGCAGCGACTTTCCTCAGCCCCGCCGATCAGAATGACATCTTGAGTGATGTCTTCAACTCCGATGGCGATCGCCTGAACTTCCAATTCGACTCGGTGACGGATACCACGTCGATCGAGATCGGCGGGACCCTGGGCGGGTCGGCGATCACGCCGACGGTATTCACGGTGACCAAGGGAGTGACGCAGCTTTCGGAACTCGTGAATCGCCTCACCAGTGCTTTCCGAATCTCGAATGGTCAAGGGATCACGATCACCGACGAAGGCCGCTTCGATGTCGAGGGCGACGTCGGGCTGGCCAATGGAATCAACAACATCGCGATTCGCGAGGAGAACAACCTTCTGTCGAATCTGGGGACCTCCATGGACTTCGGAGTGATCACCGAGGCCAAGGATGCCGACAAGTTCGCGGTGACCAATACCACCTACGACTCGTTGGGGAACACCCACAACCTGACTCTCGAGTTCACGAAGCGGACGGGGTTGAACATCTGGGACTGGCAGGCCAGCCTGGATGGGAACGAGCAGATCTCCGCCGGCGAGACGGGAACCGTGACCTTCGACGAGAGAGGCCGTCTGGTCTCCTTCCTCTACACCGACGGCGGTGGTCAGATTTCCTTCCGGCCTCAGGCCGCAGGAGACCAGGGTGCGGCCCAGGTCAACATCACCGTCGACCCCGGCGTGATCGGAGGCGTGAACGGCCTCACCCAGTACAGCCAGCGAGATCAAATCCAGGCGGTTGCGGATGGCTTCGGAACCGGCCGATTGGTCGACTTCGACATCGACCGCCGTGGAGTGGTCACCGGTCGATTCAGCAACGATACGGTGCGCGACCTCGCCCGCATCTCCATGGCTCGCTTCAACAATCCTTCGGGTCTGGTGCGGGCCGGGAACAACTCCTTCAGCGTGAGCGGAAACAGTGGGCAGCCGATCTACAGCTTCGCCACGGAAGGTGGGATGGGGGCCCTGAACAACGGAGCCCTCGAGGCGAGCAACGTGGATCTCTCCGAGCAATTCACCCGCTTGGTGGTCGGCCAGCGCGCATTCCAGGCGAACGCGCGAGTGATCACCACCAGCGATGAGGTTCTCCAAGAGCTCGTGAACATCGTGTGATCACTTCGGTGAATTACCTAGGAGACTGATATGATTGAGGTTACGAAGCTCAACGGGGACCAGTGCATCCTCAATGCCGATCTCATCGAGATGGTGGAGAGCACACCTGACACTTTAGTCAGCCTCACAACTGGCCGAAAGCTGATGGTGCGCGACAGCGTCGACGATGTGGTTCGGCGGAGCATCGAGTACCGAGGGCGGATACGGGGGGCCTACCCCGTCTCCGTCCCTCTTCCCGACGGCGACGCGCAGTGAGACGTTGAGTCGAAGTTGATGCCTCAGGCGACGGTCGAGGGGGGATAGTCTTGGATCTGGCAACGGTTGGTGGGCTCGTCGTGGCCTTCGGTTTGGTGCTCGGTGCCATCCTGATGGGCGGGAGCATCGCCCTGTTCATCGACATTCCCTCGGTGATCATGGTCATCGGAGGATCTCTGGCCGCGCTCTTCATCAACTTCCCCATCGCCAAAGCGATGGGGATGATGAAGGTGTTCCAAAAGGCTCTGTTCTTCGATGCCGATGATCCCACCGAAGTCATCGACAAGATGGTGAACTACGCCGAGAGGGCTCGCAAAGAGGGAATGCTCGCGCTGGAGGAAGACAGCGAGAACGAGCCGGACAAGTTCCTGGCCAAGGGGCTCCGCCTCGCCGTGGACGGCACCGATCCGAAGCTGCTGGCGAGGATTCTCGAAACCGACATCTCGGCTCTGGAGGCGCGGCACAAGGAAGGCCGCAATCTCTTCGAGCAATGGGGAGCCTTCGCTCCCGCCTTCGGCATGATCGGAACTCTGGTCGGATTGGTCCAGATGTTGGCGAATCTCGACGATCCCTCTTCGATCGGAGCGGGAATGGCAGTGGCGTTGTTGACCACCTTCTACGGCGCCATCATCGCGAACATGATCGCGCTGCCGATCGCCGGCAAGCTCAAGACCCGGAGTGAAGAGGAACTCCACGCCCTGGAGATGATCATCGAAGGCATCATGTCGATCCAGAGTGGAGACAGTCCCCGAATCGTGCAGGAAAAGCTGAAGAGCTATCTGAACCCAGCCCAGCAGGAAGCAATGGCGGCCAAGTAGTCGGGAGCGGCGATGGGAAAGAAGTGCAAGTGCGAAGAATCCCCGCCCGGCGCCCCGGCCTGGATGGCGACGTTCTCGGACATGGTCACGCTTCTGCTGGCCTTCTTCGTCATGCTCCTCTCGTTCAGTAGCATTCAGGAATCGAAGTTCCAGGACGCGGTCTATTCACTGAAGGGCGCATTCGGAGTCATGGCCACCCCTCCCTCGGTGATTTCTCAGCCGGAGGTGGTTCTTCCCAACGCCGATACCAACGAGTGGCAGCAGATGCTCTACGAGGTGCAGCAGATGCGGATGGTACTGGCCGAGGAGGATCTGGCCGACGATGTCCGGCTTTCGATGGAGAAGGACGGGATCAGCATCATGATCAGCACGCCCTTTCTCTTCGCCCCCGCGAGTGCAGTGCTGCGCGAACGCAGTCACTCCATGTTGACCCGGCTTGCGGCCGCATTGGGCCGACTGTCGACCGAGATCCGGGTGGAGGGGCATACCGACAACGTTCCGATCAGGAGTGACGAATTCCCGTCCAATTGGGAGCTCTCCACCGCGCGAGCGCTCTCGGTGGTGAAGTACTTCCAATCTGTGGGTTTGGCGCCGGAGAGGTTGGCCGCAGTCGGTTACGGCGAGTTCCGGCCGGTTGCGCCGAACGATACGGAGGAAGGACGCCACCAGAACCGGCGAGTGGAGATCCTGGTGCGGCGTGATGGCGAAGTGGCGAGTTCCCTGCAACCGCCCGATCTGCAACCCATCGTGGAGGAATCACGTGGCGGATGAGACCGAAAAAGTCGAAGGGGCGTCCAAGCCTCCGATCTTCGAGAACAAGGCCGTGATGTTGGCGGTCATGGTCGTGCTCCAGGCGGGCCTTGCCTTTGGAGCGATGAAGTTCGTGATCCAACCTGCGCTCCAACCGGCAGCGGCGGAGGGTGAAGTCTCCGAGGAGCAGGCCGAAGCCGAAGCCCGACAACGCGGCATTCTGGTGAGTTTGGACGAAATGGTCGTGAGTCTGAGTTCGGCGGATCGGCCGCGTTACCTGCGGACGAACATCGCGGTCGAGGCCGCAGACGAATCGGCGGCGGCCTTGGTGACCGAACGCATGGCAGAGTTCCGCGACGCGGCGATCATGTCGCTCTCCAGCCACGGGGCCAGTGACCTCTTGTCCTTCGAGGGCAAGGAGTCGGTGAAGGCCGAGATCAAGGAGGCTCTGAAGGACCTCCTCGACGAGGGACAGATCCTGAACATCTACTACAGTGACTTCGTGGTGCAATAGGAGAAAGGCCGAGCGTGGAGAACCTTTCGCAGGAAGAAATCGATGCTCTGCTGGAAGAGGCCACCGAGGAAGAATCGGTGGCGGCCGGAGGGAGCGAGGGAAGCAAGGACGACGGCGCATCCGCGTTCTCTTCGACCGAGCCAACGCCGGTTGCCTATGACTTCAATGTTCCCAGCACCAATCTGACCCGGGTCTTCGATCGGAACCTGCGGGGCGTCTGCGAGTCCTTCTCCAAGGACTCGAGCCTTATCTTCTCCAATCTTCTGCGTACCACCTGCGACTTTTCCTACAACGGGGCCGAAGTCCGGAGCTTCGGAGAGACCCTGTCGGCCTTCGAGAACCCCTCGTGCATCGCGCTGTGCAGCATGGAACCGCTTTCGGGGTCCGTTCTCTTCCACGTGGACGCGTCTTTGATGTTCGTCTTCTTCACCAAATTGCTCGGCGGGCCGATCGAGGAGCCCGGAATGGTGAGAGACTTCACCGAGATCGAGATGGGGATGGCCCGAAAGATCCTGCAGAAGGTGCTCGAGTCCTTCGGTTTGGCCACCGACAAGGTGAAGCGCTTGACTCCGATGCTCATCCAGATCGAGAACAATCCCAACTATCTGAATGCATTCAACGAGGGCGAAGCCGTCATCAACCTCGAATTCACGGTGCTCGCCGGCGAGATTCCGGGAAACATGACTTTTGTCATTCCCCAGATCGCCTTCGAACCGGTGAAAGAGGACTTCGATCCCAAAGAAGGATTCGACGTGCGCAACCCGGCGGATCGACTCGCCGAGCGTCGGCGTGCGCGAGACCTGGTGGGACAGAGCATGGTGGATGTGTCGGTGCGCTTCGATCCGAGACAGATGCCGGTCCGAAATCTGTTAAACCTCAAGGTCGGTGACACCATTCCTCTCACGCATCACGTGAGCCGCCCCCTCGACGTCTACGTCGAAGGCCGGCCCATGTTCGTGGCACACTCGGGCCAGCTGGGCCAATCTCAGGCGGTTCGGATCCTGGGACGCAAGAAGGAGAAGCGATAGATGGTCAGCGACAACGAGCACACGACGACCGATCAGCGTGAGGCCAGCCAAGCGGTCGACAACATGGTGGAGCAAGCCCATGAAGTCGCGTCGACCCAACCCGAGGCTCCCGTGGGTCTCGACATGCTCATGGGGGTTTCCCTGACCGTGAGCGTGGAGCTCGGCCGGACCCGAATGACGGTCTCCGACATTCTGAATCTGGGTTCGGGCAGCGTGGTCGAGTTGCAGAAGCTGGCCAGCGAGCCCGTGGACATCTTGGTCAACGACTCCCCCTTCGCCCACGGCGAGGTCGTGGTGATCGAAGACAATTTCGCAATCAAGATCACCGAACTTGTGGAAAACTCTGAAGTTGGAGCGATGAGAGGAGGAAGCGGATGAGCATCCTCCAGTGGGTGACTTCGACCATCGCGGTCCTGGCGCTGATTCTCCTCCTGGGCCGGGCCCTGCGCTTTCTCATGGCCCGAGGGGCCTTCGAGTCCGGTCCGTGCAGTCAGGTGGGGCAGTGGAGGGTCGCTCCGGATGCGGCAGTGCGAGCGGTGAAGGTCATGGATCGGGTGTATCTCACCCTCGAGACCCGCCGGCAGACCGTAGCACTGGACACCCTCTCCGTCCGCGACTTCGAAGACCTTCTGCCCCATCCCGCCGACACCTCCGGATCCTTCCTCCTTCGAATCCTGCCGCAACTGCGCCCCGCGGTTCCTCACGCCTCGGCGGAAAGCGGTCTCGGCGACTGACTGGTCACTCTTCGGCCACTCTGGTCACCCCTTGGACAGCGCCGGCCTTCCCGACTCTCCTGGGTGATGCAGTAATGCATGTAGTTGCATACAGTTAGGATCAACTCGGGCCGTGGGGGGCACGGCACGGCGGTTGCGCTGCCCCGGGCATGATCAGCCAGCGAACATCCAACTTTCTCCACTCTCGACGCGGGGCAGGGGCCTTCCTCCTCGTGGTTCTCCTCTGCGCGATCCTGCTGCCGGTGGCGGCGGAGGCCCAGGCCATTTCCAACCAGGGGGGAGCGGTCACCTTCAGCGTGGACGGGGGCAAGGATCAGCTGACGACCTCGATCAAGATCGTGCTGCTGATGACGGTGCTGACCCTGGCTCCCAGCATCGTGGTTCTGACCACCAGTTTCACGCGGATCCTGATCGTGCTGGGATTCCTGCGGCAGGCGATCGGGACCCAGCAGATGCCGTCGAACCAGATCCTGGCCGGGATCGCGCTCTTCCTGACCATCGTCGTGATGATGCCGGTGTTCCAGGAGATCAACGAGACGGCAGTACAACCCTATCTCGAAGCTCAGGAGGAAGTGGCGGAGGGTGGAGTTCCGGCGATGAGCGAACGACAGGCCATCGAGGCGGGGATCATCCCCCTCAAACGTTTCATGTTGGCCCAGACCCGCCAGAAGGACTTGGGCATGTTCATGGAATTCGCACACATCGAAACACCTTCGGATCCCGAAGAGCTCCCCCTGTCGATCGTCGTGCCCAGTTTTCTCACCAGCGAGCTCAAGACCGCATTCCAGATGGGCTTCATGATCTTTCTGCCCTTCCTGGTCGTGGACATGGTCATCGCGTCGGTTCTGATGAGCATGGGCATGATGATGCTTCCGCCCATCCTCATCTCCTTGCCATTCAAGATTCTGCTCTTCGTCCTCGTCGATGGCTGGCACCTCGTGACTCGCAGTCTGGTGACCGCCTTCGCGGTCACCTCTTAGGAGTAGCCCATGACCCCGGAACTCGTGGTTCAACTCGGACGCGACGCACTCTTCACCCTGCTCCGCTGTGCACTGCCGATGCTCCTTGCGGGGATGGTCGTGGGCCTGCTCATCTCGATCATCCAGGCGGCGACACAGGTGAACGAGATGACCATGACCTTCGTGCCCAAGATCATCGCGGTTCTCGCCACCGGAGTGATCTTTCTGCCCTGGATCATCGGGAACCTGGTGCGCTTCACCAACGAGATCTTCACGCGGGTGGCCGCGATCGGAATTTCATGACCTTCGAGATCCCAGTGCAATCCCTCGTGTTGGGAGGGCTGGTGACGGCCCGAGTGGGCACCTTTCTCATGTCGGTGCCGATCCTGGGCATTCGGGGGGTTCCGGTGCCCGTGAAGATCGCACTGAGCATGTGGCTTTCGGTGGTGGTGGTTTCGAATGTCCCGACGGGGACGTTGCCCATGAGTCCGGGAGACCTTGCGTTGGCGATGCTGAGGGAGAGTCTGGTGGGGATGGTGATGGCCTTCGTGGTGGTGGTGTTCTTTGCCGCACTGCAGTACGCCGGGCAGATCCTGGGCGTTCAGATCGGCTTCGCCATGGTCAATGTCATCGATCCGCAGAGTCAGACCAACGTGTCGGTGATCAGCCAGATCTACAACATCGTCGCAGTCCTCATCTTTCTCGCTGTCGACGGTCCGCTGATCCTGATTCGGTCGATCACCGAGAGCTTCTACGCGGTGGCTCCGGGGGCGGTTCGTATCTCCCAGACCGGCATCTTCGAAGTGGCCAAAGCAGCCAGTTCCATCTTCAGCCTCGGGCTGCAGATCGCGTTGCCGGTGGTGGTCACTCTGCTCCTGGTCAGTCTTTCGATGGGGATCCTGGGTCGCACGGTACCCCAGCTCAACATCCTCGTCGTGGGATTCCCCATCAAGATCATGGTGGGAATCTTCATCATCACCGCCTGTATTCCCTTCTTCGCAGATTGGGTCCTCGACGGTCTCGTGGTCCTGCCCTCGCAGATGGCGGGCGCGGCCACGGCAGTGGGTCTGGGGAGGTGATGCGCAGTGGCTGAGGAAGACGGCGAACGGACAGAACGAGCGACAGCCAAACGTCGGCGGCAGGCTCGCGAGGAAGGCCAAGTCGCGCGCAGTTCCGAAGTGAACTCCCTCTTCGTCCTTCTCGTGGGGGTGGTGACCCTCATGGGGGCCTTCGCCTGGATGGGAACCCAACTTCGTGAGGCGGGACTCTACTTCTTCTCGGAGGCCGGGCGGGCGTCCCTGGAGAGTCCACGCGACGGGATGCAGATGCTCTTGATCATGGGGCAGAAGGTGGTCTACGCGACGGCGCCGGTGGCCGGGGCGACCTTCTTGGTCGGAACCGCTTCGGCCTTCGGGCAGGTGGGGTGGAACTTCTCCGCCAAGGCTCTGGCCTTCCAATGGCAGAAACTCAATCCGGTCGAAGGCCTGAAGAAGTTCGTCAGCAAGCAAGCCTTCTTCGAACTGGGAAAGAATCTGCTGAAGATCGGCCTGCTCGGCCTGGTCGCAGTTCTGACCATTCGATCCCTGTTGCCGCAAATCGTCGGCATCCTGGACATGGAGCTCATCGCCTCACTGGGGACCGCGAGTCAGTTCGTATGGAAACTCGTTCTTCGGCTATTGGGATTGTTGGCGGTACTGGCCGCAATCGATCTGTGGTGGCAGCACTATCGCTACGAAGAGCAGCTCAAGATGACCAAGGAAGAGATCAAGCGGGAGCACAAGGACCAGGACGGGGATCCCAAGATCAAAGCTCGCATCCGAGGGCTCATGCTCGAGCAGGCACGACGGCGAATGATGGATGATGTGAAGACCGCCGATCTGATCGTGACCAATCCGACGCATTTCTCGGTGGGGCTCAAATACGAATCCGCGGAACCCGCACCTCGGGTGGTCGCCAAGGGGCAGGGGCATCTCGCCCTTCGAATTCGGGAAGTGGCTCGAGATCACGGCGTCCCGGTCATCGAAGAGCCACCTTTGGCCCGCGCGCTCTACCGAGTGGTGAAAGTCGGAGACTACGTGCCGACCAGCCTCTTCGAAGCGGTGGCTCGGGTGCTGGCTGCGGTGTACCGGGTCAAACGGCGAAAAGCGCAAGCGGGGGCTAGTTGATGGTCGACAACGCTGAAAAGAGCATCGGCGGCGGAATGCTGAATGCGAATGTCGTGGCGGCGGTGGGGATGGTCGGCGTCCTGGTGCTGATGATCATGCCCGTCCCGCCAGGACTGTTGGACGTGTTGCTCACCTTCAACATCTCCATCGCCATGACCATCTTCTTGGTTACGATCTACCTCAAGCGGCCCCTCGACTTCTCGATCTTTCCGTCGCTTCTCTTGGTCGTCACGCTCTTTCGACTCTCGCTGAATGTGGCCAGTACACGCTTGATCCTGAGTCGAGGCGATGCGGGCAAGGTCATCGACGCCTTTGGCGAATTCGTGGTGGGGGGCAACTACGTCATCGGGATCATCGTGTTCCTGATTCTGATAGTTGTGCAATTCGTCGTCATCACCAAGGGCTCGGGGCGCATCGCAGAAGTCTCGGCGAGATTCACCCTGGACGCCCTTCCGGGCAAGCAGATGGCGATCGATGCGGACCTCAATACCGGATTGATCGACGAGCCGGAAGCTCGGCGTCGGCGCGCCGAGGTCGCCGAAGAGGCGGAGTTCTACGGAGCAATGGACGGTGCGAGCAAGTTCGTGAGGGGTGATGCCGTCGCGGGCATGATCATCACTGCGATCAACATTCTGGGCGGACTGGTCATTGGAACGGTCCAGCAGGGAATGCCCCTCGCCGAGAGTGCGCGCACCTTCACCTTGCTCACGGTGGGAGATGGACTGGTCAGCCAGATTCCGGCTCTCTTCGTGAGCACGGCTGCGGGCATGGTGGTGACCCGATCGAGTGCGGGGGTGAATCTGGGCCAGGACATCGGTTCGCAGATTCTCCAGGACCCGCGGGCGCTCTTCGTCAGCAGTGTGACCCTTGGTGGCTTCGCGATCATTCCGGGCTTGCCCACGGTTCCCTTCCTGCTCCTGGCGGTGGGTCTCGCGGTGGCCGGATCTCTGGCCCGAGCCCAGAAGGAGCGGGAAGAGGAAGAGTTGGAGGCGGAGACCGAGGCCGCCCTGGAGCAGGGTGAAGAGACCACCGCCCTCGATGACGACCTCTTCGTGGTCGATCGCCTCGAGCTGGAGATCGGCTACGCCCTGATTCCCCTGGTCGATACGTCGAGGGGGGGAGATCTGCTCGATCGGATCACCAACGTTCGGCGCAAGACCGGGGCGGAGTTGGGCATCCGCGTTGCGCCCATTCGGATCCGGGACAATCTGCAACTGGGTCCCCACAGCTACTCGGTGAAACTCCGAGGAGTGGAGATCTCCCGCTTCGATCTGCAACCCAATCAGCTCTTGGCGATGCGCGTGCGCGACACTTCCCAGCAGATCCCGGGGGAGACCACGGTTGAACCCGCCTTCGGGCTGCCGGCGACCTGGATCCGTCCCGACCAGAGGAACAAGGCCGAGCTGGCCGGCTACACCGTGGTCGAACCGAGTGCGATCGTGGCCACGCACCTGGCCGAAGTGATCAAGTCCCATGCGGACGAGATCCTGACCCGCCAGGACGTGAAGGAGATGGTGGACAGTCTCAAGGAGTTGGCCCCCAACCTCGTCGAGGAGGTCGTGGGAGAGAAGGTCAGTCTCACCACCCTCCACGGGGTCCTGGCTGGGCTGCTCCACGAGCGGGTGCCGGTCCGCGATCTGGTGACGATTCTGGAAACTCTCGCGGCGGCCGGAGCGACCGGCGAGAACCAGATCGACGCTCTGGTGGAACGTGCCCGTGCGGCTCTTGCCCGCCAGCTCAGCCACCTGCACTGTGACGATCAACGAACCATCTGGGCGCTGACGGTCCATCCCGATACCGAACAGGGGCTCTTCCAGAGCTTCCACGACTCGGAACGGGCCCAGAGCGTGGTCATGGACCCCGGATTCGCCGAGCGATTCGTGGCCACTCTGGGTCAAATGGTGGATCAGACCATCAAGGCGGGCCGCTCGCCCCTGCTCGTGGTGAGCAGCCCCATCCGTCAATTCACGCGGAGGCTCATCGAGGCTTCCTTTCCTTCGGTCGCCGTCCTCGGGTACACCGAGATTGCGCCCGGTTACCAAGTACGTTCACTAGGAACGGTGATTGCCCATGCAAACACTCACCCAACGGAGTCCGTCGAACAAGTCCACGCAGCGGTTGCGGGCCGATGACCTTCCTTCGGCCTTGCAGCAGGTGCGTCGAATCTACGGCGAGGACGCGCTGATCGTGGGGACCCGCGTGGTCACCGTTCGGGGAGTCGACGGGCTTGCGCCACGGCGACAGGTCGAAGTGGAGATCGCGGAGGAGGACCCGCCCGTCCGGGCTACGGATCCCTTCACCGAAGCCTACCGAAGGACGGCCGTGGAGTCCTCGGCTCCAACCCCGACATCGAGGACGGAACCCCAATGGGAGCAGCGCCTCGAACGGATCAATGAACTCTCGGATCGGGTGGCGAGCTGGACCGAGTCTCTGGGCTCCACTTCGTCGAAGATCCGGACGCATCCCTTCGCGAGAGAACTGAGGACCACCGGTTGCAGCTCGACATCGATCGAAGAGCTGGCGGCTCTCTTTGCCGATGCGGTGGCCCAGGGAGATCCCAGTCCCTCCGCTGCCCGGCGTCATCTGAGCAAGGTTCTGCGGGCCACGACCACTCTCCGCTTCGATCAGATCCAGGGGGAGCACTGGTTCCTGGGTCGAGCGGGCAGTGCCAAGACCAGTCTCGTGCTGCAGCTCGCGGGCGAGCTTCGTCGTTGCGATCGCAAGGTCGCGATCATTGCAGTGGCACCTCAGCACGATGGTGACCTTCGTCGCCTGCAGATGGCTTCGGAGGCATTGGGGGTCGCATCGATGGTGGCCTTCGACGCCGAGGAAGTGGAGCGCGCGAGGGAAGAGCTGCAAGGTTGGGATGCCATCCTGGTGGATACGCCGTGCATGCTGAGTCACGACTTGCGCATCGACTTCCCGGAGGTGGCTCAGCGTCACCTCGTGCTGCCGCTGGCGGACGATCGACAGGTTCTTCGGGACCAACTTCGCCGCCGCCCGGATCTGGACGTCGACACCTTTGCCGTCACTCAGATGGATCTCTTCCCTCGTCCGGGGCGCCTCGTCGATCTGGCCCTCGAAATCGCCAAGCCGGTCTCCTTTCTGCAGGGCCGGAGCGAGGGGGTGCTCCGGCTGCGCCTGGCGCGGGGAGAGGGACTCCTCACCGCGGCGCTGGGGCGGGCCTTCGACCTCGAAGAGGATGAGGCCTCGACTGCGGCGAAGGCCTAGGGGAGGAGCGGTCTCTCATGTTGCAACGTGTGACCCACATTCTGGCGACTCTGGCCGCCCTGGCTGCGCTGGGGGTCGGCCTGGCCGGTGGGTGGGAATTCTGGTCCATCGTCCGCAGAGCGACTCTGCGCTATGTCGGGATGTACATCGCCTGTGGTGTGCTTCTGCTTCTGGGTCGATTCGCGCTCCAATCCGCTCCTCCTCCGTCTCGGGAAGGCACCCGAAGCGGTGCGGAGCCAGAGGGGACTGGTGGCACGGATGCTGCACCTTGAGGCGCGGACGAGAGCCTCTTCTTTCGTGCCAACCATTCTCGATGAACGAAAACCAAGATGACCAAGCGGCCAAAACAACAATTGGAGGAGCTCTGGAAAGAGCTCCGGGAGACGAGGAGCCAGAACGCGCGCCAGGCGCTGGTGGAAGCTCACGTCGGGTTGGTTCGCTACGTGGCGGGGCGATTGGCAGTGGGTCTTCCGCACTATCTGGAGTTTCCCGATCTCTACGGGGCGGGTCTGCTGGGGCTGATCCAGGCCATCGACAATTTCGATGACAGTCGAGGCATCAAGTTCGAGACCTACGCGGTCCCTCGTATTCGGGGGGCCATTCTGGACGAACTGCGGACGCAGGACTGGTTCCCCCGCAGCCTCCGGCGGAAGGCTCGAGAAGTCGAAGACGCCTTTGCACGACTCGAGGCCAGCCTGGGTCGCGCCGCATCCGACGACGAAGTCGCGCGCGAGCTCGATCTGACCCTCGAGGAATTCGATCGCGTGATGACCCAGGTGTCGGCGGCGACCATCGTGTCCCTCGAAACCGAGCTCTATCCCGACGAGAACGGTGGCGTGCACCGCATCATCGACACCATCGCAGACGCGACAGCAGTCGCACCTGGGGAACGACTCGCCGACGAGGAAATGCGCAAGCTCGTGGTCGACTGCATCGATGAGCTCACCGAACGCGAACGCCTGGTGTTGACGCTCTACTACTACGAGGAGCTGACGCTGCGAGAGATTGGCGAAGTCCTCGGAGTGACCGAGTCCAGAGTGTGCCAGGTCCACACGAAGGCGGTGTTTCGTCTGCGTGGAAAACTCGAGAGACGGCTGAGCGATCAACCGATCGAGCGTCTGAGCGCTGAAGTCGCCGATGCTATGGTCGATCGACAGAGAGTGAGGGTCTAGGTCCGACCTTCCACTTGGCTCGTCCAACCCCAGGAGGTGGGGGATGGGTGACAGTGTGAGTCTTCCGACGAATGTCGCACAGAGCGATACGATCTCTCGTATGCAGCAAAGTGCGAAGACTGACGAGCAAGCGGAGGCGAAGTTCGCGAAGAAGCTCCGTGAGCACTCGGACAGCGAAGAGGTCGCGACGAAGAACATCGCCGAGGCGGAGCGAGTCCGACTCAAGCGCCAACGGCGCGAAGAGCAAAGCCGCAAGCGCCGCGAGGAAGCGCGTGAGCGAGCGAAGAAGAAGGGCGACACGGACGGCCGTGGTAGCCATGTGGATTTGAAGGTCTGAGGGAGTATTCGTGGAAGCGCTCTTCGGCAGCGAGAATCTCTTCGGCAGCTGGTTGCTTCCAGCCGGAGCGGGCCTCATCGCTCTCGGGACCACGATCCTCGGTCTGGCCCTTCGTGTGCTCTGGAAGCGCCCGGGCCGGGGAGCGTCGGTTCGGGAATCTGCCCCGCGCATCGACCTCCTCGACACGCCCAATGCTCTGCTGAGAGCGGAGGATCCGGGGGTAGAGAAGTCCGCCCCCGTGGATCGCCTGCTCTCCGAACTCGATCGCAGGATCGACCGGCTCGAGCGAGAATTGGAGGCATTCGAATCACTGAGTGCACCTGCCTCTCGTCTCGGCCCCGACCCAGACCGTCCCTCGGTGCGTTTCGTGAGCGAAGCGCAGGCAGAGGAGAGCCCCGAATCCAGAGCCCTGCGAGCGTTGGCTGCGCGCGGGAGCTGATTTGACCTTTCCCCTTTCTCCATAGAAGGCGAAGTCGTGAGTCACAGCGGAATCAAGGACATCATTCTCAACGCGAAGGACCTTCCGGCGATGCCGCACGTCGCCAGCAAGGTCCTCGAACTCGCGGGGAATCCCGAGACCACGGCGCATCGCTTGCAGAAGGTCATTCAGGACGATCAGGCGATGGCGGCGCGCATCCTCAAGATCGCCAACTCGGCGCTCTATGGCTGCAGCCGGAAGATCAAGACGCTCACCGAAGCCATCGTGATGCTGGGATTCAACACCATTCGCAGTCTGGTGGTGACCAGCGCAGCCAGGAACATGTACCTCAAAGAGGGCAAGACCATGGGGCTCAAGGAGAGGCTCTTGTGGGAGCACTCCATTGGCTGCGCCATCGCCTGCCGCATTCTGATGTCCTCTCGACATCCTCAATTGGCCGAGGAAGCTTTCCTCGCGGGGTTGATGCACGACATCGGGAAGCTGGTCCTGAACCAGTATGCGGCCGAGGTCTTCGACGAAATCGTTCAAGAGGTCTACAACGACGGTCGAGAGTTCATCGATGTCGAACGGGAGTTGCTGGGTTTCGATCACAGCGAGGTGGGTTCGCTTCTCGTGGGCAAGTGGAAGTTGTCACCCTCGTTGGAGGAGGCCATCAGTCTCCACCACACAACCGAGGCATTCACCGAGGATCGACTTGTCCTCTGCTATCTGGACATGGCCAACAATCTCTGCAAGAAGGAGGGGATCGGCTTCGTCGAAGTCCCCGACCTGGACCTCACGAGTCTTGCCAGCAATCGCGTATTGAAGTTCTCCGACCTCGAGCTGGACAATCTCATCGAGCGCCTCAGAGACACTCTGGAAACGGAGATGGAGATCTTTGTCTGACCGAGCCACGCAGTCGTTGGCCTCGCCGGTCCCTGCGGAGATGCAGGATCTACTCGCGAGCTTTCAGGACATTCCCACGATCCCAGAAGTTCTGGCGCGGGTATGGCAGCTCGTCGACGACCCGAATTCCAGTGCTTCCGACCTCGAAAAGGTCGTCTCCATGGAGCCGCCGCTTGCGGCCAAGGTGTTGCGACTGGCCAACAGCCCCTATTACGGGGGACGCGGACGGGTGCAGGACGTGCAGATGGCGATCACCAGCCTGGGTTTCCAGACCCTCCGTAACCTGGCCATCTGTCTCAGCGTGGCGAGTTCGTTGGGCAATCCCCGGCCCCAAGCATCCATCGTCGATCATCGAGCCCTCTGGCAGCACAGCGTGGCGGTGGCCGTACTCGCTCGAGCTCTCGCGGCGGAGGTGGGCGCGGTGGAGGCGGACGAGGTGTTCACGGCCGGCTTGCTCCACGACCTGGGGAAGTTCGTGATCAGTCTGGGGTGTCCCGACGCCTATCCCAAGGTGGTACGCCAGCATCAGGTGGAGGGCGTGACTCTTCCCCAGGCCGAGCGGGCGATCCTGGGCTTCGATCATGCGGACCTGGGCCGGGCCTTTGCCGAACGTTGGCGCTTCCCCGAGCGCTTGCAGACGCTGATCCACTCCCACCACGTCGCCCCTACCGGGGGAATGGAGCGGGCCAAGCATGTCTTGCGGTTGGCCGATGCCCTGAGCTATGAATTGCGACCAGTGCGGATTCTGGGAATCGAAGAAGAGCACGCGGTGGATCCGCGGGATCTGGACCAGCTGGGTCTCACACCGGAGTGGGTCGACGACGCACGCGAACGACTCGCGGCGCGTGTGTGCGAGGCCCAGGAGTTCATGAACCTGCTGTAGGTTCACGAGGAATGATCATGCAAAGCTCGAACCCTGCTATCCGCGCCCTGATTGCCGACGATGAGGCCTTCATTCGGCAGGTGCTCGAGAAAATGCTCGTGCGCCTGGGGGTCGACGTAGTGGCTTCGGCGGAGAACGGCCGCCAGGCCATCGAATTGTACCAGCAGCATCAGCCAGACATCGTCATCCTCGACATCGCGATGCCAGAGATGGATGGTCTCGAGACCTTGAGCGCCCTCCTCGAAAAGGACCCCGAGGCCAGGGTTCTGATGTGTACGAGCTTCAGCAGCAAGCAGTATGTGGTCGAGGCGGTGAAGATCGGAGCCAAGGGCTATCTGAACAAGCCCTTCGATCTGGAGAAGATTCGAGAGAAGATCAGCAAGATCACCGGCGTGGGATCGCCGAGCTGAGTCCCTCCGCCGGCCTCTTGACACCTCTGGTCGGCCCGCGCAATCTAGGTCTTCGGGCCTCTCCCGCCGGGGATCCCTTCCTCTCATCCGATGCCGAGAACCGTGGACCAACCCCAAGTTGTCGTTCTCAGTTTCGATCCTCTGTTGCGCGCGAGAGTGCACCAGGCACTCTCGGCTTCGGCCCGGATCGTGGTGTTCGAGGAAGAGGCTCGGGCGATGAGCCATGCGCGCAACGGCGGAGCGGGCGTCTTCGTGGTCGATGCTCGCGAGAGGGCGAACCTCGCCGAAGGCTACGTGCGGCGATTGATGGGCCTCGATCAGCCTCCCGAACTCCTGGTGCTCGTCGCCGATGACTCCGTGCGCAATCCGGAGTTGAGGCGGGAGAACTACTACACCTCGGACATCGCCGACGAAGCCTTCTCCGAGCAGCTCCGGCGCCTGCTCTCCTTGCACGAGCTTCGCCGTCGCAGCGGCATCGTGGGTCGGTCTCCGGCGATCCAGGAATTGTTGGCCACGGTGGTCCAGGTCGCCCCCCTCGACCTGCCGGTGCTGATCCACGGGGAGAGCGGCACCGGCAAGGAGATGGTGGCGCGGGCCCTTCACGAGATGAGTCGCAGGTCGGAGGGCCCCTTCGTCTCCATCAATGTGGGGAGTCTGGCCGAAACCCTTCTCGAGAGCGAGCTCTTCGGTCACGAGCGAGGTTCCTTCACCGGCGCGGTCCAACAGCATCGCGGGGTCTTCGAGAGGGCGCGCGGGGGCACACTGCTCTTGGACGAGTTGGGGGAGATCTCGCCGGCCATGCAGGTGAAGCTCCTCCGGGTCCTCGAGTCCAACGAATTCCAGAGAGTGGGAGGCAGCGAGACTCTGCACGCGGACGCGCGGATCATCGCGGCCACCCACCGAGACCTGAAAGAGGAGATGCGCCAGGGGAGGTTTCGAAGCGATCTCTACTATCGATTGAAGGTCGTGAAGATCGAGATTCCTCCTCTTCGCGACCGCCCCGACGACGTCCTGGTTCTGGCTCAACACTTTCTGGAGCTGGCCAACGAACAGCATGGTCTGCAACGTCGCGGGTTCACGGTCGAAGCGATGCGCAGGCTGCGGGCCCACGCCTGGCCCGGAAACATCCGCGAGTTGCGGAATGTCGTCGCTTCGATGGCAGTGATGGCGCGCGGCGAATACCTCGGAGAAGAAGATCTTCCCGCCGACTTCCAGGAGCATGGGCCGGGGGGCGGCTTTTATCCGGTGCCCACGGGTTCGGTCTACGGAGAGGAAGGGCGGGCCGCGGACCAGCTGCTGACGTCGACTCTCTTGCAGATGTTGACGGATCTCAAGGAGATCACGCGCCGTCTGGAGCGGATCGAAGCCCGATTGGACCGCCAAGCTGCCGCACCCGCCGTGAGTCCGGTCGAAGTGCGGGGGAGGGTGGAGCTCCCGGGTCGGGAGGTCGCCGCCGCCGAGGCCGAATTCACGCCTCTGGCCGGAGAGGCCCCCAACGACCTGCCCGGCGCGGAACGTGCTCTGATCGAAGCGACGCTCCGGCAGTTCGAGGGGAATCGGAGGAAGGCGGCGCAGCAATTGGGCATCAGCGAGAGGACTCTCTACCGAAGGATCCAGAAGTATGGTCTCTGATCCTCGGCCGTCCCCCTTCGGGGGAAGCACATTCGGCGCTGGCCCCGTGGGACCCTTTGTGGGTATAATGACGAAGGTTCTCGCTCGAATGCAGATTTCCAGTCTCGCCCGCCCGTTGGCTGCCACCCCTTCGACCACTGACCCGTACCATCCCCTGTCGGAGGACGATGCTTTGCCTAGCAGCTTTCTGACCTTGGCCCGCCGCGGGGTTGTTGTTTCGTTGGTACTCGCTGCCACCCTGTTGGGGTTGGACTCTCCAGCATCGGCGACTCGTTTCGCCGGGGCCTTCATGGCCGATGGAGGGGGAGCCCGTGCAATGGGAATGGGAAGTGCATTCGTGGCCGTGGCCGACGATGCGAGTGCGGCCTTCTGGAATCCGGCGGGACTTCTCAACGCTCCCACTCGGCAGGTCATCGCCATGCACAGCGAGCGTTTCGGAGACCTCATCGACCGCGACTACGTGAGCTACGTGCAGCCACTGAAGGGTTCGGGTGCCTGGTCTCAGGGCGCATTCGCGTTCAGTGTGATCCACCTGGCAGTCGACGACATCCCCTTCACCGCGAACCTCACCTCTCTTCTCGACGACAATGGCGATGGAATCGTTGACGAGACCGAAGTGCTGGATCTCCTCGATCCGGTGATCCAAGACCAGATCCAGTTCAAGACGGACCGGGAACTTGCCTTCATGGCCTCCTATGCCCGCACTCTGGGCGCGTGGCAGGTCGGGGGTACCGCGAAGTTCATTCGGCAGAGCGTCGGCGAATTCTCTTCCTTCGGAGTGGGAGTGGACCTCGGCCTCTTGCGCCGGGATTGGTGGCGCGCCCTCGATGTGGGAGTCAAGCTTCAGGACATCACCAGCACCTACCTCAGCTGGAGCACGGGGCGGAACGAGACCATCTCTCCGGTGGTGACCCCCGGCGCATCCTACGATTGGCGATTCCCGGACCTGGGTCTGGCGGTGACCGCGTCGGGAGCCATGGAGATCCACTTCGACGGACGAGGAAATCGTGTGGATCAATTCGGCTATCAGGCCTGGGGGGGCTTCTTCGAGGACGTGAGTTCGAATCTCTTTCTGGGAGTCGAGACCTCGCTCCGGGACCGGGCCTACTTGCGTTTCGGAAGCCACGGCGGTTTCGATGCTCCCAATCTCACCTTCGGGGTGGGACTGGAACTGAGCCGTTTCCGGGTCGACTATGCTCACGCAGGAGATGTGTTGGACATCCAGGAGAGCACCCATCGGGTCAGCGTGGGAGTGGACTTCTAGTTGGCGCCGGCGCCGCGACTGGTCCTCATCACCCCTCCTTCGGGAGAGATCGAAGAAGTCGAGGGGCTCTTGGGCGCGGCGGCGCAGACCGTGGATCTGCTGGTGCTGCGCTGGCCGAAGCTGAGCGTGGCCGAAGTCGTCTCGCGGATTCGTCGACTCCTCCAGATCGAGCCCCGTCCTCCCCTGGCCGCTCACGGCCGCTTCGATCTCGCATTGAGTCTGGGCCTCGAGGGAGTCCACCTCGGCGAAGGGGATCTCCCTCCTGCGCTGGTCCGATCCCAGGCTCCGGACTTGGTCATCGGATGCTCTCGCCACGATCCGGCCGGAGTGGGTCGAAGTCGGGCGGCGGACTACTGCACGGTGAGCCCCTTCGCTCCCACTCTCTCCAAGCCCGGCGCTGCACCGCTGACGAGGGCGGAGTTCGTGCGGTGCTGTGCCAGTGAAGGGCCGGCGGTTCTGGCCCTGGGCGGAGTGGATTCCTCCAATGCCACCGAGGCCCTGGACTGTGGCGCCGCGGGCATCGCCACCATTCGAGGCGTCTTCGGCCGCTCCGATCCCGAGGCGGCTCTTTACGAACTCCGCGAGATGGTCGGCGACGAGGATCTCAGTTCGAGGTCTCCGGAGGCCGAAGCCTGAGCCGATCTCCGGGCCGAATGGTGGAGGTCGGACGCAAGCCGTTCCAACCCAAGAGGTCGCTCAGGGGGATCCCGAACTTCCTCCCGATTCCACTGAGGGTGTCGCTTCGGCGGACGGTGTAGGTCGCGGGACCGGTGGTGGACTGGCTCGCGAAGTCGACCCCCGGGGCCGGATGAGACTTGGGGACATGGATCCAGAGATGGCTGCCCGCCCGGATGCGATGGTTGCGCAGGCCGTTGGCCCGCTTCAATGCGGCGACGGTGGTGCCGTGAGCGGCCGCGATCGTGCTCAAGGTATCTCCACTGCGGATACGGTATCGGATGGTCTTGTGCCCGCTGGGCGGAGAGGTGCGGGGGCGGCCATTGCGGTCCGCATTCGACGTCGCAGCGGCGAGAGAGACCCCTCGGGGGTAGGGGATGGTCAGGACCGTTCCCACCCGGACTCGACGAGGATTCCGAATGTGATTGAGGTCCATGATCGAACGGACCGAAGTGCGGTAGCGCCGAGCCAGTTGGCCCAGGGTTTCGCCTCTCTTCATCTTGTGTTTGCGCCAGGAAATGCGCTGGTCCTGGGGAATCTCCGAGAGCGCGGCGAAGGTGCGGTCGCCGGTCCCCACCGGAACTCGGAGGCGGTAGCGACGGCGGTCGGGAGGCGTGCAGCCCGCCAGGAGCTGAGGATTCAATTCTTCGAGAAGGGCCTTCTCGAAGCCGCCCGCCTTGGCGATCTGATCGAAGCCGAAGGCGTCGTCCACTTCGATGGCATCGAAGCGGAGGGTGTCTCCTTCTCCCTCACGGAAACCGTAGGCCTCGGGATCGGATCCGATGCGAGCGGCCGCGATGAACTTGGGGACGTAGTCTCGGGTTTCGCGCGGGAGGCGGAGCTCCCAGAAATCAGGATCGCCCTGGAGGCCGATCGCCCGCTGGATTCGGTACTCTCCCGAATTGTAGGCAGCGAGTGCCAGAGGCCAGCTCTGGAACATCCCGTGCAGCATCTTGATGTGGCGGCAGGCGGCTCGAGTGGACTGTTCGATGTCCTGGCGTTCATCGATCCACTCGTTGATCTTGAGGCCCCGGTTGCGGGCGGTACTCCTCACGAACTGCCAGTAGCCGACGGCGGAAGCGTGGCTGCGGACGGTGGGATTCAGCCCGCTCTCGATCATCGACATGTACACCAGTTCCCGGGGCAGGTCTTCCTCTTCCAGAATGCTCTCGATGATCCAGCCCTTGCGAGCCTTGCGGTCCAACCAACGCTGGAAGTCCTTCTTGCCGCGGTGGGTGAAGTAGTCGACCCACTTCTTCACTTGATTGTTCTCCACCGTCAGGAGTTCCCGTTCGAAGGTCGAGGCCTCGGGGAGCTCGGGCATGACGAAGTCCGGAAGCCCGTATTGAGCCCGGAGACTGTCGTAGGCGTCGGCGAGACTCTGGCTCACGGGGGCGTAGCTCTCGGAGAAGAATCGCTCCTCGGTCAGGATCTCGATGAACTTGGTGAGCTTGCGGTCGAGCGATTCCACATAGAGGAGAGCCAAGGAGTCGGGTTGGTCGTCGTGAGCTTCGGCGATTCGGTCCTGGAGGAGGTAGAAGTACTCCTCCGCCAGATCCAGATCTCCTCCGAAGTACTGGGCTCCACCTTCCACGTAGAGATCTTCCAGCTCGGCCAACGCCGGATGGGTGCGGAGGATCTTCTGGAGCAGGCTCTCGTCGGTGGGGGGCTCGAAGGTCGGGTCGAGGCCACCTGCGAAGTCCAGGGAATCGGCGGCGAAGAGACTTTCGTCGAGGGCGATCTCGTCGCGATCGAGCGCGTGGGTGGGGGAGACGCTCTCCGAAGGCGCGCCGCACGCGGCGATCCCGACCGAGATGGCCATCAACCACGACCGAGGGGAGCGAAGCAGGCGCCAGCGCAGAGGGCGTAGGGGGTGGTCAGGCTGCATCATCGTGGTCTCCAAGGGCGGATTCGTCCGTGCGATCGCGGGAGAATAGCCGCTCTGGGCGGTGGCGTCACCGCGGATTGTGGTAGTATCAGTGCAGAACATGCTCCGCCTTCGTGCGAGATCCGCAACATGAAGTATCAGCACCAACGTGTCGATCTCCGGAGCTTCCTCCTCCGGGAGGTTCCCAAGTCGCAGCTCGATGCGTCGCTGCGACGCCGTGTCGAGGAGGCCCTCCGCGGCGAGGAGTCGTTGCGTGCAGTGACGGCAGAGGTCCTGCGCAGCCTCATCGCCAGCGGAACCCTCCGAGAAGGCGGACGGCTCCGCGAGGGCCCGGATCGGATCCCTCTCTATGTCCTGCCCGGATCTCCTCGGGCCTACGACCTGCGCTCGCTGCTCGGGGAGGATGCGGAGCCGGCGGCTCCGGCGGTCTCGACGCCGGTCGATCGGCCGGTGGCCACCGACCTCCCCTCGGTCGCTCCTCCCAATGGGGGCGCGCGGGCCTCTCTGGAGGCGATTCGCCGGACTCTCCAACGCGACTGGGTGAGTTACGGACCGGAGGCCAGCCTGGAAGTGATCATGGAGGAATTGGCGGAGCGACTGGCCTCGGCCCGAGTGCACCTGCGGCTCCTCCAGAGCGAGCTTCCTCAGCGCCTGGAATCCGGGCCCCGATGGACGGTCTTCGAGGAGGGCGATCCACAGGCGGCGGAGTGGCTTCGCCGCATTCGCCACGGCGGCACTTCGGTCGTCGACGCCGGGGGGGGCGAGGTGTGGGCTCCGGTCTTGCTGGCCGAAGAGGTCGTGGGCGCGCTGCAGGCCCCTCGTTCGGTCCCCCGGGACCTTCTCCTGTGCGCAACCGAAACCTTGACCGCGCTCTTGGGGGCCTTCCACCGCAGTCGGCGCCGAGTCTACATGGATCCCCTCACCGGTCTGAACAACCGTGGCTTCTTCGAGCAGCAGATCAGCGTCGAACTCGAGCGTTCGGCGCGGAGCAATCAGGAACTCGCTTTGCTCTTCGTGGACATCGATCACTTCAAGGCGGTCAACGACGAGTACGGGCACGACGCGGGAGACCTGGTGCTGCAGATCGTGGCCCAGCATCTGGTGGCCGGATTGCGTCGGATCGATTCGGTGTCCCGATGGGGCGGAGAAGAATTCGCCATGCTTCTTCCGGCCACCGGCCGCGAGCAGGGCGTGTTCATCGCGAATCGTCTGCGAAGCGCAGTCGAGTCGCAGCGGATCCAGCTCTCGGACGGCCAAGACCTGAGGGTGACCATCAGCATGGGAGTTTCGGTCGCGCCCCACCACGCCGCCGGCGGGGAGAAGGAATTGCTGCGTCACGCGGACCAAGCCCTCTACGAAGCCAAACGCAGGGGGCGCAATCGAGTTTGCCTGGCTCCCACCCCTGCCGACTGAACGAACTCGTCCTCCCCCCTTTCCATGTCCCTGGCCTGGCTGTCCCTTCTGGAGGCCCTCTGCGGTTTTGCTTGTGGCGGTCCCTACGTGGAGCTCTCCGCTCGGTTGGTGGCCGGAGGAGCGGCGGTCGCGGGTTGGGTCGGTTGCCCACGGCGGCGGGCGCTGCTCCTGGTGGCCTTCGGCATCGGCCTGGTCGGGGCCTGGCGCCTGGGCCGATTGGAAGGGGAGTTGCCCGCGAACACCCCCGCTGCCTTCGAACTCGCGGCTCCATGCCGTGACGGACGGGCTCGGGCCTGGGTCCGACCCGAGGGGGCTCCGCCTCGGCGGTTGTTGCTGAGTGGTCTGCCCGATTCTCTTCAGAGCGGGGCCCGGGGCTTTGCGATTCTGGGGGGAATCGAGGTGGTTTCGCGCCGAAATCCCGACGATGCCGATCGGCGTCGGTCGTTGCTGGGTCGGCGGGTCCAGGGCAGGGCGTGGGTGAAGAGGGATTCGGTGGTGATTCTTTCGGGCGGCCGCCTCGGTCCCGCCCAAGGGATCCGGGCTTGGTTGGTGCGGAGGTGGCGCAGGGAGTGGGGCGCGAGCAGTCCCCTGTGGGAGGCCTTGGTCCTGGGCGAACGCAGGGGCTTGAACGCCGAGGTCCAGGGCCGAATGGGGAGGCTGGGCCTGGCCCATCTCCTGGCCCTGAGCGGCTTGCACGTGGGAATCGTTTGCGCGCTCCTGTTGTGGCCCTTTCGCCGGTGGGGTCGGCGGGGCACGGTCCACCTCCTTCCCTTGATCGCCGCCTGGGCCGGGTTGGCCGGGCTCTCCTCGTCCATGCTCCGCGCGGTGGGCATGGTGGCCTGGTGGGCGTGGGGACGCCGCCTGGGCCGTCCCAGCCGCGCCCTGGATGGCCTGGCGGTGGTGGCGATGGCGGAGCTGGTGTGGCGTCCGGTGGCGCTGCTCTCGGTGGGTTGGTGGCTGAGCTACGCGGCCACGGTGGGGATCCTGCACTGGGGCCAAGGAGCCGCGCCGTCTTCCCGTCTGGTCGCGGCCATTCGAATCTCGGTGGCGGCTCAACTCGCCACTCTCCCGTGGGTGCTGGGCCTCTTCGGGACCTTCGCTTGGGCTTCGCCCCTCTCTCTTCTGGTGATCGGTCCCGTCTTCGGTGGAGTCTTGGCCTTGGGGCTGGTCGGGATCCTGGTCGAGAGCTGCGGTCTGGGGTGGCCGGGGATCCACATGATGGTGATGGTGGCGAGCCATCTCTTCGGCGCGAGTGTGGCCCTGGCGGCCCGGGTGATGCCCGAAGCCTGGGGTCACCCCGGCATCGGCGGCGGGGCCTGGACCGCGGCAATGACGGCCGTGAGTCTGGTGCTTCCGCCGTGGCGGGGAGCGCGATTCTGGAGATGGACGGGGGCCTTGGGACTGGTTCTGGTCGTCCACGCCGGGGGATGGGATCGAGGCGGCGCGCAATGGGTGAGTATGGATGTGGGCCAAGGAGACGCCGCCGTCTACCGGGCGGGCGGAAGGACCCTGGTGGTCGATGCCGGACCCTGGTCGCCGGCCTATGATGCGGGACGGTCCACCGTCCTGCCCTACCTCGCCCGGCGCAATCTCCGGGGGGTGGACCTCCTCATCACCCATGGGCATCTCGATCACTTCGGCGGTGCGTCCGCCCTCCTGAACTCGGGGCGGGTGGGCCGGCTGATCATGGCCGCTGCGGATTCGACCCAGGCTTGGGCCCGCCGTTTGGGATCGATTGCGCGGGAGGAGGGAGCGGAAGTGGATTGGGTCGAGGCCGGCGACCGGTGGAAGATGGGAGAGTGGCCGGTCGAGTGTTGGTGGCCACGAGGGGACGCGTCGGCGAAGGATGCGAATCTCCGCAGCATCGTGGTGCGGGTGGGTTCACCCTCGCAGGGGCTCCTGGCCCCCGGAGATCTGGAGCGCGAAGCGGAGCGTGCACTTCTGGAATCGCAGCTCCTGGGACAGGCGTCGATCCGGATCCTGAAGGTCGCGCACCACGGTGGGAATACGGGGACCGATGCGGGGTGGTTGAGAGTTCTGATGCCGCGGGATGCGCTGGTCTCCTGCGGTCGCATCAATCGCTACGGTCATCCCCATTCGGCCGTCCTGCAACGCCTGGAGTCGGCAAGGGTGCGGGTGTGGCGTACGGATGAGGCCGGGGCTCTGCGGATCGAATGGGATCGCGGCGGCGCGGCGCGGGTGGGGAGCTGCCGTTGAGCTGATGTCCGCGGCGGCTTTCTTGACGCTCCTACCCGGCGGAACTATCCTGCGGATCCGGTGCTTCGATCCACTCTTCTGTGAGTCTGGTTGCCGCGGCTCAGAGCGTGAGCTGCCCGATTCCACTTCTTTGGAGGCTGCCGTTGGCGCGTTTTCCGACCTTGGTCCGATGTCAGGACCTAGGCCTCGAACCCGACTTTTGCGGCAAGGTGCGCGAGATCTTCGACCTCGGTTCCGAGTTGGTTCTCGTCGCGACCGATCGGATCAGCGCATTCGATGTGATCATGGATCAGCCGGTTCCCGGAAGGGGAGCTCTGCTCACCCAGATGACTCTGGCCTGGTACGAGGTCTTCGGTCGTGGACTGTGCCACCACTTGGTGCATGCCGACGCAGCCTCGCTTCCCGATCCATTTCGCGCTCATGCGGACCGCCTCGAGGGACGGGTCATGCTCGTTCGCAAAGCGGAGCGTTACGATATCGAAGCGGTGGTTCGGGGTTATATTGCGGGCAGCGGATACCAGGACTACCTGGCCAGCGGTGAGATCTGCGGCCACCGCCTTCCCGAAGGTCTGAAGCGCTGTCAGGAGTTGCCGCAGCCCATCTTCACCCCGGCGACCAAAGCCGATGAGGGGCATGACGAGAACATCGATGCATCCCGGGCCAAGAGTATCGTGGGAGAGGCGGCCTTCTCGGCCATCGAAGCCGAGAGCATGCGCCTCTACTCCGAGGCGCGAGCTTACGCCCTCGAGCGGGGCATCATCATCGCCGACACGAAATTCGAATTCGGTCTCATCGATGGCGAGCTCACCCTCATCGACGAGATTCTCACTCCCGACAGCAGCCGCTACTGGGAGAAGGACAAGTACGAGGTGGGGCGGGAGCAGGACAGCCTCGACAAACAGATTCTGCGGAATCATCTCTTGAGCCTCGACTGGGATCACCGTCCTCCGCCTCCGCATCTCGACGAAGATCTGCTGCAATCGGTGGCCGACGGATACGTCGCGATCTTCCACCGTCTCTTTCCCGAACGCGCCGAGGAGCTGGGACTCCGATGACTCGAAGCCGCCGCGCATTGTTGAGCCTCACCGACAAGACCGGGCTCGCATCCTTCGGCCGATCCCTGATCGAACGAGGCTACGAACTCCTGGCCAGCGGTGGAACCGCGGCTGCGCTCCGGGAAGCCGGCCTCGCGGTCACCGAGGTGAGCGAGATCACCGGACAGCCGGAGATTCTGGGAGGACGGGTGAAGACCCTCCATCCTGCGATCCACGCCGGCATCTTGGCCCCCGATCTCCAGTCCTTGGCGGACACTCCCTTCCGGCTCATCGATCTGGTGGTCGTGAACCTCTACGATTTCGAAGGCGCTCTGGCGCGGTCCGAGAGCGAAGACGAATGGGTGGAGAACATCGACATCGGGGGACCCACGCTCCTGCGGTCGGCCGCGAAGAACTTCTCGCGCTGCGTGGTTCTCTGCGGTTGCGATCAGTACGACGCCTTTCTGTCCGAAGTCGATGCGCATTCGGGGGAGACCACGCTCGACTTTCGACGCGCCTGTGCGGCCCGGGTCTTCGAGACGACCTCTCGCTACGACGCCCTCATCTCGCGCGGACTCTTCGGTGGGGGCCGGTCCCTGCGCTACGGCGAGAATCCGCACCAGCGCGCGACCTGGTCGGTGGGGGGCGCCGAAGAGTTGGAAGAATTGGGGCTGCGCCTCAATGGAGGCAAGGAACTCAGCTACAACAACTTGGTCGATGTGGTGGCAACCCTCAAGCTCTCCGCCGACCTTCCGGACCATGCCTGCGCGGTGATCAAACACACCAATCCCTGCGGGGTGGGTCTGGGCGACACGCCCCTGGTCGCACTGGAACACGCCCTGGCCTGCGATCCGGTCTCCGCCTTCGGAGGGATCGTGGCCTTTTCGACTCCGGTCGACGAAGCTGCGGCCGAGTGCTTGGCCAAGCGCTTTCTCGAAGTGGTGCTGGCTCCGAACTACACCGAGGGCGCGCGGGCGATTCTGGGAGCGAAGAAGAAGCTGCGGTGGCTCGACGTCGACCTCGATCGTTTCCTCCAGGCGACGCGGGGAAACGAACGAGTCTGGGGGAGACTTCATCTGCGTCAGGACGAGGACGAGGGTTTCCCCGAACTCGAGGCCTGGAATCTCGCGGCGGGCCCGACGCCTTCTCCCGAGGACTTGGCGGCCGCGGACCTCGCGTGGCGCGTGGCGAAGCACGTCAAGAGCAACGCGGTGATTCTTGCGGGTCCGCACGGCACCATCGGCATCGGCGCGGGACAGATGAGCCGGGTGGACAGTTCGCGCCTCGCCATCGACAAAGCCCGCCGCAGCGAAGCCTCTCTGGAAGGCTGTGTCGCGGCCAGTGATGGTTTCTTTCCCTTCGCCGATGGCATCGAGGCCCTGGCCGACGCCGGGGTGGCCGTGGTGGTCCAACCGGGCGGGTCCATTCGGGATGCCGAGGTCGTCGAAGCCGCCCAACGCCGGAGCGTTTCCCTCCTGCTCACCGGAACCCGTCATTTTCGTCACTGATCCTAGGAGTTTCCGTGAGTGATCGTCCCACCGTCTTGGTCGTCGACTTCGGTTCGCAGTACAGCCAGCTCATCACTCGTCGTCTTCGAGAACTCGGGGTCTTCAGCGAGATGGTTCCCCCCTGGGATGCGCAGGGCAGGGCCGAGGAGATCGATCGCCTCTCCGGGGTCATTCTGAGTGGAGGCCCGGCGAGTGTGAAGGAAGCCGAGGCTCCGCATCTGGCCCCTCGTCTGCTCGAACGCAAGGTTCCCATGTTGGGGATCTGCTACGGAATGCAGCTCATCTCCGAGGCCCTCGGAGGGAGCGTCGGGGGCGGAGAACGGCGGGAATACGGTCAGGAAGAGATCTCCTTGGAAGGCGAAGCCGAGCTCTTCGCGGGGACTCCCCGATCTCAACAAGTGTGGATGAGCCACGGCGATCATGTCGAGGAGCCACCCCGGGGATTCGCAGTGGTGGCTCGGTCGACCTCGGGAACGGTGGCCGCCATCGCCGATGAGAAGAGGAGGATCTACGCCTTGCAATTCCACCCCGAAGTCACCCACACGGAATTCGGGATGCAGATGCTCGAGAACTTCGTGCGCCGGAGCTGCGGGGTCGACGAGGCGTGGAATCGGGGTTCCTTCGTCGACGCGGAGATCGCACGGATTCGGGAGATCGTCGGCGATCGTCGGGTGCTCTGCGCGGTGAGCGGTGGGGTGGACAGCACGGTGGCCGCGACCTTGGTGGAGAAGGCGGTGGGGGAGCAGCTCTTGGCCGTCTTCGTCGACAATGGTCTGTTGCGTCACAACGAGGCACCGCAGGTTCGCGCGATGCTGGGCGAACTCCTGCACGGCAACGTCGTCGCGGTCGATGCCTCCGATCTCTTTCTCTCGCGGTTGGCGGGGGTGACCGATCCCGAGGAGAAACGCCGGATCATCGGACACACCTTCATCGATGTCTTCGAAAAGGCCTCCCAGGAGAATGGGGACTTCGACTACCTCGTACAGGGAACGCTCTATCCCGATCGCATCGAGAGTCTCTCGGTTCGGGGGCCGAGCCATGTGATCAAGACCCACCACAACGTGGGTGGACTTCCCGATCGACTGGGTTTCGAACTCATCGAGCCCTTGGCCGAACTCTTCAAGGACGAGGTGAGAGCGGTGGGCAAGGAATTGGGCATCCCGGCCGAGATGCTCAACCGCCATCCCTTCCCCGGCCCCGGGCTGGCGGTGCGATGCCTGGGCGAGGTCACCCCCGAACGCTTGGAGCTCCTGAGAGCCGCGGACAACATCTTCATCGAGGAGCTCCGCAACGGCGATCAATACGATCGCGTGTGGCAGGCAGGCGCGGTACTGCTGCCCATCGAGAGCGTGGGGGTCATGGGGGACCAACGCACCTACCAATCGCCCATCGCCCTGCGGGCTGTCACCAGCAAGGACGCCATGACCGCCGACTGGGCGCGGCTGCCCCACGAGGTGTTGGCCCGGATCAGCAGTCGAGTAGTACGAGAGGTGGACGGGATCAACCGCGTGGTCTACGACATCAGCAGCAAGCCTCCCGCGACCATCGGATGGGAGTGAGAGTCGGGGCTTGTCTGCACCATTACGGCGCCTGTACTTTGAAAGGCCAACCCGAGAGGCCCACCCCGGTCGAAGCGAGATTCTCGTGAGCATTCAGTGGACGCGGCGACAGCGCTGGTGGGGGCTGTTCCTCTGCCTCCTCGCCTGGAACGCTCAGGCCAACCCCCTCGATCCCAGTCATCCGCTGTGGCAAGGTCCTCCGGACCAGGTCCAGTCCTTCGTCCAGGCATTCGAGACTTCGCAGGAGCGGCGTCCGCCTCTGCACAAGTTCAACGACCAAAGGGCCCGCGCAGTGGCCCACGGGATGCGCTTGCTGGTGCTTCCGGTCCTCTTCGCCGACACCCAGGGCGAAGTGCCGGGTCGGGAAGAACTCCAGTCCAGAGTCTTCGGCGCGGGAGAGGGGTCGGTCCGTGGCTACTGGGACTTCGTCAGCGGAGGCGATCTCCAACTCGAGGGGGTGGTTCTGCCCTGGATCCGACTCCCCGAGACCCTGGGTTTCTATCGCAATGTGCAGGACGGGCGCTTCGTCTCGGGAGCGGGGCCACCGCTCATGGCCCGTGACGCACTGAGGGTGGCCAGCACCTTCGTGGACGACTTCGGCCAATTCGATGACGACGGTCCCGATGGGATTCCCGGCAGTGGTGACGATGATGGCGTGGTGGACTTCCTGCTGATTCTGCATCCGGCGGTGTCCTTCGAAGTCGATCCCACGCAGAATGGGCCGGCCCTGCTGTCGGTCCAAGGTCGAATGGATTTCGACTCCGAGTTGGCCGCGGGAGGAGTGATCGGCGATGCCTTCGTGGTGACCTCGGCGCGGGGACCGTTGGGGGTGTGGGTCCACGAATTCGGCCATCTTCTGGGCCTCGAAGATCTCTACGATATCGATGTGAGTGGGGCCTTCTCGCAGGTGAGTTCTCGAGGCGGACTGGGCATTTGGTCGTTGATGGCCAGTGGAAGCTGGGGAGACGAAGGTCGCCGGCCCAGCAACTTGGATCCGGTGAGCCGTCGTCTTCTGGGATGGGAAGAGCGGGTGACCACCGACTCGCCGATGCAGCTCGGCCTGGCCACCGTGGATCGGTCCCGGCGGCAGAGCCTGGAGGTGCGGCCCCTCGGAGATTGGGGCCGAGAGCGATTCGTCTTCGAGAGAAGAGCCCGACGGGAGGGCGCGGTGGTGGACGGAGACCTCCCCGGCGATGGGATTCTCGCCTACCGAGTGGACGAGAGTCTGAGGGAGAACCGCAGCGCCACCGGATTCTGGATCGACCTCTTAGAAGCCGATGGCCAAGCCGATCTGCATGCCCTCAGGAACAACGGCGACTCCACGGATCCCTTCGACGGGGGAGCGCGACGAAGTTTGGGACCGGCGACGAACCCTTCGTCGCAGAGCCGGCTTCCCAGTTCCGATCGCGTGGCTCCTCTCGTGGACATCGGAGTCGTGGAGAGCGACGGGACTCAACGGGTGTCGGTCGCTCTCGCGGAGCGCCCGGTGCTCCGGCTGGAGGCCGCCTTCTTCGATGACGGCGCCCAGGGCAGGCGCGCTCACCTGCGTTTCGGAGAGACTGCCGATTGGAATCTGGTCTTCGAAGCGGTGGGAAGTGGAGCGGTCGGTGGGGCCCAACTCCGAGTCCAGACCTTCGACCCCCGAGTGGTGGTCGAGAGCGGGGCCGATGTCGCTCTGGAGTTGGTTGGGGAGCGGTGGGAGGCTTCGACCCCCATCCGCCTCCGAGAGACCGGCTCGTCCACGGTGGCGGGCTTGGCCCCCATGCGTCTGGAGTGGACCCTGTCGGGGGACACCACGATGACTCGGGTCGACCTCGACCTCCCCTTGCGCGTCTTCGGAGGTCTGACGGAGGATTCCCTCGACGACTTCGTTCCAACGGTCTCGAGCGCGGCGGCCGACACCACTCGATTCCTGCCCCTGGGAATCGGGAGTCTGCCCCTGCCCACTCGTTCGGGTTGGGGGCTCTTCACGAACTCGGCGGAGACCTACGCGAATTCGGTGGAGGTCGTGCTCGAAGGCCCGACCTTCTCTCCTCCCGAAGACGGACGCATCGGTTTCTGGTCGACGCAGGAGACGGAGGCCTCGCTTCCGGGCCAGGCCTTCGACGCCGGGGTGGTGGAAGTCTACATCCCCCAACGCGGATGGAGGATTCTCCCCCTCGAAGGCGGTCCGACGGTGCACGTCGTCCAACGAAGTGCGGCCAGGGTGCGGGGGGCCATCGGATTGGGGGGACGCGAGGTGCCGTGGACGGCCTACAGCGCGGTCTTGCCCCGGGTGGATATTCCTCTGCGCTTGCGCTTCCGCTTCGGCTCCGACGGGGACACTCCGGGAAGGGGATGGTCCATCGCGGGATTGCGATCGGGCGCGCCGGTGGCGTCGGCGGATCTGCGCATCGACTTCGATCCCGACGGGGTGGTCGTGGGACGCGCGCGGTTGCGAGGGGATGTGAGCGGCCTGGCGACCCTGCGCTTTCGCTTCCGTCGAATCGGAAGCACCACCTGGCAACCCGCCACCGCGTTGTTCACCCTCGGTGATGGCAGCGATGAGATCGTGAGGGAACTTCAGCTCCCCGCCGATCTCGAGGTGGCGACCATCGCACTTTTCGCCGAAGTGCCCTCTGCCCCGGGGGGCGAGACTCCGGACCTCCTTCTCGGAGAGGCCGCCTACCGCCGACCGGCGGTGGTGGTTCTGCCTCGACTCCTGCGCAATCCGACTTCTACGCCACTGATCTTCCAGCAGGATCCTCTGCCCCGAGATTTGGTGATGGGGGTCTTCGACGCCCGAGGACGTCGCCTCCGCACCCTGCGGCTGCCGGCCGGGAGCACCTGGTTCGAGTGGGAGGGAGATGACGATCACGGAACTCCCCTGGCCTCGGGAGTGTACTTCCTGGTGGTGGAGGGAAACGAAGACCTCCGACGGCGATTCCTGCTGCTTCGCTGAGGAGATGATGCGGATCAATCTGGGGCGGCGACCGGCCTTCTCCTCTTCGGTCTCTTCGATCGCGGGTGCGGTCTCCGTGGTGGGATTCATGGTGGCGTCGTTGGTGTGGACGCCCGGTGCCCGCGCCGATGGTGGCGCCATCTCTCGGTCGCTGTTGAGAGCTCCGGCGACGGCCCGCGACCTCCCTCCCGAAGAACGATTCGCCCTGTGTTGGCAGCTTGCGGATCGGTCGGGGATGGAAGAGGCCCTGAACGATTCTCACTTCCCGTCTCACCTTCGCGAGTGGGCGAGGGCTCGCCTCCTGGTGCGTGAGGGCGATCGGAAGGCGGCCCTCGATGCCCTGGTGGCCGCGAGTTCGAAGTGGCCCCGCGATGGGCATCGGGAAGCCTACTCGATTCGCTTGGCTTTCGACCGCCAACGCATTCGGACCGCGGTCGAGGCTCAGGATCGGGCGCGGGTCGCGGTCTTTGGTCGCGACTTCCGCTCCGACCCCGACGACCCCATCCTGGTGGCCTGGTTGGCCTGGGCGGATTCCCTTCGGACCGAGCCCTCGGAACTCTCTGCGGCCCTCCAACGGGCCTGGTCGCGGGCTTCGGCCACCGAGCGCCGTGACCCCGTCTTCCTGCGACGGGCTTTGGCCGAGCTGCGAGCCGGACACCGGCCGGAAGCGGCGGCGGCCTGGCTGGAGTGCATCGCAGCGCTCTCGCGTCCCGATGAGCGACGCAACGCACTGGCCTTTTGGGACGACCATCCACAGCTCGCTTCGATCTGGGACTCCATGGCCCAGCGCTTGGAGGTGGGGCGGTGGTTGGCCCGATCGGTTCGGCGTCCGCAGGCGTTGGACCTGGTGCAGGCGGGCTTGGCCACTGCGGAGGGCGAGGACGCGGCCCAGGCCTTCGCCTTCGTGGCGGAACAGTTCTATCGCCTGCGCCGCAACGAAGACTTGGAACGATGGTTGGCGCGGCCCTGGCCCGAGGGTCTCGACGACGAGGAACGGGCGGAGCTGCGGGCGGTCCCTCTGGGTGCGGCGCGGCGGGCCGGCTCGAGTGTGGAACTCGCGCGCTCTTTCGAAGGAGTGGCTCGGGACTTCCCGGAGACCCGAAGGTCCGTCGAAGCACTGTGGGAGGCGGCGTGGATGTACGAACTCTCCGGTGAGGTGGACGAGGCCATCCGGGTCTACGACGAATATGTGCGTCGATCGCCCAAAGCCCGCTACGCCAGTGACGCTGCGGTGCGGGGACTCCTGTTGAGGTCGACGCGCGGGGATGCCCTGTCGGCGCTCACTCGCAGATTCGAAGAGATCGAGCCCGTTCTCGGAGAGGGAGCGGCCAGGGCGTCGGCCCTGTGGTTGTTGATGAGAGCGGCGCGGCGAGCCGATGCGGCGGTCGATGAGTTGCGGTGGGAGGAGGCTCTCGAGGACATGGAGGGTCCGGTTCCTCTTCTGGGCCCGGTCTCGGTGGAGGGAAGTTCGAAGCCCCTCGATCCCCGCCGGCTTCATGAGCGTCAGCGCCGGGCCTTCGACCATCTGCGCCAGGCCCTCGGAGGAGACCGCCGCCACGATGCAGGGGTCCGAGCGGGAGCCGAACTCCTTCGCCTGGGTCTGGTGGAGGAGGCGGAGAGGCTGCTCCTCCAAATGGTGCGCGATCGGGTCTCCGACACTCGCCTGCTCTTCGACGTGGCCGAGGTGGGTTGGCGCTACGGGAGTCCGGAAATACAGGCTCGGGTCGGATTCCTGCTTCGCCGTCGAATGCAGGACGATGGGTCCGAGTTGCAGGAGGACCTGTGGGTGATCTCGCGGCCGACACCCTTCTTCGACGCCACCGTGGAGGCGGCTCGGGACTTCGGTCTCCAACCCGAGATTCTCTGGGCGATCATGAGGCGGGAGAGTTTCTACGACCCCGATGTGGTCTCCGTGGCCGGCGCCCGAGGATTGATCCAGTTGATGCCGGCCACCGCCTCCCGCATCGCGGAGAAAGAGGGATGGGAACGGCCCGATCCCGAAGAGCTCTTTCGCCCCGGCCCCAACCTTCGCTTCGGGGCCGAACACCTGCGCGAGCACCTCGACGAATTCGAGGGGAACGCCTTTCTCTCGCTCGCCGCCTACAATGCGGGGCCGAGGATGGCGCGGCGATGGCGGGATCGGATCCCGCCGGGCAGCCCACCGGCGCAGGTCGCGCTCTTGATCAGCTACACCGAGACGCGGGCCTACGTTTACGACGTGCTCCGCAACGCCCGGATCTACCGCGACCTCTACCGCGGCCGGTGACCGCTGCCGCTGGGAGCTGGCAGGGTCTTTGCTCGGAAGGAGTCGGTGGGACCGCTTCGGCAGTGGCGCCCACTGGCTCCCTATAGCTGCTAAGTCCCTTTCGTGTAGGCACTTATGTTTTTGAGAAAGCTCTTCACCCTCTTGCAGGGAGCGGGTCTGGCTCGGGGTCTCGAAGCGATGGAGGCCGGCGATCTGCGCGGTGCCATCGAGATCTTTCTGCCGTTTCTCGACGACTCCGACGCGGCCGTCCGCGACAAGGCCCGGCTCTACTGCTGCGAGGCCTATCTCCAATTGGGGGACGGGATCCGCAGTAGCGATCCGGCGGCCGCCCTGGAGTGCTACGAGAAGGCCGGAGAACTCCAACCCACCTTCGCCGATGTGGCCCACCGGACGGGGGAGATGCACGAAGTCCTGGGAGAGTATGGCCAAGCCCAAGCCGCCTACCTTCGGGCCCTCGAGATCAACCCTGCCTTCCTGGCCGCGCGTCTGGACTCCATCGCCCTCCACTTTCAGCGGGGAGAGGCCCTGCCCGCGCGGGCGGGGGTCGACGCGTTGGCGGAGCACGCGCCAGAGATCTACCGCGAAGCGATCGAGGAGATCGCGGTCTCCTGCGAGCGGGGACAGCTCGAGGTCGCGAGTGCTCAGCTTCGAGCCCTGCGGGATCGCAGCCCCAGCGTACAGGATCTGCATCGCCAGGAGGCACGAGACGCATTGACGGAAGGGGAACCCGCCGAAGCGGTCCGGATCCTGGAACGGGGATTGGGCGAACGCCGCTATCCCGACCTGTTGCAGTTGCTGGGTCTGGCCTACGGGCAGCTGGGCGAATTGTCCAAGGCCGAGGCGGCCTTCCGGGACGCCTTGGCCATCCACCCGGGCTACCAGAAGGCTCGGATCAATCTGGCGCTGACCCTGGTCGAGCAGCATCGATTCGAGGAAGCCGAAGGCGAATTGCACCAGGTCCTCGAGGTGTCTCCGGGCCATCCCCTGGCTCTGGGTGCGCTCGAGGAAATCCGCTGCGCCACGGAGGAGTAGGGAATGGAGGCTCAGGTCACGAGCTACTACGATCTTCTCGAAGTGAAGCCCACGGCTTCGGTGGCCGAGATCCGCAAAGCCTACTTTCGTCTGGCCAAGCTCTACCATCCCGATCGTCAGGCTCAGGACGACGCGCAGAGCACCGAAATGTTCCTCGCGGTGCAGGAAGCCTACGATGTGTTGAGCGATGCCAAGCGTCGCCTCGAATACGACGAGAGTCAGGCTGCGGGCGGATCGGGGAGCCCCGACTCCTCTCCACCGCCGAAGGCATCGTCGGCGATTCCTGCGGCGAGCGGAAAGACCGAAGCGCCAGCCAAGCGGCGGGGCCCGACCCTCGAAGAGGAGAAGGATGCCCGCATGGGATTCATGAAGGCCGAAGGATTGCTCGAACAGGGTCAGTACGATCAGGCCCGACGGGTGATGGATGCGGTGGTGCGGACCGTGCCCGACCATCCGGACTATCTCTCCATCGCCGGCTACCTCCAGGCTCTCGCCGGCGGGGAGCGGTTGCATCGTGCCCGGGATCTGTGCCAGAAGGCGGTTCAGGCTCAGCCCTTCAATGCCCTCTTCTTGGCCCGCCTGGGATTCGTCTACGAGGAGGTGGGGCTGCAGTCGCGGGCGGATCTCTACTACGACAAGGCCCTGGCCAAGGATCCGCGCCAGGCTCTGGCCTCCTCGAGGCGCCGCGGCGGGTCCTCCTCCCGGGCAGGGGGGTTGCTGGGCTCCATCCGTCGGATCTTCGGGGGCTGATCGCCTCTCCACCTTGACAGTCCCCTCGCCACGGACCTAGCCTGTAGCCGAATCGTCTCTTCCAGCGTTCCCACTCTGGAGGTCTTGATGGCGACAGGTGTGATCCGTTGGTTCCACGAGGGCCGCGGATACGGATTCATCGATGCCGACAATGTCAAAGGGGTTTCCGAGCCGCTGTACGTACACCACACCGAAATCCTCGGACGAGGGTATCGATCCCTCCGTGCCGGGCAGAACGTTCGATTTCAGATTCAGCTGGCCGACGGCCATTGCCGTGCGGTAGAGGTCGAAGCGATCTAGGCCCTCGAAGACCCAATTCTCGTCCAGTCCGTTCCCGCAGTTCCCGCCTCGGCGGGAACTGCAACTTTCGATGCGTGGAATGATCCCAAGCTCCGCGCAACAGTGAGGAAACTCATCACGATGGCCATCACCAAATTGTTCTCCAAGTTCTTCAAGAGCAAGTCGGATCGGGACTATCAGAAGCTAGTACCGCTTCTGGAGTCCGTGAAGTCCTTCCGCCCCGAGATGGAGTCGCTCGACGATGCGGCACTGCAGGGGAAGACGGAGGAATTCAAGTCGAGGTTGGCCGAAGGGATGAGTCTCGACGATCTCCTGCCCGAAGCCTTCGCGGTGATCTGGGAAGCCTGTCGGCGTTTGAACGAGCGCAAGGCGAGCTGGGAGGTCATGGGCCATGAACAAGTCTGGGACATGGTCCCCTACGATGTGCAGATCATCGGCGGGATCGCTCTGCATCAGGGACGCATCGCCGAAATGGCAACCGGTGAGGGCAAGACCCTGGTCGCGACCATGCCGGTGTATTTGAATGCACTGGCTGGCCGCGGCGTGCACTTGATCACCGTCAACGACTACCTGGCCCAACGCGACAGCGAGTGGATGGGCGGTCTCTACCGCTTTCTGGGTCTGAGCGTGGGTTCGATCCGCAGTCAGATGACTCCGGCCCAGCGGCGGGAGAGCTATGCCTGCGACATCACCTACGGTACCAACAACGAGTTCGGATTCGACTACTTGCGCGACAACATGGCAGTGCGCGTCGAAGACCTGGTCCAACGTGATCACTACTATGCCATCGTCGACGAGGTGGATTCGGTGCTCGTGGACGAGGCACGGACGCCTCTCATCATCAGTGGTCCGGTCGCCGACAGCACGGATCGATACGCAGAGCTGAAAGTCTACATCGAAAAGCTCGTGCGCCAACAGACCAAGCTCCTCAATAGCTATCTCGCCGAGATCGAGCGGGCGCTCCAGAAGGACGAGGAGCTGAGCGACGAGCTCCGGGTCAAGCTCCTGCAGGTGAGTCGAGGTGGCCCCAAGCTCCATCGATACATGAAGTTGTTGCAGAACAATCCTTCTCTGCAGGGGATCGTCACCAAGACCGAAGAAGCCTTCATGCGCGACAAGGCGATGTGGGAGGCGGACGAGGATCTCTACTACGTCATCGAGGAAAAGCAGAACACTGTCGACCTCACCGAGAAAGGGCGCGAGTCCTTCGGACATCCGGATCCTGACTTCTTCGTCCTGCCCGATCTCTCCACGGGTCTCGCGGAGATCGAGGCCGACGAGTCGCTCGACGCGGAAGAGAAAGCGAAGAAGGTCGACGAATTGCATCGGCTCTACGGCGAGCGCAACGAAGGCGTTCACAATATCGGGCAGTTGCTGAAGGCATATACACTGTTCACCAAGGACGACGAGTACGTGGTCCAGGACGGTCAGATCATGATCGTCGACGAGTTCACCGGCCGTATCATGCACGGCCGTCGCTTCAGCGACGGACTCCATTCAGCCCTCGAGGCGAAGGAGGGAGTCACGATCAAGGGCGAGACGCAGACTTATGCCACGATCACTCTGCAGAACTATTTTCGGATGTACGACAAGCTCGCGGGCATGACCGGAACGGCCGAGACCGAGGCCGCCGAGTTCCACGAGATCTACAAGCTGGATGTGATGGTGATTCCGCCCAACGTCCCGATCGCCCGAGATGACCGCGATGACCTGATCTTCCGGACCAAGCGTGAAAAGTACAACGCCATCGTCGATGAGGTGAAGAGGCTCAGCGAGCGGGGCCTTCCAGTACTGGTGGGCACGACCACGGTGGAAGTTTCGGAGACCCTCAGTCGTCTGTTGCGACGTCAGGGGGTGCGGCACAACGTCCTCAATGCGAAGCAGCATCAGCGCGAAGCAGAGATCGTGGCCGCGGCCGGGCAGAAGGGCGCGGTGACCATCGCGACCAACATGGCGGGGCGCGGGACCGACATCAAACTGGGCGAGGGCGTGAGGGAGTGCGGCGACGATCAAGATCCGGGAGGACTCCAGATCATCGGGAGCGAGCGCCACGAGAGTCGCCGGATCGATCGGCAGTTGCGCGGCCGCGCAGGTCGACAGGGAGATCCGGGTTCGAGTGTCTTCTTCCTGAGTCTCGAAGACGATCTGATGCGTCTCTTTGCCGGCATCGACAAGATTTCTTCGCTCATGGACCGAATGAAAGTCGAGGAGGGGGAGGTCATCACCCACTCCATGGTGACCAAGGCCATCGAGCGCGCTCAGAAACGAGTGGAGGCCAACAACTTCGCCATTCGCAAGCGCCTCCTCGAGTACGACGACGTGATGAACAAGCAGCGCGAGGTCGTCTATTCGATACGCCGAGAGGCCCTCCTGGACGAAAGTTCTTCGGCCTTCACCGAGCGGATCGAAGATGCGGTGGACGACATGATCGAGGAGTACATCGATCCCAATGGCCCGGCGGACGACTGGAATTACGAGGGGCTGTCGCTGGACTTCACTTCGACCTTCTTGGTGCCTCTGCCCATTCCCGTCGAGGATCGTCTGCACGTCGGAGCCCAGGCCCTGCGGGACGAGTTGGTGAAGAGCGCCCTGGAGTCCTATCGCAACAAGGTCAGTCGCCTGGGAGAGGGCCTGGCCCATCAGCTCGAACGCCATGTGGTTCTGCGAACCATCGACGAGTTGTGGAAGGACCACCTCCATGAGCTCGACATTCTGCGGGGGGGGATCGGTCTGCGAGCTTACGGGCAGAAGGATCCCCTGTTGGAGTACAAGGGCGAGAGCTTCCGGATGTTCGAAGAGATGATCGGGCGGAGCCAGCGGGAGATCGTGATGCGCTTCTTCCGGATGGAAGTGGCGGTGGGACCGCCTCAGCCTCAGGAAGTCCTCGCGGGAGGGCAGGCCTCGAAGGCAGAAGCGGGAGGACTCACCGCCTCTCCAGCCGCCAGCGCGGTGGGCACCGGAGCCGATGCGGGAGGAGCTCGACAGGTCTTCCAACAGGCTCGGGCTCAGAAAGAGGCGGCGTCGGCCTATGGTTCCTCCCAAGCCGCCGAACCGATGGTCCGGGATCAACCCAAGGTCGGACGCAACGATCCCTGTCCCTGCGGGAGCGGCAAGAAGTACAAGAGATGCCACGGGGCGAACTGACCGACTCGCAGTCGGGAAGGGTCCATGTCATTGGCGGTGGCCTGGCTGGTTGCGAGGCCGCTCTGCAACTGGCGGACCGCGGTTTTCGCGTGCGTCTCTCCGAGATGCGTCCGGTCCGGACCACTCCGGCCCATCGGAGTGAACGCCTGGGCGAGCTGGTGTGCAGCAATACCTTCAAGAGCGAACGACCGGACACCTCTTCAGGGGCTCTCAAGGCGGAGTTGGACCGATTGGGCTGCCGGCTCCTTTCGCTGGCCCGACAGGCCCGCGTGCCGGGAGGGCATGCGCTGGCCATCGATCGCGAGGTCTTTTCCGCTTTGGTGACCCAGACCATCGAATCGCATCCGGCCATCGAGGTCCACCGAGAAGAGGTCACGGAGCTCGAGGTCGGAGAAATGACCATTCTGGCCACTGGCCCCCTGACCTCGCCCGCATTGACCGAGTCGTTGGAAAAATGGTTGGAGAACGATGGACTCTTCTTCTACGACGCCATCGCCCCGTCGGTGATGGTCGACAGCGTGGATCAGGACATCGTGTTCCGGGCCAGCCGCTACGGCAAGGGAGAGGCAGACTACTTGAACTGTCCTTTGAACAAGGATGAGTACGAGCGCTTCGTGGATGCCTTGCTGAGCGCGGAACAGGTCGAGGTCAAGGACTTCGACAAGGCAGCCTACTTCCAGGGCTGCATGCCCATCGAAATCATCGCATCCCGAGGGCGAGAAAGTCTGCGTTTCGGCCCGATGCGACCCGTGGGACTGGAGGATCCCAGAACCGGGCGCCGTCCCTGGGCGGTGGTGCAGTTGCGGCAGGAGACTCGAGACGGCACTCTCTACGGAATGGTTGGCTTCCAGACCCAACTCAAGTACGGAGCGCAGGCCGAGGTCTTCCGGCTCATCCCCGGACTTGCCGGAGCGGAGTTTCCCCGCTTGGGATCGTTGCATCGAAATCTCTTCGTGGACGCCCCTCGAAACCTCCGGGCCGACCTATCCCTGAAGTCGAATTCGCAGCTCTGGCTCGCGGGTCAGATCACCGGTTGCGAAGGATACATGGAGAGCGTGGCCAGCGGCTTGGTGGCCGCGCTGTCGGTGGTTCATCGGTGGCAGGGTCGCCAGTTCTTGCCTCCGCCCCGGGAGACGATGCTGGGCGCGCTGCTGTCCTATCTGCGGGACCAGACCAACTCGCGACCCCAACCCATGAATGTCAACTTCGGGCTCTTGCCTCCATTGGACGAGCCTCCCCGGAACAAGCTTCAACGCAAGCAGGCCTACGTCGAGCGAGCGGGTCGACGAATGGCGGAGTGGGTGGAGACGATCCAATGACCGAAGCCGGCGAGAGCCCGCATCTGCGACGTTCCTGGCTCGATCATCTGCGAGCGGTCGAGGGATTGTCCCCTCGAACTCTCCAATCCTACGACAGCGATCTTCGGTCGGTGGTGAGGGCCCGGGAGGCCCGGGACCTGTCCACGGACTGGAATCGGCTCAGCACCGATGACCTGCGCGCCTTTCTGGCTCACGAGCGAGGACGCAACATCAGTGGACGCAGCCTGGCCCGTCGCCTCGCGGCGCTGCGAAAGTTCTTCCTCTACCTCCGGGAAACCGGGGCGAGGGAGGACGATCCCACCGCGGGATTGCGTGCGCCTCGGGTCGCGCGGCGATTGCCTCGACTGGCGAGCGAGGAGCTCGTGGCCCGTCTGCTCGAGACCCCCGACCTCGACACCGACCGCGGACTTCGGGATCGTGCAGTCCTCGAACTCCTCTATGGATGTGGAATTCGGTTGGCCGAGTTGGTGGGGCTGCGCTTGAGTGATCTGGACTTTCGGGGTGAGCTGCTTCGGGTCCGGGGCAAGGGCAACAAGGAACGGGATCTTCCTTTTCTGGGGGAGGCGAAGCGGTGGGTGAGCGCCTATCTTGAGGCGCGTCTGTCGGAGGAAAGCATTGCGGCTCTTCGAAGAGGAAGGGTCGCCGGGAGTGCGGCCGACGCGCCAGTCTTCGTGGGCCGTCAGCATCGTCCTCTTTCGAGGCGGACGGTGCAGCGCGTCGTGGAGAACGCGGTGCGGCGGGCAGTCGCCGGGAGTGGATTGTCCACTCATGATCTGCGCCACGCCTTCGCCACGCACCTCCTGGATCGAGGAGCGGATCTGAGGGGAGTGCAGGAACTCCTCGGCCATGCGAGTCTTTCGACAACCCAGATCTACACCCACATGACCACCGCGCGACTGCGCGATGCCTACGAGATGGCGCACCCGCGGGCCACGAGGTCGCGCACCAAGAGAGAGGACGACGAACAGTGAGTCCCACCATTCATGCCACCACGGTGTTGGGGGTTCGAGCCAGAGGAAGGGCCTGCATGGGCGGCGACGGTCAGGTGACCTTCGGCCAGATGACCATGAAGGCGGGAGCGAAAAAGGTGCGGACGATGGCGGGAGGAAAGGCCCTCGCGGGCTTTGCCGGGTCTGCCGCCGACGCCTTCACCCTCTTCGAGAAGTTCGAAGGGCACCTCGAGTCCATGGACGGTCAGCTCGCGCGAGCCGCGGTGGCGATGGCCAAGGAGTGGCGCAGCGACAAGATCCTGCGGCGGCTCGAGGCCATGCTGGCAGTCATGGATGCGGACCATGCCTTCATCCTCAGTGGCAACGGCGACGTGATCGAGCCCGATGACGGTGTGCTGGCCATCGGATCGGGCAGCCCCTACGCCCTCTCTGCGGCCCGAGCTCTTCTCCGTGAAACCGACCTTGCGGCCGAGGAGATCTGCCGCAAGGCGCTGGGAATCGCGAGCGAGATCTGCATCTATACCAACGACCGCATCGAAGTGGTGACTCTCGACATGGCGGAGGGGACGACATGAATGAGATGGAGTTGTCGACTGCAGGGTCTTCGGAGCGGCCTGGGGTGACCGTGTCGCCGCCATTCAGAGCGGCGAGCGCAGAGGAAGATCTCACTCCCCGAAAGGTGGTCGCGGAGCTCGATCGATACATTGTCGGTCAGCACGATGCGAAGCGGGCGGTGGCGGTGGCGTTGCGCAATCGGTGGCGGCGGATGCAGGTGTCCACGCCGATGCGCGATGAGATCATGCCCAACAACATCGTACTCATCGGACCCACGGGGGTCGGAAAGACCGAGATCGCTCGACGTTTGGCCCGTCTGGTGGCGGCTCCCTTCGTCAAGGTGGAGGCCACCAAGTTCACCGAGCGTGGCTATGTGGGGCGGGACGTCGAGTCCATGGTCCGCGATCTCGTAGAGGCCGCGGTGCAATTGGTGCGAGCGGAGCACGCCCAGCGCATCGAGTCCGCGGTCGAAGGCGCGGTCCGGGGAAGGCTTCTCGATCTGTTGCTTCCTCCTCTGCACAATCCCGCTCCGGAAACCGAAGAGCGGTGGTTGCGCAGCCGGGAGAAGCTGGGCCAACAGCTCGATGCGGGAGAACTCGAGCAGCGCAAGCTCACCCTTCAAGTGGAGCAGACCAGTGGTCCAATGCTGGAGATATTCAGCGCGGGAGGTGGGGGCGATGACCTCATGGGATCGGGGCTGGGCGACGCATTGAAGAGCATGATCCCCAAGCGACGCAAGGAGAGGACTCTCCCCCTCGAACAGGCCCGAGAGATCCTGCGCCAAGAAGAGATTAATCGCCGGATCGACGACGATCGGGTGGCCTTCGAGGCCATCGAGAGAGCGGAGCGCAACGGCATCATCTTTCTCGACGAGATCGACAAGATCGCCAGTCGCCAGGGAGAAGTTCACGGGGCGGATGTGAGCCGGGAGGGTGTCCAACGGGATCTACTCCCCATCGTCGAGGGGAGTTCGGTGCAGACGCGATACGGCACGGTGAAGACCGACCACGTCCTGTTCATTGCGGCCGGCGCCTTCCACATGGCCAAGCCCAGCGACTTGATTCCCGAATTGCAGGGGCGATTTCCGATCCGGGTGGAACTCGAGAGTCTAGGACGCGAGGAATTCGTTCGGATTCTCCGCGAGCCCGAGAACTCTCTGCCTCGGCAGTACAGCGCGCTGTTGGCGACCGAGGGTTGTCAGCTCGAGTTCCGGGAGGACAGTTACGAAGAGCTCGCTCGCATCGCCTTCGAGGTCAACCAACGTCAGGAGAACATCGGCGCTCGTCGCCTGCACACCATCATGAGCACGCTGCTCGAAGGAATGCTCTTCGAGCTCCCGCCCGAAGTGGCGGGGGAATTGCCGCCGACCAAGGTTGTGGTCGATGGCGAATTCGTACGACAACGACTGGCAGATCTGGCCGAAGACACCGACCTCAGCCGTTACATCCTCTGACCCCAACTTTCCTCAAGGAGAGCTCCGTATGTCCAAGTTGAGCACGCAGCATCTGGTGACGATCCTCGATCTGAGCCGAGAGGATGTCGATCGCATCTTCGCGACGACGAGAGAGCAGAAACCTCAGGCCCGTGAGCATCGCTTGGCCCATTCTCATCCGAATCGAACTCTGGCCTGCATCTTCCACAAGCCCAGTCTGCGGACCCGCATCAGTTTCGAAGTTGCGGCGGGACAGCTGGGAGCCAAGTCTCTCTACATCACGGACAAGGAGATCGGTTTGGGCCAGCGCGAATCCATCGAGGACGTCGCTCGCGTCCTCTCGCGTTTCGTGGACGGCATCATGATTCGGACATTCGACCACTCTCATGTGGAGCGCTTGGCAGCGGAGGCCACGGTGCCGGTGATCAATGGACTCACGGATCTGGCACATCCCTGCCAAATCTTGGCCGATGTGTTCACCGTCGAAGAGCACCTCGGTGGGATCGAAGGTCGCAAGGTCGTATACGTAGGCGATGGCAACAACATTGCGCATTCGTGGATCAACGCGGCGGCGCTGCTGGATTTCCGGTTGGTGATCTGCACTCCGCGCGACTACGCTCCGGAGGCTTCGGTGGTCGAAGCGGCCCGGTCGAAGGGGAGCTTGGATTTGACCATCTCCCATGAGCCGGCCGAGGCGGTGCGCGATGCGGATGTGGTCTACACCGACGTCTGGGCCAGTATGGGACAGGAGGCGGAGGCCGAAGAGCGTGCGAAGATCTTCCAACCGTTTCAGGTGAACGACGCTCTTCTCTCACACGCCAAGGACGAAGCCATCGTCCTGCATTGTCTTCCGGCGCACCGGGGCTTGGAGATCACCGACGAAGTCATGGACGGAGTCCACAGCCGGGTGTACGACGAAGCGGAGAATCGACTGCACGTGCAGCGCGCGATCCTTCATCTCCTCATGCCCTGAGGGAGCGAATGATCTCGGTAGGGATGGTCTTGGGAAGGGGTCTTGCGATCGGTCTGCTGGGGGGACTGGTGGCCTGCGCGCAGGTGGGCCGTCCGTCCGGCGGACCGGTGGACGAAACCCCTCCGGTCCTGATCAGCGCGGACCCGGGGTCGCTGGCGGTGCGTGTCGATCCGGCCGCGGATCTGCGGCTGAGTTTCACCGAGAAGATCGACCGGCGGGGTGTGGGAAGGGCCCTCACCATCATTCCCGACGTGAAACTGTCCAATCCCCACTTCGAGGATCTCGACGTCGTCTTCCGTCCGTTGCACGGGTGGCCCGCCGACACCGTGGTGGTGTGGCAACTCGCGGCGAGCCTCATGGACCGTCACCGCGTCCGCATGGGGGTGGATCGCTTCGGAGCCTTCACCACCCGAAGCGCATTCCCCTCGGGAACGATTCGGGGTCGGGCGACGGTAAGGGACACGACCATCACCGAGCTCAAAGGAGTGGTGGCCAAGCTCAGCCTTACTCCGCCCGAGGGTTCCCGGCGCGCCACTCTCTGGAGGACGGCCCGGGGCGATGCCGAGGGAAACTTTCGTCTGGATTGGCTGGACTCTCCCTCCGGACCCTACTCGCTGGAGGTCTTCGTCGATGCCAATGGCGATGGACGTGGGGGGGAGAAGGAGCGTTCGGCCCGGATCGACAGCCTTGGCCTCGCGGCCGAGGACACGCTGCTCGACCTCGGAGATCTGCTTCTCCTCGACCGCGTGAGTCCGGTCGACATGGTCTTCTGCTCCGACGTCGAAGACAGTGTGCCCCTCGTGGTGTGGGTGGCCGAAGCTCCCCGCCTGATCTCCCCTCGGACCGCTCTAGCCGATTCCAATGGCTGTGCGCGTTTCTCTCTGACCCCCGGAGACTATGCCTGGGGAGCGTGGAAGGATCTCCACCACGATGAGCACTGGGGGGTGGATTCGGTGGGGGTCTGGGAGGATCACCTCGAGGAGGGGATCGTCGAAGTCCTTCCCGAGTGGCCGGATACCCTGCGTCTGTCCGGTCCCATGTCGCAAGAATCGATCTCTGCGCCCGCGGATTCCGGTGCGGTCCCCGATTTCCCGGAGGAACTCCGGGCCGAGGCGCCGGAGGATTCGCTCGGTCTCTCCTCTCCTTGATCCGGGCTGGGGGGCGTTCTATCTTGGGGGTACCCCGCTGAGCAGGTCTCCGTTGCCCCGAGCTCCGTTCATGAACATTGAATTCGCGAAGATGCATGGTGCGGGCAACGATTTCGTCGTGGTCCGAGGGGCGCCCCCTCGCCCTCCGGACGATCAGGTGCTGGTGCGGGCATTGGCGGATCGCCGACGTGGGATCGGTGCCGATGGCGTTCTCTTTCTGGAGGACGGTGGAGAAGGGGGCGCCCTCTTTCGCATGCATTTCTACAACGCCGATGGAGGCAGGGCTCAACTCTGCCTCAATGGCGCGCGCTGTGTGGCCTGGAGAGCATGGCAATTGGGCTGGGTCACCAGTCAGCCCTTCTCCTTCACGACCGAAGCCTGGCGGGTGGGAGCGGAGATCCTTGTCTCCCGAGGGGGTTGTGCTCGGGTCCGTCTCCACCTTCCGAAGCCCGAGCTCGACGTGGAAGCGGTCGACCTGCCCTCCTACGCTCCGGCCGCGCAGGGCTACGCCGTGGACACTGGAGATCCTCACCTGGTGGTCGAAGTCGACGAGGGCGATCTCTCCGACGAGAGTTTTCTTGCCGTCGCCGCTCGCCTGCGTCACTGGACGGATCGGCTTCCCGCCGGCGCGAATGTCCATTTCGTGCACCGCCGCGCAGAGGATTCTTGGCGGATCCGGAGTTTCGAACGGGGAGTGGAAGCCGAAACACAGGCCTGTGGAAGCGGATGTCTCTCCGCGGTCGCGGCTCTGAGTCCCATGCCCTCCGGACCCATCGAACTGCTGACGCAGCACGGGGACACGGTGCAGATCCTGCCCGAGGAGCGGCGGTGGATCCTCGAGGGCCCGGCGGTGTGCGTGTTCGAAGCGACCTACGCCTGGACGGGAGGGGGCTGTGATTGAGCCGCGCCCACGCTTCGCGGCGGTGTCGGCGGTTCTGGCCCTGATGGTCTCTTTCTTTTCCCACTCCGCCGCCGCGCAGCAACTCTTCGGAAAGAACAAGGTCGTCTACGAAGATCGGGATTGGTGGGTCTTCGAGGAGGGGATGCTCCAGGTCTTCTTCTATCCGGGGGAAGAGGATCTGGCCCGCTTCACCCTCGATGTTGCCCGCGCCACCTACCGCGAGTACGCGGAGTACTTCCGCTTCGAATTCGAGGACCCCATCCCCTTGATCCTCTACGGCACCCACCATGGGTTGAAGGAGACCCATGTCATCCCCTCCTTCGTGGACGATGGAACGGCGGGGTTCACCGAATTCGCAAAGGGGCGGATCGCGCTGCGCGCCACCGGCAATCGCGCGGAGTTGCGGCACTTGATCCGCCACGAGATGGTGCACGCCTTCACCCTCTCGAAGTTGGCCACGGTGATGAGTGGAATGAGGATCTTCGACTACGAGGGTCCTCCGCTCTGGTTCATCGAGGGTCTGGCCGAAAGCGTGGCCAATGCCGAGCCGGATTGGCGCGCTCACATGATGCTGCGCGACGCGGTGCTCAACGATGGCCTCGTTCCGATTCCGGAGATGTGGCAGATCTTTGGATCCTTCCTGATGTACAAGGAAGGCGAATCGATCCTCGATTTTCTTCGGAGCCAGTATGGAGATCGGATTCCCACCCTCCTGCTCGAGAGCTGGTGGAAAGGAAGAGACTTTGCGGATCTCCTGCAGCAGGAATTGGGTCTGAGTTTCGAGGAACTCGATCAGCAGTGGAGAGGCTATCTGAAGCGGCGTTACTTTCCGCAGATTCTCCTGCGTCGGAGTCCCCGCGAGCAGGGTCGTCTGGTGGACGAACACACCTTCTTCGAAACCTCGCCGGTCATCCTGGGACGGGAAGACGATGGCAGCATGCGTCTGGCGTGCCTGAGCTATCGGGACGGCCCTCTGAGCCTCTACGAAGTCACCGTTCCGCCGAGAGGGCACGCGGAGTACCGGCGTCTGGTGGAGGGTGGACGGCAAGCGGCCTTCGAGAGTCTTCCGCCTCTGCGTTCGAGGATCAACGTCCACGAGGGACGCGAGATCGCCTTCGTGGCCAAGCACGGGGGACGGGATGCGCTCTACATCTATGATCTGCACGAGGGTCGAACCACCTTCGAATTCCAGATGGGTCCCGGCGACCCGGTGGTCGAGATTTCCAGCCCCTCCTTCTCGCCCGACGGAAGAGAGCTCGTCTTCAGTGGCCTCGACGCGGGCGGTCGCAGCGATCTCTGGATCGTGAACCGTCGAAGCCGGGGCCTGCGTCGCTTGACCGACGACCTCTGGCAGGAGACCCATCCGAGTTGGAATTCGCGGGGAGATCGCATTCTCTTCGCCAGCGACCGCGAGAATCCGGCCACGGGTCGGCACGACATCTTCGAGATCTCCCTCTCCCATCCCGAGCGGGTGGTGGTCCGGGTGCGTCACCGGAGTCTGGACACCGCGCCTCGATGGATCGGCGGGAGTGACGATTTCGTCTTCGTCAGTGACCGGGATGGGGCCCCGAATGTGTGGATCGCAACCGAGGAGGGGATCGCCCCGATCAGCGATGTCACCGGAGGGGTCTTCTTCCCGCAGGCGTCCTGGGGAGAGGACCGGCTGGAGGTGAGCTCGGCGGTCTACTTCGAGCGTCGTTTCCAGCTTCACCTTCTGAGAGTGCCGGATCTCGATACGCTGGCGTGGCAGCCGGCGGTCTCGCCCCGGACGCCTTCGGAGGTGGTCGTCGACTCGGTCTCAGGGGGTGAGGGGGGCGAGTTCCCGGTCCCGCGCGCATCTCCCTACGAAGTCGACTTCGGTTTGGACTTCGTCCAGTCGGTGGTCTCCCTCGACCCCGACCTGCCCTTCGGATCGGGAGCGAGTGTGGGCTTCACCGATCTGTTGGGCAATCACCAGGTCTTCGTGCATTTCGGAACCGCCACCGACAATTTCAGCCTCGAGGATCTGAATGCGGGGCTCAGCTGGACGGACCAGACCTCCCGCCTACACCGTCATATGGGTCTGTTTCGTCTGGCGGTTCGCCCCAATGGCCTCGACCGGGATCTCCGGGACATTTCCGAAGTGCGGACCGGAGGCTTCTTCGGGCTGACCTATCCGCTGTCCAAGTTCCGCCGCATCGAGACGAGCACCGTCTTCCGGCATCTGGCGCGAGACCCTCCGGGCATCGTGGGGGGAGCGGGGTCGACCTTGGGGACCATCCAGTCGCGCACCTGGTTGTGGAGCGTCTTCGCCTCCTATGTGTCGGACAACACCCTGTGGCGGTGGGAGGGGCCGGTCCGGGGGACGCGCACGCATCTCACCGTGGGCCAGACCTTCGATCTGCAGAACAAAGGCTTCTCCCGGAGCACCATTCAGCTCGATACCCGACGCTACTATCGCGGCGTGGGAGGCAGTGTGGTGGCGCTGCGGGCCTCCAGCCGGTTGGCCTTCGGCGACGATCCCTTGCCCTATTATCTTTGGGGGCAGCTGAACGTGAGGGGTCTGGACTTCTACACCCGCAAGATCGCCTTCGGCAATCTGGAGCTCCGGATCCCCTTCCTCGACGGAGTGGGCCTTCGTTTCCCCTTCGGGGATCTGACCTTTCCCCCGATTCGCGCCCACGCCTTCTTCGATGCGGCGTGGCTGGAGGATGCGCTCTTCATCGACAGCTTCGGGCAGGGGGTGTCTCCGGACTCCAAGTACCTGGGGAGTTTGGGCTATGGGGCGAGCATGGTGGTCTATCCCCCGATCGCGGTGAGGATGGACGTCCTCAAGACCCACGACTTCAACACCTTCTCACCCTGGGAGGTGCGGTGGGGAATCACTCTGGTCTACTGAGGATCTCGACCGATCAGAAGAACGCCGACCCGGGAGGATCGGCGTGATTCCCCATCGTCGGATGGGACGGATGGAATCGACCGGGGGTGGCCTTCAGGCCTGGGCCTGGCGAGTCAGACGACTCTTGAGCCGAGCGGCGCGAGCCGCCGGGATGAGCCCCTTGCCGGCCATTCGGTCGAGAAGACGGGTGACCGTGGTCAGCTCCTGGACCTGGTCCCCGCTGAGGGGGCCTTCGGTCGACGCGATCGTCGCGCGGAGATCACGGATGGCACGACGCATCTTCTTGCGCCGATGAATGTTGCGCTGCCGACGGACCTCGTTGGTCTTGACTCGCTTCTTCGTGCTCTTGTTGTGCGGCACGACGGCACCTCTTCGGTTGATGGACATTCCCGAGGATCCCATCCGTCGCAAGCGGGCGGCGGATCGGCCAGAACGACCAAATAAACACCCAACCCCCTCCGCTGTCAAGACGGCTGGGCAGGTCCAAGGGGCTGAGAATCCCCTTTGCGCGCCGAGGGCATCCCCGGCACACTTCCTCCAGGGTCCATTCCGCCGTCCAGTGGGCCCCATTCCCCCGAAAGGAGTCTCGTGACCGCCGCCGACGATCTCCGCTCCAAGGTCGAGACCCTCCCGGCCGCTCCGGGGGTCTATCTCATGAAGGACTCCCGTGGCCGAGTGATCTACGTGGGAAAGGCCGCGCAGCTGAGCCACCGGGTCCGGTCCTACTTCGGGCCTCAGGACCACCTCGACCCCAAGACCCGGACCCTGGTGAGTCGCATCGAGGATGTGGATTGGATCGTAGTGCCGACCGACAAGGACGCGCTCCTCCTCGAGGATCAGCTCATCAAGGAGTACAAGCCCCGTTACAACATTCGGCTGAATGACGACAAGCGCTATCCCTACCTTCGGCTGACCACCTCCGAGGCCTTTCCGCGTCTGGACGTGGTGCGGCGCATCGCGGACGACGGCGACGAGTACTATGGTCCCTTCACCAATGCCCGGGCCATGCGGTTGACCCTTCGCACTCTCACCAAGATTCTGCCGGTGCGGACCTGCGAGCTGGCCCTGCCCGAAGAGACGGTACCGCGTCCCTGTCTCGACTATCACATCGACCGCTGCTGTGCTCCCTGCGTGGGATATGTCGATGCCGCGCAGTACGGGGCCTACGTGGAACAGATCCGACTCCTGTTGCGGGGCCGGAGTCGGGATCTCGTGGATCAGCTCCGGTCGAAGATGGAAGAACACTCCCGGGAGCTCCGTTTCGAAGAGGCCGCGCAACTGCGGGATCAGATCGAATCGGTGGAGAAGGTCATCGAGGGTCATCGGGTGGTTCTGCGTCTGGGCACGGACGTCGATGTGCTCGGCCTGGACCGGGAGGGGCGTTCCGCCTGCGGGGTGGTGCTGCGGATCCGTGACGGCAAGCTGGTGCGGAGTGAAGACTACCTCTTTCATTCCCGGTGGGAAGACTCCCAGACGGATTTCTACTCCCGCTTCTGCACCGAAGTGTTGCAGCGTAGCCAACAGATTCCTCGGACGATCCTGCTCCAGATGCCCTGGGCCGACGCCCTCCTGTGGGAGGAACTCCTGCGGGAGCGTCACGGCCGCCGCGTGCATCTGCGCGTACCGCAGAAAGGGGACCGCGCGCGGTTGGTGGAAACGGCCCGCACCAATGCTCGGCTCAAGTTGCGAGAGCATCTGAATCGGACCAAGGTCCGGCCCGTACGCGTGAAGGACGACGAACCGGGAGTGAGGGACCTGAAGGAACGCCTCGACCTTCCGGTGGCGCCACAGACCATCGAGTGTTTCGACATGAGCCACTTTCAGGGAGGGCAGCGGGTGGGGTCGCTGGTCTTCTTCTCGGGAGGGGCTCCTCTCAAGAGCCGATATCGGCGGTTCCGCATCAAGAATGTGGAGGGGATCGACGACTTCGCGATGATGCAGGAATGTCTGGAGCGCTACTACTCACGACTCCGGGACGAGGATCAGCTTCCGGCGGATCTGGTCATGGTGGACGGTGGAGCCGGACAGCTGGGAGTGGGGACGAGAACCCTGCAGCGCTATGGATTCATGGAGACGAGCATCATTGGGCTGGCCAAGCGCGAAGAAGAAGTCTACGTGCCCGGACGCACCGAGACCGTGCGTCTGCCCCACACCAGCGAAGGCCTGAAACTGCTCCAACGGGTTCGCGACGAGGCCCACCGTTTCGCCATCACCTATCATCGAAAGCTGCGTCATCGTGAGACCCTCCATTCGTTGCTCGACGAGATACCGGGGATCGGTCGGTCCAAGCGTCAGCATCTGCTCACGCACTTCGGAAGCGCCGACGCCGTGGGGAGGGCGACCAAGGAAGAACTGATCCGGGTCCCGGGCATCGGTCCGGTCGATGCACAGCGGATCCTGGAGTTCTTTCTCGATCGTACGGAGAGACCGTCGTGAGAGAGTGGTCGGCAGATCACGAGGTCGGTTTGGATCTCCAGCGGGCCGCCGATGGGTTCCTCCTGGGCTTGGACATCGAGCGCGGCGCCTCGCCCCACACCCTCGAGAACTACGCCCGTGATCTGAGAGACTACTTCGCGCATCTGCACCGGTCCGGGATCGAGAGCCCCGACGAGGTGCGCCCACGCCACCTTCGGGACTTCCTGGGCCTGCGGGACCGAGAGGGCTTCGGGGCCCGGAGCCGCGCCCGAGCCCTCTCGACCCTCAAGGGACTGCACCGCTACGCCTGCGAAGCGGGGTTGGCCCGGCAGGACCCGGCGAGGGAGCTCCACGGTCCTCGCCTGCCCCAGACTCTGCCCCGGGTACTGAGCGTGGCGGAGGTCTCGCGCCTGGTGCATGCGGTGGATCCCGGCCACCCTCTGGCCCTCCGCGACCGGGCTCTCCTCGAGCTGCTCTACGCCTGTGGACTGCGCGCTTCGGAACTCTGCACCTTGCCCTTGCCGGCCTTGGACCTCGAGGAGGCCATCGTGAGGGTGACCGGCAAGGGCGACAAGCAACGGTGGGTTCCGGTGGGTGGCGCGGCGGTCGAAGCGGTCGCCCAATACCTGGAAGGACTTCGGCCCCGACTGGTCCGGCGGAGCGGCGCCTCCGAGATCTTCCTCAATCGGCGGGGGAGTGGTCTGAGCCGGGTCGGACTTTGGAAAATCCTCAAACGGATCGCGGCCGGGGTGGGATTGGAGGACCGCGTGACGCCCCATGTGCTGCGGCACTCCTTCGCGACCCACCTCCTCCAGGGAGGAGCGGACCTGCGGGTGGTCCAGGAGCTCCTCGGTCACGCAGATCTCCAGACCACGCAGATCTACACCCACCTCGACCGTCAGTATCTGATCGACCAGCACCGGCGCTGCCATCCGAGAGCCTGAGCCCCTCCGTCCCGGCGTGTTGACACGCTCTCGATCGCTCTGCTAGCTTGCCGACGCTGCGGGCCCGAAACATCGGGTCCGGACCACGACCCATTGGAGCTGTGTTGAACCTCCCCGCTGAACAACCCGATGCCGCTCCCGAGGCGACCACCCCCGCCGAGACTCCAGCCGAGGAGTTGGTGGGGGACCGGGCCAACTACACCGTCCATCTCGAGGATTTCGAGGGCCCCCTCGATCTCCTGCTCTACCTGATCCAGCGCGATGAGATCGACATCTACGACATTCCCATTGCCCACATCACCAAGGCCTATGTCGATCACATCGAGATGATGGACGTCTTCAACCTCGACAGCGCGGGGGAGTTTCTGGTGATGGCGGCGACTCTCATGCGGATCAAGGCGCGGATGCTCCTTCCCGTTCAACGACTGGAGGACGGAGAGGAAGACGAAGGCGATCCGCGAGACGAGTTGGTGCGTCGTCTCCTCGAGTACAAGAAGTACAAAGAGGCATCCGAACGCCTGGCGGCGCACGAAGAGATGCGGCGTCAGCTCTTCCGTCGAGGAGTTCCCTATCCTTTCGAAGACGAGGATCAGACGCCTCCCGAGCTGAGCCTGACGATGGTGGACCTCTTGCACGCGGTGCGCAACGTGCTCGAGGAGATGCGGACTCAGGATACTCACTATGTGTATACCGAGGTCTACACCGTCGATGGCCAGCAGGCCCTGATTCTCGAACGCCTCGAGTCGGAGGATCGTCTTCGATTCGCCGAGATCTTCCAGGGCATGCGGGTGAAGATGGAAGTCGTGGTGAGTTTCCTTGCTCTCTTGGACCTGCTCAAACAGCGCAGGATTCAGGTGCAGCAGTCGACGATCTACGGGGAGCTGTGGATTCTGCCCGGTGATGGTCAGGTCGAGAGCGATGAAGAGGATCCGGCTACAACCACGGAGGCAAGCGATGAAGCGTGAACTCGAAGCCCTGCTCTTCGCGTCGGACCAGCCCCTGTCGGTCGATCGTTTGACCAAGGTTCTCGGGGGCGTCGAACGGGCCGCGGTCCGTGAGGCGATCGAAGAATTGCGGCAGGAGTACGATCGCGACCAGCATGCCTTCACGGTGGTGGAGTTCGGAGGCGGGTATTCCATCACCACCCGGGAAGAACACGCCAAGCTGGTGTCGAAGCTCTTTCGCGGCCGCCGCAAACAGCGGCTCAGCAAGGCGGCACTCGAGGTGCTGGCCATCATCGCCTACAAGCAGCCGGTGACCCGGCTCGAGATCGAAGAGATTCGCGGCGTCTCGGTCTCCGGGGTCCTCGGCACTCTGCTCGAGCGAGATCTGGTCCAGATCGCCGGGCGGGCCGAGAGCCTGGGGCATCCTCTCCTCTATGGGACCACCAAGACCTTGCTCGACTACCTGGGCCTCAAACGCATCCAGGATTTGCCCCAGCTCTCCGAGCTCGAGGACCTTCTCGCTCAAAAGGAAGAACTGAAGCAGATTGCGGCCCGCTACGGAGAAGAACTCGGAGACGAGGACTTCGACCGGGCACTCCACCCCGAAGCTCCGGTCGAGGAAGCGGAATCGGAAGAAGAGGATTCGGGGGAGGAGGATCCGGTGGTCGCGCAGGAGGCCTCGAGTGGAGATCCGGGTCAATAGATTCCTTTCTCAGGCCGGATTGGGGTCCCGACGCGCGGTGGAGCAGCTCGTGCGTGAGGGACGGGTCGAAGTCAATGGCGAGGTCCTGGCCGAACTCGGCCGGACCATCGATCCCGACCGCGACGAGGTGTGGGTGGATGGGAGGCGCGCGACCCTGCGCCGGCCGGAGAGAACCCTCCTCTTGCACAAGCCGGTCGGCGTGGTCTGCAGCTTCGCCCAGCAGGACCGGCGCCCCTGTTTGCGGACACTTCTGGGTCCCGAAGTCTTCGAGGAGGGTCGGCTCTTCCACGTGGGTCGTCTCGACACCGACAGCAGCGGACTACTCCTCCTGAGCGATGACGGTGACCTCGCCCAGCGTCTCCAGCGTCCGAGGGGGCGAGTGTGGAAGACCTATCGGGTGGAGATCGATCGGGGTCTGGGCGTCGAAGAACTCGAAGCCCTGCGCGCGGGTCGGATTTCCCTCGACGGCCGGGCCTGTCTGCCGGCCCGCATCCGGGCTCTGGACGCCGAGGCACGGCTTCTGGAATTCGCGATCCACGAGGGCCGGAATCGGCAGATCCGACGCATGGTGAAGGCCGTGGGGGCGGAAGTGCGATCTCTCCATCGCCTGCAGATCGGCAGTCTGGATCTCGGCGACTTGCCGGTGGGGAGATGGCGGCGGGCTCGGCCCGAAGAACTGGAAGGGTTGCGCCGAGAGGCGGGTCTGTCGCCGCGTGACGATCAAGCCTCGCGTGAGTAGTCTGAAGGAGTGATTCGCTCAGGTGCGGAGGAGGAGGCCGGAGATGTCTTGGATCTCGAAACACATCCGAGAAGGGCTGCGGGGACTGGAGCCCTACCAGCCGGGCAAACCCATCGAAGAGGTCCAGCGAGAACTCGGGCTGGACTCGGTGATGAAACTCGCGAGCAACGAATATCCCGAAGGTGCATTCGCCGAAGTTCAGGAAGCTCTCCGCGAGGAGATCTCCCGGACCCACCGCTATCCCGACGCCGGATGGCACGAACTCCTCGATGCGGTGGTGGAGGTCTATCCCATCTCTCGCGGAGAGATCCTCTTCGGCAACGGAGCGAATGAAATCCTGGAGTTGGTGGTCCACCTCCTCTGTGGTCCGGGCGACGAGGTGGTCTTCGCGCATCCGAGTTTTCCCATCTACGGTCTCCTGGCCCGATCGCACTTCGATGGCGGTCGGCCGGTTCCTCTCGACACCGACCTCGTCCACGATCTGGACTCGATGGCGGAGGCGGTGAACGATCGCACCCGGGTGGTCTTTCTCTGCAATCCGAACAATCCGACCGGCACCTACTTCACCGAGTCGGAGTTGGTCGACTTCATGGAGAAGGTACCGTCGGACCTGTTGGTCGTCTTGGACGAGGCCTACGCGGAGTTCGTGACCGCAGACGACTACCCCGATTACTTCGAGCTGCGAGCGCGCTATCCGAATCTGGTGAGCGTGCGCTCCTTCTCGAAGATCTACTCCCTCGCATCGTTGCGTATCGGCTATTGCCTGGGCAGTGAAGAGTTCATCTCGTGGATGCAGCGAGTGCGGCAGCCCTTCAACGTGAATCGTCTGGCGCAACGGGCGGCGTCGGTGGCCATTCGTCGACAGGACCTCGTGGCCGAACGTCGGAAGACGAATCGGCGCCGGATGATCGAGTTGAAAGCCGGCATGGAGGCACTCGGCTGCCGGGTCGTGCCTTCGCAGACGAATTTCTATTTGGTCTTCGCTCCCGGAGGGAGTGAAGCCCTCTTCGACGGACTCCTCCGAGCCGGAGTGATCGTTCGTCCCCTGCGCGGATTCGGAGTGTCTGGAAGCGCCTTCCGGGTGAATGTGGGCCGGGACGACGAGAACGCTGCTTTCCTGTCGGCGCTGCGCGATGTGCTCGCCGCAGTGACTTCCTGAGCCCCTCACGATCGAGTCCGAGGATTGCCATCCATGCTCTGGGAATGCCGAGGAGATCGTGGTCTGCGGGGGAGTTTCTCGGCCCCCGGGGACAAGTCGATCAGCCACCGGGCCTTGCTTCTGAATGCCCTGGCCCGAGGCGAGGCCGAGATCCGTGGTGCGAATCCGGGCGCGGATGTTCAGTCCACGGCCCGATGCCTGCGGGCCCTGGGGATCGCGATCGAGTCCACCGCCCCGGGAAGCTTTGGGCTTCGGGGTCGAGGCCTGCAGTGGCGACCGGCGACGGATCGGCTCGACTGTGGCAACAGCGGGACCACGGTGCGGCTTCTGGCCGGAATCCTGGCCGGACAGTCCTTCACCTCCACTCTCGATGGGGACGACAGTCTGCGCGGACGGCCGATGTCCCGGATCTCCCGGCCGCTGCGAGCCTTCGGAGCGCGGGTCGAGGGCCCCGACAATGGTGCGCATCTTCCCTTGATCGTGACCGGGCCGCTCCGTCGCGGTGGGGTTCATCTCAGCGAAGTGGCTTCGGCCCAGGTCAAGAGTGCTCTGCTCCTGGCGGCGCTGGTCTCCGGACAGGTCCTCCGGGTCGAAGAACCCAGTCCCAGTCGCAATCACACCGAGAATCTCTTGACCGCGATGGGAGCGGCAGTGGACTTCGGTCCGGGCTGGGCCGAGATCCGACCCTCGGGAGAGCTGCGAGCCCAGAACCTCGCGGTTCCGGCAGATCCATCTGCCGCCGCCTTCCCTCTGGCCGCCGCGCTTCTTCTGCCGGGAAGCGAGGTGGTGGCCCGGCGGATGCTGAAGAACCCCACCCGGTGGGGTTTCTTCGACGTCCTCGAAGGGATGGGGGTGGTCCTGGAGATCGGCGCGGAGAGCGACCGGGTGGGAGAGAGGGTGGTGGATCTGGGAGTGCGCTGGACCCCAGAATTGCGGGCGATCGAGGTGAAGTCTTCCCAGGTCGCTTCGATGGTGGACGAGATTCCCCTCCTCGCGGTCCTGGCCGCCTTCGCCCAGGGCACTTCGGTCTTCGAGGGCGTGGCCGAGCTCCGGGTGAAGGAGAGCGATCGGGTGGCAGGGATCTGCGAGCTTCTCGAAGCCTGGTCGATCCACCACCAGGTCGAAGGCGAGGTCTTGAGCGTGGTGGGCGGAGCACCCCAGCTCAGAACTTCGCCCCCGGTCTTCGAGGATCACCGCATGGCGATGGCATCGGCGGTATTGGCCATGGGCGCGCACGCGCGGGGTCCCGAGACCGCAGCGGTGATCGTCGATCTTTCGGCGGCCAGCATCAGCGATCCGAATTTCTGTCGGCACTTCGAGGGGTTGAGAGATGGAAGTTGATCCACTGAGTGTCGCCATCGATGGTCCCGCGGGCTCGGGGAAGAGCACCGTGGCCCGCCGAGTCGCCCAGGAGTTGGGACTGACCCATGTGGACACGGGAGCGATGTACCGAGCCCTCACCCACGTCGCCCTGTGCGAGGACATCCCCCTCGACGACGGCGAGGCCCTCGCCGCTCGATCCAGCCAATTGCGATTGAGTTGGGAGCAGGGCCGATTGTTCGTCGATGGTGAGGCCGTGGACGAGGCGATTCGCGGGCCCGAGGTGACGGCCAAGGTCTCCGAACTCAGCGCCCACGCCCCGGTGCGTCGTCACATGCAGAAGCTGCAGCGCAGCCTCTCCTGGACCTGTCCCGAAGGGGTGGTCATGGAGGGCCGGGACATCGGGAGCGTGGTGTTGCCGCTGGCTCCCTGCAAGATCTACCTCGATGCGAGCGCGGAGGAACGGGCCCGACGTCGGGCGGCGCAGACCGGCCAGGAGCTCAGTCGGGAGAAGTTGGTCGCGGTGATGGCCGAGATCGAGCGGAGGGATCGCCTCGACTCCGAACGAAGCGAGAGTCCGTTGCAGGTGTCCCCGGATGCCCATGTGGTGGACACCACCGCGATGAGCCTCGACGAGGTGGTCGAGGAGTGTGTGCGCATCGCCGAAGCGAGCCGACTCCGCGTGGCCTCTCCGGAAGTGATGCGTCCCTTTCGCTACCATCATTTCCGTTATCGGGTTCTGAAAGCCATTCTCCGGCCCATCCTCGAGGGTCCGTTCCGCATGCGGGTGCGAGGCTCCGGACACGAGGAGATTCCGGAGGGATTGATCTACGCCTGCAACCACATCTCCTGGTGGGACCCTCCGGTCATCGGTGTGGCCATCAACCGGGAACTGCATTTCCTGGCCAAGAAGGAGCTCTTCTGGGGGCCGCTGGGGTGGTTCATCTCCCTCTTCAACTCCATTCCCATCGTTCGGGGACGTTATGACCCCGTGGCCTTCCAACGGGCCCGCGAGTTGCTGCAGGGAGGAGGGAATCTCCTGATCTTTCCCGAGGGCACGCGACGTCCGGTCGGGCGTCCAGGGCCGATGAAGAAGGGACTCGGAATCCTGGCCATGGAGACCGGCCAGCCCTACCTGCCCTGCTACGTCGAAGGAACGCCGCGGATCTGGAAGGCCCTGTGGGGGGGAGAGACGATTCGGGTCTGGATCGGGCCGCCCACTCGCCTCCACGCAGTGGAGCATTTGCGGCATTCGCTCACCGACCGTCAGATCCAGGAGCGGGTCGCGGAGCTCTACCTGGCCCAGGTCCACGCCTTCCGCCATCGGGCGGCAGAAGAGGCGGTTTGACCCCGAAATCGGCAGAAAAAGGCCCATTCGGCCTTGCCGAGAGGGCAGGAGGCTCCTATCATCAGCGGATGCCCGAAAGAGCGGTTGAGTTCAGTGCTTGTAGGAGGCCCTAACCAAATCATGTCCGTACAGTCAACTCCCAGCCCGGAGAAGCAAGAGGGCGCCAATGGCGCTGCTTCCTCCGGTCCGATGCGCGGCCCCCAAAGGGGACAACGTGGCGCCCGTTTGACCACCGATTTCGATCCGCGGGAAATCGTGAATACCGAGCTCATCGAAGACGATGACTACGATGCCGCGGCCATGCTCGATATGATCCAACTCTACGAAGGCACGCTCTCGGAGATCCGAGAGGGGCAGATCGTAGAGGGAACGATCGTCGAGGTTCGCGAAGGCGAGGTTCTCGTCGACGTTGGATTCAAGAGCGAAGGTACCATTCCTCTCTCCCAGTTCCGGGGAGTGGAGAAGGTCAGCGTCGGAGATACCTACGACGTCTTTCTCGAGAGCATCGAAGATCAGGACGGCCTCATTGCGCTGAGCAAGGAGAAGGCCGACTTCCTCAAGGTGTGGGAAGACATCAAGTACGCCTTCGATGCCAACTACGTGGTTCATGGGGTGGTGGACCGACGCATCAAGGGTGGTCTGGTCATCAACCTCATGGGCGTGCATGCATTCCTCCCGGGATCGCAGGTCGCTCTGCGCCAAGTGCCGGACCTCGATGCGCTCATCGGCGAGACCTTCCAGTTCCGCATCATCAAGATCAACAAGCGTCGCCGCAACATCGTGGTGAGCCGCCGCGTGGTCCTCGAGGAAGAACGCGAGAAGAAGAAGGGCAAGCTCATCGGCGAGCTGGCCAAGGACCAAGTCCGCCGCGGGGTGGTCAAGAACATCACCGACTTCGGCGCCTTCGTGGATCTCGGGGGAATCGATGGTCTGTTGCACATCACCGATCTCAGCTGGGGTCGCGTGGGTCATCCCAGCGAAGTGGTCAGCATCGGTGACGACCTCGAGGTCAAGGTCCTCGACTTCGACCGCGATCGCGAGCGGATCAGCCTCGGTCTGAAGCAGCTGCAGTCCTACCCGTGGGAGGGCGTCGAGGAGAAGTTCCCCGAGAACAGCGTGGTCAAGGGGAAGGTCGTCAGCATCACCAACTACGGCGCCTTCGTGGAACTCGAGAAGGGCATCGAGGGTCTCATCCACATCAGTGAGATGAGCTGGACGCGGAATGTGCGTCATCCCTCGAAGATCCTGAGCATCGGCGAAGAGGTCGAAGCGATGGTCCTGAAGGTCGACAAGGAGAACGAGAAGATCTCCTTGGGTCTGAAGCAGGCCGAACCCGATCCCTGGCAGGAGCTCCCCAACAAGTATCCGCTGGGAACTCGAATCGAAGGCAAGGTGCGCAACCTGACCGACTTCGGTGCCTTCGTGGAGGTCGAAGAGGGGATCGACGGGCTCGTGCACATTAGCGACATGAGCTGGACCAAGCGGGTGCGGCATCCCAAGGAGATCGTCAAGAAGGGCGACACCGTAGAGGTCGTGATTCTCGACATCAACACCGAGAAGAGACGGATCAGCCTCGGGATCAAGCAGCTCGAGAACAATCCCTGGGACGATCTGGCGGAGACCTATGCGGTGGGGACCGAGACCAAGGGAACGGTGGTCCGAACCCTCGATCACGGAGCCATCGTGGAGATGGAAGGGGCGGTCGAAGGATTCGTGCCCTCCCAACATCTCGGGATTCCGGACATCGAGAAGGTGCTTCTGCACTTCTCGGTGGGCGAGGAGATCCCTCTGAAGGTCATCAAGATGCAGCCCGAGAATCGCAAGATCGTCCTCAGTGCCACCGAGTACTTCGCGGATCACGAGGACGAGCACGCGGCCTACTTGGAGGAGCATGCCAAGCGCGATCTGAGTGAAGAAGAACTTGCCGCGCTCGAACGGGACCAGGATCAGGAGCTGGACCGGGAGCTCGCGGCGGAGGATGCCACCGCCTGATCGGGTGGTCTTCCGATGCTTCTGTGCGAAAGCCCCGCGTCGTCGGGGCTTTCGTGCTGAAACCCCAACCCGTGACCGTCCCTTCCCTACGGTGTTCCATGATTCGTGTGGCATTTCATACCCTCGGCTGCCGTCTCAACCAATTCGAGACCGAGAGCATGCGCACTCGCCTACTACAACGCGACGAGGAGGTGGAGGTCGTCTCTTTCGAGGCCCCCGCGGATCTCTACGTGATCAACTCCTGTGCGGTGACCGCCCGAGCGGAGCAGAAATGTCGCCAGATCGCTCGGTCGCTGAGGCGACGAAACGCCGGCTGCCGGATCGCGGTGGTGGGGTGCTATTCACAGCTCGCCCGCGAGTCGCTGGCCGGTCTGGACGAGATCGACGTGGTCCTCGGCAACGAGGAGAAACGCAGACTCGAGGAGTACCTCCACCGAATCCTGGACGAAGACTTCTGCGCGGTTGCTCCCTTCCGCCGACACATGGAGATGGCGGAGGAGTGGATCGATTCCTTCGGCGATCACTCGAGGGCCACACTCAAAGTGCAGGACGGCTGCGACATGCGGTGCACCTTCTGCACGATCTGGAAAGCGAGAGGTCCGAGTCGCAGCCGGACTCCGAGGCGAGTGGTGGATCAGGCGAAGCATCTGGTCGCCGAAGGATATCGGGAAATCGTCCTGGCCGGAGTTCACCTGGGACACTACGGCCGGGATCTGCCCACCGCAGTGAGCTTGACCGAGTTGTTGGAGATGCTTCTGGAAGTGGTGGATCACGGTGTCCGATTCCGCCTCTCGAGTCTCGATCCCGGAGAAGTGGGGGTCGAACTCCTCGATCTCATGGAGCGAGAGCCACGGCTGTGCAACTACCTTCATTTGGCTCTGCAATCGGGAAGTGACCGGATCCTGGAGGCCATGGGGCGCAACTATCGGTCGGCGGACTTCGAGATCCTCATCGACTCGTTGCGGGCACGGAAGCTGCCGGTGGGCCTCGGGGTGGATGTGATCGTGGGATTCCCGGGGGAGACGGACGTAGATTTCGAGCGAACCCGCACTCTGCTTGAGGCGAGTGAAGCGTCCTTCTATCATGTCTTCCGATACTCGGAGCGGCCGAAGAGCGGGGCTCTGCGCTTGAACCCCAAGGTCCCCGGTCGAGTGTCGGCCTCGAGATCGGCGCAGTTGCGGGAGCAGGGTCGGAGGGCCCGGACCGCCTTCGCTGCGCGTCACATCGGAGGGGAGTTCGAGGGCATCGCGGTGGCCGACCCCCTGGAGTCGGATCTCTACGAATGGATGCTCCCCGACTACACGACCGTGTGGGCTTCCTGCGAGGGCCATCCAGGACGTGCGCCGCGTCGTCTTCGGGTGAGTTCCCTCAACTCGAGCGGAGAACTACGGGGAACCGTCCTTTCCTCGTCGCTCTGTGTCTCGGCCGAAGGAGAAGCATGAGTGCGCAGAAGAAACGGGTCTACGTGGAGACCTACGGCTGTCAGATGAATGTCTACGACAGTCGCGCGATCCGCGACGGCCTGGCGCGGGCAGGATACTCGGAGGTAGAGACGCCGGCCGAGGCCGACCTGCTCCTGCTCAATACCTGTGCGGTCCGTGACAACGCCGAGCAACGGGTTCTGGGGCGAATCGGTGAGCTCCAGCAGTACCAATATGCGCGCCCGGAAGTGCGCATCGGGGTGTTGGGCTGCATGGCGCAGCGCCTGGGCGAGAAGTTGGTCGAGAAGCGGAAGGCCGTGGATCTGGTGGTGGGGACGGACAACTACGGACGCATCCCGGAGTTGCTCGAAAAGGTGGAGTCCGAGGGTCGGGCGCAATTCGATCTCGCGGTCGACGGCACGACGACCTACCAAGCTCCTCCAGAAGTCGACCCTCTCAACAACAGTCACTTCATTTCGATCACTCGAGGATGCGACTATCGCTGCACCTTCTGCATTGTTCCCTATACCCGGGGACCGCTCCGTCACAAAGCCCCGACTCAGATTCTCGAGGAGGTTCGAGCGGTGGCGGAGGGGGGCGGAGTCGAAGTGACTCTCCTGGGGCAGAACGTGACCGCCTATCGTCATGCCGAGGCCAGTTTCGCGCAGCTCATCTCTGCGGTGGCGGAAGTGGACGGGATCCGTCGGGTCCGTTTCCTCACCAGCCACCCCACGGATTTTCCTGCGGCCACGCTCCATGCCATTGCGGCTCACCCGGAGATCTCTCCGTGGTTGCACATGCCCATCCAGAGTGGGAGTGACCGAGTCCTCCGTCGGATGAAACGGGGGCATCGCCTCTCGGATTACATGGCGGTGGTCGATCTGGCCCGGGAGCTGCTTCCGGACGTGGCATTCAGCACCGATATCATCGTGGGCTTTCCGGGGGAGACCGAAGAGGACTTCGAGGCTACTCTGCGGGTGATGCGCGACGTGGGCTACGATTCGGCCTTCACCTTCAAGTACTCCCCTCGCCCCGATACTCCGGCGGATCGCCTCGCCGACGACGTGAGCGAGGAAGTCAAGAGGGTACGCCTCGCGCGCCTTCTGGATCTGCAGGAGTGCCTCTGGGCCGAGCGGGGTCGCGCGATGGTGGGGCAGGAATGGAAGATCGCGATCGAGGGCACCGACCAAAAGGGCCGCGGGTTCTGGCGGGGTCGGACCCTCAACAATCGGAAGGTATTGATCCCCGAGCGGCCCGGTCTTGGCATCGGGGACGAATTGCGGGTGAAGGTGCTGCGCCTCGAGGGGACCACCTTCTTCGCCGAGCCTTTGTCTCTCACCTGGAAGTACGATCGTGTGGCTGCTTAGAATCGTCTTCTTCATCTTGCTCACGGTGCTCCTGGTCATCGTGGCCCTGGACAACGACGCACCGGTGGATGTGCACCTTCTGGGATGGGAACTGCTGGAAGTGCGTCTCTTCCTGGTGATCTTCGGCGCGGCGGGAGCCGGTTTCGTGCTGGGTCTGATCCTGATGGGGGTGCGAGAACTTCAATGGCGCCTGAACGTCTCCAAGACGAAGAAGGAGAACGCGCTGCTGGAGAGGGAAGTGCAGAACCTGCGGGCCGCCCCCTTGGACGGTCTGGACGACGAGTCGGACGACGCGTCCGCTCGGACCTGAGGATCTGCCAGTGAGTGGCACCATGACCCTCGGCTTGGCCGTCGCGATCTTGGTGATCGTCGCGGTGCTGCTGACCCTCGTCTTTCACCGCACCCCATCGCCGCGGCGCGTGCCCCACAGCGTGGCGGGTGCCTTTCATCGCATGCTGCTCGGGGACCGGGCGGGGGCCCGCGAGATCCTGTCGCAGTGCATCCAGGACCCCCAGGCTTCGCCCGAAGCATTCCTCCACCTCGGCAATCTCCTGCGGGAAGAGGGCAAGGCGGACCGCGCGCTTTCGCTCCACCAGGGAATCCTGGCGCGGCCGCGGATCGATCCCGCGATGCGAAGGCTGGTCGAGCTGGCCCTGGCCGACGACCTCCTCGAGTTGGGGCGGCTGGAGGAAGCGCAGGGACGCCTCGCGAAGCTCGAGGAGCATTTTCTCGACGAAGCCCTGTTGGAGCGACGGGCCTGGGCGCTCCATCGTCTGGGACGCTACGAGGAGTCCGCCGAGGTGTGGCTGCGGCGGGCGCGTTTGGATCCGAAGGGCCCGGCCCGGAGAGAGGCGGCCCGTTATCTGGCCGAGTTGGCGCGGGAGGAACATCTGCTCGGGCACGACGACCGCGCCCGAGCTTTCGCGCGGAGAGCCCGGGATCTCGACCCGGGAGTGGCCACCGCGGCCGCGGTCGAGGGCGATCTGCGCTTGGCCGACGGAGACGGGGAGACGGCCTTTCGACTGTGGATGGAGGGACTCGAACGCGGCGACGAAGGAAGGGAGACTCTGTTGCCTCGGCTCCTGGACCTGGCCATGCGCCTCGGAAGGATGGACAGCTGGATCGAGCGCCTCGATCGCCTCCACGCCCAACGCCCCGAGGATTCGGTGGTGTGGCGGGCGGTGACCGATCTCCGGCTGAGGCGCGGCGACCGCCTCGCCTTCTTCGGGCTGGTGGAACACGCCCCCTCGCCTCAGGCGGCGCCTCTCTCCACCTGGGCGGGATGGATCCGCTATCTGGAGGGGCGGGGAGACGAAGAGGGGTTGCGCCGGCTCATGGCGTCGATGCCCGATGCTCTCGGTCCCCGCACCTGGATCTGCGGAGTCTGCGGCGAGACGGACCGCGAAGCCCGTCAGGTCTGTTTCCGCTGCGGACGGGCGCAGCCTCTGTTGAGCACGGGAGGCGGTGAGGATGCGATCGCCTCTCCGCGTCTTTCCAGCGGCGCGTCGAAAGCTCTTCTGCCGGAGGTCGGGGAATGAGGCGGTCCTCGCGGGTCGCGGCCCTTCTGGGCTCGGTCGTCCTGGCCACCGCGGGGGCGCTGGTGACGCGGGCCGGTGACTTGACCGAACAGATCGAGAGGCTCATGCGAGGAGGGCACTACGACCTCGCGCGGGAGATCTACGAAGATCGGGTGGCCCGGGGAGAGGCCCTCGACCAGGAGGCTCGGTGGTTGGGGGCCCAGTTGAGTGCGGATCCCGAGGAATTCGATCGTCGGGTCCACGACCTTCTCCAGCGCGGCGGGACCGAGGATCCCCGTCGCCGGACCTGGATCACCGCCCGGGCCATCGAACACTTCGCCCAGGGACGTTACCAAACCGCTGTCGATCTTCTGCAGGGAGTGGACGAGGCCCAGCTCTTCGACGACCCCCGAGCGCCCCTCTTCTTGGGGATGGCCCTCCAGGCCTTGGGTCAGAATCGCGAGGCAGACCTGGTCTTCGCCCGGGTCTCCGAACTGCACCCCGCGCATGCGGCGGCGGTGGTCTTGAGAGCGGAGTTGGCGGCCCGCAAGGGCGATACCCGCAGTGCTCGGGGTCTGGCCGGCGCGGTGGCCGACGACCCGGACTACGGGGCCCAGGCCCGGTTGATCCTGGCTCAGGTGGCCCTGGCCGAGGGTCGGAAGGACGAGGCTTCGGATTGGATGCAGCGCATCCGGCGCGACTTTCCCGAGGCGGTGGAGGGAAGCTGGACGGTGACTGCGGACCAGCCTCCCCCCGAGCGGGTCGAAGGCTTCGAGCAGCGAGACGCTCCGGATCCCCGGCGAGACTACGCGCTGCAGCTCGGAGCCTTCCGGGATCGTTCGTTGGCTCTGCGCTACGCCCGCCGGCTGATGGGGCGGGTGGAGGGATTGCGCATCGAGGTGGATCGGCGGGAGTCTCCTCCGTGGTATCGCGTGGTGTGCGGAAGCTTCGTGACGCGGGTTCAGGCGCAGCGGGAAGCGGCTCGTCTGGCCGAAGAGCAGATTTCGGCCCTCGTCCTCGGACCGGGACGTGGGAACCGATGAGTTCGGCTTCGTCGAGTCCGCAGCGCCAGCCCCGGGGAGGTCGCAAGAAGGGACCGACGCCCATGATGGCGCAGTACCTCGAGCTCAAGGCCCAGCACTCCGACGCTCTCTTGCTCTTCCGGATGGGGGACTTCTACGAGACCTTCTACGAGGACGCGAGGATCGCGGCTCGAGTCCTGGGCCTGACCCTCACCAGCCGCGAGAAGCAGGGGGGCGATCCCATCCCCCTCGCCGGAGTGCCGCACCACGCCTTGGATCACTATCTGGCGAAGCTGGTGGCGGCGGGTCATGTCGTCGCCATCTGCGAGCAGACCGAGGACCCCGCATTGGCCAAGGGACTGGTCCGGAGGGAGGTGGTCGAAGTCGTCTCTCCCGGGACCGTCACCGATCCGGCCCTCCTCGACGAAAGCCAGAGCCTCTACCTGCTGGCGGTGGCCGAGGCCGGGCCCCAATGCGGATATGCCCTGCTCGATTCCTCGACCGGGGAGTTTCGCTGCGGCGAAACGGAGGTCGACGAGTTGGCGGGCTTGGCCCGGCGCTTCCGAGTGGCCGAGCTCCTCCTGCCCGAAGGGGGAGGAGAGGAGTGGGAGGCGAAGTGGCAATCCGTCTTCCCGGAAACTCCGCGGACCACCGTGTCAGGATTGCTCTTCGAGCCGGGATTCGCAGCGGAGATGCTGACCGATCACTTCCGGGTCCAGAATCTCGGGGGCCTCGGCCTGGCCGAGCTGCCCCACGCCAGCTGCGCGGCCGGAGCCGCCTTGCGCTATCTGGGGGATCGTCAGCGCCGTCGGCCCGATCAGGTGCGCGAAGTCCAGGTGGACTTTCCGGACCGGCACCTCCTGATCGATCGGGAGACCGTCGCTCATCTGGAGCTCTTCGAGGGGGTACGGGCCGGCGAGAGGGAGACCTGCCTCTTCGCTCAACTCGATTCCACCCACACTCCCATGGGAAGGCGGAGATTGGCCGCGTGGCTGCGGGCCCCGCTCAACGACCGGGCGGCCATCGAGCGGCGACACGACGCAGTGCAGTGGTTGGTGGAAGAGGAGAGTCGTCGGACGGCCCTGTCGGCCGCATTGTCGGGGACCGGTGACCTCGAGAGGATCGCGGGGAGAGTGGCGACGGGACGGGTTCTTCCCCATCAGCTCGTGCAGCTCAGGAGCGGTCTGGACCGGGTGCCCGAGTTGGTGGATCTGTTGAGTGCGGCCAGCGCCGACCTTCTCGGAGATCTGCCCCGCAATGCGTCGGGGGTGGAGGAGTTGGTGGCTCTGCTGCATTCGGCCCTGGTGGACGAAGCTCCCACCCACCTTCGGCAGGGAGGAGTGATTCGCGAGGGCTACGATGCCGCCCTCGACGACCTGCGCGATCTGGATCGAGGGGGGAAGGCGTGGATCGCTCGCTACCAAGAAGAACAGCGAGAGCGCACCGGCATCGTCGGGTTGAAGGTCGGCTTCAACCGAGTCTTCGGCTACCACCTCGAAGTGACCAACCGCCACCTCGATCGAGTTCCTTCGGACTACGAGGAGAAGCAACGCCTCGCCGGTGGCAAGCGCTACGTGACCGCAGAACTGAAAGCCCAGGAGCAGCGCATCCTCCGAGCGGCCGAGGAATGCATCCGCACCGAACAGCGACTCTACGAGGGAGTGGTGGCGGCAGCCGCAGGCCATCTGCCCGCGCTCTACCTTTTGCTCGATGCCTGGGCCGATCTGGATGCTCTGGTCTCCTTGGCCTCGGTGGCGGCGCAGCGGGCCTACGTCCGTCCCGAGCTGGACGAGGCCGGAGAGATGCACGTCGAGGCGGGACGCCATCCGGTGGTGGAGGCCTTGAGTCACGAGCCCTTCACTCCCAACGACCTCGACCTCGACCAGAGGCGCCGGCTCCTGGTCCTCACCGGACCGAATATGGGAGGGAAGTCCACCTACCTGCGCCAGGCGGCCCTCTTCGTCATCCTGGCCCAAATGGGCAGCTTCGTTCCGGCCCAGCGGGCCCGATTGGGATTGGTGGACCGGGTCTTCACTCGGGTGGGGGCCAGCGACAACCTGGCTCGGGGACAGAGCACCTTCTTGGTGGAGATGTCCGAGACGGCCAAGATCCTCCGGACCGCCACCGATCGGAGCCTGGTGATCTTCGACGAGGTGGGCCGAGGCACTTCCACCACCGATGGCCTTGCCCTCGCGCGGGCGATCCTGGAATACCTGCACGACGGTCCCCATCGTCCCAAGACCCTCTTCGCCACCCACTTCCACGAGCTGACCCGGCTGGGAGACGATCTCGACCGGGCGGCCAACATCCAAATGGAAGTCAAGGAGTCCCAGGGGAAGATCCTCTTCCTGCACCGGGTCATCGAGGGGGCGGGGGACCAGAGCTACGGAGTGCACGTGGCGCAGCTGGCGGGCTTGCCCCGACCGGTCCTCGAACGAGCGCGACAGTTGCTCCTCGATCCCGACGCCCTCCCCTCTGCGCCCTCCGCCGTTCAGGCCTCGCTCTTCGACGCTCCGTCGCCGGCGGAGGAGCTCATCGCCGAGCTGAGCGAGGTGGATCCGGATCGCCTGCGACCCATCGAGGCCCTGCAGCTGCTGGCAGATCTGGCCGAACGCGCCCGCCATCGCCGAAGCTAGCCCGGTCTTGCCTCGCCGGGGACTGGCGCGATCGGTGCATCCTCGGCCCGGGGAGAAGGTGAAGCCGGGTCGAAGCGATGGGAGGCGCCCATCTCTACGGCGGGCGCCCATCTTCATCAACGATCTTGGAACTAGTGCATAACCATAGCATTAGGCGGATTGTGTCATGTAGGATCTAGGTCTCTGCGGGGAGGGAGAGTGGATCTGTCTCACGCGCCACCGGGCCCGGAATTCGTCGCCATCCTGGGCGCGACGGAGGCCGAGGTGCCCATTCTTGCCGAGCTGCAGCGCATTTCGCGGGTGCAGGTGGTGGGGGTCTACGACCCCCGCTCGGGCTCGGTGGGCCTGGAATTGGCGGAGATCCTGGGGATTCCCTTCGGGAGTGACGCCTCCTTCCTGGACCAGGTGGCGGCTGCGGCGCGGGTGGTCCTGCCCCGGGACCGTCATCGCTTAGAAGAGGCCATCGCCGAACTGCAGGCCCGGGGAACGACGCTGATCGAGGCCGAGGAACTGTTGACCGAGCTTCGGGGTCCGGCCCGGGTGACCTCCCGCCGCGGGACTTCGCCCTTTCCCCGGCCGGGCCGTGCAGAATTGGAATCGCTCGAACAATCCGTGCAGTGGATCCAGAAAGCTCTGGATCGAGAGGAACTCCTGCGGTGGATGTTGGTCATCGCGGTGCAGGCCGCCGGTGCCACTCAGGGTTCGGTCCAACTCCTCGATGCCTACACCCAGGAACTCTACGTGGCCTACGCCGAAGGGCTGAGTGCCCACACCGTTCGGTCGTCGCGGCAGAGTCTGGGGGAGGGCATTGCGGGCCGGGTGGCGGCGACCCGCTGCGCGGAACTCATCGAGGGTTTGCAGGGGCGGGCGGGTGAACGGGATCGCAGCGACATCCAGAGCGCGGTCTGCGCGCCCCTGGTGGACGGAGACCGCATCCTGGGAGTGGTCAATGCTTCCACCAATGTGGGCGAACGGCGACTCACTCCCGAGGACCTGAACCAGCTGGTGGGGGTGGCCGAGCGAATGGCTCCGGTGCTGGGTCGGCTCCTCGAAATCCAGAGCGTCCTGGACCGGACCCTGGTCGAAGACTTCGAACGCGAGCTGGATCGGCTGTGCCGCCTGGGGGCGACGGTGGAAGAGACCCTCGCGGTGCTGAGAGAACTCCTCGAAGACTTGAGCGCAGCGGACAGCGCCGAGCTGGTGATCCTGACCGAGGACGGGCCCGCCCTGGAAGTCCTGCCCCGACGGGCCGAAGACGGACGGCCCTGTCTGCGGCGGGAGCAGGATCCCTCGAAGGGAATTCTGGGACAGGTGTTGGTGGAGGGCTCCCCGGTGGTCCTCGAGGAACGCTACCGCAGCGCTGGCGAGTCCGAGAGCCAGAGGCGCCTCACCCTCTACGTGCCCATCGGCGGCCGCGACGCCTTCGCGGTGACCATCTTTCGCTTTGAAGCCCTCCGGGCTCTGAGTCCCTTCCAGAGAAACCTGGAGCGTTTGCGCGACATCCTGGTTCCCCGGCTGGGCACGATCCTGGCCCAGCATCAGGCGACCCAGCGCACCAACCGGCTGCGGGTGTTGGCCGAGGGCTTGGCCGAGGTGCCGACCCATCCGGTGGACCAACGCTTCTCGCGACTCCTGGCCCTGTTGATGGAAGTCACGCGGGCCCAGGCGGTGGCGCTGTGGACCGACGACGAAGTGGAGCCCACGGCGGAGATGCGGCGGGGTCCGGGGCCGCGTCCCCGCGAGTTCTGGGCCCAACTGAGGGAGCGATTGGGGCCCGAAGGCACCGCACGTCTTCGGGAGCTCGATCACCGCGGGGCGGCACTGCGGTCGGTCTTGATGGTCCGCGACGCGGAGGGCCGAGTGCTGGCGGCGATCAACCGGGAGCCGGAGGATCATCTGGCGGAGTTCGGATTCCGCACCGAGGACCAGGAGGCAGCCCAGATGATCCTGGTGGCCGCGGCGCAGGTCGACCAGAGCCTGCACTCCGGTCAGGACTCGGAGACCTCGGTGGCGGTGCCACCGACTCCCGACGTGGACCGGCTCCTCTTCGAAAGCGTGCGCACCGAGTTGCGTCGAGCCCAGCGCTATCACTTCAGCTTCTCGCTGACGCGCTTCACGGTGGAAGGGTTGTCCGAGGAGGATGGAGCCGATCGTCTGCGAGAGGTGATCCTGGGAGTCGCCAGAGATACCGACACTCTCTACTGGCGCGGTGAAGAAGACTTCGTGGTCCTCGCTCCCGAAGAGACTCGCGGCCAGCGGCGTTTGGTGGCGCGCTATCGGGAGAGCATCGAGAGAGCCTTCGACACCGATTTCGCCTCCGAAGTCCGAGTGCATTCCCAGGCTGCATGTTATCCCCGCGATGCGGAGGATCCGGTCGATCTCCTCCGCAAGTGCGGGATCGAGGCGGGGAGCCCGGGGGCGGATTGACACCACCTCGCGGCAGGGCTAGTCTGCCATCGAGATCTCCTGCAGGTCGCCACCGCGACGGTTCCCTTCCTGCGGCACAACTTCTTTCTGAACAAGTAGTTTTCCTATGTCCTTCGCGAGCGATGTGAAACGGGAGCGTCGGCCCATCCGTCTCTTGGACCCCGGATGCGTGGAAAGAATCGCCGCCGGTGAGGTCATCGAACGTCCGGCCTCGGTGGTGAAGGAGCTCGTCGAGAACAGCCTCGATGCGGGGGCCACCTCGGTGGTGGTGCACTTGAGGCAGGGGGGGCTCGAGGAGATTCGGGTGGAAGACGATGGCCACGGAATCCCCGCCCACGAAATGCCTCTGGCGGTGGAGCCCCATGCCACCAGCAAGATCGCCGGGAGCGGGGATCTGGGCAGTGTGTTGAGCTTCGGATTTCGAGGAGAGGCCCTGGCCAGCGTTGCCTCCGTCAGTCGCTTCAGTCTCCGCAGCCGCTTCGAGGGCGAGAGCGTGGGATCTCGACTGGACATGGTCGGCGGACGCCTGGAGCGGCAGGAACCGGACTCCCGGCATCGGGGGACCAGCGTGATCGCCCGGGATCTGTTCTTCAACATTCCCGCGCGCAAGGAATTCATGAAGTCCGCGGCCTCCGAGAAGCGGGCGGTGACCACCGTTCTGACTGCTCTGGCTCTGGCCCACCCTCAGGTGGCCTTTCGTCTGGAGTCGGACGGGAGCACCGGATTGGACCTGCCCACGGCGGCCGATCTGCAGACCCGGGTCCACCGGGTGTTCGGAGCCAGCGTGGCCGAACAACTCCGGCGTTTCGAGGGGGAGGCCAACGGGATCCGCGTGGAGGGGATGGCCAGCCTGCCCACCTACACTCGGGGCAATCGCACCGGTCAGTTCTACTTCGTCAATCGACGCTATGTCTTCGACAAGGGCTTGGCCTCGGCCATCAGTACGGCCTACCGCGAGGTGGTTCCCGCGGGACGATTCCCTTTGGTGCTGCTCTTCGTGGACCTGCCCACGGCGCGAGTGGACGTGAACGTCCATCCCACCAAGGCCGAAGTCCGCTTCCGGGACGCGAGCGCACTCCACCATGTGGTGCGGCATGCGCTGACCGACGCCTTGGCTCTGCGGCGCGAGCCGGCCGAAGGCAGATTCGAAGAGTCTGCGGAGCGGGGAGAGAGTCCGGAGGCGCAGGCCCTGGGTCGGGTGGAGGCTCTTCTCGACGGGCGCGGACTCCGGGGCCCGACCGAAGGTTATCGTCAGGGACCGCGGTGGAGTCGCAGCCACGATTCTCCCACTCTCTTCGAAGGCGCCGGCGATGGCCCGGAGAGGGAGACGTCCTCCTCTCCCCTGGCCACCCCGGCGGGGGAGGCGGCCTTCGATCCCAGTTCTCTGACCGGATCGCACGAGCTGTTCTGGCAGCTGCACAACACCTTCATTCTGACCCAGGTCCGGGGCGCGTTGGTGATCGTCGACCAACACAACTCTCACGAACGCATTCTCTACAATCAGGGGAAGCAGGCCTTGGCCGGGCGCAACGCCCCGGTGCAGCAGCTCCTCTTTCCGACCACCATGGACCTCAGCCCGTCCGAACTCGACACCTACGGGGTCCACCGGGGAGACCTGGAGAAGATCGGCCTGCTGACCGAACCCTTCGGCGGGCAGACGATCCTGGTGCGTGGCATTCCCTCCGGACTGCGCAATTGGAATGACGGCGCCTTGCTCCGGGACGTCTTGGCCGATCTCGCCGAGAGGGGCAGCAGTTCGCGAGACCCTCGGGAGTCGATCCTGGCCAGCATGAGTTGCCACGGGGCGATTCGCGCCGGCGAGAAACTGACCCTGCCGGAGATGCAGGCCCTCATGGATCAGCTCTTCGCCACCGAGCTGCCCTATTCCTGTCCCCACGGCAGACCCACTCTCATTCGCATCGGCCTGCCCGAACTCGAGCGCCGCTTCGGGCGTCGCTGATTCGCGATGACGTCGGATCGTTCTCTGAGCCTGGTCTTCCTCTTGGGAGCAACGGCGACCGGGAAGACCGACCTCGCCCTCGAGGCGGTGGCCGCCGCTCCGGTCCCGGTCGAGATCGTGAGCCTGGACTCGCGCCAGATCTACCGGGGGCTGGACGTCGGAACGGGGAAGGCCAGCCGGGAGCAGATGGCCGCGGCGCCTCATCACTTGGTGAACCTCTTGTCGCCCACCGAGACCTTCGATGCGGCGGCCTACCGCAGAGAGGTGGAGCGGGTGGTGCCTCGGATCTTCGGCCGCGGGGCGGTTCCTCTCTTCGTGGGAGGAGCGGGTTTCTACCTGAGGGCTCTGCGTGAGGGATTCCTGGACCTGGACTTCGACGCGGATCGATTGACAGCCCTGCGGGCCGAGCTCGATACCCTCGGACTGGCGGAGCTTCGCGACCAATTGGCGGAGGTGGATCCGGCCACCAGCCAGCGACTCCACCCGCACGACCGCTATCGCATCGGACGCGCTCTGGAGATCTATCGTCTGAGCGGCACGCCGGTGTCGGTCCACGAAGCGCGCTTCCGGCCCCGCCCGCTGCTGGATGCCACCTTCGAAGGGGTGGTGCTCTCCCCCGACCGCGGGGTGTTGCACGATCGCATCGCGCGGCGCACGTCTCGGTGGTTGGATCACGGGTGGCGGGAGGAAGTGATGAGCCTGAGGGCCCGAGGCGTTCCCGCCGATGCCCCCGGTCTGCGCATTCTGGGCTATCGCCAGGTGGGGGAATGGATCGACGGCCAACGGACTCGCGAGGAGTGCGAGGCGGAGATCTGTACCCGGACGCGGCGCTACGCACGGCAGCAGGAGACCTGGTTCCGCAAGGAGAGTCCTCGGTGGTCGGGCTGCGCGGAAGATTCGGCGGCGGTGGCGGCCTTGGTGGAGGCCCTGGCGGACTCCGCCGAGCGGGCGCCTTCTTGACAGTAGGGGCCGCCGTTGCTAGCGTGCGGGGCTCTGGGGCGGGCGTAACTCAGTTGGTAGAGTATCAGCTTCCCAAGCTGAGGGTCGCGGGTTCGAGTCCCGTCGCCCGCTCCATTCGAAACCGCCGCGAGGAGGTGGGCCATTGCCATCATCAGGGCAATCCTCGCATGACCAAGCGGCCGCGGCCTGGATTCCACCTCTCCTCTCGCTCCTTCTGACCGCATTGTTGTGGTGGTCGGTGTCCGACGCGGCGAGCGGTCCCTCTCCGATCCTCCTGTGGCTCATTCTGGTCGTTCTGGCGGTGCGTCACCGGGGCCAAGCGGCGATGCGTACGCTCTTCTTTCCGCCCACGGTGTTGTTTCTGTTCTGGTTCCTGGGCGAGGCCCGCCCGATCACCCTGCCCCTGAGCATCGCCTTTCTCTTCGCGTACCTCCTCGATCCTCTGGTCGATCGATTCGAAGGCCGGTTGGGACGGACCCGGGCGGTGATCCTGCTGGCGCTGCCGGCGACGGCGCTGCTCATCGCGGTGGCCCTTCTGTTGGTGCCGGCGCTCTTGTCGGAACTCCAACACCTCGTCTCGAAGCTGCCCGAATTGCGCGCTCCGATCGAGGAGGCCCAGGAGTGGATCCAGACCCGCAGCGCCGAGATGGGCGTCGACCTGGGGTGGGCATCGCTCAGCGAATTCCTGTTGCCCCGCTTGGAGAGCGTGGGCCAGACCGCCGTCGACGCCGGAGGCCAGGTCTGGCGGGGATTGAAGGGGGTCTTCGATCTCCTGAGCCTGGTGGTGATCACCCCGGTGGTGACCTTCTATCTGCTGCGGGACTTCGACCGGATGCGGGAGGGTTTTCTGAGAGCCATGCCGGAGGGGAGTCGCGACCGGGTGACGGATTTCTTCTGCCGAGTCGATCGAGCGGTGAGCGCCTATCTCCGAGGACAGCTGTTGGTGGGGTTGGTGCAGGGGGTTCTCTATGCGATCGGTCTGCAGATCCTGGGCTTTCAATACGCACTGTTGGTGGGGATCTGCGCGGTCTTCTTCAATCTGATCCCCTTCGTGGGCAGCGTGGCGACCGCGATCCTGGCGCTGGCCGTGGCTCTGCTGAGTGATGCGACCTGGACGAGTGTGGCTCAGGTGGGGGTCCTGTACGGGGTGCTCCAGACCCTCGATGCAGCGGTGCTCTCGCCCCGCATCGTGGGACGCTCCGTCGACCTGCATCCGGTGGCGGTCATGATCGCCATCCTCGTGGGGGGAACCTTCTTTTCGGTGGCCGGCGTGCTCTTCGCCGTCCCCGCCGCGGCGGTATTGCGGGAGAGCCTGGCGGTGTGGACGCGTCAGCTCCTCGAGCTCTTGCCCGGATTCGACGCGCGACCTCTGAGGACCGATCCGTGATCGAGATCCAGCGGCAGCCCCCGCCCGGCTTGGTGGCGGGATACCAGTGGCGTGAAGGAGACCAGCTGGCCGCGATCGGGACCACGCAGCTTCGGGACATCCTCGACTTCTACTACCTGGCGGAGGAAGAGGGCGAGGCCGAGATCACCATTCGCGACCGCGACCACCGCTTCTCTTCCTATCGAGTGAAGACCGAAGACCTCAATGCGCTGGCGGAGTGCTTCGCACCCATGGAGTTCCGTACCTGCGCGGCGCAGTGCGTGTTCTGTTTCATCGACCAGAACCCCGAGGGCATGCGTCCGAACATCTACGTCAAGGACGAGGACTATCGCTTCAGCTTTCTCTACGGCAATTACATCACTCTCACCGCCCTGGGCCGGCGGGGACAGCAGCGGGTCATCGATCAGAAGCTCAGCCCGCTCTTCGTCTCGGTTCACGCCACCGACGTGGAGGCTCGCACGCGTCTGCTGGGCATCAAGCGGCGCATCGACGTGATGGAGACCCTGCGCCATCTCACCTCCCACGGCATCGAGGTTCACACCCAGATCGTGCTCTGTCCCGGATGGAATGACGGAGAGATTCTGGATCGGACCCTGGATGATCTGGTGACCTTGCATCCGCAGTTGCGTTCGATCTCCGTGGTCCCGGTCGGATTGAGTGATCACCGGGAAGGCCTGGTCGAATTGAAAGCGGTCAGCGTGGAAGATGCGCAGCGGGCGGTCGCTCAGATCGAAAGGAGGAGTGAGGACTACCTCCGGCGCTACGGAAGTCGCCTGGCCTACGCCTCCGACGAGTTCTATCTCAAGATCGGCGCACCCTTCCCGGACCTCGACTTCTACGAGGACATGGCCCAGCAGGACACCGGCATCGGAATGTCCCGCCACCTCGTCGAAGAGCTGCGGGTGGGTCTGGAGGAATTGCGACCCCAATGCGCCGCTCGGCCTCGGGTGGTCACGGTGCTCACGGGCCAGTTGGCGGCATCCTTCTTTCGCCGCGATGTTCTTCCCCTGTTGACCGATCTGCCCGGCCTGGATCTGCGGGTGGTGGGGCTCGAGAATACTCTCTACGGCAAGGGGATCACCGTGGCGGGCTTGGTGCCCGCCCGCGATTTCCTGCGAGCCTTGACCGAGCTTCCGGCGGATGCGGGGACGGTCCTGATTCCGGGGGCGGCGATCAATCATGATGGGCTCTTCCTCGATGACATTGCAGTCGACGAAGTCCTCGGCGCCAGTGGGCACGACCTGCGAGTGGCGCAGGATGGCCTCCTGGATGCGCTCCTGGATGTGGTCTACGAAGGAGAAGGTGCATGACACCGATGGTGGCCATTGTGGGACGCCCCAACGTGGGGAAATCCACTCTCTTCAATCGCATCTGCGGCGGGCGCGATGCGGTGGTGGCGGAAGAGTCGGGAGTCACCCGCGACCGCAATTCCCGGATTGCGGAGTGGAATGGCCGGGGCTTTCTCGTCGTCGACACCGGGGGAATCGTCCCCTTCGGCGAGACCAATCGTTTCGATGAGGACGTCAGCGCCATCGCCCGCGAGGCCATTGCGAGTTCGGATGCGGTGATCTTCGTGGTCGATGTGCGGAGCGGGATCACCGCCTAGGACGAGGTGCTGGTGCGGGAGCTTCGAGGCCTGGACAAGCCGGTCTTCGTGGCGGTGAACAAGTCCGAGCGGCGGCAGGACTTCTCCGATGCGGCGGACTTCCACCGCCTGGGCATGGAGAAAGTGCGGGCGGTCTCCGCCCTCCACGGAGATGGAGTGGCGGACCTTCTGGACGACCTGGTCGGGGTGCTCCCGGAGCGGCCTCCCATCGAAGAGTCCCCTTGCGATCTGGCCGTGGCTCTGGTGGGCCGGCCCAATGTGGGCAAGAGCAGCCTGCTCAACGCGATCGTGGGGGAGCGGCGGGCGCTGGTCAGCGAAATCGCGGGCACCACCCGGGACACGGTCGACACCGAGCTCAATTGGAGAAAGCACCGGATCCGTCTGGTGGACACCGCGGGTTTGAGGCGCAAGGGCCGTCACGACAAGGGAGTGGAGTACTTCTCGATTCTGCGGACCTTGAGGGCGGTCGAGCGTTGCGATGTGGCGGTCCTTCTCATCGATGCCGAGCAGGGCATCGTGGCCCAGGACGCGCGAGTGGCGGGGGAGATCCACGAGAAGGGGCGGGGGTGCGTGATTGCGGTGAACAAGTGGGACGCCATCGCCAAGGACACCATGACCGCCAAGCGCTTCGAGGAGGAATTGCGAAGGGAGCTGGCCTTCCTCTCCTACGCTCCGGTGATCACCATCTCGGCCCTCGAGGGACAGCGAGTGGGACGGGTGTTGGAGACGGCCTGGGAGGTGGGGCAGGCCCAGCGGAAAAAGGTTGAAACCAGCGTCCTGAACGACATACTGGACAAAGCGATGCGGCGAAACCCTCCCAAAGCACACAAGGGGAGGATGGGGAAGGTCTACTACGCCACGCAGACGGCGGTTGCCCCACCGACCTTCACCCTCTTCGTCAATCAGCCGTCGAATTTCGTGCGGCATTACTTGCGGTACCTCAACAACCGGATCCGCGAAGCGGTGGGGTTCGAGGGCACCCGCATTCTCATCGATCTGAGGAAGCGTTCATGAACCCAGGCATGAGCCCGGTAGTCGCGATGGGGGTCGGACTGATCCTGGGCTATGTCCTGGGAAGCGTCCCGGCCAGCTATCTCGCGGGTCGCTGGTCGAAGGGCATCGACCTTCGCGAACAGGGCAGTGGGAATCTGGGGGCGACCAATGCCTTCCGGACCCTCGGGATCTGGATCGCCTTGCCGGTGCTGGTGGTGGACCTGGGGAAGGGCGCCTTGGCGGTGTGGATGGCCTTCCACTTCCTGCCCCAGTGGAGCCTGGCACCCGACCTGGTGGCCTTGCTGGCGGCGATCGGCGCGGTGCTGGGCCACAGCTTCAGCCCCTTCGTCGCATTTCGGGGAGGCAAGGGAGTGGCCACTGCGGCGGGGGCATTCCTCGCTCTCGCTCCCTGGGCGATGTTGCCCGCCTTCGTGGTCTGGCTGGTGCTCCTGCTGAGCACCCGGATCATGAGCGTGGCGTCCATCGCCGGAGCGATCGTCTTGCCGGTCGATCTGATCATGGTGGAGTGGTTGCTCCGTTCTCCCGATCGCCCTCTTCGGGTGGCTTCGATGGTGGTGGCCACCGCTCTCGGTGCATGGGTCGTGATCCGCCACCGGGCCAATCTGCAGCGGTTGAGAGATGGGACCGAGAAAGGCCTCTGGTGAACGATTGGGTCGGCATCTGCGGAGCGGGCTCCTGGGGGAGCGCTCTGGCCAAGGTGTGGTGTGATGCCGGCCGCGGAGTGAAGATCTGGGCCCGGCGCCCGGGGCAGCGCGAGGACCTGCGGCTAGGCCGCAATTCGGGTTATCTGCCGGGGATCTCCCTTCCCAACTCCCTCCACGTCGTGGACGAGGCCGAGGACCTGCTCGAAGGGACTCGCGCGCTGGTCGTCGCTCTGCCCACGGTGGCGCTCAACGAGACCTTGGAACGCCTGGGGCCGCTCGTGCGCGAGCGGTCGCAGCCGGTGGTGCTCCTGGCCAAGGGCTTCGACCGGAGCAGCGGACGGCGGCTCTCGGAAGTCGCGGGCGAGGTGGTGGGGGACTCATTGGTACACGTTCTGTTGGGCCCGAGCCACGCCGAGGAAGTGGCGCGGGAGATGCCGACCGCGGTGGTGTTGGCGGGCGGTGATCCCACGCGCCGGTCCGAGCTCCAGTCCCTGCTCTCGACCGCGTGCTTCCGGGTCTACACCAACGACGATCTGGCCGGAGTCGAAGTGGCAGCGGCCCTCAAGAATGTTTTGGCCATCGCGGCGGGAATCTGCGATGGGCTGGGACTCGGAGACAATACCAAGGGAGCTCTCCTCACCCGGGGGCTGGTGGAGATCGTGAGAGTGGGCGAAGCCCTCGGGGCTCAGAGGGAGACCTTCTATGGACTCTCCGGAATCGGAGATGTCATTACCACCTGTCTCAGCGCCCACAGCCGCAACCGGGCCTTCGGTGAGGCCATGGGACGGGGGGCCGACGTCGCCGAGGCCCTCCAGCGCGTGGGCCAGGTCGTCGAAGGGGTGGCCACGACCCAGACCGTCCAAGAGCTGGCGCGACGTCACTCGTTGCGCTTGCCCATCCTCGAGAAGGTGGCCGAGGTTCTCTTCGATTCGAAGGAGCCCCGAGAGGCCATCCAGGATCTGATGCTTCGTGAGCTGACTTCGGAATGGGGCCCGAGTCCCGAAGGAGGAATCAATGTCCGAACTTCCCGATAAGTTGTACTACAGCATCAGCGAGGTGGCCCAGCACACGGGCATCAAGCCGCATGTCCTCCGTTATTGGGAGCAGGAGTTCCCCAGCTTGCGGCCCAAGAAGAACCGCGCCGGCAATCGCAGCTATCGCAAGCGGGACGTCGAGGAGGTCCTCACCATCAAGCGGTTGCTCTACGAAGACGGCTTCAAGATCGACGGCGCGCGCAAGGTGCTGAAGGAGCGGCGTGCGGGTGCGGATGTAGAGCAGCTCGACTTCCTGGGCCTACCCCCCGAAGTGGTCCGACGGCGCAACGTGGCGGCCATCCGCAAGGACATGGAGGAGCTGCTGGAATATGTGCGTGCTCTTTGACCCGCCGGGGTCGAGGGAGTGCCGATGGGAGGACTCCGGCCGCCAGATTGGCGGTTTGCGGCCGGGCCAAAGGCGGTTACACTGTGAGCCAGGCGGGTCACCCCCGTCTCTTCCGGCCGCTGCCTCGGGGAGCGGTGCGGGAGGACATCGAGGGTCGGGGCGTGGCGCAGTCCGGTAGCGCACTTGCATGGGGGGTAAGTGGTCGCTGGTTCAAATCCAGTCGCCCCGACCAATCTCGAATTCCCGCCTTCCCATCGGAACGATCTTCGGATCGCGTCCATCGGGGGATCCGCCACCAGGGTCCCCCGTCTCTTTGCTCGCGACCTGGTGCACGACCTTGAGCCACGCCCAACCACACTCTCCCGAGATCCTGGTCCTGTTGCCGGCTTACAATGCAGGTCGTCATCTCCAATCTCTGCTCGAGGAGCTCGGTCCGGCGGCCTCGGGAATCGGAGCCGAGCTCTGTGTCATCGACGACGGTTCCACCGACGACA
>JAJRXK010000114.1 GCA_024276305.1 Candidatus Krumholzibacteriota bacterium
CGAGAGCTTGGACACCGGAGGACGGTTGTTCCACTTGATCCGCAGCCCGATGTTGTGGGAAACGGGCTGGGTCGCGGTCGCGCTCATGTGGCAAGTGGCACAGGTCGGGGCTGCGGTGTAGTCCTCACCCACGATCCACTTCGACGACTCCATGTTGAGATCGTCTTCGTGAGCACGGAAGGCGATCCCGTGTTTGGACTCCTCGTAGATCTCCTTCTGGGGGTGGTCGGGACCCATGTGGCACTTGCCGCAATTGTCCGGATGACGCGCTTGCTCCACCGAGAACTCGTGGCGCTGATGACAGGCGGTGCAGGAGCCCTCACTCCCATCGGGATTGACTCGACCAATGCCGGTATTCGGCCAGGTCGCCGGATCGAGGGTTCCGGTTTCCGGATCCACCTTCACCGTGCTCCCGTGGCATTGCCAGCATCCGTTCACCGCCGCGGCCGAAACTCCCTCGGGGAAGGCCGGAGTCACCATGGCGTTGTTTCCCTCGACCACTTCGGCCAAGAGATTGTCCAGCGAACCCATGATGCGTCCGGCCTTGGAATGATGGGAGTTCTCGAATTCGTCGACCTCAGTGGGATGGCAACGAGAACAGTCCAATGGGCTGACGATGGTCGCGATGGAGAAGTCGTCATGAATCCCGTCGTGCAGGATATCAGTATCGCCCTTCTCGGCGCGATGGCACTCGTAACACCCGACATTCGCGCCGTAGTGCTTGCTCGTGCCCCACTGCTGGTAGAGACCGGGATTGGCGGACTGATGGCAATCCAAGCATTCCCGAGTCGTATCGGAGAGTTCGTTGGGGACCACACGATCCGCGGCCCACGCGCTCGAGGCGAGGGTACAGAGGAGAGCGGTCACGAAGATCATGCGTTTCAAAGCGGTTCCCTCCGCTGGGGTCATCCCGAATACCGCGCGCCGTGCTCCCCACGACGACCTGGAATCCGACATCCGGGGGATCCCAAACTAGAGAATGATCGGCGGATCTTCTCCTCCAATTCTGTGATGGAACCAAGCTAAACCATTGCCACAAAGTCAGATACTCGGAATCCGAATTCTCAAGGACTGGAATCGTCCACCAATCCCACGTCGAAGTACTTCGCATCGGGGTGATGGAAGACCAGAGCGCTGACGCTGGCTTCGGGATCCATCATGTCTCCTTCGGTGAGCTGGACTCGGATGCGGGCCGGATCCAGGAGGTCGAAGAGGAGGCGTTGGTGGCTCAAGTCGGGGCAGGCCGGGTAGCCGAAGCTGAATCTCCTGCCCCGATAACGGGCCTGGAACAGCCCCCGCATGTCGGAAGGCTCATGGTCGGCAATGCCCCATTCCCGCCGCAATCGCTGGTGCACCATCTCGGCCAGAGCCTCCGCCGTCTCGAGAGCCAGGGCCAAGAGTCCGTGACTCCGCACATACTCTCCGGCATTCTTGGCCTCCCGCGCACGCTCTTCCACTCCCGCCCCCGCGGTGGTCACGAAGAGAGCCACGTGATCGCGGCGCCCTTCGCGGGAAGGCAGGAGGTAGTCCGCCAGGCAATGGCCATCCTCGCCCCCCGCACGAGGAAAGTCCCACTGTCCCAAGTGGCGGTCTCCGTCGAAGACCTCGATGCAGTTGCCTCTCGCCTCCGCCTCGAACCATCGCCAGATCGCTCGCGGCCGAAGGAAGGTGCGGCACTCTTCCTTCACCGCCTCGATCTGTTCGACGACCTTGGCCAGGGTCGGATCCTTCTCGCG
>JAJRXK010000115.1 GCA_024276305.1 Candidatus Krumholzibacteriota bacterium
CGCGATGCCCTGGTGGAAATCGGATTGTCGAAGGCCCGCCTCGAGCGCTACGAATTAGGCGTGGGATGGAGTTTCGACCGGTGCTCGGTGACGGAACTCGAACCCATCGCTCGTCCTCTGACCGCCTACCCGAGGGCGTGGACCCCGGGGACGGACGGTCCGGTCGAAGGCGAGGCCATGAGAATGGAGGTCGAAGTGGCCGAGGACCTCGAATCCTACGCCGGTCAGGTGGAGGGCAAGATCGTCTTCCTCGACGATCTGGTCGAAGTGGACCGTGGTCGCGAGGCCGCGCTCTCGGTACTGAGCGACGAAGAACTCGCAGACATGGAGTCCTTCCGGATCCCCCGTTCCGGGCCCTCCCCCTGGCGGCAGCGCTACCTGAAAACCCTCGCTCTGCGAAAGGAACTCAACGCCTTTCTCCTTCGGGAAGGGGCCATCGCAGTGGTCCGCTCCAGTTCTCGAGAACACGGAATCGTCAATGTCAGCCGGGGTGGGAGTCAAGATCCCGAAGCGAGCCGCGGGGTGTGCGAGTTGCAGATGAGCGCCGAGCACTACAACGCCATAGTCCGGGCCCTCGATGCCGACAAAGTCGTGCGCCTGCGCATCGACGTTGAGGCTCGATTCCACGACCAGGATTCGCGGGCCTACAACACCCTGGCCGACTTGCCCGGTCGGCGGGCCAAGGAGATCGTCCTGGTCGGGGCGCACCTCGATCCCTGGCACGCGGGGACCGGTGCGACCGACAACGCCGTGGGCTGCGCGGTCGCCATGGAAGCAATGCGCATTCTGGAGTCTCTCGATCTTCGCCTGCGCAGAACCGTCCGCATCGGCCTCTGGAGTGGAGAGGAGCAGGGCATCCTGGGCTCACGCGCCTACGTACGTGAGCACTACGCCACCCGTCCGGCCACGACGGACTCCGCTCAACTCGAATTGCCGGAAGGGTTGAGGGAACTCACCTGGCCGCTCCAGATCGAGCCGGAGCACCGGAACTTCCAGGCCTATTTCAATCTGGACAATGGCGCGGGCGCCATCCGCGGCATCTACACCCAGGAGAATGCCGCGGCCGCGGTGCTCTTCCGCGATTGGTTCGAACCCGTGGCCGATCTCGGAGCGGCGACCGTGACCAACCGCAACACCCGCGGCACCGACCACCTCAGCTTCGACCGGGTCGGCCTTCCAGGTTTTCAGTTCATCCAGGACCGGCTCGACTACTTCAGCCGCACCCACCACACCCAGCTCGACGTCCTCGACTATGTCGACGAGGAGGATCTCCAGAAATCCGCGGTGATTCTGGCCTGGTTCCTCTACAAAGCTGCCACCATGGAGGACCGATTTCCACGGGAGCCATTGCCCCAGGCTCCGCTCTGGATGAAAGGCACCGCCTCGAATCACTGAGTGCCGAAGAGACGATCCCCCGCATCACCCAGGCCGGGCAGGATATAGCCCTGGTCGTTGAGTTCATTGTCCAGCCCCGCGGCGTAGACTCGGACTCCGGGATGTCGCTCGTCAATGCTCCGGATCCCCTCGGGAGCCGCGACCAAACACAATGCGCGAATGTCGGTGCATCCCGCCCGTTCGAGGAGTTCGATGGCCGCGCACATGGAATTCCCGGTCGCCAACATGGGATCGAGAATGACCGCCCGCCGATCCTCGATGTCATGAGACAACTTGTTGTAGTAGTGCACCGGCTCGAGGGTCTCTTCGTCGCGGTAGAGTCCCACCACGTTGACTCGAGCGGAGGGGATGAGATCGAGAACCCCCTGGAGCATCCCCAATCCCGCTCGCAGGATCGGAACCACGGCCACCTTCTTGCCCGCGATACGCTCCACCTGGACCTCCCCGGCCCAGCCCCGCACTTGCTTCGGTTCGGTGGGCAGATCGCGAAAGGCCTCGTAGGTCAAGAAGCCGGTGATCTCGCGGGTGAGATTCCGGAATTTCGCAGTGCTGGTGTCCACTTCGCGGAGCAGCCCCACTTTGTGGCGGACGAGCGGATGTTCGACGAGCTGTAGTGGCATGAAGGCCTCCCCCGGCAGTTGGACCGAGGGATGATGCATCCCGGCTGCGAATGCGTCCAGCCCGGAGGCGAGGCGAATCCGAGCTCTGGGGTTGTGTTGTTGTTACGAGTTCGTATTATACGAATCCGCACCATCGAGGAGGCGCCCCCGTTGAATGCTCGCGAGAGGAAGGACGCGGCCGCCCCATTGCCGGTGATCTCGCTCCTCTACAGGAGAATGCGCCAGCTCGAGCACCATCTCGGCCTGCGGTCTCAGGAACTCGGAATCCGCTCGGCGGACGCGCAGCTCCTGGCCTATGTCGCAGTCCACGGGCCGTGCCGGATGGTGGAGCTGAGGAGGGTCTTCGGGCACCGACCTTCGACCATGACCAGTCTGCTCGACCGACTCGAATCCTCGGGGTGGATCGAGAGGGCTCCCGATCCCGAAGACCGACGAGGACTCGTCGTCGCTGCCACCGAAGCGGGGCAGGAACTCGGTCGACGAGCCCGGGCCGAGGCCGAAGAACTCGAGGAGGCGATCCGTCAGCGGATTCGCCCTCGCGACCTCGAAGGCTATCAGAGAGTGCTTCGTGCGCTCGGCGAAATCACCGATTTCGCCGAGCGCGGTGTGGCCAAACCCCAAGAACCGACCTACGGCTCGACCTCCGAATCCACCTGAACGCAGGATCCCGCCGATGAAAGATCTCCCGAACGGCACGCCGCGGGACGGTCGGGAGTCATCGCCTGAAGCTCTAGTTGAACTCCTTGGGCCGCAGACCCAAGGTCTGCACCACGCGGGCCGCCGTCTCCTCGACGGCGAGCCCGGTGGTGTCGAGAAGAGGCCAACCCTGCGCTTTGTAGAGGCTTTCCGCCTCCATCACTTCGCGAATCACCGCTCGCATGTCCGAGTAGTCGAAACCTTCTCGCATCTGCCAGGCTGCGAAACGGCGAGTCCGGATCTCCGAGAGTCGACGGGGTTGGATGGTCAGAGCGATCACGTTGGGCTGAGAGTGCGCCGCGAGCTCCGGGGGCAAACCATGACTCGGAACGACGGCAACATTCGACACCCGGAATCCACGGTAGGCCAGGAAGAGCGACACCGGACTCTTCGAGACTCGGCTGAGCCCCACCAATACGATCTCCGCGCGATCGAGTTCTTCGATCCGGCGACTGTCGTCGTGCTGCATGGTGAACTCGAGGGCATCCATCCTCTCGAGGTAGGACTCATCCACTCGATGAACCGGGCGGGGCTGGGGCCAACGTTCGATCCCTCCGCTCTCCTCGAGAAAGCGGATCAACGGCTCGGTGCCGTCCAGCGCAGAGACGCCCCGGGCCTCGCAAGCCCGCCGCATGGCCTCCTTCAGCGACGGGTCGGCAAGGGCGTGTACGATGAGCCCCCCCACCGCTCCGGCCACGACTCGATCGATCTCTTCCGATGAGTGGACGAAGGGATGGGTCGAAACTCGAATCGAGCCCTCGGCGAATTGGGTCAGCGCCACCGCCATCAGGTGTTCGAGGAGGTTTCCAGAAGACGTCGCGACAAGGTGCACCTCAACGGGGATCGAATCCAAGAAACCACCTCCGGCCAGAAGAATCCGAAATCCTGAAGAATCCTGTTCTACCACAATCGTCGAGAATGTCCTGCGTCGAATGGATCCGAAGGGGGACAGGCCTTGCCCCCCGGGATCCCTAGTGAGCATAATGGCTGGGGAACTGCGAGGAGAGAGCCCTCCGGTCGCTCTCCTCGCACCAACTGCACAGACTAGATCCGGAGAGAAGCGAGGAGATCCATTGTTGATTCCTGAACGCCACCGCGAGAGCCATCGCTCACGATTCTTGGCCATGATCTGCCTGAGCTTTCTTCTTCTGCTCTTCGGCTGCGATCACGATCCCACCGCCCCGCGGGACTCTCAGGCTCCCGCGAAGATCATGGATCTGAGCGTGGTGGCCACCGCGGGTAGCGTGACCTTGGGGTGGACCAGCCCCGGAGATGATGGGAACCGAGGAGAAGCCCAGGAATTCGAACTGCGCTTCTCCGCCTCGCCCCTCGACTCCACCAATCTCCTGCAAGCCACGGTGTGGGATTCCCTCCCCGATCCCGGACCTGCCGGTACTACCCACACTCTCGACATTGGCAGCACTCTCGCCGCAGGCACCTGGTACTTCGCCATCCGGACCCGAGACGAGGCCGACAATTGGTCGCCGTGGAGCAGCGTGCTCCAAGTCAACATCGCCGCCGCGCCCACCGGCTACGCGCCCGCCACCACCCCGGACCAAGCCATCGCAAACTTCGTCCAGGCCCATCTCGACCTGGATTTCAGGGAGTACGACCGCCTGCTCGGCGACAACTTCCAATTCTGGTTCGCAGCAGAAGACCTGAACTTGGCCCCCAACGGATTCTTCTGGAATCGAGCCTTCGATTCCGCCTCGACCGAGCGGATGTTCAACGGAAGCCCGGGAGTCGAGTCCGATGGCTCGCCCCAACCACCGATCTCGAGAATCGAACTCAGCCTGACTCCTTCTAACGTCTGGACCGATGCCGGAGCCAATTTCGTCTCCCAAGTGAACGGAGAGCAGCTCTTCTACCTGGTCCCATCCTCCGAACCCGATGGCAACGGAGGAACTCGCAATGTCTGGCAGATGGAGGTATGGCGCGATTTCGGATCCGTCATCACCAAAGCCGGCGTCATCCTCGACACTTGGGGACGGGTGAAAGCACGGTACTGACTCGCTTGATCGAGGCAAGCGGCGGGGGGAATTGCGGTGGGGAGAATTGGTACCCAATTCGTGGCCTTCCTCCGGAAGACCCAAGGTCCATCACGACGAGATGCGGTCGCTCACAGAGCTACCCCGACCTGGCATTGGGACGTTTCGGCTCCAAGTTCCGACTCACCCCAGACTCGCGCGCACGGACTCGAGCAGGCGATCCGACTTCCCCAGGTGGGTTCTTTCAACCTCAGCGTGAGCCATGGATCGCACGTTGAGTTCGTTTGCAATCCCCTGGCGAGCTTCCAGCGCGAGGTCGGCTGCACGCTTGGCCCTGCTCACTGCCCTATCTCTCCGCACTGAGCTGACAAATATCACAACGACAACAATCAGCGAGACAGCCGCACATCCACCGAGCCACCACATCACACCCGTCGGCAGATCCCCGCGCAAGCTCGGGATTGCGAGGAAGAGCGGCCACAGAACCCCCGCGAGCAAACCAATTGGAGACAGGATCACGGTCCAGATGATCCCAGAATCCATCCAAGAGTTACGTAAGAAAGCACCAAGCGCTGCGAGACCAGCAACGACATACACGAAAATGAGCAGGGCCACGCCGTTGCCAAAGTCTGTGCTTGCGCTCTTCGTCAGTCGATCGACGATCCGTCGTCGTTCATCACTACATTTTTCTGCGGCGGCGAGCCGCGCATTGACTGGCTCCCTCCATGAGAGGTATTCCCTGTGATCTGTCTCCACAGTCAGCGCGTGGCTCCATGCTGAATTCAACGAATCGAGCACCTCCCGCAGGTCCGGCCAGGACTGTTCAACCTCTATTCGGTCGACCGCGAGCAAAGAGCGAATCAACCCCGCAGTATTCTCGCAAATCCGACGCGCCGTCGGGCACCCGACGTCTCCCTCGGGCAACTTCCGATTCTTCCAGGCCCCGCGGAGTTCAACGGCCCACTCAGCAAACACGCTCGCCGGCCTCAACGTCTTCCCGGCAAGAAGAACCGTCGAGTAAGAGGGGTTGCGATCCAGACTTGATTGCCACTCTTCCTGCAACGAAACCAATCGGGCGCAGACCGATTTCCACGGTTCCTCGTTGGACTCTCGCTTCAATAGGTCGACGGACCCAACGAGCTTCCTCAGGAGGCGATCTGAGTCCCGCTTCGTCCTGAGTGCGAGATCCGAGAGAAACGCGATTACGTCATCCGTGGCGTCCTCGAATTCACCATCGACAGCGGCGGTAGCGAACAGTCGTGAGTCCAATTGGATCGCACGGGAGAGGTACTCGATGGCGGTTGGAATCCGGTTGACGAGCGCCTCGTACCGGGCCACCTGATAGAGATCCCGGCCCGTGGGAGCGTAGTCGGCCAACCCATCAATCATTCGAGCTGTTGATCGCGCATCCTCAGCAGATCCACTTGCGTAGTACACGCGAGCTAGCTCCAGAAGCGTGCTCGCCCGCAGCGAATCCGGAAGCGACTCGGGCAACATGTGCGCCTTGTTGAAAAACCGAACTGCATTCTCACTGTCTTCGAGATAAATGTACGTGTACCCGAGCTCGGTCAGCACCTCGAAGTCTGTGCTGTCATAGTGGAGGGCCTCCTGGAGCCGCTCTTCCGCCTCCCCGAACTCACCGGCTGAAAGGTGGCGACGTGCCTGCCGCAGAAGCTGCTGTGCCTCGACAGTCCGACTGTTCCGGAGAGTCTCGAGAACCTGGGAGAGTGTGGATCCAATCTGCGACAGTTCCCATCTTATGGCCCCCAGGTGCCCGACCAGCGCGTCTTGCAATGAGTCGATTGCCCACGCGATGTCTCCGGTTCCCTCACGGATCGCCCCCTCGATCTCCTGGCAGGATCGCTGGACCGTGTCGCCTAACTTAGCTGAGCTCGCCCTGACCTCGCTAACCACGAGAGAGGAGCCAGCCTGCTGACTTGCGACGATGGCCTCCGTCGCGATGCCGGTGGCGGCGAGTTGGGCTCGGTGTAGCCGTATGATCTTCTCCTTGTGAGAGAGGCCTACCAGAGACACTCCGTCCACGGGAGTGAGCGGACCCCATTCAAACTTTGTCGCGAGAGTGCCTGACACAAGTCAACCTCCTATCTCCACCGCCCCTACCTTACGGCCCAATACGATTCACAGCATTTTGTTGGGTTGCGGTACTCCAGATCAAGTCAAGTCAACCAAATGCCTCTCCGTCGCGTCGACTCAAATCCCGTGATTCCTCCATCATTCGATCGAGCGAACTGCCTCCGACCGAGAGCTCCGCCAGTTCCTTAGCCGCAGCATCCGTCCTTGGAAGGCTGTACCCGTGCGCAATGAAGAGAAATGCGTGCTGAAGATGATGGCGCAGTAGTGCCCATTCGTTCCTGAAGCGGTGGCTCAAGATCTCCAAAGATGGCCATCTGCGAAAGCTAACGTTGTGCCCGCCAGCGAAACCCATTGACGGAGCAAGTGCTGGGCCGAGCGCGATTCCCAGTCCGATGATGCTCCCGAAGCATCTCGTATGACAAGGATCCTCATCCCGAGTCGCGCGGAACGCGGACGCAATCCCTCCTGGGTGGTCGCCCGTGTCCGGCGCAGCCATTCAGCTACTCGTTCAAACCAGACGAGTCAGAGCTCTTGAATACGAGCAGAGAATCTGAGAGTCTCAGCGCCGGGGCGGCTCCTTGGAGGGGGTACGTGTTCTCCGGACTCTCTGATCGCTTTCTCTGCTCCGAGTCCTGATCCCTCCGGGCCACTCGAATTGGGCCCTCTACTGCGCAATCGCAGCCCCGTCACGCCATACCCCGCTGCACTGCCCCTTCGACAGAAGGGGCCACCCTTCGGTGGCCCCGATTATTGGTACGCCGCCAGGGACTCGAACCCCGAACCGGCTGATTAAGAGTCAGCTGCTCTGCCAGTTGAGCTAGCGGCGCACCGAAGACGCGACGGTCAGAGCACACGGGCCGCCGAAGCGGCTGGCCAACCCGGGCGGGTTGGCCAACGTATGCCTGCCAAGCGAGTGGCAAAGCTAGCAACGCCTCGGCCGGGTGTCAAGACAGCGGCAGAAGTCGAATCGAAGCTCGCGCCGCAGCCGTTTCTGCACCAGAATCACCGCCTCGTCGTCCCCTGCCCCTCCTCAGGAGCCCTCACCCATGGCCAGTCCCCGGAAGAAGGCCGCCGCTCCCCGGTCCAGGGGAGCTCCCCGCCGGAGAGTTCCCAACCCCGCTCTCCCCCAAATCCTGGATGTCCTGCGCCGGGACTATGCCGAGGCCCACTGCGAGCTGAACCACCGCAATGCCTTCGAACTCTTGATCGCCACGATCCTCTCGGCCCAGTGCACCGACGTCCGCGTGAACCTGGTGACGGCAGATCTCTTCCAAAAGTATCGCCGTCCCGAGGACTACTTGGCGGTGGCCCAGGAGGAGCTCGAAGAGGACATCCGCAGCACGGGATTCTATCGCAACAAGGCCAAGAACATCCGTCGTGCGTGCCAAACCCTGGTCGAGGATCACGGTGGAGAGGTCCCCCGCACCATGACCGCACTGCGCAAGCTGGGAGGAGTGGGACGGAAGACGGCCAATGTCGTTCTGGGCAATATCTGGAACGAACCCGACGGAGTAGTGGTCGACACCCATGTCACCCGCATCAGTCGCAAGCTCGGCCTGACGAACGAAGAGAGTGCCGAGAAGATCGAAACCGACCTCAATCGCATCATCGACCCAGAGGACTGGGTGATGTTCTCGCACTGGCTCATCTGGCACGGTCGGCGGGTGTGCAAAGCGCGCAATCCCGACTGCGAGGGTTGCAATCTCTACCCCTACTGCCCCACGCGGGCCTAGGTCGGACTCGGATCACCGACCTTGGGAGTACGAAGAAGCGAGCCGCAGAAGGCGGCTCGCTCATCCTCGCATCAATTCGAAGGTCTCGGATCAGAAGGGCAGGTCGTCGTCCTCGTTGGCCGCCATTCCTCCAGCCGTCGATGCCGCCGCCTGGGGCGGAGATCCGAAATCACCCGCGGGGGCATCTCCTCGACTGCCGAGCATCTGCATCTCGTTGGCAACGATCTCGGTCATGTACTTCTTCTGACCGCTATCGTCCTCCCAGGAGCGCGTCTGAATGCGACCCTCGATATAGACCTGCTTGCCCTTGCGCAGGTACTGACCACAGATCTCGGCCAGTCTTCCGAAGGCGACGATGCGATGCCACTCGGTTTCCTCTTGCATCTGCCCATCGCGATTGTTGTAGCGACGCGAGGTCGCCACCGAAAAATTCGCGATCTGGGTTCCGGACTGAGTGCTCCGCATTTCGGGGTCGCGCCCGAGATTCCCAACGATGATCGCTTTGTTCACACCAGCCACTGGGTCCTCCTCATGGGGAGGCGAAAAATAGCCCTCCGCCGATGGCGGAAGGCGGTGATCACGGCCCAACATAGTCCAGATCCCCCCTTCCCGTCAATGGCCTCGGAACACCCCTCGAGAACCCGGAAAAACGCAGATTGGGGGGTGGCCACTTGGGCTGAGATGGGGTACTTTCCCCCTCCCACGCCTCCGCCCAATTCGCAGAACTCCGGGGACTCTGTCATGACACCCGGCCGCGCATCGTCTCTTCGGAGGACACCGCACCATGACCCAGGTCATCGCCATCACCTCTCAGAAGGGTGGAGTGGGCAAAACCACGACCGCCGTGAATCTCGCCGCTGCATTCGCCCGGGAGGGCCAGCGGGTCCTGCTCATCGAAGTCGATCCGCAGGGAGCCATTCTCCCCAGTGTGGGCCTGGACGGCCAGGAACCCCCATTGAGCCTGGCCCGGGTCTTCGAGGAGGATCAGGACCTGGGGGGAGCCATCATGCAGACGCCCTTCGAGGGCATCGATGTGATCGCCGCCGGAAGGAATGCGGTGGGCGAAGAGCTCCAGCTCGACCGGGTGGCCGCAGCCCATCCCATGATGCTGCGGGAGAAGATCGACGGGCTCATCGGCCGCTACGACACCATTCTCCTCGACGGCCCGCCAACCCTGGGAGCCCTGACCCACCTCACCCTGGCCGCCGCAGATCTCTTTCTGATCCCGGTCCAGGCCGAAGAGTACGCCTACCGGACCCTCGACCACTTCTTCGCGGCCGTCGACAGAATCCGCCACGACTACAACCCCGAGCTGCAGTGTGCGGGACTCCTGGTGACGATGGTCGACCTCCGCACCCGCATGTCGGTGCGCGTGATCAACCAGCTTCACGAGAACTTCGGCGATCTCCTGCTCATGACCATGATTCCCCGAACGGTCTCCCTGCAGGACATGCCGGTGCGGGGCAAACCCACCCTGGTCCATGCGGCGAGCAGCCGGGGGGGACGAGCCTACGCCGAGTTGGCGCAGGAGCTTCTCTCCGCCGACGAGGCCGCAGATCCGGTCCAGGAAGTCGAAGATCAGGCCACCGAACGTCTGCGCGAAGCCACTCTGGCGGCGCGTTCCGGCGAGGCCGCAGTCCACGTCGACACCTCTCCGGATGCCTTCCCCACCGAGACCTTGATCTCCGCCTTTCCTTCGACCCAAGCGCCCCGTCGGGACCCCCTCGACGACAGCCTGCGCTTGGATACGCTCGACCACGGGGATGACTTCTTCGATCCCTGGAGTGAAGATCTCTCGATCAACTGAGCCGAAAGCATCCCAGAAACGAGGGGCCCCGCGGGGCCCCTTTCTCATCTCTCTGCGACTCGCAAGGTACGACTACCCAGAGCCCAAAAGAGGGCAGCCATGGCGAGAAGTGCGATGCAGGGTACGATGACCGCCGTCGGTCCCAGTCCGAAGGTGATGAGTCCGTGCAGTCCCTTCATGGCCCAGGCGGTCGGCAGGAAGTTCCCCAGGACCCGCATCGAATGGGGCATGATCTCCAGCGGCCACCACGCGCCGCCGATGCCCGACAAGACCATTCCGATGAGCCACGCGAGGCCCTCCGCCTGTTGAGTGGTGCGGAACAGACCGCTCAAGAACACGCCCAGCGCCGCCGCACAGAGGCAGTAGCACACCAGCAGAGGCACGAGACCCAAGAGATGGGGGGTCCACAGGAAATCCATGGAGATCAACTTGGTGCGAACCAACAACTCGGTGGCCACGATCAACACCGCTGCCTGAGTCAAGCCCAACAGGGTCAGTCCCAGCGTCTTGCCCGCCAAGATCTCCAAGCGACGGAGAGGGGCGGTGGCCAAGCGCTGCAGGGTCCCCAGCTGCTTCTCCTTGGTGAGGGCCTCGCTGCCCCCGATCAAGACCGTCATCACCACGAACATCACCATCACCCCGGGGATGGACTGGCCCATCCCCGACGGCACGGGCCGTCCCCGCCCCGCGAACTCCGACGCCACCGTCACCGTCGAAGGTTCTGCGACCAATGCCAAGAAGCGGCCCTTCTCCGCAGAGTCCAGGGTCCGATCGGACTCCTCGACCGCTTCCTCCACGGCCACGGAGTCTGCAGCACCCGCCCAACGGATCAGATTCCCCAGAAAGCGCACCTGCGCCTCGTGGAGCCGAACCTCGGCTGCGAGGTCATAACTCATGTTGCTGCTGGCTCGTCGGGTCAAGAGAACCTTGGCCTGCCCGCCAGCCAGGATGGTGTCGGTGAAGCCCTCCGCAATCTCCACGAAGCGAGTCCCGAAGACCGTGGTGTCGGCTTCCTCGGGAGAATAGACCTCCACCCGGAAGTTCTCCCCCCGCAACTGCTCTACGAACGCCTTCGCCAGAAAGCCCCCGTCTCGGTCCACCACCGGAAGAGCCACCGTGACCTCGGTGATCTCGTCACCACTGCCGTTGATCATCGAGAAGAAGAACACGAATCCCAAGGGCATGAGGAGGAGAAAGAAGATCGACGACTTCTCCGCGAGATGCATCCGCAGATCCTGCACTGCGATATGGACGAGGGCTCTCATCGTGTCGAATCCTGTAAGCGTCGTACCATCAACCGCTGACCGACCAGGATGGATCCCAGGCCGAAGGCGAAGAGGGCGGCGGTATTCGTCCAGACTTCGTTCGCGCCACTGCCGCGAATGAGCAGATCCAGATAGCCTTCGACACCGTGGTAATTGATGGTGAAGGTCGAGAACCGCAGGATCGATGCGGGCATGTTCTCGACCGGAAACATGCTGCCCCCGAGCACACTCATCAGCATGATGATGATCCAGGAGAGGATGCCGGCTTGCTTCTCGGTGCGCGTGAGGACGAAGACCAGAATCATCAATCCACTCGCCGCAAGACTCAGACCCAGGGTGTGCAAGAGCACGAAGGGAATATTGATGGGCCAGGCGTACCAGCCGAGCAGACCTCCCACCAACAGGAGTGCAGTCATGATCAGCAACCCGAATCCAAGACTGAACAACACTTTCGCCATCACCAATTTGTGCGGCTCGATGGGCGTGGCCAACTGTCGGCGCAGCAAGCCCGCCTTCTGCTCCTCGAAGAAGTCCAGGATGGATCGGCTGGAAACGAAGAGCAGGCTCATCACCGAAATCATCACGAAGATGTAGCCGTAGACCGAACCGGATCGAGCTCCTTCCTCACCCTTCTCCTTCACGGAGACGACTTGGACCGCAGGGGGAAAGACGAAGTCCTTGGCCCGCACCACCCGTTCGAAGGTTCTTCCGGCAAGAGACATCACCAGAGCCACCGAGGGGAGCTCTTCGGCCTCGACGAGTTCCTTGACCTCGACCAGCTCCGCTCCCAGAACCTTGACCATCATGTCGAGGTAGGTCGCGAGAACCTCGGTCCCCTGCTCGAGGATTTCGGGCTTGATGGTCTCCGCCGGGTTCCTGATGAAACGCAGCTCGACCGGCTCACCGCCGATGAGCCGCTCGGTGAAGCCTTCGGGGATCACCAGCATTCCCGAAGCTTCTCCGCCCTCCATCCTCTCGAAACCACGCTCGTCGACCTCGACCAATTCGATTCGCTCCGACATTTCGGGATTGGATCCAGCACTGCGGAGCATCCCACCGACCAGACCTTGGTCCAAGTCGAGAAGAAAGACTTTGATGGTCGGAAAACTCTGGCGATCCCCTTCTCCCGTCGAAATGCTCCCGATCATCGCGGTCATGATGAAGGGGAAGAGAAGCATGACCACTGTCGCCACCGGACTTCGCCAGCGTCGGAGCAGATCCTTGCGCAATAGGGCGATCCACATGGTCAGTCCCGGAGTTCGCGGCCGGTGAGCTTCAAGAACAGATCCTCGAGATTGGGCTCCTTGATCTGCACATCCCGCAGATGCAGCCCGCTGCCGTAGAGATCCTCGAGCACTGTTCCCACAGATGCTCCGCGTTCGACCATGAATCGAGCCCGTTCCGCAGACCACTCCAGGGTTCTGAGACCCCCGATCGCGCTCACCTTCTCCGGCTGCACCGGGTCGAAGTCTCCCTGCAGCGTGAGGAGACTCCCGTCCCCGAGCTGGGCCTTCAGTTCCGAGATGCTCCCCTGGGCCAGGATCTTCCCGTGGTCCATGATCGCGAGCTCATCGCAGAGATGCTCGGCTTCTTCGAGGTAGTGGGTGGTGTAGAGCACGGTCGTGCCCTCGGCCACGATGTCACGGACGACCTGAAGGATGTTCAAGCGAGCCTGAGGATCGATCCCGGCCGTGGGTTCATCCAGGAGGACGAGTTTGGGCCCGTGAACCAACCCCATGGCCAGATTCAGACGCCGCTTCATCCCTCCGGAGAAGACTCGGACCGGCTCCGTGGACCGATCCGCCAGACCTACCAGACGCAACAACTCCTCACACCTGGAGCGGAGGGCTGCGCCTCTCAAACCGTAAATGCCACCCCAGAACCGCAGGTTTTCCACTGCACTGAGATCCTCGTAGATTGCGATTTCCTGGGGGACCACTCCGAGGCGACGTTTGACGGCGATGGGATCTGCCCCGAGGTCGATGCCATCCACATGAACACTGCCCGAACTCGGACGCAGCAATCCACAGATCATCGAAATGGTCGTGGTCTTGCCTGCGCCATTGGGTCCGAGCAGTCCGAAGATCTTTCCCGCTTCCGCGGTGAAAGACAGTCCGTCAACCGCGATGAGCTCACCGAAGGACTTGGTGAGATGTTCGACTCGGAGCAACACGAGCCTCCGTGGACAGAGGGAAACCGATCGCGAAGCCGCGAGACCAGCCTATGCGTCGTCCTGGAATTCGGTCCAGCGCCGATCCTCGAAGATTCGGATTTCGCGAGTGGAACGATCCACGACGTAGATCCGAGCTCCGGGAATCACGACCGGGATTCCTCCCCGGCTGGTGATCCCCAACCAGCTCGCGACCCGAGTCGGAGCTTCCAACCCGGGGACGCCACCCGCTCCGTCCCCTAGTACGAGGTCGAAGGAGCCATCGGTTTCAAATCTCTGCACCCGTCCGTTGATCGAGTCGGCCACGTAGATTCGTCCCTCGCTGTCGAGGGTCAACCCCAGAGGAGCGGCCAATCCACCCAATCCCGACGATGTGCCGGGCTCGAACACCTCGCCGCAACCGGGGGCCGAACCCAGGACGAAGGACTGCACCGGCGGGGTCGGACAGGCGAGGCTCCGAAACTCGACCGCCCGACCGGTGGCCAGGGAATCGCCTTCCGGCGCGACGGGGTCGAAACGCACGACCCAGTTTCGAGTGGTGTCGGCATCGCAGATGAGCAAGAAACCCTGATCGTCGAGACCCAGTCCGGCGGGCTCGAAGATGAACTGAGGGCTCTCCCGGCTCCCCTGATCCGTACACACCAGACCCTCATCGACCAACCATCCACTGGCGGCGTCGGTCCAGCGCAAACGATGAACGACTCCCGAGTCGGGATCACTCACGAAGACCAATTCCCCGTTGGCGGCCACCCCAGTCGCACTGGAAACCCTCCCCGCAAGATCGACTCGCCCCAACGGGTTGAGATCGTTGAGGTCGAAGATGGAGAGGGCGACATTGCCATTTCCGTCGTCCTCGGCAACCACGATTCTGCGCAGCGGACGGTCCACGAACATCGCCGTCGGGCTGATCAGACCATCCACCACCAGAAGCGGCTTCTGGCTGGTGCTGTACTTGGTGAGAGTACCGGGTCCCTGCTCCAGCACCAGAATCCGGCCGTTGGACTCGATCACATCCACTGGATCGGTGAGTGACCAGGACTGCTGCTCGACATAGTCACTCACCACCGGGATCCCGACCGCCTCGGGAATGGCAATCTTCTCTCCGCAGGCCGCAAGCGCCGCACTCAGAAGAAGAAGCACCCAGAACTCTCGAAGTCGCGGGGTCATCGTCGCAGCTCCAGGCTGAGAGTGTGGAACACACCAAAGCTTCCCCGATCGACCACTCCGTAGTCGAGACTCAGAGGACGGCGTCTCCCGTTCTGGCCGATCCTCAGTCCGAAGCCTCCGGAGAACCCGCCCTCGAAGATTCCGGTGCGATAGGCGCCGCGAAGCAACATGCCCCCCCCCACTTCCAGTTCGCTGGCCCAGACCACTGCTTCGCTCTCGTCGCTGGGATGGCTGAAGTCCATCGACCAGGTCCAGCGGCGCTGGCCGACCACGCTCAGATCGTAGGCGGCCCCGAAGACCGCGACGGTCGGAGCAGAGAACGGTTGCCACTGATCGGCCGTAGTACTGGTGACCGGAGGACGTCCGTTCAATCTCAGATCCGTACCGAAGTTCCTCACCACGAATCCCAAACGAGCATTGTGGTAGCCCACTCGGTAGGTGGCGCCCACATCCACGAAGATCCCCCGATTCTCGAAATCATCGAGATTCTCCTGCAAGAACTTCAGCGTCGCCCCCAAGGTGAAGCGGTCCGTGAGCGCGCGGCTTGCCGCAACCGCAGCCAAGAACTGATTGGCCTCGAAGGTTTGGCCGGTGCCATTGGGATGAAACTCCGTCGTTCGTTGAATCTCTCCGCTCCGCAACGCCCCGAGCCCCACTCCGAACTGCCAGCTCGCCTTGCGATAAGAATACGCGGCATGGTCGACATTCATGTCTGCCGCGTACTCGGTATGGTTCACGACGAAGGCATGTCGCTCACGCTGCTTCACCATGGCGGCGGGATTCCAGAAAATCGAATTGGGTCCGGCGATGGTTGCCGTGGCTCCGCTCCCGAGGGCAATGGGTCGAGCTCCCACCGGAACTCGGAGAAACTGTCCTCCGCTGGTTCCCACTCTCTCGTCGCCGAAGAGGGACACCAAGTTGGCTCCGGCCCGCAAGGGAAGCATCGAGAGCAGTGCTCCGGCCAGGAACAACGCCGACAAGACCACGGATGGGCGTCGCGTCACCATTCCCAACTCGCCCCCATCAGAATGGTGCGAGGGTCCGTACGGTAGCTCGGATCCACGAAATCTTGCGCGTACTGCAAGTCATACACGGACCGCGGACTTCCATTCGCCCTCCGCGACGCCAAATCGCCGTCCCAATTGCCCAGGTGATACCCTTCTCCCGTCCAGGGATTGACTCGCCGATAGTTGACGTGATCGAAAATGTTCCGCCCCTCGAAAAAGACGGTGAGCTTGCGTCCGAAGGGCAGCTCGAACCACTTTCTCAACTTGATGTCGATGGCCGAGCGATAAGGGCCAAGCTCGCCGTAGGTATCCCGGCTGTCCACCGCGTTGCCATCGTCGTTGAGAATGCGAACGGTGTAGCGGGCGCCAGCCCAGGCCCGAATCAGAAGGTTTGCACTCCAATTCGGCGGCATGAGCCAACCGAAGGCCCGTGGACGTTGTTCATCGCCCACGTAGAAATCCAGGTTCACGGTGACGGTCCAGGGACGATCCCACAACAACGGGGTGCTCCGAATCCCCTCTTCGGTCTCGAAATTGGTATTCGCCTGGTCGAGCTGGGCACTCAGGAAGGTGGCATTCGCTTCGCTATTGGTACCCGAGCTGCGCTGCAACTCCAGACTCGCCCGTCCGCTCAACCACTTGGTGGTTCTCTTCTCGACCGTGAGCTCCACGCCCAAGGACCGAGCCGCATCGGCGTTGAAGTATCGGACCGGACTGATGGTCTGGGCCACTTCGTCGTTGGGATCGGGCGTATCCGCAGGATCGATGGTCACCTGATCGAGGCGGACCGCCTGGGCGTAGCCGTAGATGTCGTTGCTGTAGAACGTGATTCCGGCGCTCCAAAGATCATCGAATTGATGCTGAATGCCGGTCTCGTACTGAATCGTGACCTTGGGATCGAGGTTGGGATTGCCCAAGAGGCGCAGCTTCGTCGAGAAGTCCGTCTGCAACTGAGCGTAGACATAGTTGTAACGTGGCCATTGGTTGAAGTGACCATAGTTGAAGAAGAACTTGTCCCGCGGACTGATCGGAAAGCTCAATCCAAGACGCGGACTCAACCGGGCCTTCCACTGTCGGCCGAACACATCGTAGGTCTTGTCCTGATAGCTCTGAGCCAGGTCATCGAAGATGAAGACGAAGTCCTCGGGGCGCGACATGACGTCGTCGACTTCCTTGCCCGGGGCCCATGCATCGAGACGGAGCCCAGCGTTGAGCACGAGACCCTTGTAGTCCAAGCGATCCTGAACATATGCCGATCCCACATGCGGATGGGCGAAGAAGACATCCTCGGACTCTCCCAGGAATCCGGGTGGCGGCGACCCCAGATTCCCCTGCAGATCGATGAGCTGAATCTCGCTGTAGGTGTACTCGATGCCAGTCTTGAAGTGGTTCTCGTCGTTGGCGATCCACGCATAGTCGCCCTTGAAGGTGAAAGCGTCCGAGTAGTGATCGTGCCACCGATCGCTGTCTCCCCCATCGTGCGCGCCCGCAATGTAGACCAGCGGAGTATCGCTCTCCGAAGGAATCTCGATCTCGTGGGGGTCCGGTCCCACATAGGTCGAGAAATCATCGTTGCCGTTCTTGTTGCTGTGCAGACGACTGAACTGCCGACCGATACTGATCTCGTAGAACGACTCGTCGCTCAAGACCTGACGCCACGAGGCCTGGCTCAGAATGCTCTCCGAAGTGAAGACATTGTAGTCGGTGAGAATGTTCTGGTACTTCCTCGGATAGCCCTCACTCGGAAGAAAGAAGCCCAGATCGATGTCTCGCTGGTTGCTGTAGAAAAAATTCAGCTTCTTCTCGTTGTCGAACTTCCAGGTGAGCTTGGCCTGACCGCTCCAGCTGTTCTGCACCCGAGGGCTCCAGAAGTCGTTGGTGTAGACCGCCGACTTGAGCCGCCCATTGAGGGACTGGGACGGCAAATAGGTGTCAGTCAGATTCGTGGAACCGCTGACAATGAAGGTCTGCTCACCCGGGAGGGGCAGGCCCATCTTCTTGAGCCCATCCCACAGCAGGTTCGGACCCGAGAAGGTCAACCGCGCGTGGTCGGTATTGTAGTTGCTCGCCGAGGGCGCGAAGTCGTCGGACTTGTAGGTGATCTTTCCCGCGAACTCCTGTCCACCGTCCTTGGTGGAAACATTCACCACTCCGCTCACGGCCTGACCGTATTCCGCGCTGAAGCCTCCGGTCAGAACCTCGATCTCGCTGATGAGATCCTCGTTGAAAGAGACCCCGTAACGCCCCGCGGCGAGGGGGTCCGTCACTCCGATGCCATCGACGACGAAGGAGGTGTCGTCCGATCGGCCGCCTCTCACATGGATCTCGTTGTTCTCGAGAACCACTCCGGGTTGGAGGGCCACCATCTCCACCACGTCGTCCATCGGGAGAGCGCCGATCTCGTCGCTGCTGAGGCGGCGAGCGGTCCCGGTCTCGGTCACCGAGAGCAGCTTGCGCTCGGCCCTGACGATCATGGGATCGGCGAGAATCGGGTCGATGTCGAGGTAGAAGTCCACTTCGAGGACATCGCCCGGTCGAACCGTGAAGTTGGCGACACCTTCCTCGTAGGAAATGTAGCGGGCCTTCAGGGTGTAGGTCCCGGGTTTGAGGCCCCGCAGCCAATAGCGTCCATTGGAGAGGGCCATGGTTCCGATGCGACCGGTCGAGATGAAGACGTTGGTATAGGGAAGGGAGATGTTTCGATCCACACCCACCACTCGACCTTGGACCACGATGGGCAGCGCGGGATTGGCGCGGGCCTCGTCCTCACTCACTCGGGAAATGTGCCGCATTCGAGCTTCGCTGCCCTTCATGTCGATGGGCTCGGCCTTCAGGGCCTGTCCGGCAGCGACCGGCGCCATGCAGACCACCATCCCCATCGCCAAACACAACGATCCGAGTAGGCGCCAAGGGGTTGAGAGGACACGTCGGTCGCTCATTTCCCACCTCCCGCCACCGGTGCGATGCCCAATTGGTCGGCCAACAGAGACTGGACCGCTGCAATTGCGTTCCCCGATCCGTTGGCGTAGCCAATCTGGAATCCCAAGAGGACCGATCGCGCCGGACCGACGTCGGGCCACCGAACGGCCACCACCGGCGAACAGCCCAAGCGACACGAGGGGTCCGCAGTCCCCCCCCAGCGGTATTCTTCGAAGCGCCACAAGGCTGCGGCGTCGGCGTTTGGAGACAGCCCCACGAGCCCGAAGTAGACCCCGGAGTTGCCGTCGTAGTTCTTCCCCACCGACACCAGATCCGGCAAGGTCGGATCCTGCGAGAGAATGTCCAGGGGGCCGAGCGATGCAACCACCGCCCCGCTGTAGGTGGCCAGGACGTTGCGAGGATCGGAATTGTTCCCGACTCCCAGAACCTGAGACCGGAAGATCGAAGAAAGATTGGACCGCGATCCCACCGCGGCCTGGTTCTCCAGGAGCAGCCGACCGAACTGATCCCCCGGAGTCGCCTCGTCGAGATCCGTGGTCACGAATCGCTGTAGAATTCCCTGGGCGCGGCGCAGATTGTCACTCGGCCCCGTGCTCGTATACCACACGATGGCTCGGAACTGAGAGAGGGTGAGCCAGAGGTCCTCGTCGCGATCGGGGAGGCCGGTCGCGATGTCCCAAACACTGAACTGCGTCCCCAGGTGCGCGGTAAGGGCATCGCGATAGAAACGGTCACGACTGCTCTGCGAAGGATTGTTGTTGTCGTCAATGAGGATCACTTCGCCCCGAGCTTCGAAGTTCTGCCACCGGTGGACCAGAACATTGCTCGCCCCCGCCTCATCGATCACCCGAACGTAGAGCGCCTGCTCGAAACCATTGGCGGCGTCGCCTTGGGGGATTCCCCGGAGCAAGAGGTTGAAGCGAGTGGGGCTTCGATCCAAACGCACCCACCCCAACGCAGCGTCCGCCCCCGGATCGGATTCGAGCTGGACCAAGGTCGAATCACTCCCCTCGAAGCGATAGTCGACGAAGGGTTCGAGGGTATCGTCTCCGTCACGGTCGAATCCCAGGAACTCGAAACTGGCGGCACCGAAACTCTGGGCCAGAGGTACGAAGTCCCGGGCAAATTCGATGGTGGGCGGGAAATTCACCAATGGGAATCGGGTCGACACCGTATCGCTCGTCGCGCCCTTGTCATCCTCGGCCACCACGAAGAGAATCGGTGAAGCCTCGCCATTGGCGTCGGTCGAATAGGTCGCCGTGCTCTCGTCGTCGGTGGTGAACAACCACTCCAACTGCGACTGGCCATCCAATCCGATCGCCACGTGAAAGCCCACCACGAAACCGTCCTCGTCGGTGCCCGACCAATGGAAGGTTGCCTGGTTGTAACTCGTCGGAGAAAGAGTCGAGTCGTTGGTCACCGAGACCCGAGCCACCGGAGGATGGTTGGGGAGAGTACTCGGATCGAAGTCGTCGTTGGTACTGAAGGGAAGGTCGCAACCCGCGACCAAGGCCCCCGCCAACGCGAGAGCGAATGCCCCAACCAACCACAATCGAGACATCGGAGTTCTCACTTCAAGATCACCAACTTCCCACTCTGCTCTTCACCGCTGTCCAGATCCTTGACCACGTAGATGTAGAGGCCGGGCGAAAGCGCTCGCGTATTCTCGCTGAGCATGCTCCAGGCGACTTGTCCGTTGGCCGGATCATCATGCTGCAATTGGTCGACCTTGGCCCCACTCAGATTGAAGATGGTGATCGTGGCGCGGGCAGGGACATTGGTGAAGTAGACCGTTCTTCCCAATTCCCGCGGCTCACCGCTGGAGAACCTCGAGTCGAAGGCACTGCCACCTCGATAGGGATTGGGATAGACCCCGACGGGTGGGCGTGACTCCGCGGTCGGGGACGGCGGAGAGGACCCCGGAGTGACCTGAGTGGAATTCTCGTTGAAGCCACTCTCGAGCTCCGGCAACCCGAGTCGAGGATCTCGGGAAGCGTAACTGGTCACCGAATACCAATAGGTGAATCCATTCAGGACCCCCTCGTCCACGAAGACCCTTCGGCCCTGTTCGTCGAGGGGAGGAAGCCCCGTGTTGAATCCCTCGTCATCGGGAGTGCCGTCTGGCCATTCGCGACGGTCGAATTCGGCGATCAGCGAAGACTCCTCGAAGGGATCGCCGGAGATGGTCTCTCCCAGGATGCGATAAATGCGGTAGCCCTGGAAGTCGAAACCATTGGTGAAGCTCGAACGATGGTACTCCGGCGAGGAGAGGGTCGGATCGTAGGCTCCCTCCGGCGAAGGAACCCCTGGATTCCATCGGATGGTGACTTTGTTGTTGCCCGGTAGGACCTCGATGCGGGGACTGGGCGGTCCGCTCGGCAGGTCGAAGCCATTGTCGTAGGTGGACTGCGCCACCTGACTGTTCTGGACCATCTCCGAACTATCCGCCCCCGCGACATAGGCGATCGCGAAGTGAATGCGATCCTCGGGGTAGAATTCGGGCCAGGGACCGTTGGCCATCATCGAAATCCAGTTTCCGACCGCGCTGAAGTTCGTACCGTCGAAAACTCCCTGATCGATCCGATTCGACGCCATGAATGCGTACTTGTCGGGATCGAATTGCGGAACCTGGCCGAAGCGCCACTGACGGTAGCTGAAGGTATCCGAAGGGGCATCACTGCCCAGGAATCGCACCCCCACCCAACTCTTGGCCGCGCCATCCTCGCCGTCTTCGTCGTAGCAATACATCATGCGCGCGTTGGGATCGTCGGGAAGATCCCCCGGCTTGATGAAACCGTTGATGTCGTCGTAGAAATTCCAGCCGTTGGTGTCGCTGCCGGGCACGGTGACGTTGACATTGCCCACCGTGAGCTCGTTGTACCAACCGATGTAGACATCCGTGAGTTCGCGACCGCTGATATTCTCCACCTCGAAGAGGAGGATCACGAAATCATCGGCGTAGCTCGGCGCGTAGGCCAATGCCTTGGTGTGGACCCGAACTCCCAAGGGCACATGGGGATCGGTAGGTGATCCACCGCCACCGGCATTGAAATCGTCGAAGGCGAAATCGAATTCCTGATCCGCCAGCGCAGAGGTCGAGAACACCGGACTCAGGGGATTGTTGGAGAGTCGAACGAGTTCGTCTTCGATGCGCGGACCGAATTCCTGCTTGGGAGTGTTGGAACTCGAACCAGTGTCTTCCGCACCCGCCGAAACGCGAATCTCGCCTTCGCTGTCGATGGCACCGACCCACAGTCCTCCCAGAAAGAGGTGCTCCACTCCGGAATTGAGGGGGTACTCGCACGAGGGCCAACTCACCGTGGGATTGAGGAGATTGCCGAACCATCCCAGGTTGGTCATCCCCAGACCCAGATTGCCGATGGTCGTCGACGCACCGATGACCACGGTCTTCTGCCGTTGATCCTGCCAGGGAAAACGGCGGGGACTCGCCTCATCGGTCTGGGCCAGAGCCTTCCCGCTCATTCCCATCACGATCGCCACGAGCGCTGTCAGAATCGCCTGCCGGAGCAGTCCACGAGTAGCCATGACCCAAAGGACCCCAAGGGGTGGAAAAAGGAGTTGCAGATCCCCGGAGCCGAAGCCCGGTGGAGAGGGGTGGAGAAGGTTACGTCGCCCTCCTCACCCGGTCAACCTTGCACGGAAGGGGCGCCACAACCATGGCGCCCCTTCCTCGGCAGACTGTAGTCCAGCTCACAGAGCTGGAGGGGGTCACTTGACCAGAGTCAGCTTCTCCACCGAGA
>JAJRXK010000006.1 GCA_024276305.1 Candidatus Krumholzibacteriota bacterium
CGCAAGCTGAGGCTGACCTGACGAGCTCGATTGTCGGTGATCTTCCGGGAGGTGTAGACCTCGTCGAAGGCCCCCTCCACCACCATCCAGGGGTTCAGCCGAACTCCCAGCCGCGCTCCGAAAAAGGCAAAGTCCTCGAAGGCGGTGAGCTGATCGAAGCCATAGTGACCGGCGTAGGGACCGAATTCGAGATTCCGAGTTGCGGAACCGGCCCAGGACTCACCGACCCATCCCGAAACCAGGGAACCGAAGAGCAGAACCAGGGCCGTGGCCACTGCCCCTCGGCCGGCGGAGTGATGCATGAACTATCCTTGTGCGAGCTGCTTCGCCTTCTCGTCGATGGAATCGAGGAGAGCTTCGAAGCTCCCCTCGAATTTCTCGACTCCCTCTTCCAACAACTGTTCGGTGATCGCGGCCATCGAGATCCCCGCGCTCTCGAGAGCGGCGAAGAGTTCTTCCGCCTCCCTCAGACCCTCCCGCACCGCATCGGCCCTCGCTTCACCGTGGTCCGCGAAGGCCTCCACCGTCACCGTCGGCATGGTATTGACGGTGTCGGGGCCGATCAGCTCTTCCACGTAGAGTACGTCGCGGTAGCGGGGATCCTTGGTGCTCGTACTCGCCCACAACGGACGCTGCACTCGAGCCCCCGCCGCGGAGAGTCCCTCCCACTTCGGTCCGCGGAAGAACTCCTCGAAATTGCGGTAGGCCAACTTGGCATTGGCGACCGCGGCGCGCCCCCGTAGACCGCTCTGTTCCTCGCCCAGCTTCGAGTCCACCAGACTGTCCACCCGGCTCACGAAGAAGCTCGCCACCGAAGCCACGGAATCGAGGCTCTTCCCCGCCCGATGCCGCTCTTCGAGCGCGTCGACATAGGCCCGCATGGCCTCGACATGAGCCTCCTGCGAAAAGACCAAGGTCACATTGACCGAAATCCCGTCGGCCAGGACCTGCCGGATCGCGGGCATCCCCTCCGGAGTGGCGGGAATCTTGATCATCAGATTCGGTGCATCGACCCAATCGTGGAGGCGGTGAGCCTCGGCGACCGTTGCCTCGGGATTCCGAGCCAAGCGCGGGTCCACTTCCAGACTCACATAGCCATCTTCCCTCTCACTCGCATCGTAGACCGGTCGAAGAATTTCACAGGCATCCCGAATGTCTTCGACCGCCAACTGCCAGAAGATCGCCTCTCGATCGAGACCGTCCGACGCCAGACGCCGTACCTCTCGGTCGTAGTCGGTGCTCTTGGCGATGGCACGGTGAAAGATGGCGGGATTGCTGGTGATTCCGCGCATCCCCATGCGGTCTCGCATGCCTTCGACTTCACCGTTCTTCAGATCGCGGCGCGAGAGCGCATCCCACCAGAAGGACTGTCCCAAGGAGAGGAGGCGAAGCAGAGGGTTGGACCGATTCATTGGTTGCCTTTCTCGGCCCACGCTTCGGACTCGAGGGTGAGGATCTTCTCCAGGCGTCGCCGATGACGCTCTTCCCCGCTGAACTCCGCGCTGGCGAAGGCCCGCAGAAGATCACCGAGGACCGCAGGACCGATGATTCTGCCTCCCAGACAGAGAACATTCATGTCGTCGTGCTCGACACCCTGCCGCGCAGAGTAGGTGTCGTGACAGACACAGGCTCGCACGCCCCGCACTTTGTTGGCAGCGACGCAGGCCCCGACTCCACTTCCGCACAGAAGGACCCCGCGCCGGGCATCGCCCGACTGCACCGCACGTCCCACTGCGGCGGCATAGTCGGGATAGTCGACCGCAGCCGTGGAATGGGTTCCCAAGTCGAGGCATTCGTGGCCCAGATCCGTGAGCGTCTCGCACACCACAGCTTTGAGGGGAAATCCCGCGTGGTCACATCCAACGGCGATGCGCATGAGTCGACTCGCAGTTCTTCACTCAGGGGGATCGAAAAGGCCACAGGAGCCCGGGCGATTCTAGGTAACCTTCCCCCGGCTCGCAACCGTGATCGCCCCTTCCCCCGGAATGGAAGCGGGCATGGCCGACCGGGACCGGTCACTGTTATGATCCCGCTCGTGGCCGAGAACCGGGACGGCCTACCCATCCCCAAACCGAACCGCCCGACGCGACCAGAGGTGCGCCATGTCTTCGAAGTCCTTTCTCCCCCTCCTCCTCGGAAGCCTCACCACCCTTTCGCTCGGCGTTTCTCCCTCGTCGGCTGCGACCGCGGACACGATGGAGCTCGTGCAGAGCTGGCCGGTGGAAGCGGGAGGACTCCGCGATCCCACGATGCGCGAGTCTCACGTGGTTTGGAGAGAGATGATCGACGGAGCCTCTCGCCAGATCAGCCTGGCCCACTTCTATGCGAGCAACCAACCGGAATCCCGGCTCGAGCCCATCGTCGAAGCCCTCGAGGAGGCGGCCGGACGCGGAGTGAAGATTCGATTCCTCGCGGACAAGTCCTTCTACAAGACCTATCCCGCAACCCTCGACCGCCTCGCTTCCGTCGAAGGCATCGAGATGCGTCTGCTCGACATGCGGTCGCTGACCGGCGGAGTTCTCCACGCCAAGTACATGACCGTCGACGAGGACCAGTGCTTCGTGGGCAGTCAGAATTTCGACTGGCGCTCTCTGGAGCACATTCAGGAACTCGGCGTCCATCTCAGCGATTCGTCTCTCGCCTCTGAAGTCCAATCGGTCTTCGAAGCCGACTGGCGACGTGCGGGAGGCGAGGTCATCGGTCCGACCGCGGCGGCGACGCAGGCTCCGCCCGCTCTGAGAACCTTGACCTTCCGCGGATCTGCGATCACCGCCCGAGCGGTCTTCAGTCCGCGGGACTGGCTACCGGAAGGAAGAAGTTGGGACCTGCCCGAGATCGTCTCCCTTCTGGAGGGAGCGAAGAGATCGATTCGAGTGCAACTCCTCAACTACAAGGCGGTGGGCCGCGACCGTCTCTACTGGCCTACCCTGGAGAATGCCCTGCGTGCGGCCGCCGCCCGGGGAGTGAAAGTGCAGCTGCTCGTCTCCCACTGGAGTCAGCGCCGCCATACCATCGAGGGCCTGCAGAGTTTGCAATGCCTGCCGAATATCGTAGTTCGGATTCTCACGCCCCCCGAATACTCCGGAGGCTTCATCCCTTTCGCCCGGGTCATCCATGCCAAGTTCCTGGTGGTCGATGCAAGGACGGCCTGGGTCGGTACGAGCAACTGGCAGAAGGACTATTTCTTCCGTAGCCGCAATGTCGGATTCATCTTCGAAGGCCAGGCCATCGGAGAGGCTTTGGACCGCTACTTCGAGCGGAACTGGACGAATCCTGGCTCCGACACCGTCGACCCCGGCCGTCGCTACGAAGCTCCTCGCGTCGCAGAGTGAAGGTCTCGACCGATCTGCACCATCGCTATCTGAATCTGGCGGGGCCGAATATCCTGTCGAATCTCTTGGTGCCCCTGGCGAGCCTGGTCGACACCGCGTTGCTCGGCCACCTCTCCGAGATCGAGATGCTCGGAGGAGTGGCCCTGGGTGCGGTGCTCTTCGACTATGTCTTCTGGACCTTCGGATTCCTGCGAATGAGTACCACCGGATTAGTCGCCCAGTCCCGTGGACGCGGAAATCTCGCCGAGGAATCGAGGATCGGAATGCGAGCCCTGGCCATCGCGCTCCTCGCGGGCACGATCATCGTCCTGCTGCGCGGTCCCCTCGGCGACCTGGGCTTCGCTCTCTTCGGGGGCGACGCCGCGACCGAGGCTGCGGGCCGGCAATACTACGAATGGCGGGTGCTGGGCGCTCCATTCGCCCTCATGAACTTCGCTCTGCTGGGATGGTTGCTGGGAAGGGAACAAGGACGGGCCGCACTCCTGATGGCGGCCGCCGGTCAATGCACCAACATCGTCCTCGACCTGATCTTCATTCGATCCTTTCACTGGGCCGCAGCGGGGGCCGGCGGCGCTACCGCGATCAGCCAGGTGGTCATGTTCCTGGTGGCCATCACTCTCTTCTGGCGAGATGGCATCGATCTCTCGGGGGCCAAGTGGGCCCGAGAATTCCGGGCAATCTTCCACGGGCCCGAGCTTCGGGCCTTCTTCACCCTCAGTGGAGACATCACCCTCCGCACCATGCTGCTGGTCAGTACTTTCGCTCTGTTCACGAACATCGCGGCCACGATGGGAGAGATCGCACTGGCCGCGACGGCGGTCCTTCGGGGGGTGATCCTCCTGGTGGCCTACTTCGTGGATGGATTCGCCTTCGCCACCGAGTCCCTGGCCGGCGTCTTCCATGGTCCGGATCACCTCGGAGAGCGGCGCCGACTCCTGCTGCTCTCGCTCCTCTGGGGAAGCTCGACCGCCGCCGCCGCCCTCACGATCTTTCTCCTCTTCCCCCGGACCCTCCTGGGACTCCTCACCGATCACCGCGAAGTCCTCGACCTCGCGATCGCCCACCGCGGATGGCTCGTCCCCGTCCTCCTCTGGAGTGCTCCGGCCTATGTCCTCGATGGATACTATCTCGGCCTCAGCCGGGGTGGCCTGCTCCGGCGAGCCATGACCTGGTCCGTGCTCCTGGGGTTCGCTCCGTGGGCCCTTTGGTCCTGGCACACCGGAAGTCTCCCCCTCCTGTGGGCCGCCCTGTCGGTGTTCATGCTGGCGCGAAGTGCGAGCCTGGGATGGCCCGCACTGAGGGAGCTGCGCGACTAGACCACCAACATGGCCCGCGCCACATCCTTCGACCGGGAGGCTCCGGCCAAACGGCCCACGAGATAGAGGGCGAATTCCATCGCGGTGGCCGGGCTCTGCGAAGTGATGATCCCCCGCTCGTCCACGAGCTTCTCGTGACGTCGCCCGGTCGCCTGCATCTGACTCTCGACCCCGGGATAGCAGGTGAACTCTCCGTCCCGCAGAACCCCGGCGCGATCGAGGACCAGGGGCGCGGCGCAAATAGCCGCGACGAGCCTTCCCCGAGCCGCGCGGTCGCGAATGAATTCGAGGACGGAATCGGACTTGGCCAGGGCCTCGGCACCCTCCATCCCTCCGGGAAGCACCACGAGGTCCCATTCCCCCTTCCGCTGGGAGAAGGCAATGTCGGGGACAATGGCCACTCCGTGCGACCCCTCGACCGCTTCGCGTCCTTCGAGCCCCGCGGTGATGACCTCGAGCTCGGCCCGCCTCAGCACATCCACGACCGTTACGGCCTCGACCTCTTCGAAGCCGCCGGCCAACAACACCAGAACGCGACCCATGGCTCTCCCTCTACCCCCGGTCCGCCGGACCGGGGATCGCATCCGAGATCAGCACAACCCTTCCACCGCCCGACCCCGAGGACGAACGCGGAACGATCCAGAGATTTGTTTCGGGAGCCCGCCGCATCCTAGCGAGGAGAGGGAGATGGGGCAAGCCCAGCTCCGCGCTCCCGGTCTCTGCCCACCGAATTCGCAATTGTGCTTGGCAGAGCCACGGCCGGGCAGGGTAGAATGGGATCCTGAGCCCCTCGCTCCACATTCTCGAATCCGGAGACCCCGTGCTCGAACGCCCCACCCCACGTGGAATCGACGGAGCACTGCCCCAGGCGCTGCCCCACGCGGAGCTGTGGATCGAAGTCCTGCGCGAGAGTGCTCGGATCCGGGTCCCACCCGAAATCGACATCTGGGCGCCGGAGACCTCTCCCTCGAAAGGCCCCCAACGCCTTCGGCTGTCCATCCGCGGCGAACTCCTCTGCGACGAAATGGTCCTGGTCTATGGCCGGCCGCTCTGCTGGACCGGAGAAGTGAAAGTCCGCGGCGACGCCATCCCCTACGTGGAGAGGATCTTCGGTCAGATCTTCTCGCTGAACATCGACTGTCCCGAACTCCTCACTCCTCCGCCTCGAGTCCGTTTTCCGGAACAGGCCTCCCGCGTGGCCTGGAGTTATGGCGCGGTGCTCGTACGCGGAGACGACCCGCCCTGGGCCGACTCGGGTCTGGTCCGGATCCACCGCGAACTTTGAAGCCCTCGAGATCTTCCACCACCGGGTCTCGAATCGCCGTCGCCCGCAACGTGGCCCATCGCGGGAGTTCGTGCTTCGCTCCCGAGAACACCTGGCCCGCGTTCGACCGAGCCGTCGGTCGAGACGGCGCCGACGGTCTGGAGATCGACGTCCAGCTCGGAGGCGACGGAGAGGTCTACGTCCTCCACGACTCCTCGGTGCGGCGCACCACCCAGGGAGAGGGGCTGCTCCGAGAAATGAACGCGGAGCAGATCGCCGACCTCGACGCGGGATACCACTTTCGCGACCCCCGAGGGGAATTCTCCTTTCGCGGGCAAGGAGTGAAGATTCCGCGACTGAGGGAAGTCCTGGAACACTATGACCATCTGTGGTTCTCCATCGATCTCAAGGAGGGAGGGGTCGCGGTCGAGGCGGCGGTGTGCCGGATTCTCCTCGACCTCGATTGCGCGGAGCGCTGCGTGGTGGGAGCGGAGGATCCGAGGTCGAACCGACGCCTGACCTATCTCCTTCCCTCCTCCACCCCGAGATTCTTCGATCGCCGTGCTGCGACCTCCTTCTACTTTCGGCACCGGCTCCAGCTCTGGTGGGGATACCAGGCCCCAGCCCACTCCCTGCAGATTCCGACCGCCCGAGGTCGGTGGCGGCTCGATCGTCCTCGCCTCCTGCGAGATGCGCACGAACTGGGTCTGGCGGTCCTCTACTGGACCGTGGACGACGAGACCGAGATGCACCGCCTTCTCGATCTGGGCGCAGACGGCATCATCACCAACCGTCCGGACCGACTCCGCGATGTCCTCCAAGAGCGGGAAGCACCATGAAAGCCAGCACCGCCTGGTGCCTCTACGACGTGGGCCACTCGGCCTTCGCCACCACCATGATGGCCGCCGTCCTGCCCATCTACTTCACCTCGGTGGCGACGCAGGGTCTCGATCCGGACCCCCAAGTCTCGCGCGCCATGGCTTCGACTCTCTGGGCCCAACTCAACACCGTAGCCATGGCCCTCAGCGCAGTCGGCGCCCCCTGGCTCGGGGTCATCGCCGACCAGAGCGGGCGTCGCAAGAGCCTGCTCCTCAGCTTCGCGGTCTTCGGAATGGGCGGCTGCTTCCTCCTCGCCGGCGTGGGACCCGGCGACTGGGTGCTCGCAAGCATTCTCTACGTGATCAGTCGCTTCGCCTTCGCCTCGTCCTTGGTCTTCTACGACAGCCTCCTCCTCGACGTTGCCTCGCCCCGAGAGATGGACCGAATCTCGACCAAGGGCTACGCCTGGGGATACCTGGGAGGGGGCCTCCTGCTGGCCCTGCAGCTCCTGGTGATCCTCCACCCCTCTCTTCTCGGATACGAGTCCGCGGAGTGGCCCACCCGCCTCAGTTTCGCCAGCGTGGGGCTCTGGTGGGCCCTCTTCACCCTGCCCCTGGCCCGAAGAGTTCGGGAAGGGCGGACAGGATCCGGGGCCACTCCATCGCTGGGCCTCGCGTGGACCCGATTGCGTACCACCCTGCAGCATCTCCGCCGATATCGGGACGCCATGCGATTCCTGACCGCATTCTGGTTCTACAACGACGGGATCGGGACCATCGTGGTCATGGCGGTGGCGTTCGGAAATGAATTGGGGCTGCCCCGCAGCACTCTCCTCGGCGCGATCCTCATGGTCCAGTTCCTGGGGCTGCCCTTCTCGATCCTCTTCGGTCGGCTGGCGGGACGGATCGGGGTTCGGGCCGCCATCGCCTGGGGCCTCGTCGGCTACATGGCGATCTGTGTCTGGGGCTACTTCCTGGACCAAGCCTGGGAGTTCTGGGTCCTGGCGATCGCGGTCAGCGTGGTCCAGGGGGGATGCCAGAGCCTGAGCCGCTCCCTCTTCGCCCGTCTCATTCCCGCCGATCGCAGCGCCGAATTCTTCGGATTCTACAATGTCAGTTCCAAATTCGCGGGAATCGTGGGCCCGGCACTCTTCGCGGCGGTGAGCGCGAGGACCGGCAGTTCCCGCGAGGCGATTCTCGCCCTGATCCTGCTCTTCATCGTGGGAGCGCTGCTCCTGCGGGGAGTGGACCCGGACCGAGCCCAGCGCCAACTGGCCACCGCCTGAACGGTCAAGGGTCGCATCTCGGGTGGAATTCTTGGCCCGTGGCCTTATCTTTGGTCGTTGTGAATCAGCCCGAGAGTCTCTCTCGCAGGCTGCGAGCACTCGGCCCGGGCGAGGAACCCGAGAAGGTGAGGATGATGATGCAGACCGAACAGACCCAAGCCCTCCGCAGACTCTACGAAGGCCTGGCTTCCCGCCATGCAGCCGGCCGTGCGGGCTACGGACGCCCCCTCACCCTGGCCGAGAAGATCCTCATCGCTCACCTCGACGATCCCGACTCCCGGCCGGAACGGGGAGTGACGGTGGCCGACCTGCGCCCCGATCGGGTGGCGATGCAGGATGCCACCGCGCAGATGGCCATCCTCCAATTCATCAGTGCGGGCAAGGCCAAGGTGGCCGTTCCCTCCACCGTCCACTGCGACCACCTCATTCGGGCCCGCAAGGGGGCCGAAGAGGATCTGGCCGTGGCCAACGACGAGAACGGTGAGGTCTACGAATTCCTCCGCTCCGCCAGTGAGAAGTACGGCATCGGATTCTGGAAGCCCGGCGCGGGAATCATCCACCAGGTGGTCCTCGAGAACTACGCCGCACCCGGACAGCTAATCATCGGCACCGACAGCCACACCCCCAATGGAGGGGGATTGGGAATGCTGGCGATCGGCGTCGGCGGAGCCGATGCCGTAGATGCCATGGTCGGACTTCCCTGGCAGGTCCTGTGGCCCAAGGTCATCGGAGTCAAACTCACCGGGACGCTCAGCGGATGGACCGCACCGAAGGACATCATCCTCAAGCTCGCGGGAATGCTGACCGTCAAGGGCGGCACCGGCGCGATCATCGAGTACTTCGGAAGCGGCACCCGCAACATCTCCTGCACCGGCAAAGCGACCATCTGCAACATGGGAGCGGAGCTCGGAGCCACCACCAGCATCTTCCCCTTCGACGAGCGAATGGCGGCCTACCTCCGCGCCACCGATCGCGCCGAGATCGCGGAGATGGCCCGAACTCATGCCGCCGAACTCGTCGCCGACCCAGAAGTCGCCGACCGTCCCGACGATTTCTACGACCAGGTCGTAGAGATCGACCTCGACACCCTCGAGCCTCACATCGTGGGTCCTCACACTCCGGATCTCGCCCGACCCGTGAGTCAGATGGCATCGGACGCCGCGAAGGAGAACTACCCGGTCGAACTCTCGGCCTGCCTCATCGGCAGCTGTACCAACAGCAGCTACGAAGACATCGATCGCTCCACCCACATCGCTCGCCAAGCCGCCGCGGCCGGTCTCCAGGCTCGGACCCCCTTCTTGGTCACTCCCGGCAGCGAACTCGTCCGCTCCACCATCGAAAGGGACGGCCAGCTCGACGAACTGCAGAAGATCGGTGCCACCGTCTTGGCCAATGCCTGCGGTCCCTGCATCGGAATGTGGCAGCGCGACGACCTCGAGGCGGGGACTCACAATTCCATCCTCACCAGCTACAATCGCAATTTCCGCAAGCGCAACGATGGCAATCCCGAGACCCTGGCCTTCATCGGCAGCCCCGAGATCGTCACCGCCATGGCCCTCGCCGGGCGCCTCGACTTCAATCCCCTGACCGACACTCTCACCGCGGCCGACGGGACCGAATTCAAACTCGCGCCGCCCACCGGGGCCGAACTCCCCGAAGGTGGGTTCAGCGGAGGAGACAGTGGCTTCATTCCCCCCGCGGCGGAGGGAAGCGGGGTGGAGATCGTGGTCTCGCCCGAGAGCGAGCGCCTCCAACTCCTGACTCCCTTCGCGCCCCGCGAGAAGTCCCAGATGAAGGGCATGGCGGTCCTCCTCAAGGCCAAGGGCAAGTGCACGACGGACCACATCAGTCCCGCCGGACCCTGGCTCCGCTTCCGAGGACACTTGGACAACATCGCCAACAACATGTTCTCGGGGGCCATCAGCGCCTTCGGATACGAGCCCGGCAAGGCCAAGAATCTGCTCACCGGGGAGATCGAGGAATACCAAGCCATCGCCCGGCACTATCGTCGCGAAGGCCTGCCCTGGGTCGCGGTCGGAGACGAGAACTACGGAGAGGGCTCCTCACGGGAGCACGCGGCCATGGAGCCGCGTCACCTCGGGGCCAGCGCGGTGGTGGTGCGCAGCTTCGCCCGCATCCACGAAACCAACCTCAAGAAGCAGGGAGTTCTCCCGCTGACCTTCGTCGATCCTGCGGACTACGATCGAATCCAGGAGACGGACCGCATCGACCTCGAAGGCCTCGAGGCCCTGCAGCCAGGCAAGAACCTGACGATGGTCGTGCATCACGAGGACGGGACCGAGGATCGCTTCGAAGTGCACCACACCCTCACCGACGAGCAGATCGAATGGTTCTGGGCCGGGAGTGCTCTCAATCACATCCGTCAGCTCGAGGCAGAGCAGGGCTGAGGCATGCCACCCGCCGGCAATGCGCTGCGCTTGGGAGTCAGCCGATGCCTCCTGGGCGAAGAGGTGCGTTATAACGGTGGGCATCAATTCGACCACTTCGTGGCCGTACGGCTGGGACCGCTGGTCGAATGGGTGGAGCTGTGCCCCGAATTCGACTTCGGAATGGGCGCGCCACGCCCGGCCATCGAGATGCGAGGATCGGTCGAGGATCCGCGGATCTGCGAGGTCGAGACCGGAAGGGATCTGACCGAGACCTTCGGTGCATGGTGCGTGAATCGGGCCACCGAGATGACTGCCCTGGACCTCGATGGCTGCATCCTCAAGAGCGAATCTCCGAGTTGCGGGCTGCGGGACGTTCCCTTCTTCGAGGGAGGGCGCCCGCGCGCTTCGGGCCACGGGATCTTCGCTCGAGCCGTGGAGAACATCGATCCCACCTTGCCCCTTTGCCGGGAGGACGATCTCCGGGACGAGTCGAGCCGCAGACGCTTCTTTCTCCGTGCCCTCTCCCGTCACCGAGCCCGCGCAGTGACGGCGATGGAAGGAGGGGGCGGCGAGGCGACGGATGCCCTCGCCAGAGAGTTTCTCGACCACCATCGGCTGGCGCTGGTGGCGCGGGAGATTCCCTGGGAGGACGCGCTAGGCACTTGGTCGGGGCTCGGCTCCTGGCGGGCGGTCCAGGAATGGTTGGCCCAGCAGTTGAAAGTTCCGGAAACGCTCGAGGGCAATGTTCGGGCCCTGAACACCGCGGTCGAGTGGCTCGACCGAGTCGATCCCTCCCACTGGTTCGCCTTCGCGCCGATGCTGGAAGAAGTCCGCCGTGGCTCGATGCCCGCTCAAGTCCTCCGAGTGACGATCCACCTCGTGGCCCGCTGCCACCGATCCGCACGCCTCACGCAACAACTCTACCTCCATCCCTGGTTGTGCGATCGACCCGGGAATGCCGTGAAGAGCGCCACCCTTCGATGAGCAGGCGACGGTCCAGTCCGGGCGCCGGCGCGCTGATGATCCTGGTGTCCACACTGTGGCTCTCGGCCCTGCCGGCCCAGGCCGAAGACGAGGCCGTCGAGCCCTACTACTTCTACCGCGGTCAGGACTTCGGAAGTGAATCTCTGGTCCACCCTCTCCGACTGATCCTCAACGGCGGTTATGGCATCCTCCAGCTGGACAACCGCAGCAACGACCCCTCGGACGTCGACTACCGCAACGGTTGGAAGGTCACCTGGCGGAATATTCTGGACCCCTTTGGAGCCATCCAAGCCGACGGGTGGAACGATTTTCTGCGACGTGAAGTGATCCCGGTCAGCACCAAGCCCGGCGGATCCCAGTACTGGCCCAACTACACCCAGCATCTCATCGGCGGGGGCATGAGTTGGCGCCTCATGTCGGAATGGTATCGAAGCCAGGGGCACCGGCACGACCGACTCTGGGCCACCGCCACCATCACCGCCTACCACCTCCTGAACGAGACCGTGGAGAACGAAGACGTGGAGAAGTGGACCACAGATCCAGTGGCGGATCTGCTTCTCTTCGATCCGCTGAGCATCGTTCTCTTCCGAAGTGATCGGGTGAGCCGATTCTTCGGAGAAACCCTCCACATGCGGGACTGGTCCTACCAACCGGCCTACAATCCCCGGAGTCAGACCCTGGAGAACATGGGCCAGAACTTCTCCATCCAATGGAGGCTGCCACGAACGGAACATTGGAGCCTGTTCTATCACTGGGGCACCCACGCCGAATTGGGACTGTCCCGCCACCTCGACGACGGTTGGACCCTGAGTGCGGGCGCCGGGCTGGTGGCCAAGAACCTCATTCCCGACGGAGGAACCTTCCGCACCGTAGACCTGGCGACCTCCGCCGGAATGTTCCTCGATCGGCGGGGATCCCTTCTCGCTTCCCTCGAATTCGCCAGTTCGAAGGACTACAAGACGCGCCTGAATCTCTACCCGGGCTTGGTCGGAGACCGTCTTCTCCAACCGGGACTCTTCCTGGTCTACCACCGCGACAACGACGTGACGGTCGGCCTGACCCTCGGTCGACTGCGCCAACTTCCCCTGGGGATCGCCGGACAATTCTGATGAGGTTGGGCAGTCGAGGCGCGGATTCTCGATTTGCAAGGCCCTTCCCGAAGCGCGACCCCCTCTCCCGAAGCATCGCACCCCCTCGCGAAATCCTGAGGCATCGGCACACCCGATGCTGGACGCGGAACGCTCGCTCCTCGCTGGGAGCCCTAGTCCATGACGAGACTTCATGCGCACTTTCCATCGCCCGGGACCCCCGGCCGGATTCGTCCTCCTGCTGGCATTTCTCCTCGCCCACGGCATCGCCGCCGCGGCGACGGCATCCTTCGAAGACGATCGGTGCACCGACTGTCACCGCTCCAAGACCGCTCGTAGCCATCCCACCGGAATCGTTCCGCCGGTTGCCGATCCCACCCTGGTGCTGACTGCCGACGGGACCATTGGCTGCGTGACCTGCCACTTCGCACACGATGCTCTCCCCGATGGGACGGGAACTCGCGAGAGACGGCTCCGGGCCCGCTGCCGCAGCTGCCATCCTTCGAATCTGGGGCATTCCCGACAGCGTCAGTTGGTCCACGAGCTCCGCGACACTCCCGGCGGTCGAGTGGCCTTGAAGCAGCAGACTCGCAGTTGCATCGCCTGCCACGACGGCACGGCCGGCCCCGACACCCACGTCAACGACGGCCCGCAGATGTTCTCCGATCAGAATCAGATCTTCACCAAGTCCGGCGACGCACCTCAGCTCGGAAGAAGCCATCCGATCCTGGTCGACTACCAACGCGTCGCTCAACAGAATCCCCACGGATATCGCTCGGATTCGGAGATGTCCCCCATCATCCAGTTCGAGGAGGGAGAACTGGGATGTCTCAGTTGCCACGACCTCTTCAATTTCTCGCAGGTCGAACGGCTGGTGCAGACCAATGTTCGGAGTGCGCTCTGCCTCCAGTGCCACAATCTGTCGGCACCTCCCGCCGCGACCGGAGCCAACTCGATGCTCCTCGCGTTGGCAAGGCGGGGTATGCTGGCACCGTTCCGAGCTGAACAGGTTCTCGTCGCGCGCTGAAAGTGAAGGAGTTCAGTCCTCGATGGGATAGGTCCGCGGCTCGTGACAGGCGGGAGCGCAGGTCGCTTCGGTGCCCTCTCGGGAGTAGAGCATCTGCGCCGTCCAGTCGTGCATCCGGTAGTCTTTCCTCAGGAGACGGTAACGGTTGCGAGCGTGCATCTTGTGGCAGTCGCGGCAGTTTCGCCCCTTGCCTTCGATTCCGACGTGGGTCAGATGCAGGTTCTGACCCGAGGAACTCCGGAATGCGGTATCCGAGTCCTCCTCGACCAGATCGCCGTGACATCCCATGCACAGCGCGACGTCTTCTTCGACATCGGTCAAGTAGAGATGCGGGGAGTAGTTGTCCTCGAGGAAGAAGGCCAGATCGGCGCCGTGGGGCTGATGGCAGGTCGTGCACTCTTCACCCAACTCGATGAGGTGGGCCCCACTCTCGCCCTCGATGGGCCGCTTGTCTCGGTGGCAACGCACACAGAGTTCGGGCATCGACGCACGGAGCAGCGGGGCCTCCACCACCCGATGTGGATGGTGGCATGCGGTACACCGTCCCTCCTCTGCCGGCCGGTGGGCGAACTTGGAGTCCACTCCGGGGGCGTCGTGACAGCTCCG
>JAJRXK010000116.1 GCA_024276305.1 Candidatus Krumholzibacteriota bacterium
CCACCCGCCAGAACCGCGCAATCCCTTGCCAGACTTGCGTATATACAAAAAGCCCGGAAGCTCTCGCCTCCGGGCCGAACCGCTAACCGAAATGCCTGTCGAATTCCGTGCAAAAAGAGTTGGCTCCTCGGGTAGGACTTGAACCTACAACCCTGCGGTTAACAGCCGCATGCTCTACCATTGAGCTACCGAGGAACAAAGACGGTGCCGGGGCTCTGCACCCCCGACGGGGCAACACAATAAGAATGCCCCCCGGGGGTGTCAAGATCCTCGCCGGTCTCCCAAGCAAGACCGGGGCCGAGGTCGCCGATCGCCACTCTCGGGGCGATTCGGTCTCCCTCGGCTTCTCCTAACTCCCAGCCACGAACGAACTTAACCCGCACGGGAGCGGCTGCTCGAGCCACGACCGATCCTACTGAGGAACGACCTCGAGCAACTCCACGTCGAAGACGAGGGTGGCATTGGGCGGAATGACGCCGCCCGCGCCCCGCGCTCCATAGCCGAGCTCGGGGGGAATGATGAGCCGACGCTGCTCTCCCTCCTTCATCTCCAGGAAGGCCTCGTCCCAACCCTTGATCACCCGATTCACCCCGATGGGAACGCGGAAGGGCTGCCCGCGGTCCACACTGCTGTCGAACTTCTTGCCATTGGTGAGATAGCCGGTGTAGTGAGCCACGATGGTATCGCCCTTCTTGGGCTGGGCGCCGGTCCCTTCCTTCTTCACCACGTACTGCAGACCGCTGTCGGTGGTGATCGCATTCTCCATATCCGATGCGAGCGATTCCGCGAACTTGGCGGCGGCCTTTCGGTCGGCCTCGGCCTTCTTGCGGGCGATCTCTTCGGCCTCGGCGAAGGCGGCGTTGGCGTCGAATGCCTCTGCCGCGGCGCCCCGCCGAATGATGGACACGTGCTCGAGCAGAATGTCCTTCACGGGCGTGGACTTCTGCGGCCCGGTCATCTCTACCTTGGCCATGTCGTTGACGACATCCTGTCCGTAGACGACGCGACCGAAGATGGTGTGCTTGTCATCGAGCCAAGGCGCGGCCTTGTGAGTGATGAAGAACTGGCTGCCGTTGGTGCCCGGGCCGGAATTGGCCATCGAGAGTACGCCCGGTCCGTCGTGGCGCAAGCTGGGATCGAATTCGTCCATGAACTTGTATCCGGGACCGCCCATGCCGGTGCCGAGCGGATCTCCACCCTGGATCATGAAATCCTTGATGATGCGATGGAACTTGGTGCCGTCATAGAGAGGGCGAGTGGTCGTTTCGTGCGTATTGGGGTCGGTCCATTCCTTGGTGCCTTCGGCGAGCGCCACGAAGTTGCCCACGGTCACCGGGACCTTGTCGAAGTGAAGTCGACACACGATGTCGCCCATGCTGGTGTGAAAGACGGCGTACATACCGTACTCGGCGGTGGCTTCCTGGATTTCGGCGGACAAGGGCTGGGCCTCCTCGGCGGAGCTGGTCGTTGCGGTGGCGGCGATGCTCACCGGGATGACCAGTGCAGCCAATGCGGCGAACGAGCGGCAGACGTTGTGAATGAACATCATCGATCCTCGGAACGGTATCTCGGGAAACGGATGGCGGCTTGCCGCAAGAGTGTCGACTCGATTGGCAGATGTCGCAAGATTCTTCAGTGAACGTATCCGAGGGCCTTGAGTTCCTCGAGCTGCTCGGGGCTGTACTCGGCGGTCTCTGTGGGCGCTGCGTGGGGGCCTCGCATCAGCACCTTTCCCAGACTCACCAGGCGTCGGGCGTAGGCAGAGTCCCGGTCGAATCGCAGGTTCTGCATCTGCCCGGGATCCGTCCGGAGATCGAAGAGTCCCTGGACTCCTCGCCCTCCGTAGACGAAGAGCTCCCGCGCACTCCTCACCCCGAATCTCCCGGCGGGGGCGTAGCTTCGCACCAGAATCGCGCGGCGCTCGCTCTCCGCCGGATCGGCGTAGGCCTGACGGAAGTACCGGGGCCAGGTCGAGCCGGGAGGCAGGGGAATCTGCACCTTCTCGAGGAGCATGGGCATGATTTCGCACAGGCTGTGCAGACCCTCGCGCTTGGGCTCGAGAGCCGCCCAGGCTTGGCGGGGCCAGAACACGACGGGCACGTGGAGCATCTCGTCGTAGACGGTGGTCAGATGCTCGAAATCCCCGTGCTCTCCGAAGGCCTCTCCGTGATCGCTCAGCAGAACCACCAGCAGATCGCGCCCTCGGCGGAGGGACTTCCACTTCTCGAAGATCTTCCGGGCGACCTCGTCGGCGCGGTGGAGATTTCCGTCGTAGAGCGAGATCAATCGTCGGAGGTCCGCGGAGTCGTAGTCCATTTGGTGATCGACGAACTCCTTGAGCTGCTCGGCGGATCCATCGACTGCACCTCGGTATTGGGGATCAGCCCAGAGATCGTGTTCGTCTCCGGGTACGTAGGGACTGTGCGGGGGCATGATGTGGAAGTAGAGCAGATACGCCTGTTCGGAAACTCCCTGGTCGACCCAATCCTCGAAGAGCCACTGCACCATTTCGGGAGGTCGGTGTTGGACATATCCGGGAGCGGAGGTGTCGATGGTCTTCTTGTACTCGACCTGCCGCGGATGGGTTCGGACTTCGGTGAATTGTCGAAAGCCCCGCATCAACCGCGAGGCATGCCCCACATAGGGATTGTCGGAGAAGCCGACGGTCTCGTATCCGTTCATCTGGAAGAGTTGGGCCAGAGTCCAGAAGGAAGGGTCGAGAGCGTCCTCTGCTTCGACGACGTGATGGTCGCGCCACGACAAACCGGTGAATACGCTCGCCATCGAGGTGAGGGTGAAGGGTGACAGCGCGAAGGCCTGGGTCCATGTGACGCCCTCCTCGGCGAGACGATCGACGAAGGGAGTGGTGTCTCGTTCGTATCCGTAACCGCCGAAGTGGTCCGCTCTGGCCGCATCGAGGACGATGAACATCACATCGGGGGCGGGCTTGGACATGGCCGGGCCAAAGCCGCCGGTCGCCGCGGGCCTCATTCGAGTGACCTCGGCCTCGGCGTAGGCCCACTCATCCCTCTCGCGCTGGCCGAATTCGTCCGTGTCCAGAATCTCTTGGCGCTTCGCCGCTTCTTGGGCGGTGGCCTGACTTTGGAGCGAGAGCCGTCTCAGATACACCCCGAGGGGTCGGGGATCGTCGACATCACCCTGGTTCACCACTCGAGGCACGATCCGCAGTCGATTCCATCCCTCCTCGACCATGTCTTCTTCGATGGCCAGGGTGTCGGCGTGGACCTCCCATCCTCGATCGAGGGGAATCCGACCGATGGCCTGGTCATTCCAGTAGAGGTCGGCCCATTGTCCGCGGGCGGAGAGTGGGGGGCTGGTGCTGAGCGCCACCTTCAGGACCAGCTCTCGTCCCACGACGAAGAATCGCGCGGTGGCCTCCCGGCCCAGGGTCCACATTCCGCTGCCTTCGGGCGGGGTGAAGCCTTCGGCGAAGGCACCCAATGCGATGGGACCGCCGAAACTCGGCCCCAACGCGCCCTCTTGGGGATCGGCCTGGAAGTCGAAGTGGACGAGATCGAGAGGTTCCCGGACTGCTTGCCCGCACGCGGTCGAAGACATCAACAGAACTCCGATCCACATTCTCACGATCATTGTTCGGGTCGCGATCCGAGCATACTCTGCAACCATGATTCGACGCACCCTTCGATCCCTGGGCCCGGGCATGCTCCTGGCCGCGACGAGCATTGGCGGTAGCCACCTGGTTCTGGCGCCCACCGCCGGCGCGCGATTCGGTTACGACCTGTTGTGGCTGGTCCTCATCGCGCACCTCTTCAAGTACCACGCCTTCGAGTTCGGTCCCCGCCTGGCGCTGGGCGCACGGATGAGTTTGCTCGAAGGCTACACGCGAGTCCCCGGCCCGCGCAACTGGGCGATTTGGGTCGGCGTGGTGGACATGGTCCTGGAAAGCGTGGGAGTCCTGGCCGCGGTCGCGGGCATGACCGGAGCGATCCTCGCGGCGGCGACGGGAACGACCCAGGTCGCTCTGTGGACGGCGGCCTCGGTCGCACTCTGCTTCCTGATGCTGGCCACGGGACGCTACCGTCTGCTCCTCCGCTCCGCGATGCTCATGCTCGCGGTACTGGTCGTAGGAACTGCGGTGGCCTTCGCCACCACGCCTCCGAATTGGGGAGACCTCGCGACCGCATTGCGTCCCCACTACCCGGCGGGCAGCCTGATTCTGGTGGGCGCCATCCTGGGGTGGATGCCCACCGGAGTGGGGGTCTCGATCTGGCACTCCCTCTGGATTCTCGAAGACCCCAACCTCTCGACGACCAAGGTGAGCCGGCCCGACCAGGCGCGTCGCTTCCGCCTGGGACTGAGGGACATGCGCATCGGCTATCTCCTTTCGGCGGGGCTGGCGGTGATGTTCCTCTCGCTGGGCGCAGAAGTGCTTCGCCCCGCGGGGCTGGTGCCCGAGGGGGTGGACACGGCGATCACTCTCAGTCGCATCTACACCGAGCGTTTGGGATCGTGGATGCAGCCGCTCTTCCTGGTGATGGCCTTCTTCGCGATGTTCTCGACGACCTACACGGTCATGGATGGCATGCCGCGCACCTTGGTGGCCGCGGTCCGGCACCTTCGAGGCGAAGCCGATGCGGACCGCAACGACCGGGGCCGGCTCTACTGGACCTACCTCGCCGCGATGGTGGTGGGTTCCCTGGCTCTGGTGCGGGCGGTGCCCGATCCGGTGCGGTTGATCACGGTCCTGGCGGCGTTGACCTTCCTCTTCAGCCCCATCTACTTCGCGCTCAACTATTGGTGCGTGACCCGTCTCATCGAGGATCCGGCCTTTCGCCCGGCCCGGCTGGACCGATGGATGGCCAAGGCCGGCATGGGCTTCATCGTGCTCACCGCGATCCTGCTGATCTACACGCAGGTCTTCCTGCGCGCGGGCGGGTAGAAAGGCCCAGTGGGGTCGAGATTGGGCCGCCCCCCCGAAAATCCCTCTTGACATTCAACCTTCATGAATGTATGCTTTTGATCGTCTCAGCCTTCCAGAAAGCCAAGGTGGTTTGCGACCCCTACTCACCGAACTCCAAGCTTTCGGCATTCCTTCGCGGCAACCTCGGCCTCCGCGTGGCCTCGATGAGGAACTCGAATCCACACTCGTCGTGGCCCCTCGGCGAGAGCAAATCCAGCTCTGTGTGGCCGCCCATCTTTTCCGGCGATGGACGCTGGCCCAGGAGTGGGGCTTTCTCTCGCAGGCCGACTACGTGCGCGAGCGTCTGGGCGAATCCCTTTCCACCTTCTGCGACTGGGCCTATGCGGGCCGGCTCTTCGTCGGCTCTCGCGCCTGTCGCTCGGCCTTCCGGTCGGGATCGATTTCTCTCTCGGCCGCGGCCCTCCTGGGTCAACGCTGCACTCCTCTCGAGGCCGAATCGTGGCTCTCCCGGGCGGCCGAGGTCTCGGTGGCCCGATTGCGCGAGCTGTTGCGCGGAGGGCTTTCCCCCGCATCCGATTCGACTCCTCCCCCCGAGCCTCCCATCCGTGGCGACGCCGACGCCCCCACCCTGACTCTCTCCATGCTCTTGCCCCAGAGCGCGGTGAGCTACTGCGAGGAGACTCTCGAACTCGCCCGCGCGGTGAGTGGGGTCGAACTCACGGAACCCGAGGCAGTCGCCGCGGTCCTGGCCGAAGCCAGCACCGAGATCTCGCCGCCGGATCTCGATGCTGCGCTCTTGGCTCCCCGAGTGCCGGCGGACTTTCTTCCAGCGACCCGTTCTCGCCGTCGTCAGCGGACGTCCGCCTCAGCGCACCCAGCCGGCGCCGGACCGCGTCCTCGCCGTCCCCGTTGCTGCGCTCGCCGTCTCGATGCGCGCCTGCGGGGTGCACAGCGCGAGCTGCGCCGCCTCGAGACGCGGGGCGAGGATCTCCTTCTCCTGGCCCGTGAAACCGACTGGCACTGCTACTACCAGGAGAAGAACTTCTATCGTTTCGTGCTCCGGCGCTTCGGAATCTCCAAGTCCACGGCCATCGAGCGCATCGAGAGTGCGCGATTGCGCCGTCGCCTCCACCCTCTTGCGGTGGCGCGGGCCGAGGGACGCTTGGGCGCGGTGCAGTCCTTCCTGCTCCGTCGCCTCGAGAGATTGGGGGTGCCGCGGTCGGCGCTCCCCGCGTGGATCGACCACGCAAGGCGCACCACGGTGCGGTGGCTACGCCGATGCGTGGCCTGGGCGGTGCGGATGGCCCGAAGTCGTCAACGCCAGTGGAGTCTGGAAGGCTGCCCACCTCCATCCTTCGCCGAGGTCCGAACATCCGAACTCTCTCTCTGCGATCTGGCCGCCCATCCCGATCCCCCCCGCACACTCCCCGCTTCGCCGGAGCCCCAGGAGCGATTCCGTTGGTCTCTCCACGGCGCGGACCACGCACTTCTCCTCGACCTCGTCTTCGGACTCACTCAGGAAGTGCGTGCCCGCGCCGGGCGCACTCCCCCTCCCGCGTGGACTCTGCTCCACATCTTTCACCTCGCGCGCCACGCTTGGCGCGACGCCGCCCGCTCCATGCCCCGCCATCCCCATCACGAAGTCCTCGACCGGGATCACTATCGCTGCCAGGTCCCGGGGTGCTCGCGCCGCTCGGTCGAAGTCCACCACATCGTCTTCCGCAGTCAGGGTGGGACCGACGACCCCCAGAACCTCATTTGCCTCTGCGCGGCCCACCATCGATGGGGAGTGCACGATGGCCGATTGCGGGTGAGTGGCCGCGTCACCGACTCTCGTGACGAGCTGCACTTCGACCTCGGCGTGGGCTCGAGCGGACGCGCGTTGCTCAGCTACGTGGGGGAGTGCCTCGCGTGAGTGGACCTTTCCCCGCTCGGCGATCCCGTGCTAGGCTGCGCCCATGCCGTTTTGGAATCTGTTTTGGCTCATCGTCCCCGCCGTCGCCCTCCTCGCGGCGGCGGTCTGGCGCTATCGCCGGCTCGGGCGGCCCACTCCTCGAGGGCCCCGCCCGTGAGCCCCATTCTCATCGGCTTCATCGTCTACCTCTTGGTCGTACTCGGGGTCGGTCTGATCGCCTATCGGCGAACCCTCGAGCAGAGCGCCTTCATCCTCGCCGACCGCAAGTTGGGGGCTTGGGTCATCGCCCTCTCCGAACGGGCCAGCGGAGAGAGCGCGTGGCTCCTGGTCGGGCTCCCCGGCGCGGCCTTCGCCGGGGGCTTCCTCGAACTCTGGACCGCCATCGGTTGCAGCACCGGCATCCTGCTCTCCTGGACCCTCGTCGCCCGCCGCCTGCGCGAGGAGGTCGGACGCACCAACTCTCTCACTCTCGTCGACTTCTTCCAGCAGCGTTTTCCGCAGCGCTATCCCCTCATTCGCCTGGCCGCATCCCTCATCATCACCTTCTTCTTCACCTTCTACGTGGCCTCCCAGTTCAACGCCGCGGGCAAAGTCCTCGACACCACCTTTGGCGACCTGCTCACCTCTCTCCAGATTCGCCTCGGTGCCTGGGGACTCCACGCGGAAACGACCACCATCGGAATGTTCCTCGGCGCGGTCATCGTCCTCTTCTACACCACCATGGGTGGATTCCTCGCCGTCGCATGGACCGACTTCGTGCAGGGAATCATCATGGTCTTCACCTGTGTGGTCCTGCCCCTGGTCGGGTGGTTCGCCCTGGGCGGCTCCGAGGTCCTCGTCCCCGCCCTCGAGCGCACCCCCGCATTGCTCAGCATGACCGGCGGCGACCACGGGTGGAAGGCCGCCCTCGGAATCATCGGCGGTCTCAGTTGGGGACTCGGCTACATGGGCCAACCTCATCTGCTCATGCGCTACATGGCCATCCGTTCGCCCGAAGACGTCCGCAAGAGCACCCTCATCGCCGCCTTCTGGGCCGTCCCCGCGTTCTGGGGAGCCTTCCTCATCGGCATCGTGGGCGTGGCGCACTACGGTCCGGGCTCCTTCGCCGACCCCGAGCGCCTCATGCCGACCATGGCGCAGGACCTTCTCCCTGCCTGGCTCGCCGGCATCATGATCTCAGGGGCCATCGCAGCCATGATGTCCACCGCGGACAGCCAACTCCTCGTCACCACCTCCACTCTCAGCGAGGACGTCTACCACGGTCTCCTCGGCCGCAAGGCCTCGCCTCAGACCCTCGCCCAGATCAGCCGCACCGCGACCCTCTTCATCGGCGCCCTCGCCTTCATTCTGGGGGCGACCTCCTCCGAGCGGGTCTTCGACATGGTCAGCTACGCCTGGAGCGGCCTCGCCGCCGCCTTCGCGCCCGAGCTCCTGCTCACCCTCTGGTGGAAGCGCACCACCGGGGCGGGGGTCCTCGCGGGGATGGTAGGGGGTACTCTCTCTGTCGTCCTCTGGAAGCACGGTGGTCTCGATGCCCACCTCACCACCCGGGTCAGCGGGGTCGCCATCGCCACTCTGCTCGTCGTTGTGGTCAGTTTATTGACCTACAACCCTCGTCAATCGCCCTCCTGAACCCCGTTTCGTCCTCCTCCGGGCCCCGGTCGGGGATCTTCTCGTTTCCGACCCGGCCGGGGTGTACAATAGAGACACATGTGTGTGGCCTCTGAGGCCCTCGTCAGCCTCTCGCCACGCGCAGAGAGGAGGCCAGCCATGGCACGACGAAGCATTCTCTTCGTTCTCGTGTCCCTGCTCCTGGCCGCCTGCGCGACCACTGCGCCGAGAACGATCCCCGTTGCCGACGACTCGGCCGTCGTCTACCAACAAGGGGTCACCACTCGGTACTCGGTGAGCATGGATGAGCTTCGCTCCTCGGCGACCGCTCCACGGCAGCACCGCCTACCCAACGCCTTGGTCGCAGGCGACCAGTCTCTCACCGTGGCAGCATCGCTGTTCCGTCGTGGGGACATTTTCACCCTGGATCTCATCATCCAGAATCAATCCGACCATCGTTTCGAGATCGACCGATCGCGTTTCGCGCTCTTCGACAACCGTGGACGTCACCTTCAGGCCATGTACGACTGGCCGGAGGGAGAGAACTATGGACTTCGATCCGTGCGCGAATTCCGACGCGACTATGCGCATCTCGGCCGAGACTTCGAGGAGTCCGGAGCGCCACGGGTCCATGAGAGGGGGAGTCGCGATCCCAACCGGAACCGGGTCGAGCGGGACGTCAATGTCCTGGTCTCGATCGACAGCGCGACCAATTCGGTGAACACCGACTACTCGTGGATCAGCGATCTGCAGTTCGATGAGCAGACCTTGGTCTTGCCCCAGGTAGCCGAACTCTTCCCCGGTCAGAACCGCGCCTACTGGGCCTACTGGAGAGTTCCGACCCAAGGCTCGCAGAACGCGAAGACGACCATCGAATTCCCGCTCACCGCCACCGTGGTGATCGACGGAAAGCGCATGCTCTTCCGCTTCGAATCTCCCGAGGGGTGGAACTCGGCCCGATGAGGAAAGCGGCCGGCCCCACGGGGGTCGGCCCTCCACTCAGAGTCGCGCGCGCAATCGCGTGCGCAGCTCTTTCACTCCGAGACAGTTCAAGATGTCTCCGGTGCCGAGCCAAGCCTTGCGTGCGATGCCGACTCCGTATCGCAGATCCTGCAGTCCCGAACTCCGGTGGGCATCGGCCCCCACACTGATCGTGGCCCCGCAACTCGCCGCATAGCGCAGCTCACGCCAGTCCAGATCGAGACGGTGTGGATTCGCGTTGAGTTCGAGCGCACAGCCCACTTCGGCCGCGGCTTCGATCACCGCGCGGAGGTCGAGGTCGAATCCCTCGCGGGTGAGCAGAAGCCTTCCGGTGGGATGTCCCAGGATGCTCGTATGCGGATTGCGAACCGCTCGGAGACACCGCGCGGTCTGTTCTTCGCGGCTCATCGAAAAGCCCGCGTGGACACTTGCCACCACGAAGTCGAAGCGTTCGAGGAGGTCGTCGTCGTAGTCCAGGCTGCCGTCGGGCAGAATGTCGCTCTCGATCCCCTTGAGTACGACGAAGCCCTCCAGCCTCTCGTTCAGCGCATCGATCTCGTCGTGCTGCCGCAGCACGCGGTCCACGCTCAATCCGTGGGCGTAGACCGCGCTCCGGCTGTGGTCGCTGATCCCCAGGTACTCCAGGCCCATGGCCTGCGCCGCCCGGGCCATCTCCTCGATCGTATTGGCCCCGTCGCTCCAATTGCTGTGGTTGTGGAGGACTCCCCTCAGATCGTTCTGGGTCACCAAGGAGGGAAGGCGACCCTCCTCCGCGGCCGCGATCTCGCCCAGGTCCTCTCGCAACTCGGGTTCCACGTAGTGCAGACCCAGCGCGGAGTAGAGGTCGGACTCGGACTCGCAGGCCAAACTCATCGCCCCGGAGAATTCGTCGACCCGCATTCGCACCACCAGGGCCGATCCCTCGGACGCGCGCATCGCCATTTGGTCCTGCACGAAGAGGCCGTATTCGTTCAGCTTCAGTCCCCTCTCCTTGGCGCGCCGCCGCATTCGGGTGTTGTGCTCCTTGCTGCCGGTGAAGTAGGCCAGGGCAAAGGGAAACTGTTCGAGGCTCACGGTCCGTAGGTCGACCTGCAGGCCAGTGCTCAGGCGTACGCTGCTCTTGGTTTCGCCGCGGGCGGTCACTTCGTCCACCCAGTCCATGGAGCAGAAGACTTCGTGGACCGGCGCGGGATCCTCGGTGGCCACCAGCACGTCCACATCCTTGATCACTTCCTTGCGGCGCCGAATGGACCCTGCGATCTCGACCTTCGACACCCCGGGCAGAGCTTCGAGGGCCTCCCGGACTTTGTCGGAGGCGATCCATCCGTCGGCGAGGAGGTGTTGGCCACCGAAGCGTCGGACCACCTCGATCCCCCGGAGCACCTTGTCCTGGATCTTCTCTCCGAATCCATCCAGCTGGACCAATCGATTCTCGTTGCAGGCATATTCGAGCTCTCCGAGAGAGGTGATGCCCAATTCCTCGTAGAGCATGCGCACTCGGCGCGGGCCGAGGCCCGGAATCCGCATCAGGTCCATCAGGCCAGCGGGAAGCTCCTTGCGCAGTACCTGGAGGGTGGGACCCTCACCGCTCCGAAGCAGCGCCCGGATCTCGGTGATGAGACTCTTGCCGATGCCTTTGAGTTTGGCGAGTTCTCCCGACTCGAGTCCCTCGGCGAGGTCTCCCTCGTAGCTCTGCAGCGCTCGGGATCCGTTCTGGAAGGCCCGGCACTTGAAGGGATTCGCCCCCGACAATTCCAGCCGGAGGGCGATCTCCTCGAGCGCCGCGATCACGTCTTTCTTGTCGAGTAGGGGAGCTTCTCGGTCGGTTTCACTCATGGCCGGAGTATAGCCGATTTCTCCGCTCTGCCCCTCATCGGAATGGGCACGGGAAGCTCAGCCCTGCCAGTGGATCCCATTGCGTTGGTAGGCGTCGGCCAACCCGTCCTTGTCCACTGCCTTGAGGTAGGCCTCGTGGGCGTCGACCAGGTCCTCCTGGACCAAACGGACGAGGTGGTCGTTCAGCGTCTGCATCCCGTACTTCTTTCCGGTCTGCATCTGACTGCCGATCTGGAAGGTCTTCCCTTCGCGAATCAGCGAACGCACGGCGGGCAGTCCGAGCAGGATTTCGTGGGCCGCGATCCGGCCTCCGCCCTTCTTTCGCAGCAGGGTCTGGCTGATGACCGCCCGCAGACTCTCGCTGAGCATCACTCGCACCTGCGCCTGACGATCCGCGGGGAATTGATCGATGATGCGGTCCACGGTCGAGGCGGCGGTGGTGGTGTGGAGGGTGCCGAAGACCAAGTGCCCGGTCTCGGCGGTTTCGATCGCGATCTCCATGGTCTCCAAGTCTCGCAGCTCTCCCACGAGGATCACGTCGGGATCTTCGCGCAGCGCGGCTCGCAATGCGGTCTTGAAGCTCTGGGTGTGGACCCCGACTTCTCGCTGGTTCACGAGACAGTTCTTGTTGGGATGCACGAACTCGATGGGGTCTTCGATGGTGATGATGTGGTCGTGGCGGCGCTCGTTCACCAGATCGAGGAGTGCGGCCAAGGTGGTGGATTTCCCGCTGCCGGTGGGTCCGGTGACCAGGACCAGGCCTTTGTTCAGATCGGCGAGATTCTGGACTTCCTGGGTCAGGCCGAGCTGAGAGGCGGAAATGATCTCGTCGGGAATGGCCCGGAACACCGCACCGGGGCCGTGACGATCGAAGAAGAGATTCACTCGATAGCGACTCACGCCTTCGATGGCATAGGCGAAGTCGGTGTCTCTCTTGTTCAGGAATTCGTCGCGATTGCGTTGGGGGGTGATCGAGAAGAGCTTCCGGAAGAGCTCATCTGCTTCCATGGACGGCGCGCTGTCGTCCACGCTGACTCGCCCGTCCACGCGGTAGACGGGATGCTGACCGCAACCCAGGTGGAGGTCACTCGCGCCGACTTCGACCATGTTGCGCAACAGCTCTTCCATGCGCTCGCGATAGTCCGACGGCAGATCATCGGGAATGTGGTCGTCACCACTGTGATCGCTCAGGCTGATGAGGTGGAAGCGCTTGGTGCTGCTGCCGGCCGGGGCCGGCGCAGACTCCGCCAGGGGTTTGGCGGGGGGGACGGCTTCGACGGCCTCTTCTGCTGCGTGTACCATCTGTTCTCCTGCAGGGTGAGCATCGGGGTCCGATGGGGGCGACAGGGGGGCGTCCTGGGTATCCGGTTCCTGATCTGCAATGCGCTGAGCGGCTTCGGCCAGATCCGAAGCCATGTCGGCAAAGCTGGTCTCGTTCTCGGGGGAGGGGACGGGATTCTGCGCGTCGGCGCCCCACTCCGCCGTCTCTTCTGGGGAGCCCTCCCGTTCTTGGGCCTCCTGGGCCTCGGCCAGATTCTTGGACGTCTCCCACAGGGTCGCGACCACCGTCCCGGAATCTTCTTCGAGGATTCCCGAATAGGAATTCGGACCGCTCTTGTAGACGAAGCTCGCACTGCCTTCGCTCAGGAAGGAGTGCACGGTTTCGGGAGACGAGACTTCCTCGATGAGGGTGAGAATGGCGTCGGAATCGAGGACGTGCTTGCTGACACTCTTGGTTCCCGAGAGAAAGCGGAACGATGGCGTTTGGCCTTCCTCCAGAATCAGGGCTTCCGCACGATATTCCGACATCGCATCGAGAAACTTGTTCAGCTGAGGCATGAGTGGCTCCGCTCGGGGCTCGGTGTGCAGGTCGCCCGGGGCAGGCGAGTGGTCGACTCGACAACGACTGAAGATTGTGCCGGGCGGCGACCATGGTGCTCATCCTCGCTGGTTGCCTTAAACAAAGCCACCACCCGGCGGAAGCACCTCAAAGCAAGGGGCGCGCCGAGTTGGCGGGCTTGGAGCCCCGATTCCAGAATTGCCCGGGAGAGCCTCGTGGCCGACCCTACGCGCCTCGCCCGCACGCGCCATCGTCGCGCGGGTCGCGGAACGTGGAGCCGCGCTCGGGTTCACGAGTGCAACCCGCGTCCCCGATCTTCCGGAGGTCTTGCACCTTGCGACCGCAGCGCAGCGTGAAGGAGGTCATGTCACCGTGGGGTTCTACGAAGCATGATGCGCCGCGGCAGGTAGGTCTTGGATACGACTCACCGCGTGAAGGATCTTCGAGCCGAGGGGGCGCGGCTGGACTAGCTCTGCCGGTCCGCGAGCTCTCGTTCGAGCTCGGCGTCGAGTTCCGGGTCGGCCTGATAGTCGTCGCGGGTCGAGACCCCCGGGACCGAGGTCGCCAGCTGCACGGTGTGTTGTCGCTTGAGGTAGCTGAAGACCAGGCCCAGTCCGACCAACACCGCCAGGAAGGGGAAGATCCACACCAGGGCGTTGAATCCCTTGAACTTGGGTGCGGCCAGAATGGACTCCCCGAAACGGCCGACGAGTTCCCCTTCGATCCACTCGCGGCTCTTGCCCTCGGCGACCCAGCCGTGGATCTCGTCGCGCAGCTCCGCCGCCTTGCCCGAGGTACAATCCCGCAGGGTCTTGCCGGGGCAGAAGGGGCTCATGAATTGTCCGGTGAGCTTGTGGGAGACGGCATTGATCTCTTCTGGACTGAGATCGCTGCTGATCATGGACTTGCCCTGATCCTCGCTCTGGGCCTGGCCGGGCACCGGCCCCAGCAGAATCAGAAGGGTCGCGACCAATCCAACTCCCAGGATGAGAGGACGGAAGGGTCTCGTCGGTCGCCTGCGATGTGCCATGAGGGCCTCCTGGGCCAGAACCGCTCCACTGCGGGGATCCGCCCCCGCGTCCGGTGGCATCCTACACGCTAGCACAGCTCTGGCCCAGCGCACGGACAATGGCGTGATCTTCGGGCCCCCTCACCTCCGGCGAGGCTTTTCGCCCGTCGGCGAATCGTCTACTGTCTTCCTCTCCTGCCCCCCCTGACCGAGTCTGCCCGAAGGAGCCCCCGGTGATCGAAGTCGAATTCATGCTCGAGGGTCGTCTGCGGCACCATCGCCTCGAAGAGGGCGAGACTCGCGTGGGTCGGGCCTCCGAATGCGAGCTGCAGATCTCCGATCCCGGGGTCAGCAAGCTCCATGCGGTCCTGCGGGTGGAGGGCGAGCGCCTCTTCGTCCGTGACCTCGGCAGCACCAATGGCACCGATGTGGACGGCCGCAAGGTGGGCTCGGAGGAAGTCGAAGTGGGGCCTCGGGCCACGGTTCGCATCGCTTCGGTCTCGATCTGGAGAGCGTCGGAAGAATTCCCGGCTTCCCAGAACTCCCTCTCCATCGCCGGGGGGCGCGACTTCGATGCGGCCTTCACCTACCTCGGGGGCCAGGAGATGGCGACCGATGCGGGCGTTCGCATCGTGGCCGTGCTCTCCGAACTCTTCGAGCTCCTGGCTTCGGACAGCGATCGGGAAACGGTCCAGTCTTCGGCCTGCGAATTCGTGGCCCGGTGCGTGGACGCGGATCGCGTGGTGCTCCTGCGGGACACCGGCCGAGAGGACGATCTCCAGATCCTGGCCCAGTGGGTGCGAGGGGCTCTGCCCTGGACGGACTTGCGTCTGAGCACCACCATCGTCAGCCGGGTGATGCGCGACCGCGAAACCGTGCTCGTGGCCAATGCCCTCGACGATCCCGACCTCCAGGGGCGTTCGAGCATCGTGGCCCTCGACCTCCGTACGGCGATGGCCGCCCCCCTCTTCGACAATCAGAAAGTCCGTGGAATCCTCTATGTGGACTGCAGCCGACCCCAGATCCGCTACGAACTCGAAGACCTCCAAGTGCTCTCGGCCGTCGCCAACGCGGTGGCGATCAAGCTGCGGTCGCTCTCCCTCGAGCAGGAGATCCGTACCGCGGCCCGGATCCAGCGCTCCATGCTGCCCGATCGGGTGGAGGTGCCGGAGGGTTGGGACTTCGACGCCCACCTCGTGATGTCCAAGCAGGTGGGGGGCGATCTCTACCACTGCCTGCCGCGTCCGAATGGTCACCTGCTCCTGGCGGTGGGAGATGTGGCCGGCAAGGGAGTGCCGGCGAGCCTGGCCATGGCAGCCACGATCGTCCTCCTGCGCTCTCTCAACGAGATGGACGCCGACCTCGAGACCATGGGGCCCCACCTCGACCGCCAACTCCTGGAGAGTCTGGCTGCCGAACAATTCGTCACCCTCTTCGTGGGCGACCTCGACCCGGCCACCGGCGAACTCCTCTACGTCAACGCGGGGCACGAGCCGCCGCTCCTGCGCCGTGCGGCGACGGGGCAGATCGACAGCCTCGAGTCCACCGGCCGCCCCATGGCCCTCTTGCCCGGAGGAAGTTTCGAAGTCGCCCAGGTCCGTCTCGAAGTCGGAGACCTCCTGGTGGTCTTCTCCGACGGCATCCCCGAAGCCACCGTGGCCGGCGACGAATTCTTCGGCCTCGATCCGGTGCTGAAAACCCTTCGGAATTCGAAGGCCACGTCTCTCGTCGCCCTTCGCGAAGAGATTCTGACTCAGATCGATGGCTATCTCGGAGACGAACCGGCCTCGGACGACGTGACGCTGCTCATGATCCGCCGCGCGGGGCCCTGAGCGGGGCGCCGGGGCTCATCGAAAGTGATTCAGAAAACGCTCGTGGTCGGCCTTGCTCGGGCGTTCGTCCCACCACAGCCACGCCGCCAGGACGAAGAATCCGGCCGTCCACCGCGGAGACATTCCGACCCCGGCCAGAACCAGGCCGTAGAGGGCCACTCCCTCGGCCAACGCCCAACGTACGATGCAGTAGTTCAGGTACCGAGCTCCCGACATGTGGGCGATCACCTGCTTGAGCAGAGTCAGGCAGAGCAGGTGCAGACCCGCACTCATGGCCAGAAAGACCACGATCCATGTTCGGAGTTCGGGATCGATGTCGAGTCCCAGCCGCGGTCCCATCGCCCATCCCAAGCCGGCCTCCGCCGCGATGGCCAGGGCGAAACCGACGTGGATCTTCCGGAGGGCCGGGGAATCGACCTTCTCCCTCTGTGCCCGCTGGAGTTCAGGAGTGGGGACGACTTCGGCGGGCGGGGAGGGACTCAACTCTCCTCGTCGAGTTCTTGGAGCCAGCCGATGACCAGGCGCTTGGCAGCTTCGCCTTCGGCCATCATCTTGCCGTCGGCCCCGAAGACCTTGAAGGCCGGGATCGACTGCAGGCCGAATTGGCGGGCCACCGGGGAGCCCCAATCGATCCCGCGCTTGTCGGGACGATTGATGTTCACGGTCACCACGCTCACATCGCTGCGCTCGGAGTGGAGGCGGCTGAGCCACGGTGCGATCTGACGGCAGGGACCGCAGTAGGGGCTGCTGAAGTCGAAGACCGTGATCTCTCCCTCCACCAAGTGGGAGGCCAACTCGATGGTCTCTCCGAAGGAGATCTCCGGTGGTTCCTCGGTCCCAGAGTGCTCGGTGGAGCTCGGTTGGGCGGATTCCTTCTCGGCCGAATCCGCATCGGCACAGGCCATGGTCACCGAAGCCAGGACCAGGAAGGTGGCCAGGGTGGTCAGGCGGGGCAAGGGCCAACGGTGAAGACGAACATGCGGTGCCATGGATTCCTCGAATCGCTGGGAGATTGCTCCGGCTCGGAGCCAGTTTCCTCGACCTGGCTCTCTGCCGGGTCGTACCCTCGTGGGCGCCGAGCTGTGACCCGTTGGCCCGGAGAGCAGAATAGCATGCACAAAGCGGGCCTGCACCCCGTGCCCTCGAATTCCCCGCCCTGGGCGTGGCCGGATCGCCGATTTCTCCCTACAATGCCGCTTCTCGGCCCCCAAGGTCGGGCCGCGCACACCGACGGACGGGGAGGACCTGCAGTGGCCGATCGCGAGGACAAATTGGCCCCCAACGTCGCAGGGGCCTTCTACGTGGATTCGCAGTGCATCGACTGTGATCTGTGCCGGCAGACCGCTCCCGAGAACTTCGATCGGGACGAAGAGGGGGGCTTCTCCTACGTGGTCCAGCAGCCCCGGAACGACGAAGAGCGCGACCAATGTGCCGAGGCGATGGACGAGTGCCCGGTCGAAGCCATTGGAGACGACGGATGAGCGCCGAGGCCAAGACTCCCGACCGCGATCCCTACCGCGTGCATCGACTGAAGGTGGCCCGGATGGGCCATCCCGTGCTGCGGGAGGTGGCTCGCCCGGTGGACCCCGACCGGATTGCGACCCCTGAATTCCAGGACTTCGTCGATTCGATGATTCTCACCATGCACGAATACGACGGAGTGGGACTGGCCGCTCCCCAGGTTCATGTGAGCGAGCGGGTGGTGGTCTTCGCCGCCGCGGCGGGACTCGACACCGACGATGGTCAGCCCATCACCGCGCTGATCAACCCGGTCCTCGAAGTGTTGACCGAGCGGACCGAGTCGATGTGGGAGGGATGTCTCTCGTTGCCCGGACTGAGAGGTCGGGTGGAGCGCCCCGCCCACCTTCGCCTCCGGGCCCTCGATCGCCACGGACGCGAGATCGACCTCGAGCTCGAGGACTTCGACGCCGTGGTGACCCAGCACGAATGCGACCACCTCGACGGCATCCTCTTCATCGATCGCTTGGCCGATCTGCGGGAGCTCGCCTTCGAGAGAGAATTCGAGCGCCATTGGGCCGATGACCCCGACCAAGATCCGTCCCCGACCGAGGATTCGGATTCCGCCTGAACGCCCCCTCGGCCGAAGGGGGAAATCCCGTGCCGGCGGGCCTCGGTTGCCCCGCTCTCTCGCGGTCTCTATACTCCCAGCCCAGGCGCGGACCCCGTGGCCGTGACCTCCTCCAGGATGTGGACTCGCAGTGAAGGCAGGCCATGGCACGCAAGGACCGTGAGAAGCTTCCCCGACACCGCCCCGCGAAGCGGCCCTCCTCCGACGTCGATCTCTCCCGAATCCAGGAGAAGGTGCGTGCGGGAGAGCGACTCGACCTCCAGGACGGAGTGGCCCTCTTCCAATCGGCCGACCTGCTCACCGTGGGTCAGCTCGCCAATCTCGTTCGCGAACGACGGCACGGCGATCGGACCTTCTACAACGTCAACCGGCACCTCAATCCCACCAATGTCTGCTTCGTGGGCTGCGAGCTCTGCGCCTATCAGGACAAGGTCACCGCGCCGGGAACCTGGAGCTATTCCCCCGAACAATGTGTCGAACTGGCGCGGCGCGACTACACCGAGGATGTCACCGAATTCCACATCGTCGGTGGCTTGCATCCCCACTGGAAGTTTCCGGTCTATCTCGAGATCTTGCGGGCCCTCAAGGAGGCCTTCCCCACGGTCCACCTCAAGGCCTTCACCATGGTGGAGATCGACTGGCTGGCCCGTTTGGCCGACCAGTCCATCGAGGAGACCCTCGACCAGCTCACCGAGGCCGGTCTCGACAGTTGCCCCGGGGGAGGGGCCGAGATCTTCGCCCCGCGGGTCCACGAGATCATCGCCCACAACAAGATCACCGGTGACCGCTGGCTCGAGGTCGCCGGGATCTGCCACCGCCGGGGGCTTCGGACCAATGCGACCATGCTCTACGGTCATGTCGAGACCTACGAGGAGCGGGTCGACCATCTCCTCCGACTCCGGGCTCAACAGGACCAGAGCGGCGGCTTCGACTGCTTCATTCCCCTGGCCTTCCACCCCGAGAACACTCCCTTCGAGGGACGCATGGGCCCGACCGATGGCATCGACGATCTCAAGGTCATCGCGGTGAGCCGTCTCCTCCTCGACAACTTCGATCACATCAAAGCCTATTGGGTCATGCTCACCCAGAAGATCGCCCAGGTGGCTCTGCGCTTCGGAGCCGACGACCTCGACGGGACCATTGTCGACGAGCGCATCACCCGAGCCGCGGGCGGAGTGGCGGGCAAGGGGATGACTCGCCGTCAGATCGAAGACTTCATCCTCGAGGCGGGCCGAACTCCGGTCGAGCGCAATACCACGTATACCGAATTCCACGCCCGGGCCGAAAGCAGGGCCTGAGCTCTCGGCCGACCTTCTGCCTTCGGCGGCCGCGATTTCTGGAACTCCGCCGGGATTCTCTGCGTATCGGTCTCACGGCGGGGACGAGGCGAGAGAGTCCCCTGCTGTCGCCGTCGCTTGCGGCGGTCGTTGGGGTGCTGGACGTTCGGCGAGTACGTCCGGCACCTTTTTTTGCTCGGCAGCTGCGGACAGAACGATCACACTGCGGGGGCGACATTCCGAGTCCCATGATCGGGAGCCGATCCATGCCTCGCCTCCATTCCATCTCTTCGCGTTGGTTTCTCTTCGCGCTTCTGGCCGCAACGGGGTTCCTCGGTGCCTGCGCCGTGAATCCGGTCACCGGCCAGCGCGAAATCGCTCTGATGTCCGAGGCCCAGGAAGTCCAACTCGGAGCGAGCAGCGACGAGTCCATCGTGGCCCAATACGGTTTGGTCGAGGACCAAAGCCTGAGTTCCTACATCCGGGATATCGGCCAGGCCATGGTTCCGGTGAGCCATCGTCCCTCGCTGGCCTTCGAGTTCCGCCTCCTCGACGATCCCGTGGTCAATGCCTTCGCCCTGCCCGGCGGCTACGTCTACATCACCCGGGGGATTCTGGCCTACCTCAACAGCGAATCGGCCCTGGCCGGAGTCATGGGCCACGAGATCGGCCACGTCGCCGCTCGCCACGGGGTGAAGCGCTACACCAAGCAGACGATCCTGGGCCTGGGCCTGGGAGTGGGGTCGGCGCTGAGTTCGGACTTCGCGGAATATGCCGGCCTGGTCTCGGTCGCGGGTCAGTTGCTCCTGCTGAAATACGGTCGGGACGAAGAGCGGCAGAGCGATCGTCTGGGGGTGGAATATGCCACCAAGATCGGTTACGACACCCAGGACATGGCCGAGTTCTTCCGCACCCTGCAGCGCATGCGACCGGCCGAAGGGGGATTGCCGGGGTGGATGAGCACCCACCCCGATCCCGGGGAGCGAACCGAGACCGTCCACGCCCTCACGGCCCGGTGGCAGAGTCGGGTCTCGCCGCCGGCCGATGGATTCCGCCGCGACCGCGGGGACTACCTCCGGCACATCGACGGCCTGGTCTTTGGCCCCGATCCCCGCCAGGGTTTCGTGCGCGAGGGGATCTTTCACCATCCCGACTTGCGCTTCCGCTTTCCGGTCCCCGACGGTTGGTCGGTGCAGAACGGGCGAAGCCAGGTGGTGATGGCCGCTCCCGAACAGGACGCCGCCCTCGTCTTCCGCGGCGTCGACGCGAAGGTCTCCACTCCCCGCGCGGCGGCCGAGGCATTCCTGCGGGAGTCGGGAGGGGTCCTTCTCGATCTGCGGGAGGTGAGCGTGGCCGGTCGCTCGGCTTGGCGCTCGCTCCTCCGCCTGCAGAAGGGCTCCGATTCGAATCTGGTCCTCTCGACCTTCTTCGAATTCGGGGACCACCTCTGGGTCTTTCACGGGCTGAGCGTGGAGTCTTCCTATGCGGCCCGCGCCGACGACCTGCGCCGGCCCACAGAGGCCTTTTCTCCGGAGACCGACCCCGAGATCCTGGCCACCGAGCCGGTGCGGATCGAAGTGGTGGAGGCTCCGGGAGGCGATTTCACGGCCATTGCGGAGCGTTGGCCGATTCCGGCCGAAGCGGCCCTGCCCACCCGCGATGCCGCCGGTCTGGCCCTGCTCAACGGAATGGACCCTTCCGATCGTCCCCCCCGGGGGCAGCGGATCAAGGTCCTACACCGCGCCAAATGAGGTCCCAGACCTTGCCGAATCACGGATTCGCAATACCTTGGGCCGGTTTCGCGCCGGGGGCCGAGAGGGCCCTCGCGGAGCATCGACGCGGCGATCGCCGTGCCCTTGTAACTCGCCCGGCTCCTGCGGGCCGTGGTGTTGCAGTCGAAGGACAGAGACCGTGACTAAGAAGGCCATTCAAGACCTCAGCTCGATCCGGAACATCGGGATCAGCGCCCACATCGATTCGGGGAAGACCACGCTCACCGAGCGCATCCTTTTCTATACGAATCGGATCCATGCCATCCACGAGGTTCGGGGCAAGGATGGGGTGGGCGCGACCATGGACTCCATGGAGCTCGAGCGGGAGCGCGGGATCACCATCGCCAGCGCGGCGACCCACACCGAGTGGGACGACCACTTCATCAACATCATCGACACTCCCGGACATGTGGACTTCACCATCGAAGTCGAACGTTCTCTGCGAGTCCTCGATGGCGCAGTGCTCATTCTCTGTTCGGTGGCCGGAGTGCAGAGCCAATCGATCACCGTCGACCGCCAGATGCGCCGCTACAACGTTCCCTGCTTGGCCTTCGTGAACAAGTGCGATCGCAGCGGAGCCAATCCGGCGCGGGTGGCCGATCAGCTTCGGGAGAGGTTGGGTCACAACGCGGTGCTCATGCAGATTCCGATCGGCCTCGAAGCGGATCACGTGGGAGTGGTGGATCTGGTCACCATGAAGGCCATCTACTTCGAGGGCGACAATGGGGAGACCCTCCGCTACGAAGAAGTCCCGACCGAGCTCATGCCCGAGGCCGAAGCTCGCCGCGAGGCGATGCTCGACGCGGTGTCGATGTTCAGCGAAGAACTCATGGAAGCGATTCTCGAGGAACGGGTCACCGAAGACCTCGTTCACGATGCGGTGAAGACCGGGGTGCTCACCCGCGAGCTCACGCCGGTCTTTCTGGGCAGCGCTTACAAGAACCGGGGGGTCCAGCCCCTTCTCGACTCCATCGTGCGCTACTTGCCCAATCCCACTGAGGTCGTCAACAAGGCCATCCGCCTCGACGACGAGAGTGAGTTCGAGGTTCCCTGCGATCCCGAGGCCTCGCTCCTCAGCCTGGCCTTCAAGCTCGAGGTGAGTCCCTACGGTCAGCTCACCTACTTGCGCATCTACAGTGGAAAACTGAGCAAGGGCGACACCATCACCAATGTGCGCACCGGCAACAAGGTCAAGGTCGGTCGCCTCGCTCGCATGCATTCCAATCAGATGGAAGAGATCGAGGAGGCGGGGGCGGGCGACATCGTGGCCCTCTTCGGCATCGACTGCGCGTCGGGCGACACCTTCACTGGTGGCGAGATCGAAGCGACGATGACCTCGATCCATGTGCCCGAGCCGGTGATCAAGCTGGCGGTCAAGCCCAAGGACAACAAGGCCTCGGCCAACATGGCCAAGGCTCTGGCGCGGTTCACCAAAGAAGATCCGACCTTCCGTTCCTATCAGGACGAAGAGACCCAGGACACGATCATCGCGGGCATGGGTGAGCTGCACCTCGAGGTCTATGTCGAACGCATGAAGCGCGAGTTCGGAGCCGATGTCGAGACCGGCGCGCCCCAAGTGGCCTACCGCGAGACCATGCGCGATCGCGTGGACTACGACTACACCCACAAGAAGCAGACCGGTGGTTCGGGTCAGTACGGTCGGATCGTGGGCAAGATGGGGCCCTCCGAGGAGGAGGACTTCGAATTCATCAACAAGGTCACCGGCGGCAATGTCCCCACCGAATACATCGGCGCGGTCGAGAAGGGCTTCAAGAGCTGCATGGCCAAGGGCGAGTACATCGGTTTTCCGGTGGTCAACCTCCGCTTCGAGCTCAATGACGGAGCCTCGCATGCCGTCGACTCGAGCGACCAGGCCTTCCAGTCTGCGGCCAAGGGAGCCTTCCGCGAGTACTATCTGAAGGGTCGGCCGGTGGCCCTCGAGCCGGTGATGTCGGTGTCGGTCGAAGGTCCCACCGAATTCCAGGGGGATATCCTGGGAACGCTGATGCAGCGACGCGGCATGGTGGTGGGAACCACCGAGGACGGCGGCTTCGTCCGCGTCGATGCCGAAGTGCCCTTGGCCGAGATGTTCGGTTATGCCACCGTCCTGCGTTCCGTGACGCAGGGGAAGGCGGAGTTCAGTATGGAGTTCGCACGTTATGGCACCGCTCCGGCGGATGTGGCCGAGGAGCTCCGCGAGAAGTGGGTGGCCAAGCGGGCCGCCGGCGAGCACTGAGGCGAGAACGAGAAGTAGTCCGGCGAAGACCAGAGATCTGCCAGCGATCAGGTGGCGACCAGTTTTTGAGGAGCGTTTCATGTACAAGAAAGAAGTCAACGAGCGCAGCCCGCTCCGAGTCTTCGAGCGTTCCATCCACGGAGGCCTGGGCAAGGGCAACGTGGGTGTGGTGATGAGCCGGGCCGGAGTGGGCAAGACCGCCTTTCTCGTGGACATTGCCCTCGACGATCTCATGCGCGACCGCCGGGTCCTGCATATCAACATCGATGATCCGGTCGACAAGGTCCGCGGATTCTACGACGAGATCTTCAACGACTTGGCCGAGACCGAGAAGTTCGCAGATCGGGACCGGGTTCACCTGGGCGTCGAGCGTCACCGCCTCATCCAGACCTTCGCCCGTGAGTCCTTCAGCATGGACAAGGTCAAGCAGGGGATCGCCATGGCCCGCGAGCACATGAGCTTCGATCCCGATGTCATCATTCTCGACGGCTACCCCAGTTTCTCGGCGGCCACCGAAGCACAGGTCCGCGAAATCAAGGAACTCGCCACGGCCATCGATTGCGAACTCTGGGTCGCCGCTCGCGCGCGCCGCGATGACCAGCGCAATGCGGAGGGCGTTCCCGAGAAGGTCGCGCGCTTCGGACCGTTGCTGTCGGTGATCGTCGAGCTCGAGTCCGAGGCGGATCATGTCCGCTTGAATCTGCTCAAGGACCACGAGAACACCCACTGCGCGGATGTGTTCTTGGAGCTCGACCCCAAGACCCTCTTGCTGCGCTGGCGCTGACCCTGCGAATTCGGGCCGGCCGGCCCTTGGCCCTCCACCGCATCATCCCCCCAAGAAAGACGCCTCGGTTCCTGGGAACCGAGGCGTCGAGTGGCAGCCCCTAGGGGAATCGAACCCCTGTTTCCGCCGTGAGAGGGCGGCGTCCTGGGCCACTAGACGAAGGGGCCACGAGCTCATCAAAGACTCCGAGATCGCCCCCATGGGCCATCGGAGTGCCCAGTATAGCCAATCAGCCCAATGCCGCAAGCTCGGTCGGCGGTTGGCCAAAGGGGCTGCAGATGCCCTGGAGCCCCTATTTGCCGCGGTGTGCGGGACGCAGCAGATCCAGGACGGTCTTCACCGGGTGGAAGGTCGAGGCCGGGACTTCGACGAAGATCGTATTCCAGTGGGCCATCGATCCATTCCACAGTCCGGGGTGCTCGAGGGCCAGGATTTCGATCCCGTCCTTGGACTTGCGAGAGATGAAACCGGTGGCCGGATCCACGTAGCGCTCGAGATCGTAGGGCGCTCCGGTCTCGAAGGAGCGGACCGCGCAGGCGAGGTCCACCGGATTGAAGTGCGTCGCGGCCCCGAGGATCGCGAGCTGACCGCGGTCTTGGGGGTCGACCTGAGAGCTCTCGACGATCTGCAGATGGGCCGAGCCCTGGGGGTCGCGCACCCAGAAGGGTCCGCCCCCCGGCTCTCCCTCGTTGCGCACCACGCCGCAGACCCGCGTCGGGCGGTCGAGGGCCGCCAAGATCCACTCCCGCCGATGGCGGAGATCGGTCGAGGGCGGCGCGTTGCGATAGAGCTTCTGCCGGCAGAACTCTTCCGCGCCGTCGAGGATCCCTTCCTCGCTCCCCTCGGACGCGACCTTCGTCCACCAGGCCCTCGCTTCGCTGCGCCGCAGCAATAGGGTTCCGATGAGGGCGCGTCGAGCCTCGACATTCTCGACCTCGATCTCTTCCCGGGCCACGTTGTCGATGTTCTTGACCAGGAGCACCTCGCAACCGCTCGTCTGGGCGTAGTGCGCGAGGTTGGGCAGAAGGGCTCCGTGGCCTCCGGGCCGGAAGACCAGCCTTCCCGCGCGATCCCGCAGGGGCTGGCCCTCGAGGTCGACGGCCAGGGTGTCGGTCGAGGGCTCCTGGAGAGAATCGCTGAGTTGGAATTCGAATCCCGGGGGTTGGCAGGTCCGCAAATGGCTTCGGATGCGCTCACGGGCTTCGGGGGTCACCGTGAAGTGGACCCTGCACCGCTGTCGCGCATCGGCGACGAGGCGGGTGGCCTCGTACAAGTGCTCGGCAAAGGCCGTTCGGCTGCCCTCCTCGTAGCGATGAAAGGGAATCAACCCTTTGGGCCATTGGGCCAGGCCCAATCCCGAAGGGCTCAACAGCACTTGCATGGCTTCGATTCGGGTGGGGGGCCAGGGGAGTCCTCGCTCCTCGATCGCTCGCCGCCATTCTTCGGCGAAGGCGAATTCGCCGGCCTGCTGCAGGAAGTGGGCGAGAGGGTCGTCGGCCTGGAGGTCCAGACTTCCCCCCTCCTGGAGTCGCGCCAGCAGGAATTGGAACATCCGACTGGCCGCGCCCGAGGCGGGGACGAACTTGGCAATGGTCGCATCCGCAGCGGCCGAGGCCCAGGCCTCGAGGGCGAGGGGGATCATCGCCGGATGGAGGGTCTCGATCCCGTCTCCGAGGGTGGCGGGGCGATCGAGATCGACGGCGGTGAAGCCCTCTCGCAGGCAACGCAGTTGCCGCGTCGCCTCTTGGTCCGAGACCCCGCGAGCGGCGAGCTGATCCAGATCGGTGGTGGAGAAGGGCACTGGGAGTGGTCCGCCGTCACGCCGCCGGAGGGCTCGACGATCGGAGTCCAGAACAAGAAGATGGTTGCCCGGGGAGGATTCGAACCCCCACCAGCGGGACCAGAACCCGCTGTCCTGCCATTAGACGACCGGGCAGTGAACCGAAACAGTTAATCACGGACGGGCCAGATTGCAACCCGCTTTCCCTCTTCGAGACCGTCCCTCCCAGACCGGTCGAAGTTGCAACGGGGCCTCTAGACCGCGGTTGCCCGGAGTCTGGTGACCACTCTCTCCTGTCCGATGAGCTCGAGGGCCTCGAAGAGGCTGGGGCCGGAGGTCGAGCCGGTGACCGCATAGCGGCAGGGATGGATGTAGGGGCCGGCCTTCTCGCCCTGATCCTCGGCCAGGGCCCGGAGGGCGGCCTCGGTGGAGGCGGCATCGAAGGGGTCCAAGGCGGCGAATCGTTCGGCCAAGGCCCGCAGTCGGGGACCGGCGCCCTCCAGGACCGTCGCTCCCTCGGGATCGACGGGGAAATCGTCGGCGAAGTAGGCGGAGAGGTGGTGCACGCTCTGGTCGAAGTGCCGAAAGCGATTGCCGAGGAGGGTGAGCACCCGTCCCAGACGTTCTCGGTCCTCCTCGGAGTCGGCCTCGACCACTCCGGCCTCGGCCAGGACCTGCCAGCTGCGGTCCACCCGTTGGGAGAGGGGCATCTGCTTGAGGTGCTCGCCGTTGAGGTAGCGACACTTCTCGTAGTCGAAGACCGCGGCGGTATGATTGAGGCGCTTGAGGCTTAATCTCTTGATGATCTCTTCGACGGTGAAGAACTCCCGATCGTTGCCGGGGGACCAGCCCAAGAGCGCGAGGTAGTTCACCACTGCCTCGGAGATCCAGAGCCCCTCGCGGAACTCTTCGACGCTGGCGGCTCCGTGCCGCTTGCTCAGACGCTTCTTGTCGGGACCCAGAATCATGGGCAGGTGTCCGAACTTGGGCACCCGCAGACCCAGCTCCCGAAAGAGGTGAATCTGTCGAGGCGTATTGCTGATGTGGTCGTCGCCGCGCAGGACATGACTGATCTCCATCTGTCCGTCGTCGACGACACAGGCGAAGTTGTAGGTGGGAAAGCCATCACTCTTGACTGCGATCCAATCCTCGAGAGTGGCGCAGTCGAAGTCCATGTCTCCGTGGACCAGATCCGTCCACCGGATGTGGCCTTCATCGGGCATCGCAATGCGAATGGTGAAGGCGTGTCCTTCGGCCTCGTAGCGCCGTCGCTGCTCTTCGCTCAGATTTCGGTACGGCCAGTCGCTGGCCGTCAGGCGGCCCTGTTCGGTGAGACGCAGCTTGCGTGCCTCGTCTTCTTCGGCGGTCGAGTAGTCCCGATAGGCGATGCCGCGGTCGAGCAGCTCAGCGATGACTGCGTCGTAGCGCGCGCGTCGCTGCGACTGCACATAGGGGCCGTGGTCGCCGCCCACCTCGGGGCCTTCGTCCCAGTCCAGACCCAGCCACCGCAGCGAACGCAGGATCTGCTGGTGACTCTCTTCGCTGCTCCGTTCTTGGTCCGTGTCTTCGATGCGGAGGACGAAGGTCCCCCCTTGGGACCGTGCATAGAGCCAGTTGAAGAGTGCGGTCCGCGCTCCTCCGACGTGCAAGGTGCCGGTGGGACTCGGGGCGAAGCGCACCCGAATCTTCGATGTTCCAGAATTCGCAGAGGCCATGGGCCAACCTTCTCTCTCGGATCCAGAGTCGAGCGTGGAGTTCAGCGGGGAGGGATCGTGGTGGTGGGCTCTCCGTTCAGCACGGGATCGAGACGGTGCAGCCATTCGTCGTAACGCATGCCGTAGACCGTTTCCACCGCGGACTCGAAGTGCGCGCCTTCTTCGACCAAATCCAAGGCATCCTGAAGGGCGGTCAGGCCGAGCTCTTCGACCAGGGTCCAGCTCATGAGGAAGGCATTGTACCGCGCGATCCGTCCTTCTTCGCGATCACGGAGAGGGTAGATGTGTTGGGAGACCCACTCCGGATGCTGCAGGATCTGACGCTTGGCCCGGAATTCCTGCATGAAGTTGAGGTGTTCGTAGCCCTCCTCGGCCAGGTAGCTCGCCAGTCCCTCCCGCAACCACATGGGGATCTGGCCGTGGCACTTCAGATCGAGAATCGCCTTGGTCACCGCTCCGAAGGCGGCGTGAGCGGCCAGGGTGCGGCGGAAGAGAACGTCCACCGGCGACATCACGATGGACTCGCCCTGCACCATGTTCGTCACCCAGAACTCCCTCGCGGTCCAACGCTGGTATTCGTCCAGATCCTTGGTGGGGATGATGACCAGTCGAGTGTCGGGAACGAAGCGAAGCTTTTCGCTGAGGTCCTTCCAGGCCAGGTCGCAGATCTCGAGATAGTGCCCCAAGAGAGCCTCGGTGCAGCAACCGCTTCGGTAGATCCGGATCCATCGGCTCTCGAGATAGTCGTCGGTCACGGTCAGGTAGGGATGCTCCAAGCGGGTACGGCCTTCGTAATAGCTGCGGGGTCCGTAGGCGATGCCCGCTTCGTCGTAGAGAACTCCCCACTCCCGCGAAGAGTAGTTGTCCTCCCGGCCGGGATAGCCCTCCTTCTCGAGGCGCTCCTCGGACCAGCTCCAGTAGAGGCCGCGGCCGGGTTGGAAGCTGCGACTGCTGCTGCAACCGGCGAGGGACAAGAGGCCCAAGAGGGGCAGGAGGGCCCAGAGGAGGGACCACTGATTTCGGGGTCGGGGCGCCCCGAGGCCCTCGGCGACGCGAGTTCCCGGGCGGTCGAGATGCCGCTTCATCCGTCGTTTCCTTTCTTCTCGTGCGTCCCGCCGGCTCCGAGCTGGCACCGTCGTAGAAGTTCGTGCAGTCGGTGTCCGGTGGCCACGATTTCGTGTTGGGCTTCGGCGGCGATGGCCGCGCTCAGACGCGGACTGCCCTGGGCCCTCTCCGTCAGGAAAGCCGCGGCAAAGCTTCCGTCCTCGATCTCGTCGAGGACTTCTTCCATCTGCCGACGACTTCCGGAATCGATGATCCTGGAAGCCGCTTCGAGTCCCCCGTAGGCTGCGGTGCTGCTGATGCGCTCTCGCATGCCGTCGATGCCGTGTTCCGCGATGAGGTCGACGATGAGTTTCACTTCGTGCAGGCATTCGAAGTAGGCCACCTCCCGCGAATACCCGCGGCGGACCAAGGTCTCCCAGGCGGCGACCACCAATTCGATCAGGCCCCCGCAGAGAACCACTTGTTCTCCGAATTGGTCGGTGACCGCTTCCTCCCGAAAGCTGCTCCAGAATCCCCCTCCTTTGAGGGCCCCGCAGGCGTGGGCATATGCCAGGGCCAGGCCGAGGGTGTCCTCGGGATCGGGGCCCTCCACCGCGAGGAGACTGGGAAGTCCCCCCCCCGCGAGAAAGGCCTGACGCAGCTTGTGCCCCTGACCCTTGGGCGCCACCAGAAAGGCCCGCCGGCCGGCGGGGAGGCGGATCTGGTCGAAGGCCAGGGCGAAGCCGTGGGCGAAGGCCAGAACCGCCGAATCCTTCCAATGGGGCTGGATGTCGCGGGAGAAGACTTCGGCCTGGACCTCGTCGGGAAGGGTGAGCATGAGAATGTCCGCGCGGCGGGCGGCTTGGGAGAAGTCGACGGTTTCGAAACCGGCCTCTCTCGCCGCTCGGGCCCCCCGCCCTCCCTCTCGGGCGCCCACGATCACCGCGACTCCGCGGTCCCGGAGATTCAGCGCGTGGGCGTGGCCCTGGTTGCCATAACCGCAGATCGCGATGCAGAGCCCCTGCAACCGGTCGGGGTGGGCATCGGATTCCTCGTAGCACCGAGTCGAGGCCAGATTCACCGTGGATCCTTGGAAAGAGGCCCCGGGATGTTACGAGAGCGAGGCCTCCGCCACAACTCATCCCGGCCGATGGCCCGCGGGCGGCGGGGGTGGTTTGACAAGCCCATCGCCCAATCTTATTTTGCCGCTCGTCTGCAGGCGTGGGAGAGCCTTGCTCCGCCTGCGTCTGACATCTCAGCCCTTCTTCGTCTGCAGGCACCCTCTTGCTTTCCTCCCTCGTGGCGCGTCCGGCGCGGCGAGGCTGAGAGAGTGGGCCGGCGTAGCTCAGTTGGTTAGAGCAGCGGAATCATAATCCGCGTGTCCGGGGTTCGAATCCCTGCGCCGGCACCATCCTCCCTCTGCGGTCACTGGCATTGACGAGCGCCCACGATCTCCTTCCCGCTCTCCGCGGGCTCTCCTGTGATGAGGGACGTCCTCGACCCGGCGAAGCCCTGGTGGTGGGCTTTTCGGGGGGCGGCGACTCGGTGGCCCTTCTGGACCTTCTTCATCGCATGGGGGAGGACTCCCTTCGCCTGGTGGCGGTGCACGTGGACCACGGCCTGCGCGACGACAGCTCGCAGGACGCCGAATTCTGCGCCGAATTCTGCGCCGCCCGGGGCATCGAATACATCGGCGAGAAGATCGATGTTCGACGGCTGGCGCGAAGTACCGGCCTGGGCCTCGAGGCCGCCGGCCGCCGAGCCCGCTACGATTGCTTCGAGCGGCACCGCCGGGACCGGGCCTGTGCACGAGTGGCCACCGCCCATCACCTCGACGACCACCTCGAGACTCTCCTGCTCTGGTGGGGGAGGGGGAGCGGCCTCTCGGCGGTGGTGGGCATCGAGGCCTCCACCGCGCAGCTCCTGCGTCCGTTGCGCGCGTTCCGACGGAAGGACCTCCGCGACTACCTCCGGTGGCGGGGCCTGGAGTGGAGAGAAGACCCCACCAACGCCGACTCTCGTCGGCTGCGCAGCCGTCTGCGCCACGAAGTGCTGCCCCTGATCGAGTCGGTGTTCGGTCCCGGCAGCGCCCGGCGAATGGCCCGGTTCTCGGTCCGGGCAGCCCAGGAGCGCCAGGCCCTGCGGGAGCTCTCCCAGCGTCTCCTCGACGAATGTGCCCGCCCGGGGCCCGATGGCGAGATCCTGCTCTCGCGCGGGGCCTTCGCGGAACTGGGCCCACTCCTCCAACTTCAAGTGCTGAGGGAAGTTGCATCGAGCTTGGCCCTTCCGGACCATTCCCAGCGATGGAACGAGGAGCACTTTCGCCGCCTTCTTCGCTTCCTGCAGAGGGCTCGTACGGGCCAGGATGCGACCTTGCCCGAAGGCCTCCAATTGGCCGTGGAACGCGAGGACTTCCACTTTCGTCCCCGCTCCACCCCGGACCGAGGGGAGCTGCGGCGGTGGATTCTGCATGAGGAAGTTTTGCCCGCGTCGGCCGAGCAGGTTACTTTCTTGCAACATGGTGGAGCGGATCTCGGAGGATCCACTACGATCTTCCATGCAGACTTCGATGCCGACTGCATCCATGGCCCGCTGCGATTGCGAAGCCTGCAAGAGGGAGATCGCATGCGGCCACTGGGGATGAGCGGCCACAAGAAGATTCGCAAGTTGCTCGCGGAACAGGCGGTGCCGCGTCACCGACGGGGCGAGCAGCTCGTAGTCGAAGACAGCCGACGCGTGATCTGGGCGCTGGGCCTGGCAACCTCGCACGACGCGCGCATCCAAATGAGTACTCGGAGCGTCCTGCGTCTTCGGGTCGAGCCCGAACTCTCGATTGCCAAGCAGCAGGGAAAGGACCCTGGTTCATGAGCGGACCCCCGCGTGATCGTCGAAACGCCGGAAGAGGCCCCACCCGTCGTCCCCCCAAGGGCCGAGGGAATCGCAGTCCGGTGCGGCCGCAGCGCCCCTTTGTCTTCTGGTTGGTGCTCCTCCTGTTGGTCGCCTTCGGAGTCCAACTGCTGATGGTGGATCGGGCTCCGAAACAGGAAATCATCTACTCCACCTTTCTCGAGCAGGTCGATCAGGGCAATGTGCAGAAGGTGACCAAGACCTGCTTCAACATTTCGGGCCGTCTCATCCAGTCGAAACTGCTGCCCACGAAGAGTGGGGCCTCGATCGAGGTCCAGGACTTCACCACCGTCCTCCCCTTCGAGGATCCGGGCCTCATCGAGAGGCTGCGTCAGTCCAACCCTCAGATCGAGATCGTCGCCGAGCGCGAGGGCATGAATTGGTGGGGGGCTCTGATCAGTTCTCTGCCCTTCGTGCTCCTCATCGGAGTCTGGCTCTTCTTCCTGCGCCAGATGCAGTCGGGAGGAAATCGGGCCTTCAGTTTCGGAAAGTCGCGGGCCAAGCTCGTCAACGCGGACCGTCCCAAGGTGACCTTCGCCGATGTGGCCGGAGCGGACGAGGCCAAGACCGACCTCGAGGAGCTCATCGAATTCCTGCGTGCTCCCAAGAAATTCCAGAAGCTCGGGGGCAAGATCCCCAAGGGCGCCCTCATGATCGGTCCCCCGGGAACGGGCAAGACGCTCTTGGCCAAGGCCGTCGCCGGGGAGGCCAACGTGCCCTTCTTCGCCATGAGCGGCAGCGACTTCGTGGAGATGTTCGTGGGGGTGGGTGCCTCCCGTGTCCGCGACCTCTTCGAGCAGGGCAAGAAGAATGCGCCCTGTCTGATCTTCATCGACGAGATCGATGCGGTGGGTCGTCAGCGGGGTGCGGGCCTCGGAGGCGGTCACGACGAGCGCGAGCAGACTCTCAACCAGCTCCTCGTGGAGATGGACGGCTTCGAGACCAATGAGGGCGTGATCATCATTGCGGCGACCAATCGTCCCGACGTCCTCGATCCGGCCTTGCTGCGCCCCGGTCGCTTCGACCGGCAGATCAACGTCGACCTGCCCGACCTCATCGGGCGCGAAGGCATTCTCAAGGTGCATCTGCGTCAGATCAACGCGGCCGACGACGTCGATCCCAAGAGCATTGCGGCGGGGACCCCGGGAATGAGCGGCGCCGACCTGGCCAATTTGGTCAACGAGGGGGCATTGCTCGCCGCTCGCCGCGATCACAAGGAAGTGACCATGCTCGACCTCGAGGACGCCAAGGAGAGGGTCATGTTGGGCCCCGAACGGCGGTCTCGGGTCATGCCGATCAAGGAACGAGAGCGCACCGCCTATCACGAATGCGGTCACGCCATCGTCGCTGCTTCGATCAAGGGCTACGACCCGGTGCACAAGGTGACCATCATCCCCCGCGGGCGGGCGATGGGTCTGACCTTCACTCTGCCCACCGAAGACCGCTACGACATCACCCGGGATCACGCCGAGGACCGCATTTCCGTCGCTCTCGGCGGTCGCGCGGCGGAGGCCATCGTCTATCCCGAAGTCGGAGCGGGGGCCGCCGACGACATCCGGCGGGCCAGTGCCTATGCCCGGCGGATGGTCACGAGTTGGGGGATGAGCGAAAGGCTCGGCCCCATCGACTTCGGCGATGACGAAGCTCCGGTCTTCATGGGTCGTGACCTCAACACTCGGCCCAAGTACAGTCAGAAGACGGCCGTCGCCATCGACGAAGAAGTGCATCGGATCATCACCGATCAATACACCCGGGCCGAGGCGATCCTCCAGGAACATCGCGAAGAACTCGAGACCATGGCCAGGGCCCTCCTCGAAAGGGAGAGTCTCGGCGGCGACGATGTCCGGTTGATCCTCGAAGGTCAGGAGCTCGGGCCCATGCCGCCGGCCCCCGAACCGCAGGGCGCCCAGGTCTCCCAGGAGGACGACGCCGACGAGGACGAGGAAAGGGACGACTCCGCGACGGCGGGGCCGGTCCCGGGAGAGGTCCCACCGCCTCAACCGAGCTGAGGATGAACTACCAGGAGCTGATCGATCCCCGGTCCTGGCCATCCCGCCCGCTGATCATGGGCGTGGTGAATGTGACTCCGGACAGTTTCAGTGACGGGGGACGCTTCCTCCGGTGGGAACGTGCGGTGCAACAGGGTCTGCGACTGGTGGACGAGGGTGCAGACCTGTTGGACATCGGGGGCGAATCCACCCGCCCCGGGAGCTCTCCGGTGGATGTTCGTACCGAGATCGAACGGGTGCGGCCGGTGATCGAGGCCCTCTCCGGTGAGACCGACGTGGTGCTCAGCATCGACACCCGCAAGGCTCCCGTCGCCGCCGCGGCCCTCGACGCCGGGGCCCGCTGGGTGAACGATGTGGGGGGAGTGCGCGACGGGGCAATGCGCGATCTCCTGACCCGGATCGACTGCGGAGTCTGCATCATGCACATGTCGGGGCAGCCCCGCACCATGCAGCGCAAACCCGAGTACCGAGACGTTCTCCGGGAAGTTTCGGACTTCCTTCAGGCCCAGGCCCAGGCCCTTCGCGACCGGGGAGTGGAGGCCTCTCGCATCTGGATCGATCCCGGGATCGGCTTCGGCAAGACCCTCGAACACAACCTGACGCTGATGGCGGGACTCGACCGCTTGGGGGGGCTGGGCTACCCTCTGCTCCTCGGTGCGAGCCGCAAGCGTTTCATCGGAGAGATCCTGCCCTCCGAGGTCGACCAGCGCCTCGGCGGGAGCCTGGCCGCAGTGGCCCAAGTCGAGGGGCGGACGCAGACGGTGGTCCGAGTGCACGACGTCCTGGCGACTCGGCAATTCTTGGAAGTGCGAGCCCGCCTTCGGGCAGTGGAGATGCGACGGGCCGAGAGCCCCGAAGGAGATCCGATTGGCTGAACTGCTGCAGTCGCTGCGTGGCAGCTACCTCCTCGATGTGCTCGACATCCTGCTCGTGGCCGCTCTCTTCTATCGGCTCTACCTCATCGTGCGGGGGACGCGGGCCACCGAGATGTTCGTGGGATTGGCGATCCTCTTCGGCTTTTCGATCGTGGCCCAGAGTTTGGGACTCCTGCTGCTCAACCGTATCATCGTGAGTCTGCAGACGGTGTGGCTCATCGCCTTCATCATCATCTTCCAGCCCGAGTTGCGCGGGGCGCTGAGTTACCTCGGCAAGACCCGCTACTTTCGTTACTTCGTTCGCGAACAGGAACCGACTTCGGTGGGGGAACTCACCGCCGCCGTGCATCGTCTGCATCGCAGCGGACTCGGCGCGATCATCGTCTTCGAGCGGAGCACCGGTCTGAACGACCACATCAAGACCGGCACTCGACTCGACGCCCGCATCTCGGCCGAGCTCATCGAAACGATCTTCACCCCTCCCACTCCCTTGCACGATGGTGCCATCATCGTACGGGGCGAGACCATCGTGGCCGCGGGATGCATTCTCCCTCTCAGCCGCAACGAACACTTGGCCTACACTCTGGGCACTCGCCACCGGGCGGCCCTGGGCATCACCGAGATCAGCGACTGTTTCGTGGTGGTGGTGAGCGAGGAGAGCCGTCAGATCTCGGTGGCCGAGGAGGGGCGACTGCGCCGACGTCTGGAACTGGACGAATTGCGGGCCGAAATCGCTCGGGTCTACCGGGCCAGTGAGGACTTCCAGGAAATGGATCTGGGCCCGGCCCGGGTGGGGGATCCCGAGGAGCCCTCCGACGCCCGCCGCAACCCTTCGCGGCCCGAATCCAAGGTCTGAGGGCGCTCCTCCCCTCGCCGCCTCCGGGATGCACGAGCGGGGAGAGGAACACCCGATGTGGAGAATCGCGCCTGCAGGTGATCCGACGGGGCCTGCGGCTCGCGATCCGCGCCCGAGGATCGCCGCGACGCTCCTTGGGGGCGACCACAGCCGATGCAGGGGGGAGACCAGTTCCATCGGGCCCCGGTCCCGTCCTTCTCAAGTCCTTGTCGTCCATGGGGATCGGCCGGCGGAGGGATCCTCGTCGACTGTGCGCCTCGTCGACGCCCGCTGTGCGGAACCCGGGACACCGGGCGCACTCCGCTCCGAATCCCGGACAGCCCTCAGAGGAGCAAGAGCTCGTCGGTCTCGTCCGCTTCGGGGTGGGCCCGCTCCTCTTCGAGAACCTTCAGGAAGGCCTCGATGACCCGCGGGTCGTAACGCATCTCCCAGTTCTCCCGCAACACGTCCACGGCCTCGTCGTGGTCGAGGGCCTTGCGGTAGGGGAGGTCGTGGATCATGGCCACGTAGCTCTCGACCACCGCGACGATCCGAGCCCCGAGGGGAATGGCGTCGCCGCGCAGGCGGGAGGGATAGCCCTGACCGTTGAAACGCTCGTGGTGATAGCGCACCACATCGCAGGTATGCCGGGAAAAGCTCATGCGTCGCAGGATCTCGCTCCCCGCATCGGGGTGAGCTTCGATCTGCTGCCACTCTTCGGGAGTCAGACTTCGCGGACTTCGGAGGACCAGGTCGGCGATCTCGATCATTCCGATGTCGCGCAGCACCGCCCCGTAGCGCAGATCTCTCATCTCGTCGGGGTCGTAGCCCAGGGCGTCGGCGGTGTGCTGAGTGTAGCGGGCGATGAGCTCGGTCCGTTCACGGGAGCCCGCGCCGGATTTCTGTTCGATGAGGGTGATCAGGGTCTTGGCGACCTCGAGGGTCTGTTCCTCGAGTTCCTTCATCGCGCGCAGGTGCTCGGCGGCCAACCCGGCCTGCCCCAGGAAGGCATCGAGATAGGCGGGGTCGAAGCGTCCTTCCTCGCGGCTGCGGCGCACCGCCAGGGCGAGGATTCCGAAGAAGACTCTTGGCCCCCGGAAGGGGACCAGCAGGTCGATTCCGCGGTTGCCGAGGGCCGCGGCTTCCGGGCCCCAGGTCCCGGGGTCGGCTTCGATCGGAGCGAGGGGCTTGGTCAGCCGGGAGACGGCCTTGGTGGTGCGCGGTCGCAGGGTGGGCAGATTCGACTGGTCCATTCCGTAGACATGGGCCGGGAAGAATCCGTCGTCCTGTTCCACGTAGAGAATGGCGGCGGAGATCCCCATCTCCCCGATGAGGCTGATGAGCAGTCGGCTCACCAGGCGATCCTCGGATTCGATGGTGTGGAGTTCGCGGCTCAGCCGCAGGACCGTGCGCTGTCGTCGCAGTTGGTTGCGGAGGTCTTCGGTGGGCTCGGAGGTCGGGGACTCCTTCGGGGACCGGGGAGCGACGGCGTGGCCCACGTGGCGGGCCAGGAGGTCGATGGCCAAGAGATCCGATCGGCCCCGTTCCTTGGCTTGGGTCCCCACCAGCGCGATGCCTTCGAGGGTGCCTTCGACGTGAATGGGAACCGCGAGGTCCGAACGCAAACGGTCGAAGCTCTGTCTTTCCTCCCGCTCCAGCAGGCCGGAGAGATCCTCGCGCGAGACGGGTTCGTCGCGACGTCGCAACTCGGCCACGAAGGCGCCGGTGGCCGGGATCTGGAGGTCGCACTCTTCCACCGCAGTGGAGGCGGTGAAGCGGTAGTGATCTCCCTCCAGGCAGAAGAGCGTGGCGTGGTCCACCAAGGCGGTGCCTCGGAGCAGGCGCACCACGGTGGGCGCAGCCTGCTGGAGGTTCGCGGCCGAGGCCAGGGGTTCCTGCGCTGCGGCCACGCTGTGGAGACTGGGGTCGTAGTCCTCGGTGGGTTCGAAGGCCAGGGTCTGTTCGACCAAGGCCTCGATCTCGTCTTCGCTGTGCTGGTCGGCCGGGATCTCCGCGGGCGAAGCGAGGTCGTCCGAGCCCGGAGCCTTCCAACTCTCGAAGGTGGGGATGAGGTCAACGACTCGGTCCACGAAGACCGGTGCGACGCCCTGGGTCTGCGCCATCAAGCAGCGGCGAACGCTGTCCGAAGCGCCCACGATGCACAGAGGTAGCTGTCGCTCGGCGAGCTCTTGGGCGTAGTCGCCCAGGCTGGCCGCGACACTCCCGCCCATGCTCCGCAGCTCCGAGACTTCCAGGGCCAGGTGTCGGTCGGGTTGGTCGCGACAACGAGAGAGGAGTCCGTGGACCGCCGCCTTCTCTCGGGTCCCGAGATGTCCGGTGACCTGCACCACGAAGAGGTCGCTTCGGGGTGGATCCAGAGTCTGGAATGTGGCTCTTTGCATGGCTCAACTTCGGCGCACCGCCCCCGGCGAGTTAGACGAGCTCTTCAGTCAGCCAGCGATCGAGGACGGACTTGAGGAAGCGCCATTCGCTCCCGACCTTCTTGGCCGGGATCTTTCCTTCTTTGGCCAGGCGGCACACGGTCTTCACGTGCATTTTCAGGTAGTCCGCCGCTTCCGTGGAGGTCATGACCGGCGAAGCTTCGCTCTCGGCACCAATGTAGATGTTGCCGTATTCGGTCGCGGTTTTCTCACTCATGCTGTTCCCCTTGAGAACTCAGGTGTCGAAGCAAGGATGCGGTTTGTCGATCTCACTGCAACGCATATGCCAAAGACCTCAGACGGAGACACCCCGACCAAATCACCGCGGAGAACCTCCCAGCCCCCCCATGCGGAGCTTTGCTCCCTCATGCCTCCCCGGCGCGGGGCTTGGGGAAAAGACGCTCCGTTGCAACGTGCGATGGTCCGTCGCGAGTCGCGGGCTTCCCTCATGCGGGGTGGCAGAGCTCGGCGAGAATCTCTCCGAGCTCGCTGCCGCGAAAGGGATCGCGCCAGCAGGCGTGGGCATGGGACTTGGCCGCGACGTCGGCCGCATAGGCCTCGGCCACGGAGGTGGTCAGAATGATCTTCAGCTGGGGATGTTCCTGGCGGAGGCCGGCAAAACTGGCCTGGCCTTCTTCTCCCAACCGCAGATCCGAGATCAGGACATCGATGCGATCCTGCGCCAACATCTTCTGCGCCTCGGCGAGCGAGGAGGTGGCCTGGGCGCTGAGCCCCTGCATCTGCAGAGTGCGCATCAGGTCGCGGCGCCGGAACTCCGATTGGTTCACGAGCAGCGCGCGGAGAGTCCGACGTTTGGGACGGGCCGGGACCGGGACGAAACTGTAGATGCTCTCCTCGGGGTGGGGACGTGACGATACCCGAGGGGTCGAGGATCCCTGGAAGCGCTGACGCAGCAGGGCCCTCACGTCCAGCACCGGAATCTCCTCGCCATCGAGGTCGAGGCTGGCGTGGGCGATTTCTTCCCATCCGGCCGGGGCCTCTCCCAATTCGCGAGGCGCGTGGAGCTCGAGCGAGCCATCGCAGCGCAGGGCCAGTCGCTTCTCCACCGACCCGAAGATCACCGTGTGCTCTCCGGGTCGATGTTCTCGGCTGGTGCCTCGCGAGGCTTCGGCCAGGTCGATGAGGGGCAGACTTCGATTCGGGAGGAGCAGGGTCTCCTGCCCGTCCTTGTCCACATCGATGGGGGATTCGGCCAGGATGTCCTCCACCAACGAGGCGGCGATGGCGATGCGTTCCTTCCCTCGGGTCAGGACCGCGTAGCGGGGATGGTCCACACTGAGGGGGAGAGTGAATCGGTAGCGGGCATCCTTGGCCCGCGACCCCGCTTCGAGGAGCCCATCGTTGCGCATGAGCAGGGCTCGGGCGCGGCGGAGTCCGGGAAGCATGGCCACGTGATCGGCATCGAGCTGGGCCGGGCTCAAGGTCTGTTCGGCCACGTCGTCTCGCACGATCCCCAGGAGTCTTCCCTGCTCGGAGCGGAGGCCCACGGTGACCGCGACCGGGCGCTGCAGACCCCCACTCGCGATCTCGTCGGCGATGTCTCCGAGCAGGGCATCGATGACCCCTCGGACGGTCTCGTGCATCGAGGGATCGACCGACCGGGCACCCCCGTGTGGACGAAAGACCAGCGGAACCCCGGCCTGTTGGGCGGCCTCCTGGAGAGTGGCGAGGGCGGGGGCGTAGAGAGGGTCTTGCTCGGGGTGCTTGACCGTCGGACCGAGGTCGGGATCCCGGGGCGTGGCCGGCGCGCGCTGGGCCTGGGACCGCTGCTCCAGCTCCTCCTCCATCTCGCGGAGGCAGCGCAGCGAATCGGAGAGGTCGGTGCGGAGGACCTCCCATGTCGCGGCGGAATTGTCGCGCTGCATGACCTCGCGCAGTCGAGCCACGGCGGCGTCGAGGAGTTCGGTGGCCTCCTCCACGTCACTGCTGACATAGGGGAGCGTTCTCTCCGATTCCGCGTTCGCCGAGGGGGCTTCGGTCTCGGGGGTGGTCGGCTCGGCCTCGGCCGGAGCTGGGGGCCGGTCCTCGGCCGGAGCGGGGTCGGAAGCGAGGTGGTCGAGACTGCGCGCCAGGAGCTTGCGCAGATCCTCGATCTCCTCCGCGAAGGGAGTGAAATCCCCCGCTTCCCGACCGCCCCGCTCGAGGTGGCGCATCAGGCTCTCCTCGAGGTCGATCACGCTCTCGAGGAGGAGGGACTCGGTGGTCCTCAGTTCCGCGCCACTCTTCTCGATGCGTTGGAGCCACTGCAACAGGTCGTCGAGAAAGCTCTGCATCTGGTCGAAGTGCAGGATGCGGGAGCTGCCGGCCAACAGGCGGGTGGCCATCACCGCGCGGCGGAAGTCCGTCTGAGGGTTGGAGGTGGCCGAGGGATTCTCAGCGTGGAGGGCCCGCAGCCGGACCAGCTGTTCGGAGATCTGGGCCGAGAAGAGGCCGACCTGCGATGTGTCCACAGAATCCGACAATGCGAGACCTCAACCGAGGGTTGCAGAAGAACGCGAGCGTTGCGCCGGTCGAGACTCGATCAGAGCTCGACAGCTCCGAACTGGTCTAGATCGTACACCTCGTCCCCGGCGACGTCCCCGGCCATCTCCTCCTCGTCGAGGAGGACCCCGCCGAGTTCGGCGATCTCGTAGATCTTCGCCGAGTCCGGAGTCGGAGCGGATGCGGGGGTCGGAGTGGAGACGGGGGCCGACGGAGTCTCGGGGGCCGACGGAGTCTCGGGGGCCGCGGCCACGGGACCGGCTTCGGGGGATGCCGCCCACTCTTCGAGACCTCGAATCTCGTGGGCGATCTGGGACAGGACTTCCGACAGTCCCTCGGTGCTCTGGTCGAGGACCATCACGATGGCGTCGAGGCCCTCGGGACCGCTGCCGCCGCCTCCCTGTTGGGCGGCTGCGATCTGGTCGGCCTCGCAGACCCGAAGGTCTCCTGCCACCCGCTGGAATCGGGTCGACAGCGAACGCATCTCCTCGGCCGTGGCGACGATTTCCTCCGCGCCATCTCCGAGGCGGCTGATCTGGAGAGCCGCGGTGATCGCGAGCTTGTTGGCTTCCTCGGCCAGGTCGTCGAGGGTGGTCCGAAGGAGGGTCAGCCGCTCGGCATTGCGGTGGAGTTGGGCTCGGAGGTCCACTCCGGCCGCCGGTGCGGATCCGCCGGCGGTCCGTTGGGAGAGGTCGGCCGCGCAGTCCCCGATGGACTCGATGAAATTGCCCAGCTCGCGGTGCTTGGCGCGGAGGGCCTGGGCCTTGGTCCGCACCGGGGTGGTGTCCACACTGGTGGCGGCGATGGCGGCCACGGTCTTCGCGGCGGCGGCATCTTCGGCCTCGGCCTGACGGGCTCGGTCCAATTCTCTCTCGAGCTGGGCCATCTGTTCGCGGAGCGCGGTGGCTTCGAGTCGGGCGTCGTGGGCGATCTGCGCGTCTTCCCGCCACCTCTCCACCACGGACTCGATTTCTGCGACTTCGGAGAAGTCTGCCGGGTCGGTCTCTCGCACGTCCGAGATCTTGGCCAACGACCGCATCAGTTTCTGCTGCTGCTTGCCCCCCCGGACCACCCGATCGAGAGGACGGGCCGAGGTGACGGTGGCCAGATAGCCCATGAGCCCCAGAGCGGCGACTCCGCCGATGACGATGTAGAACATCTTCACCGTCTCGGGATTCTCCAGATCGAGCTCCCCGTGGAAGAGGGTCAGATAGGAATAGATGAGCCCGAATCCGGTCCCGACCACCAGGAGGAAGACGAAGAGACCCAGTTTCCAGGGCGAGGTGAGAACGATGCGCTGTGCGGCCACGGCGGTTTCTCCTGCAATGAGAGGTGCGTCCGGGGGGCACGACAGCTGGAAAGGCCCCCAAGCCTCGGGGCAGGCCGCAATTCGTATGCCACCCGACTTCCACGGCGCAAAAGGGATCAGGAGGCCCCGAAGTGGTGGTTTCCCGCCAACTTTTGGGTTTTCCCCCGGATGTGGGCGTCTCGACCATGCCCCGCCGGAGGGAGGGATGTTCCCACGAGACGTTGCAATCCGCCCCCATTGGGAACTTCCTTGTGAGAAATGGCACAACTCATGCGGTCGGAAGCCTCACGACCTGCTTGCAAACCACGGGGGTTCCCATGCGCGATCTTCCATATCTCGACCTCCACCTCGACGAATCCCAGCCCGGTGCGCCGGACCGAGCTTCGGCTCCCGAATTCCTGTTGCGCTGCCTCCTGGGCGCTCGGGAGGAAGCCTCCTTGCCCAGCAACGAGGGGGGATTCGACGAGGACGTGAATGTGTATCTGGTGGGTCTGCTCCAGGATCTGCTCTCGGCGGCCTTTCACGATCGGGCCCGACGCTTCCACTTCTCCCGCGACCAGGATCTCGCGCGGTAAGTGCGGCGCATAGGCGATGATCGCTACGCCTACCGGGTCTATCGGACCAATGCGGACCACCTGCTCCTGGCCATCGGCCTCTTCCACCATGTCGAGGGTGCGTCGCGGCCGGACCATCCTCTTCTCCACCGCGAACCCGAGGAGTTCATCGGGAGGGGAGAGACCTACTACTGCACCGCTTCGAATCTCCTCCGCCGCCTGCGGCGGCAGCCTTCGGGGGTCGAAGTGGCGCTCACCAAGCTGGGTCGGGACTTCGAGAACTACGTGCAGGTCTTGCGTCGGGTCCGGACTTCCTACTTCCATCTGAGCACCCGCTTGGGCGAGGGAGTGCTCTTCCATCTGCTGCAGTCCGCCCCGGAGGAGGATCCGGCTCAGCGAGGCGCCTCGGACTGCTACGATGCCTTCCTCGACACCTTTTCCCGGTGGAAGCGCTGTCGGGATGCACCGTCCTGGGAAGCCCTGGCCGCCCAGGTGGAGGAGCTCAAGGCCCTGGACCCCGATTTCCACTTCCAGATGCCCCAGCCCGAAGAGATCCTCGATCGCCCTCCCGATCCGGAGGCTTCGAGTTGATCGGTCGCCGGTGGATCAGGTGGACTCGAGGAAGTCGATGATGCCCTGGTGCACCTTCTGCTGGGCGTCGCCGAGGTGGAAGCGATGCCCGCCGGAGGGGAAGGTCTCGATCACCGTGCGGTGATGGGTGAGGCGGGAGCGGAGGAATCCGATGCTCCGCGGGTCGACCCGCTCGTCGTCTTCGGCCGCGGCCACGAAGGTCGGGATCCGAGACCAGCTCTTGTTCTTGCGGGCCGCGTCCATGCCGTCGAAGACATCCGACCGCCACCGCATCTTCTTGCGGAGGAAGCCGAGCCGGTCGAGGCCGAGGGCCATGAGAATCCGCTGTTTTCGGCTGACTCGAGCGTGGACCGCCGGAGCGAGGAGGATCAGACCCTCGGGCCGGGGCTTGAAATTCTGCATCAGAACCAGGGTCGCTCCGAATCCGTGGCCGACCACATAGACCTGTTTGCAGCATTCGCTGAAGAGGGTGAAGCGGTTGTTGACCTCTTCGCGGTAGGACTCCCAGGGCGAGGGCAGTCCCGTCGCAGTGGGAATCCCCACGCTGGGAAGCCGCATCCCGTAGACGCTGTGCCCGGCCTCGAAGAGCCCTTCGCCCAGAGGTCGGAGGTCGGCCACACTGCCCTTGGTGCCGTGGACCAGCAGCACGCCGCTGCGGCTGTCCTCGCGCTCCAGGAGGAAGGCTCGTTCCTCCTCCGGCACCTGGGTGGCCTCCTCGAGGTAGTCCACTTGCTGGGCCAGCGCCCGCAGGAGCATCTGCCGAGCGCGCACGGTTGCGCCCCCGGATTCCACCAGGCGGTGAAGCTCCCAGATGTTCTTGTTGAGCGTTTCGGCCGTATTCTGGTCCACCAGTCCTCCTCGTCCAATGGCCTGACACGCCCTCGGGGCAGTGCCGCAGCGGATCAAGTTAACACAAGCGGCGGCCGACGGCTGCCTCGGGGTGGGGATTGCCACCGCCCGGCCCCTGTACCTATGTTGAAGTGTCATTCCAACCCTCTCGCCTCATCGTCCCCTTCGGAGGTCTTCATGCGCCGCACGGCTCCCGTGGCCGGTTTCGCCACCGGTCTCATCCTGATTTCACTCCTCGTTCCGCTCGGTGCATCGCCTCGGGCCGCTGCCCTCGGAGACTACGATTGGACCAAGGTCTACGTCCCCGGCCAACCCATTGAGGACGGGATGCTGGTCGGCGACCGCATCATCGTCGAGTTCCGACCCGGATCGGTTCCGGCCCCCCGTTTGGCCAAGGGCGGGGAGCTGGTCACGGGGCAGATCGAACTCGACCGCCTCGGCCGCCGATTCGGGGTCCGTCGCTTCGACCGCCTCTTCGCTCCGGTCGCCGCCCGCCAGAAGGCAGCCCAGCCTCCCCAGCGCGCCCGCATCTTCGCCGTCGACTTCGATCCGGCGGGACGATCCCTCCGAGAGGTCGCGGCGGCCTACTCCGCTTTGCCGGGAGTGGACCACGTCGAGCCGGTGGCCATTCACTTCACCCACGCCAACCTGCCCAATGACCCGGCCCTGGATCTGCAGTGGTGGCTCCGCAATCGGAGCAGCGGCGGCGCGGACATTCGCGCCCTGGCCGCTTGGTACCACAGCACGGGTTCGGCCAATGTCCTCGTCGTGGCCGCGGACACCGGAGTGGACTGGCAGCACCCCGACCTGGGAGGAACCGCTCCGGACTACACCGACGGAGTCATCTGGACCAATGCCGCGGAACTCGGCGGAACGCCGGGAGTCGATGACGACGGCAATGGCAAAGTCGATGATTTCCGGGGCTGGGACTTCGTGAACGTCAGCGATGGGACCCAGACTCCTCCCCAGGACATTGCGGTTCCGGACAACGATCCCATGGACTACGGCGGACACGGCACCTGGGTCAGTGGCTGCATGAGTGCGATCTCCAACAACGGAGTGGGGGTCGCCAGCACGAATTGGAATGCGAAGATCCTGGCCTGCCGCATCGGTTGGACTCCGTCCACCGGCCCGTCGGTGGTGCGCATGGACTTCGCGGCCCAGGCCCTGGACTACGCCCGCATCGTGGGAGCCGATGTCTTCAACGCGAGCTGGGGGAGTTCGGGGAACGGGGGGCTGGTGGCGGCCACCAATCAAGCCATCGCGGCGGGGATGGTCATCGTCACCTCCGCCGGCAACAGCAACGACCAGATCGCGAGCTACCTCGCCGGCCGCAGCGATGTGGTGGCGGTTGCGGCCACGAACTCCACCGATGCCAAGGCCAGCTTCAGCTCCTACGGCCCCTGGGTGGACATCTCCGCGCCGGGGGTGGGGATCTACACCACCGGCTTCAATGTCAACGGGACCGGAGCCGCGGCCCATGTCTACGGAGCGCCCGACGGGACCAGCTTTTCTTCGCCCATCGTGGCCGGCGCCTTTGCCCTGGCCAAGGCCATTCATCCCACCTTCAGCCGAACGCAGCTCGTGAACACGGTGCTCGCCGCCGTGGATGACATCGACGGTGTGAACCCGTCCTTCGTGGGGAAGTTGGGGTCGGGCCGCCTCAACCTGGCGAAGTTCTTCAGCTTTCCGAGGTGGGAGGTGCCCGAGCACCTGCCGACCCTCCTCGATGCGATGAATGTCGCCGATGTGGGCGACACCATCGCCGTTCTCGGGGGGCTCACCTTCACCGACCGGATCACTCTGCAGTCCAAGGGGCTCCAGATTCTCGGAGGATGGGACGCGACCTACACCACCCGGGATCCGGTGGGCAACCCGGCCATCTTCGATCCGGGCGGAGGATCGGGTTCGGTCCTGTCCGTTCCCGCCGGGGTCGATTCGACCACCGTCTTCGACGGCTTCGTGATCCGCGGGGGACGAGCCAGTCAGTTTTCGTCCGAACCGGTTCTGGGCCGTTACGGGGGAGGGATCGTGGTTCGCGGGGGATCGCCCCTCCTGCGCAACCTGCGGGTCGAGAATTGCATCGCCGGTCTTTCCACGGAATTCGGCGCGGGCGGTGGCGCCGCGGTTCTGGGGGGGAGCCCCCTCTTCGAGGACTGTGAATTCACCGCCAACACCGCCCTGCGGGGCCCGGCGATCTATGTCCATCAGGGCTCGCCGACCTTCCGCAACCTCAACATCCACGACAACACCACCTACGCGGCCGGCGCGGCGGGCACGCCTCTCGCCGGAGCGGTCTACTTGGTCAATGTCCCCTCGATCGCGAAACGAGCGGCGGGAATGGCGACCTTCGAGGGTGGAGTCATTTCGGGGCATGTGGTGGGCGGCAGCGGGGGCGCGATCTACGCGGAGAATTCGGCGGTCTCGGTGACCGGAATGACCCTCGAGAACAATCAGGCCGGGGAATCCGGCGGAGCGATCTACATCGGTGGTGGATCCTATACCGGCTCTTCCAACATCATTCGCAACAACCAGGCTTCGGGGGCGAGTCTCACCGATGGCGGCGGACTCTATGCCACCGGGTCGGCGGTGAGCATTCAACAGAGCCGCTACGAGGGCAATCGGGCGACCTTCTCCGGATCGGGCATCAGTATCGCGCAGGCCACCACCCTGTCGGTCGGCGGTTCCTTCGTGGTCGGCAACAACGGCGGATTCGTCGGCACCGGAGTGTCTCTGGACACCCTTCCGGCAGGGGCCCAATTCATCGGCAATACCGTCGCCAACAACCGCGGGGCCAGTGTCGGGGCCAACGGCCTCTATCTCTCCGGCTCGGGATCCCTCGACGTGACCAACAACATCTTCGCCTTCAACGGGGGCGGAGGGACGACCTTTGCGGATGGAGTCCACTGCACGGGGGCGACCGCGGTCTTCTCTTGCAACGATGCCTTCGGCAATGATGCCGGAAACTACGGGGGTTGCCCCGATCCCACCGGGGCCAGTGGAAACATCAGCGCAGACCCCCAGTTCTGCGACTTGGCCGGAGGGGACTTCAGTATCTCCTCCGCTTCGGTGGCGGCGTCGGGACAAACGGGTTGTGGGCGCATGGGGGCCGGGGCCGAGAGCTGCACTCCCACTGCGGTGGAGGATGGCCCGGGCCGGGCCCGGGTCCTGGCCTTGGCACAGAATCACCCCAACCCCTTCAATCCGGTGACCTCCATCGCCTTCGACCTACCTGGATCGGGAGCGGTGTCCCTCCGAATCTTCGATCTCCGGGGGCGGGTGGTGCGAGTCCTGGTCGACGGGCCGCTCGAGGCCGGACGCCACGTGGTGCGGTGGGATGGGCGTGACGGCGCGGGACGCGGCGTGGCCAGTGGGGCCTACTTCTATGAGCTCCGGGCCGGGGGGCAACACCTGGTGCGCAAGATGGGCTTGCTCAAGTAGGTGGCTCGGCCGTATCCATGCAAGAAGGCTGGTCGGCCCAGGATTCGGGCGGACCGGCGCGCTTTCGCCCTCGAGGTGCCCATGCGATCGACTCCGCTGGTCCTGCTCGTGATCGCCGTCCTCTGCGGCCTTGGCGTGGGGGTGGGCTGTGATTCGAACGACGGCGTCGAGACGGTTCTTCCGCCCCTGAAGGTTCGCAGCACCTTCCCCGTGGATCAGACCAACCTCAACGGCGTGGGTCTCGACTCGATGACCCTCTCTCTCAGCGTGGTCTTCATTCGCAATTCGGGGCCGGGAGATGTCTACCTGCGAGTCTTTCCCACGCCCCTCGACGCGGGCCCGATCACCCTCACCTCCACCGGTCGGGGATGGACCTGGAACGATGTGAAACTCTCGGCGGCCAGGGGAGCTTACTATTGGCTCATCGACGGATCCGAGGTTCCCATTCCCAAGGTCGTGCGTTTGATCACCGGCTTCGCCCTGGTCTCCGCGGGATTCCAGGGAACGATCCGCTCCACCAATCCGGCGACCTTGCCGGTGGACGGTACGCTCGTCTTCGCCCTTCCGGTGTCCGAGAACTTCAACCCTTTGGATCCGGCGGCCTTCGATCTGAGCCGCGCGGTCGCGGTGGCCGGCGTGGATTCCTTGGGGAAGGTCGGTGAGCGGGACTATCACATGAGCTACATGCTCGTCGATTCCCTGGTCAATGCGGTGGCGATTCTGGACACCAACAACGACGCTCACTACGATCTGGTCCACGACGCCTGGGGCTACATGGCCCAGACCGGAGACCTGAGCCCCGAACCCATCTATGTCGATCTGCTGCCCATCTTCGGTGGACCGAACAATTACCGCCTGGACATCGACATCACCATTGCCCCTCCCGCGGTGATGCGCCAACGCCTGCGCGCGGCTTCCGGCGGGCAGTGATCTCTAACCCGGCTGGAGCTTCTTCTCGAGCTTGGCCCAGCTGTCACGGAGGCCCACCGTCCGGTTGAACACGCGCCGTTCTTCATTGGTGTCGGGATCGACGACGAAGTAGCCGTGGCGGAAGAACTGCACCGACTCGCCGACCGCCACCGAGGCCAAGTAGGGCTCGGCCTTGCAGTGGGGACGGATCTCCAGAGAGTGAGGATCCAGGCACTCCAGGAGATCCTTGCCCTCGGCCTCGGGATGGGCTTCGGTGAAGAGATTGGAATAGAGCCGAGCTTCGCATTCCACCGCATGACGAGCGCTGACCCAGTGCAGGGTGCCCTTGACCTTGCGACCGTCGGGACTCTGTCCGCCCCGGCTCTGGGGATCGTAGGTGCAACGGAGTTCGATCACCTCTCCCTTCTCGTTGCGGATGACTTCCTCACAGGTCACGAAGTAGGCGAACTTCAGCCGGACTTCCTTGCCGGGGGCCAGGCGGAACCACTTGCGAGGCGCGTCCTCCCGAAAGTCTCCCCGCTCCACCCAGAGTTCCCGCGAGAAGGGCAGCTCGTGGGTGCCCGCGTCGGGGTCTTCGGGATTGTTCAGGGCTTGGAAGACTTCGGTCCGGTCCTCGGGATAATTGGTGATCACCAATTTGAGCGGATCCAGGACCGTCATCACGCGCAGGGCCCGGGCATTGAGATCCTCCCGGAGATGGTGCTCGAGAAGGGCCAATTCGATGACGCTGTCGGTGCGGGCCACTCCGATGCGATCGCAGAAAGTGGCGATGGCCTCGGGGGTGTACCCCCGGCGACGCATGCCCGAGAGCGTGGGCAGTCGAGGGTCGTCCCAGCCCTCCACGATTCCCTCCTCGACCAGGCGCTTGAGCTTGCGCTTGCTCATCACGGTGTGCGTCAGGTTGAGCCGGGCGAATTCGGTCTGATAGGGACGGCTCGAGACCGGGCAGTTCTCGACGAACCAATCGTAGAGCTCCCGGTTGTCCTTGAACTCCAGAGTGCAGAGCGAGTGGGTGATGCCTTCGATGGCGTCGCTCAAGCAGTGCGCGAAGTCGTACATGGGGTAGATCTTCCATCGGTCCCCGGTCCGGTGGTGCACCGCGTGGCGAATGCGGTAGATCAAGGGGTCTCGCATCTTCATGTTCGCCGCCGCCATGTCGATCTTGGCCCGAAGGGTATAACGCCCCTCCTCGAACTCTCCTTGGCGCATGCGTTCGAGTAGATCGAGACTCTCCTCGACGGGCCGGTCTCGCCACGGACTCGGACGGCCGGCCTCGGTGACCGTGCCGCGGTACTCCCGGATCTCCTTCTCGTCGAGTTCGCAGACATAGGCCTTGCCCTCGCGTACGAGGTGGACCGCCCATTCGTAGAGCTGGTCGTAGTAGTCGCTGGCGTGGAACTCCCGATCTTCCCAGTCGAATCCCAGCCAGCGGATGTCGCGGCGGATGGATTCGACGAAGGCCGGGTCCTCGTTGAGAGGATTGGTGTCGTCGAAGCGGAGGTTGCACTTGCCGCCGTAGTCTCGGGCGATGCCGAAGTTCAGATGAATGGACTTGGCGTGCCCGATGTGTAGATAGCCATTGGGTTCGGGAGGGAAGCGGGTGTGAACTCGGCCGCCGCTGCGTCCTTCGGCGAGATCTCTCTCGACCATTTCTTGGATGAAGTTCTTGGGTTTCGGCTCGGGGGAGTTGAGGCCTTCGGGACTTCTGTCGGAGGAGTTCATGCCATGTCCTTCTGCCACTCCGGAGAGGGCGGGTAAGCGGATGCCTACTGGAGGCTCGACGCCGAGTCGAAGCGAAAAGGCTAATCCTTCGCCCTGCGAGTGTCCACCCGGTCGGCTTCCTCTCCCCACCGGCGCAGGCACCACTGCGCCGTTTCCCGGATCACCGCCGAGGGGTCCTCGAGAAGGGCTCGAACGGCGGGCAGGCAGTCCTCGTGTTCTCCGTTGGCCACCACGATCAGGGCGTTGCGCACGAGACCCTCCCGTTTGGGTCGTAGCAGGGGAGTCCCTCCGAAGCGTTTGCGGAACGACTTCTCGTCGAGGCGGAGAAGCTCCTGGAGGGAAGTCGAAACCACCGGGTCGGTCGGAGAGAGTTCCGGGTCCCCTTCGGTCGAGGCGCGGTGGTCGAAGGGGCAGGCGGTCTGACAGAGGTCGCAGCCGAAGAGCCACTGCCCCATCGCGGGTCGCAGCTCCGGGGCGATGGAGCCCCGGTGCTCGATGGTGAGGTAGCTGATGCAACGCCCCGCGTCCAGGACTCCGGGCTCCACGAAGGCCTCGGTGGGACAGGCCGCCTGGCAGGCCCGGCAGCTCCCGCAACTGCCCCAGTTCTGCGGGGTCGGATCCCACTCCACGTCGGTGACCAAGAGAGCCAGAAAGAAACGACTGCCGTGGCGGGGGTGGAGCAACAGACCGTTCTTGGCCCGCCAGCCCAGACCGGCCGCTTCGGCCAACTGTCGCTCCAGGGCCGGACCGGTATCGACATAGGCGTGCCAGCGCAGCCCCGGCCACCGCTCTTCCAATGCGCGTCCGGCATCCTTCATCCGGCCCAGCAGGAGATCGTGGTAGTCGACGCCCTGGGCGTAGGTCGAGACGAAGGGGGCCAGGCCTTCGGTCCGGCGGGGGTGTCGGTAGGCGCGGGTGGCCACGAGGATGGATGCGGCCCAGGGGAATCGCTCCCGGAGATCGACGCGGACTTCGGGATGACGGCGGAGCCAATCCATCGAGGCCGCATATCCGGACTCCATCCACCGCAGCAGATCGTCGCGGTGCTCGGGCAAGGCGGGGGGGGCGACCCCGACCTCGTCGAAACCCGCGCGGCGGAGGGTGTCGACGGCCAGGTCGAGGGAGGGTCGGGAGGCGCTCATCCCCATCCCTTCGCCTTCGAAGATGCCCTAGGGCCGGGGATAGTTGGGGCTCTCCTTGGTGATCTGGACGTCATGAGGATGGCTCTCGTGCAGTCCCGCCGCGCTGATCTGGGTGAACTCTGCGTTCTCTCGCAATTCCCGGAGCGTGCGGGCGCCGCAATAGCCCATCCCCGACCGCAGCCCTCCAATGAGCTGGTAGACACTGTCCCGCAGTCGTCCCTTGTAGGGAACTCGTCCTTCGATCCCCTCGGGCACGAGCTTCTCGATGCTCTCCGCCGCCGATTGGAAGTAGCGGTCCTTGCTTCCCTTCTGCATCGCGGCCAGAGAACCCATTCCCCGGTAGACCTTGTACTGACGGCCTTCGTAGAGAATGGTCTCGCCCGGACTCTCCTCGGTGCCGGCGAAGAGGCCGCCGATCATCACCGATTCGGCCCCCACGGCGAGGGCCTTGACGATGTCTCCGCTGTACTTGATGCCGCCGTCGGCGATGATCGGGACGTCGGTCTTCTGGGCGACCTCCGCGGTCGAGGCGATCGCGGTGATCTGCGGGACTCCGATGCCCGCCACCACCCGGGTGGTGCAGATGCTCCCGGGCCCCATGCCGACCTTGATGCCATCGGCGCCGACATCCACGAGGGCCGCGGCCGCTTCCGCCGTCGCGATGTTGCCCACGATGAGTTGGAGGTCGCTGTGGGCTTTCTTGATGCGGGCGGCCGCTTCGAGAATGTTCCGGCTGTGGCCGTGGGCTGAGTCGAGGGTGACCACATCGACATGGACGTCGACCAAGCGCTCGATGCGCTCGTCGAGGTCTGCCCCGGCCCCCACCGCGGCGCCGGCTCTCAGCCTCCCGTTCTCGTCCTTGCAGCTCTCCGGATAGTCCAGCTTCTTCTGAATGTCCTTGATCGTGATCAATCCCCGGAGACTTCCGTCCGCTCCGACCACCGGCAGTTTCTCGATGCGATTGCGGTGGAGAATCTTGGTCGCCTCCTCGAGGGTGGTTCCCTCGGGGGCGGTGATCAGGCCTTCGCAGGTCATGTGCTCGTGGATGGGATCCTCGAGGCTCTCGATGAAGCGCAGGTCGCGATTGGTGAGGATCCCAACCAGTTTTCCTTCGCGGGTGATCGGGATTCCGCTGATGCGGAACTTCTGCATCAACTCGAGGGCTTCGGCCACTCGCCGTTCGGGAGGCAGAGTGATGGGGCGGGTGATCATCCCGCTCTCCGAACGTTTCACGCGGTCCACTTCGGAGGCCTGGGCCTCGGGGGACATGTTCTTGTGGATCATGCCGATGCCTCCGCACCGAGCCATGGCAATGGCGAGCTCCGACTCGGTCACGGTGTCCATGGCCGCGCTCACCAGCGGTAGATTCAATTCTATGCCTCGGGTCAGGCGGGTGTGAACGTCTGCCTCGGCGGGGACGATCTCGCTGTAGCGGGGAATGAGGAGGACGTCGTCAAAGGTGAGGCCGACGTTTCGAATGCGGTCCTCCATGGAGGCCTCCTGAATCTCTGTGGGGAAGATTCACGGCACTATAGGTTTGGCTTCGAGCACTGTCAATTCGGGCCCGGGCGCGGAGGTCCGCACATCGTGGTCGAAACATGTCGGGGGCCGGGTCTCGAAGCGACGGTTGGTGGGTTCCGGAATCCACCAGCCGTTGTGCGGCCCAGCCGTCCTCAGTGGAGGAATCCCGTCTTCACATAGCTGGGATAGTGGCCCATCACGATCTGCCAGTAGAGGAAGTAGTCGACCACGAGGTGGACGACGAGGACATAGATCAGATTGCCGGTCTTCTCGAACATCGCTCCCTGAGTGAGGGCAAAGGTGTAGACGAGGACCGGCCCGATTCCGATGAATGCCATGTCGTAGAGGACTGCCGTGTAGAGTACGGCTTGGAGGGCATTGGCCACCCGCAGCGAGAAGAGACTGCGGAGGATGGCGAAGCTCGTGGAGACGAAGAAGAGTTCATCCCACACTCCGACCCCATTGATTCCCCAGAACAGACGGGTCATCGAATGGGGATCGGGAGTGGAGGGCAGGGGCCATTGCAGAGCCATGAAGTCATTGAAGTCGAAATAGAAGCGCAGCACTCCCCAGGCCAGGGGTGCGCTGATGATCAGATAGACGAAGTCGAGCCACTGAACCCTCCGGGACCACCATCGATAGCGGATCACTCCCGGATCGCTTCGTCCCAGGATCACGGCGGGGACCACCACACAGGCGAGCAGGGGGAGGCCCAAGGAGAGAAAGTGCCGCGGGTGGGTGCCGGTGTGGATGGGGGCCCCGGCGAGCAGAATCACACATCCCATCAGCACGCCCATGCGACGCCGCAGCGGTCTCGAGGGATCGCGCCAGATCATCACCAGGGTGAAGACTGCGGCCAACCCTCCCCATAGGAAGTGCTCGCGGGGGATCAGCAACAGGATGGACAGGACGAAGGCCGTGAGCAGAGCCCAGCGCGCCGGGGTGAGGGGGAGGTCGAGGGAGTCGATCGCAGCTCTGGCACCGTTCCGGGGTCCGGCAGCGATGGCGGTGGGCATGGGCTTGGTTCCTCTCGTGGGGACGAGCTTCTGCGAGGGATTGTACCAACAGCTTCGTTCTCTGGCACCCCTCGGACCGATCCATCGCCCTCCAACCGACTGATTGACCCGGGCCAAGTCGCGGCGCATTCTGAGCCTCTCCCCTTCCTTGCGATCGGAAAGAGGTCTCTCCATGCGGCGCGGTAGAGTTTCACGGTGTCGATTGCTTCTGGCGATGGTCTTCTCCACCCTGGGGGTTCGGGCGTCGGATTCGGCCCTCGCCGCGTCTGCGGACCTCAACTTTCTTCCGCCCACCCTGCCGTGGCACGGGGCCAGCGAGACTCTGGCCCTGATGCCGAACGAGCCCTGGGCCACGCCCTGTGAGGCCTCTCGCTTCGTCGATTCGCCGGACTACGAGTCCACCGTGGAGTGGCTGTGGAAGCTGACCGACGCCAGCGACCGGTTGGAGATGGTGTCTCTGGGAAAGAGCCCCCAACAACGAGAGATCTGGGCGGTGATCCTCTCGACCGAGGGCGCCTTCACCGCCGAGGCGCTGCGTTCGAGCCGTCGGCCATTGCTCTTGGCCCAAGCCGGCATTCACAGCGGAGAGATCGACGGGAAGGATGCGGGGATGATGCTTCTCCGCGATCTGACCGTGCTCGAGCGTTACGAAGGCTTGGTCGATGGCATCAACTTCGTCTTCGTGCCCATCTTCAGCGTCGATGCCCACGAGCATTCTTCGGAGTACTCGCGGATGAACCAGCGCGGACCGAGAGTGCAGGGGTGGCGGACCAACGCCCGGAATCTGAATCTGAACCGGGACTACACCAAGGCCGACACTCCGGAGATGCGGGCGATGTTGGCCGCACTCACCGACTACGACCCCGATCTCTATGTCGACATTCACGTGACCGACGGGGCGGACTATCAATACGACATCACCTATGGATTCAATGGAGAGCACGGATGGTCACCCCATGCCGCGCGGTGGATGACCGACCATTTGCGCCCGGCCGTGGACCGTGATCTCACGGAGATGGGTCACATTCCCGGTCCCTTGATCTTCGTCGTGGACGGACGCGACATCACGCAGGGGAGTTACGACTGGACCGCGGGTCCGCGCTTCAGCAATGGCTATGGAGACGCCCGGCACCTGCCCACGATTCTCGTCGAGAACCACTCTCTCAAGCCCTATCGGCAGCGAGTTCTCGGGACCTATGTATTTCTCCGCTCCCTCTGGGAACTGTTGGCCGATCAGGGAGAGGAGTTGATGGAGGCGACCGCCCAGGACCGGGCGGCCCGTCCCGAGACGATCCCGCTGAGCTACAAGATGGGGGAAGCTCCCCCTCCGACCATGCTCTTCCGCGCGGTGAGCGAAGAGCTCGAGATCTCGCCGATCACCGGTCGTCCCGAGCCGCGTTGGACCGGTCGTCCCTACCAGGTGCAGATCCCCATTCTCGCCGCGACCCTTCCCGATCGAGTGGTGTCCATCCCCAAGGCCTATGTCGTACCGGCGGCCTGGGCGGACTTGGCCCCACTTCTCGATCTCCATGGCATCGACTACGAGGTCCTCGATCGGTCGCGGCGGTGGAAAGTCGAGCGGGACCGGCTCCCCGATGCGGAGGTGGCCGAAGTCCCCTTCGAGGGCCACATGCGAGTGGTGCCGGGGGAGGCCGAACCCGAAGTCGAGCGCGTCGAATTCGCCCCCGGTTCCCTGGTCGTCCCCACGGATCAGCCGGGCGGGATATTGGCCGCGCTCCTCTTCGAACCCCAGAGTCAGGATTCGTTTCTGCAGTGGGGATTCTTCCTCGAGATCCTTCAGCGCGCCGAATACTTCGATAACTACGTCATGGAGCCCATGGCCCGTTCCATGATGCGGGAGGATCCCGAGCTGGCGGCGGAGTTCGAAACCCGGTTGATGAGCGATGCGACCTTCGCCGGAGATGCGCGGGCTCGATTGGATTTCTTCTACGAACGCACGCCCTACTTCGACCGTCGTTGGAAGCTCTATCCCGTTGGAAGACTCTTGGAGTAGCCGACCGGGCTGCGTCACAGCCCCCGTTCCGGGGCGTAGGTGGTTGCGACTTCGAAAGGAAGAGCATGCACACGGTCATTCTCGGCAACGGCATCACCGGCGTGAGCGCAGCCCTCCGGCTCCGGACCCTCGATCCCCAACGCGAGATCACCCTGATTTCGGGGGAGTCCGACTACCACTACTCCCGCCCAGCCCTCATGTACATCTTCATGGGTCACATGCGATATCAGGACACCAAGCCCTACCCGGACTCCTTCTGGGACCAACAGCGGTTGAGACGAGTGCGAGGGTGGGTGGTGGGCATCGACGCCCAGGCCCGACGGCTTCACATGCACGGGGGCGAATCGATGGCCTTCGATCAATTGCTCCTGGCGACGGGATCGAAGTCAAACAAATTCGGTTGGCCCGGTCAGGATCTGCCCGGAGTCCAAGGTCTCTACGACCTCATGGACCTGCGCTTGCTCTACGAGAACATTCGGGGCGTCGAACAGGCGGTGATCGTGGGTGGCGGTCTCATCGGCATCGAATTGGGAGAGATGCTCCATTCACGCCATGTGCCGGTGACCTTCGTCGTTCGCGAAGCGAGCTACTGGGACAATGTTCTCCCCGCGGAGGAGTCCGCCATGCTCAACCGCATCATTCGCGATGCGGGGATGGGTCTGCGGCTCCAAACCAATCTCCAGGAGATCCACGCCGGTGCCGATGGCCGAGTTGCGGCCATCGAGACCGACGACGGGGAACGCATCGACTGCCAGTTCGTGGGCCTGACCCCCGGCGTGAGTCCAAATGTCGAAGTGGTCCGCGACACCGCCATCGAAGTGGGTCGAGGGATCCTCGTGGACGACTCCTTCCACACCACCGTCGACGGGATCTATGCCGCCGGAGATTGCGCCGAGATCGTCACTCCGGGCGAGGGGCGCAATCTCCTGCAGCAGGTCTGGTATACGGGCAAGGCGCAGGGACGAGTGGTCGGAGAAGTGATGGCCGGGCGCGACGCTCACTATCGGCCGGGCACTTGGTACAACTCGGCCAAGTTCCTCGACCTCGAGTATCAGACCTACGGCCAAGTGGGATTCCATCTTCCCGGGGAGAAGCATCTCTTCTGGGAACATTCGGATCATCGCCACGCCCTGCGCATCGTCTACACCGATCGGGGAGTGGTGGGCATGAACCTCATGGGCCTTCGCTATCGGCATCGCAGTTGTGAGCGATGGATCGAAGAGGGGCGGGATGTCGACTATGTGCTCGATCACCTCGAGGAGGCCAATTTCGATCCCGAGTTCTTCCGACGGCACGAGGTGGAGATCCGCGGCGTCCTGCGGGGGCAGTACCGCGACCAACGAGCGAGGGGAGCGGCGGCATGATCGAATCGCGTGCTCTCGACTACTCCTTCGACGAAGAAGCGCTCGGCTTCGAAGCGCCGCCGCGCGGTGCGGGCGTCGCCCGCACTTTGGGCCAGGGTCTGGCGGTGGCCGCCATGGCGGCGGGGTTCTTGGCCCTGGTCGTAGTATGGGCTTCGGGCTGGATGCGAGGCTCTTGGCTGGGTCTGTTCCTGAGCCTCGGGCTGATCGCGACAGGTGGGACCGCGACATTCTATCTGCGCTTCGCGGGGACCGTCCCCGGCATTCGTCACGACGGAGTGGTCTTCGGCAGCGCCACCGGACGGGGATGGATCGGTTGGGGGCTGGGATTGGTGATCACCGGCTTCTACATCCTGCTCTACTGGTTCCCCCAGACTCTCGAAGGAGGCGTTCACCTGGTCGATCCTCTCTCGCAGATCCTGGCGGGCAAGGGTGCCGATCACTGGTTCCTCTACGGGCTGCTCTACACCCTCGCGGTGTGGGTCTTCGGCCTGCGAATGTTCATGAAGTACCGTCACAATCGCTATCAGCAGGTGCGGACCGCGAGCGTGATGATCGTCCAATTGGGCCTCTCCTTCGTTCTGCCGAATCTCCTGAAGGCCTTCCACCAACCGGAATTCTATTTCTCCTATTTCTGGCCGCTGAAGTGGTCCTATCTCTGGCCCGGAGACTTCGGTATTGGGTGGCTGGTGCATCATCCGAGTCGGGTGGGATTGTGGATGGTGATCTTCGGCGCGGGGATGAGCTTCGTGGCCACGCCGGTCCTGACCTATTTCTTCGGCAAGCGGTGGTACTGTTCCTGGGTCTGTGGCTGCGGCGGTCTGGCCGAAACCCTCGGCGATCCCTGGCGGCAACTCTCCTCCAAGTCTCCTCGGGCCTGGCGTCTGGAGAGAGTCTCGATCTACTCGGTGTTGGTGATCATCGTGGTCACCACCGTCTTGCTCTGGATCGACTACGCCGCCGGCCATCCGGTCTTCGGTGCCGCGGCACCGCTGCTCGCCAAGTGGTACGGCTTCTTCATCGGTGCGATCTTCGCCGGGGTGATCGGAGTGGGCTTCTATCCCATCCTCGGCAGTCGAGTGTGGTGCCGTTTCGGCTGTCCCCAGGCGGCGGTGCTCGGCCTGTGGCAAAAGCTCTTCTCCCGCTTTCGGATCACCACCAATGGCGACCAATGCATGTCCTGCGGCAATTGCTCGGCCTTCTGCGAGATGGGCATCGACGTGCGCAGCTACGCCGAGCGGGGGGAGAACATCGTGCGAGCCTCGTGCGTGGGTTGCGGAATCTGCGCTGCGGTATGTCCCCGCGGAGTGCTCAAGCTCGAGAATGGGACCACCCATGCCGATCGCTTCTACGGCGCCGACCGGCCTCTCGATCTCTTGATCTCCTCCGCGCTTCGAGGTCCGGACATTCCCTTCGAACGCCGCGATTGACCTCGGACGGCCGGGCTCCCTCGTGCCGGCATCCGGTCCCCGATGTCTCCGATGGCCATGAGTGTTTCTGCGCCTGTGCGCTTCGCGACGGGGAAGCGTTCTAGAGGCAAGGACGGTTCCCGGAGATCGATCGGTCGTCGAACCGGCTCCGGGGGTCGACCATGTCTTCGTCCCCCACCCGGAGGATTGCAGGGTGCAGGCCCAGGTCATTCCCCTTCCGGCTCCGAGCTTCGGTCCGACTCCGCTGCCGAGGGTCTTCTTTCCGCCGCATGGTCGGAGGCCCTATACTGCTCCCGAGTTCCGCACCATTCCCGTCGAGCGTCTGCGCAGGGAGCCATCGACCGTGTCGATACGGCCGCATTCGAATGCCGGCGAGCCTGGCCGCTCCCGCCGCCAGCAATACCTGCTCGAGGCCACCGTCGACCTGCTGGCGCAGGCCCGGGAGGGGGATGCCCTCGCCCTCGACGTGCTCTGCCAGCGGGTCCTTCCCCCCTTGGAGAGGTGGGCCTCGGGCCGTCTGCCCGCCCGAGCCCGCGACTTGGTGGAGACCGGAGACTTGGTCCAGGAGACGGTCATCAAGTGCCTTCGCCGTCTGGATCGTTTCGAGCAGCGCCGCGAAGGCGCCCTCTTGGCCTATCTTCGGACCTCGATCATGAACCGCATCCGCGACGAGGCCCGCCGAGTGGCGCGAGGACCCACCGCGGTCGAGGTCGACGATCGTCACGCCGCTCCGGCACCCTCCCCCCTCGAGGAAGTCCTCGGGGCCGAGTCTCTGCGCATCTACGAAGAGTGCCTGCAGCGCCTGCGCCCGGTCGACCGCGAGGCCATCATCGCCCGGCTGGAGCTGGGAATGAGCTTCGCCGAGGTGGCCCAGACTCTGGGAAAGACCCATGCCAATACCGCACGGATGACCGTCAATCGCGCTCTGTTGCGCCTGGCCGAGGAGATGCGCCGTGCCCAGTGAGTCCCATTCCCAACCCGATCCCTGGCTCGACCTCGCGGACCGCCTCAGCAGCGGAGAACAGATCGATTTCCAGTCCCTCGAGCGGGAGGTGAACGATCCCTCCACCCAGGAACTGCTCCGCGCTTTCGGAACCCTCTCGGCCATCGCACAGCTCCATCGCCGCACTCACCTCGAGGCCAGTCTCGACTCTCCGCCCCTCGACGTCGGGTCGGAGTCCGGTGGCGACCAGGCTCCACCGGACCTTCCGGCGGGGTCGAAGACCTGGGGCTCGCTCCACCTCCTCGAGTCCGTGGGACGGGGGGCCACCGCCGAGGTCTTTCGGGCTCACGATCCTCGCCTGCGCCGAGATGTGGCCCTCAAGCTCCTGCACTCCGATCGGCCGCAGGACGAAGCCTGGGTCGAGAGGGTGTTGCGAGAAGGCCGGGCTCTGGCGAGGGTCGACCATCCCAATGTGGTGCGGGTCTTCGGAGTCGAGGGTCACGAGGGCCAGTGGGGAATGTGGATGGAGTGGATCGACGGGCGATCGTTGGCCCAGACCGTCCAGTCCGAGGGCCGTCTCTCGGCCGACGAGGCCGCCCGGGTGGGGGAACGCGTGGCTCGAGCTCTTTCGGCGGTCCACGCCGTGGGTTTGGTCCACGGCGATGTCAAAGCCCAGAACGTGATGCGGGCGGAAGGCGGCCGCATCGTCCTCATGGACTTCGGTTCGACCGCGGATGAGAGGGAATTCGAAAAGCTCATCCCGACCCCCAGCGGCACTCCTCTCTACCTTGGTCCCGAACGCTTGGGGGGCGAAGCCCCGACCGTGGCTTCGGATCTCTACGCTCTGGGGACCCTCCTCTTCTACTTGGTCACCGGCCGTTTTCCCCACGCCGTGGGCTCTCTCCCCGAGCTACGCGAAGCTCATCGAAGGGGTCGGGGCGCTCGCCTGGCAGAACTCCGCCCGGACCTCCCCGCGTCCTTTGTCGAGATCGTGGAGAAGGCCCTCGTGCCGGCACCCGAAGGGCGCTACCGAACGGCGGCGGAGATGGCCCAGGCCCTCGCGGCCTTCGGGAGAGATGCGTGGATTCTGCCCTCTCCGGACGAAGGCCCTTCCCGAGGCCTGTCTCGGATTCCTGCTCGCCTCCCATGGGCGCTGCTCGCCTCTCTCGCTCTGGGCGCATGGCTCTGGTCGTGGTGGCCCGCGGGAGGAGGAGATTTCGAAGTCGACGCCACTCTGCTGCGCTACGGCGAGGCTTCGGTCGAGGAACTCTTCAGCGGGTCGGGCTTGGACCTCGAGGAGGACCTGGGTCTGCGATTCCACGCCTCCGCCGATGTCTATCTCTACGTTCTCAACCAGGATCGCCGGGGTGAGGCCTTTGTGCTCTTCCCTCTCCGCGGCGGCCAAGTCCAGAATCCTCTCCGCGCCAACCAGGTCTACGATCTGCCGGGACGAGTGGGAGGGGAAGAGGTGGCCTGGACCGTCACCAGCGAGGGAGGAGAAGAGCAGATTCTCCTGGTCGCCAGCCGTCGTCCTCTCGAAACCCTCGAGGCCCGTCTGTCCGCAGTGGCCCAGGCCGGAGAGGCGGGGCCCTACACCGCCCTGGAGGCTCCCCTCGTGGACCAGCTTCGGGGCATCGGAGGGCTGAGCCCCCGATCGTCGTCCTCCCCCCCTGCTTCCGACTTGCTCCAAGAAATCTCGGAACTGGCGAGAGGGCAGGCGCGTTCGCAGGGGGGAGTCTGGGTGCGGCGCATCGTGCTGCACAACGGCGGTAGCTGATTCATCTCCGTCGCCGTTCCCCCCGGACTCGAGGGAATCGGCCGGCCGGTAGGGGGCCGGCCGTTTTTTTGTGCGCTTGGCCGGAGGTGGGCGTTGGGGAGGGTGAAAGAGCTCGATGCGAGCTCTCGAGATTCATCCTCGGAGGATCGCCATGTTTGCCCCCGTTTCTCTCGACGCACCCTTCGGTCGCCGCCTCTCGGTGCTCGGCCTTCTACTGCTCGTGGGCGTCGGTGCTGTCGGCACCGTCCAGGCCCAGTGCCTCGACCTCAATCCCCATGGTCCCCTCGCCTACGTCCCCCAATTCGTCGTCGATGACCTGACCTTCCGCGAAGGGGTCATCCCCGGTGGCGGAGGGGCGGGAATCGGCCTCGACTTCGCCTATCCCTTCACTCCTCCCGGCGACGCTGTCATGGACGTGGTCATTCCCTGGTCCGATCCCGCTGGCCCCGGCGGCGCTCTGGCGCAGATGCAATTCGGATCGTCCTACGGGAATGGAGTGGCGATGGTCTCCTTCGACGCCACCCACACCGCCAATGGCCTCGAGATCACCGCCTACGATGCGAACAACATTCCCGTCGGCCCGCCCCGGGTCCACACCGCGGGTCCGATGAACCTGCAGCACTATGTCTTCAGTGCCGCCGGTCAGACGGTCAAGCGCGTGGAGTTCCGCGGAGCGGAGATCGTGGTCACCAACATCTGCTTCGAACCCGGAGGAAGTGGAGGCGGTGGTATGGCTCCGCTCTCGCGGTGCATCGACATCGCCGGCCTGGGCCTGGGCACCACCGCCAATGTCATCCAGGTCGACGAAGTGCTCTTCTACCGCGCGATCCTTCCCACCGGAGGAGTGGTTGCTCCGGTGGTCCGCGATCGATTCGCTCCCGGGGCCGATGGCATCGCCGAGATCGACTTCGACTGGAGCCAGACCAATTCCGGCGGGGCGCAATATGCCTTCATCTACTTCCCGGCCCCCAAATTCGGAACCGGTCCGCACAAGGTCACGATCACCGCGGCCCACACCAATGCCTGCGAATTCATCGCCTATGATGCGACCGGAGCGGTGGTTGCCAACGCCATCCACCCCGGACCCCAGGATGCGTGGCAGACCCTCACTTTGTTCAGCGCGGCCGGGATCCGCCGCATCGACATCGTGGGGGCCGAGATCGGCATCCAAGAACTCTGCTACGAGATCCGAGAGCGTCGAGGCTGTGTCGATGCGGTCACCGCGCCCCTCGGAGCCAGCACTCACCTGCTGACCGTGGACCAGGTGGAATTCGAAGCGGCCTTCGATCCCACCGGCCTGCCCCTGCAGCTCTCGATCACCGACAATCTCCTCGCCGGGACCGCCCCCGACGGAACCCACGAGATCTTCTTCGGGTGGTCCGATCCCACGGGACAGCTCGCGCACATCCGCTTCCCCCCCGCGGACTTCTTTCTCGGACCCTCGATGGTCGAGGTCGTCTGCGCGGCGAGTACCACCCTTCACCTGCGCGCCTTCGATGCGGCGGGCAATCTGGTCGACGCCAAGAGTGTCTCCGTGCCGCCGCTCCAGCTGGAGACGATCACCCTCAGCGGTGGAAACATCCGCGAGGTCGAACTCATCGGAACCCAGTTCTGGGTGCAAGAGGTGTGTTGGAAGGGCCCCTACGATCTGTCGACTCCGGCACCGTCGGCGGCCTCCAGCGCTCGTGCACAGCTCTTCGCACCCACCCCCAATCCCTTCAATCCTCGGACCCATCTCCGTTTCCGCACCGACGTGGCCGGACCGGTCGAACTCGATGTCTTCGACCTCCGTGGCCGCCACCTGCGGACCCTCTTGCGTGGCCGTCGCGACGCCGGCGACCACGAGGTGGTGTGGGACGGGACCGATGACCAAGGGATGGCGGTCGCATCCGGAGCCTATCTGGTACGACTGCAAGCTGCGGGCGAGGTTCGCATGCAGCGAGCGGCGCTCTTGAAGTAGCCCCACGCGGCGAGCTCGACCTGTGGCCGAAGGAGGAGGCGCCCGACCTGACCGGGCGCCTCCCGCTGCGTGAGCCCTGTCCGGGGCTCGGATCTGCTAGAATCGGGGGCGCCCATTCCGATGCTTCTTCTGGAGAGAGCCATGTTCCGACCGTCGAGCCTGCCACGGGGGCGGATCCATCGACCCTGGCCCGGAGTCCTGCTGGCGTTGGCGGTCGTGTCGATGGAAGTCGGAGCCGCAGGCGGGGTGGCGGCCGCGGCCGAAGTGCAGACGGTTCGGCCGGCCCTGCAGAGAACTCGACCCACTCGTAGCAGCGACGGCCGGCCCAAGGCCCCCAAGAGCCTCAGCTACATCTACGGAGACGGATCCAAGAGCGGCACCGAGTCCGGGGGTGATCCGGGGACCGATCCGGGCGGCGATGGAACCGGCGACGCGCAGGCCAAAGTCGCGGCGGGCGCCGATCCCGGCGGAGTCACCGGCGTCGATCTCAGCCAGCAGCCTGTCGAAGTTCACGAATCCACGACCAACACCGCCAATCTCGATGATGGATCCGGGGGCGCATACAAGGATGCGGTGGGGGTCAATGACCTCGGGGTCTGCTTCTGCGTGGACACTCCGCGGCCGGGATGGGCCACCCTTCCGGGCTACGGCAACCACTGGGACCAGCGTTACGAGTGGTCTCGGGCGGTCTCCAACCCCTCTCTCCCGACGACGGTGCGCCTGAGATTCCCCTTCAACTTCGACACCGAATTCGGCCGGGACTTCTTCCGGGTGGAGGTCGATCGCGGTGGATTCTTCGAAGAGCTCGCGCGCTTCAGCGGGACGAACAAGACGGGACAGGGGATCTTCGACCAACCCGCCATCTTCGACCAGACCTTCGTGGTCTCCCCCGCGGACTATGTCGGGCCCAACGCGGACCGAGTGCATCTCCGGTTGCGGGTCACCACCGACGGGGCCGGCAGTGACGAGGACGGACTCTATCCGAGTCTGGGAGCGGCCCAAGTGGACGAATTGAAAGTGTGGTTCGACGGCGTCCAGGTGGGTTTCGCGCCCTTCGACATTGCTCCCTTCGCCGATGGATGGCAGGCTTCGGTGCCTCCCTTTGCCGGAGACTTCACCAAATTGCTGCGTCTCACTTCGGATCCGGATCCCTGCCGCGAGAATGTCACCTTCCAATTCTCCTTCATCGACGATGGCAGCCCGCCGCGCAACGACCCCTCCTCGTCGACGGGAGGAAGCGTCTCGCAGCGGTGGACTTATGGTCCCGGAGGCCATGTGGTCAACTACACCGATGGGATCAGCGGGGGCGAGGTTTCATTGCACAACGAATGGGTGACCCCGGCCTTCGCCTTCGATCCGCCGGGACCGGACGACGACGGCAAGTACGGCGCCCTCCTGGGATTCGGGATCTGGAAGCATCTGCCTCTGGAGAATGGGATCTTCTACACTTGGAGAGTGCGCAGTTCCGGGGCTTCGAATGGCCAATGGGGACCGTGGCGCGACCGGGGAATGAGCTACTACGAACCCAGCGCTCCTCACTACGAGAGGGTCGAGATCGACGTCTCCGACCTTCTGGAATCCGCGCCGGAAAGTGTGCAGGTGGCTCTCGGAGTCATCGACCTGGCTCGTGCGCTGGGGCTGCCCGGAGAGGACGCCACTCCCGCTCCCATCTTCGACAACATCTGGTTCGCCAAGTACCCGCGGGTGGGTCCGGCCATCGCGGTCCAAGCAGCGGACCTCTTTCAGGACGCCTTTCCCCAGAGCGGGGCTTCCGATTACAACGGGCCCGCGGTCGACCTCGGGGTGCGACTCGACGTGGCCCGAGACACCAACCCTCTGGGAGGAGCAATCCTCCCCGGTGACAGCTTGGTGGCCCGGGTCAAGTCCATCGTCCCCGGTCTCGGGCTCGGGGGGCCACCGGTGCTGAAGTGGGTCTTGCGCGACAACAGCGCCTTTGCCAACGATCGCTTCCACCCTCCGACGGCGACCTATCCCACCGCCCTCGCCGGCAAGTGCGAGAGCCCGGGAACGCGAGGGGTGGTCTTCGGGACGGTGGTCGGACAGGCCGTGCTCACCGCGACCGGCGCTTCGGTGGCCGACCGCTACTTCTTCGACCTTCCCGACGGCAAGGCATTGCCCGGAGCGGCCTACCAGAACGACGAGCCCGCCCTCTTCTTTCCCGGCGACGAAGTGCACTACTTTCTCGAGGCCACCGACCTCCAGGGAGTGGCGAGTACCCTGCCCGCCGACACCACCGGCTTCTTCGATTTTCGAGACTGCAGTCCCTACGACCGGGATTTCCGCGTGCGGGCCCTTCCCGCACTCCGAGTCCCGGTGGGCGGTGGACTGCTCGTCCCTCCCGAGATCCTGGTCATCGATGACAGCGGAGATCGCAGCCGGCAGGAAACGCTGTCGCACACCCTGCTCGAAGCCGGATTCTCCGAGGGAGCGGACTACGATCTCTACGCCGTCCGCGCTCCCGCCTCCGGAGAGAGCAATGGCATCGGGTCGGCCAAGGCCCACGGGGCCACGGTCGCCCAGCTCTCCGCCTACCGTATCCTCCTCTACGATGCCGGGGACCAAGGGGAATTCCTGCTGAGCGATGGCTCGGGCGCCCCCCTCAACGACAAGGGCGACGACCTCGGTCTGCTCACCACCTGGCGCACCCTCAGCGGGGATCGGAGCATGGCCCACTTCGGGGACAACTTCGTTTCCGGTCTCGGGGGAGGGAGCAGCGCGGGGGCCACCTATGTGCAGACCCTGCTCGCGACCCAACTCGTGGATGCGGACCTGCGGGACGACATCTCGGGTCAGTTGACTCCCGTGGTGGTGCCCGTCACGGGAGCCGCCCCGACCTTTTCGACCTCTTTCGTCATCGGAGGATGCCTGGCCTCCGACCAATTCGATGCCATCCTGCCCCGGGCCGTTTCCGGGGCCCACCGCACCCACGAATTCCTCGATCTCTCCGGTCAAGCGGGGAGCTATTCGCTCGCCGCAGGAGTGTGGTACGAGCGGGGAGGCGTCAACGGCCTCCTTCGCGATGCGACCTTTCCCTTCTCCCTTTCCGGTATCCTCGATTCCCGGACCAAGAATGCGGGCGCGCCCTCTTCGCGGGCTCAATTCCTGAGGGAGCTGGTCCTGAACCTGGGGGCCGTGCCCGGTGCGCCCACCGGAGGGACTCCCCTGGGATCTCGGCCCGAGTTGTTGGCCAATGTTCCCAATCCCTTCAACCCCCGGACCCGGATCCCCTTCTCCCTGCCGGCGTCCGCCGCGGTGCGCATTGACATCTACGATCTGGGCGGACACCGGGTCCGCGCTCTGGTCGACGAGCGTCGGCCGGCCGGCGCGCAGTCGGTGGTGTGGGCCGGTCTCGATGACCGGGGTCGCCAGGTCTCGAGCGGGGTCTATGTCGTGCAACTGCGCAGCGGATCGTCGCGTTTGCAGAGAAAGATCGTCTTGGTCCGATGATCTTCGTCCAGGTCCATCGAGGGAGAATGGTCGGGTGGGGGCTCTTCGTCGCGGCACTGCTCTCGTGGTCGACTTCCGCCATCGCGGCGCCGCATCCCGAAATCCTTCGTCTCCTCGACCTCGCCGAGTACTCCGAGGCGGAGGACCGTGCTCGCGAGCTCTACGAGAGCGCGCCGGCGGGGAGCGAGGACGAGGCCCTCGGCTGTGAGCTCTTTCTGCGTGCGGCTCGCCTCTCCGGCCGCGCTCCGATCCGCGCTCTCTTGGACTTCGCTCACCAAGTGCTGGTCGAGCGGGAGGAGGCCTACGGCCGCGATGACCTCCGCGTGGCCCGGATCCTCCATGAATTGGGCAATCTTCAGCTCCAGGCCGACGACCCTGCGGGCGCGGCCCAGACCCACGCCCGGGCTCTGGCGATCCGTGAGAGTGCGCAGGAGGGTCTCGGCTTCGAAGTGGCCGTCAGCGCTCAGGCGCTGGCCAATGCGGAGCTGCGTCTGGGGCGCCTCGAGGTGGCCCGAAGACTCTATCTCCGGGCTCTCCGCGGCTGCGCTCATGCCCGGCCGGACGAGCCCTTTCGGGCCGCCTTCGCCCTCAACGGCCTGGGATTGATCGCCCAGCGCGAGGGCCAGATGGAGCAGGCGCGCCAACTCTTCGACCGGGCCCTGGCCGCCTCCTACGATCCGCGGGTGGAGGACCATCCGCGGACCGCGACCATTGCGCGCAACCTGGGGCGCCTGCTTCTGGACCAGGGAGAGCCGGGGGCGGCCCTCGAAGTTCTCCGCCGGTCCTATCGCATCCGCAGCCGGCGCCTCGATGCCATGTCGGTCCACCGGAGCAACGCGGCCTTCGATCTGGCCCGGGCGGAGAGCGCTCTGGGAGATCTCGCCTCCGCTCGTCGCCATGTGGAAGAAGCCCTGAACATTCGGGAGGCGAAGCTGGGCCCCGACCACGCCGCGACCCGAGCCGCGCGGGAATTGCGAGTGGAGCTGAGCACCCGCCTCGGAGATTTCTCGACCGCAGAGGCCGACCTCGATCGTCTCGAAGCCCCGGCCGGACAGAGTCTGGAGGTCGGGCCCCGCGACCGCCTCGACTTCCTGCGTGCGAATCTCTGGAACGAACAAGGGGACTACGACCAAGCGCAGCGGGCCTACCAAGAGCTCCTCGCCGCGCGTCGCCAGAGATGGGGGAGCGAGAGTGCAGAAGTCGCCGCGACGCTGCACAACCTCGCAGAAGTGCAGCGCCAGCTCGGCGACTTGGCGGCGGCCCTGCGCAGCCGGCGCCGGGCGGTGGAGATCCAGGAGAAGGTCCTCGACCCGGAGGATCCGGACCTCGGCCGGGGCCTGGTCAACCTGGCCGACCTCCTGCTCGAGGGAGGGCAGGCGGCCGAAGCCCGTGAACTCGCCGAACACGCGGATAGAATCTTCCTGGGGAGTCTGGGAGCCGAGCACCCGGTTCGAGCCAAGGCTCTCTACCTTCTGTCCGAATGCGACGGACTCGAAGGGCGGCCCTCGGTGGCGGTGGAGCGGTGCCGCCAGGCTCTCGCCCTCCAGCTCGCGAGCTATGGAGAGCAGCACGCGGAGGTGGCCTGGGGACGAGAGCGTCTGGCCCGGGCCGAGATTCTGGCCGGCCAGGGCCGAGCCGGCCTCCAAGATGCGCTCGCCGCGGCTCGGCTCGAGCAACGTCAGCTTCGATGGGTCCTGCAGGGCCTGGCCGAGCGGTCCGCCCTGCGCTTTGCGGCGGCCTCGATGGGCGCGGCAGATCTGGCCATGGCGGCCTTGGTGACGGGATCCTTCCCCGACTCCGACGAGCTCAGCCGTGCGGTCTACGAGAGGGTGGTCGCCGGTCGATCCCTGGTCCTCGAGGGAATGCTGGCTCGGCAGGCGGAGGCGGTCCGGGTCGGATCCGAGCAGGGCGACAGATGGCGACGGGTGAGGGAGGCGCGGGACCGGCTGGCGGCGGCGATCAGCAATCAATCCCTTCGGGCCGCTCAGCTCGACTCCCTTCGGCTCCGGAGAGACCGGGCCGAAGCGGCCTGGGCGCGCAGCCTGAAGTCGGCGCCGGTCCAAGGGGATCCGCTGACCTTCCGGCGGCTGCAGCAGAGCTTGAATCCAGGTGCGGGCCTCTTGAGTTTCAGCGTCTACGACGCAGATCCTCGGGCCCGAAGCACGGCCCTCCACTACTTCGGTTTCTTCTCGAGAGCCGGGGGAGAACTTCGGGCCCTGGATCTGGGCCCGGCCGCAGAGATCGACGGGCTCCTGCGGCGGTGGCGGGCGGCGGTGCTGAGGGCGCCGGATCGTGGGTCGAGGACTTCGGAGCGGACCGACACCCGCGCTCTCGGAGCGCGATTGCGCGAGCGCCTCCTCGATCCCTTCGGGGAGGAATTGCGGTCGGTGGAGGAATTGAATCTGGTCTTGGAGGGAGCCCTCCACGGCCTCAGTTTTGCGGCCCTCCCCCTGCCGTCCGGGGAGTACTGGGTCGAGGCGGGTCCGCGGTTGCGCCTTCTGGACCACGAGCGTCAACTCTTGGAGACCCGCAGCCCTGCGACGGAGAGTCAGCCCGGGCACGCCTTGGTCGTCGGCGACATCGACTTCGGTGCGGGGCCCGAAGCGTCTGCCGCTCCCTCGTCCCGCTTCTGCGAGGAGCTCCAGACCTTGCGCTTTGCACCCCTGCCGGCCACGGCGGGAGAAGTCGAGGATGTGGCGGGCTTCTTTTCCGACGTCGAAGTCCTGCGCGGCCGGGAGGCCACCGAGGCGGCATTGCGCGACCGGGCTCCCGCTGCGAGGGTGATCCACCTGGCCAGCCACGGTTTCTTCCTGGGCGATCGCTGCGGATCTTCGAATCGTCCCCGCTCGAGGGACGTTCGGGGAATCGGCGGGCTGGTTCCTCGTTCGGGACAGCCCCGGCCGCTCTTCCAGCGGAGTCCGCTCCTGCGGGCCGGCCTGGTCTTCGCCCATGCCAACCTCCGGAGGGCGGAGACTCCGGCCGAGGACGACGGGATCCTCCTGGCCCAAGAAGTCCTGGGATTGCGGCTGAAGCCCCACGCCTGGGTCGTGCTCTCGGCCTGCGACACGGGAGTGGGCGAGAGCCAGGCGGGGGAGGGCGTACTCGGTCTGCGTCGGGCCTTTGCGGTGGCCGGTGCGGGAACCGTGGTCATGAGTCTGTGGGCGGTGCAGGACCAGAGCGCGCGGGAGTGGATGCGCGAACTCTACCGCGCCAAGTGGAGCGAAGGGCGTCCGACGGCGGAGGCCATCGCGGTGGCCTCCCGTCGGATCCTGGCTCGAAGGCGGGCTCGCGGCCAGAGCGACGCGCCCTTCTGGTGGGCCGGATTCGTGGCGACGGGTCGGGACTAGCGGGGCTCTCGGGAAGGCGACCGGCGTCGATCACCGCTCCGCGACCACCCTCGCTCAGTACTCGTAGTCCTCCTCGTCGAAGTCCCCGTAGCCCTCGTCTTCCTCCACCACGATCTCCAGTTCTTCTTCCTCGTCTTGGTCCACGACGAATTCGTCCTCGAGTTCGTCCTCGGGATTCTCCTCGTCGGGGTCCTCGAGGGCGGGGACGAAGTCTTCCTCCGCCTCGAGCTCGAGCTCGTCGAAGTCTGGGTCGAAGTCGTCGCTCAGGGACATCAGTTCATGGGGCTCGCGAAGCATGATGAGTACTCCGTTGGGGTTCCTTGGTCGGAGCGGCGCTGCGGTCGATCCCACCGCGACTCCAGGGACAGCACCAACATATTGAAGCAGGAGATGCGGCGGTCGCAAGACCCGAATCACTCCTTCGGACTCAACCCTTCATGATGCCGATGAAGGGCAGATTCCGATACTGCTCTGCGTAGTCGAGGCCATAGCCGATCACGAATTCGTTGGGGATGTCGAAGCCCAGGTAGTCGATGGCGATGTCCTCGGTGTGGGCGTCGGCCTTGTTGAGGAGGGTGCACAGCCTCAGGGACCGGGGCTTGCGGGCCTGAAGGATTTCCTCGAGGTAGGTGAGGGTGGCTCCGGTGTCGATGATGTCCTCCACGATGAGGACATCTCGGTCGGTGATGTTGGTCTTGAGATCCATGAGAATCTTGACCACTCCCGTGGACTGCGTCCCTCCCTGATAGCTGCTCACGGACATGAAGTCGATTTCGTGAGGGACGGAAATCCGACGGATGAGATCGGCCATGAACACAATGGCACCCTTGAGCACGCTCACCAAGACGGGAGGATCTCCACCGTAGTCGGACGAGATCTCCCGACCCAGCTCGGCGACCCGTCGTTGGATGTCGGCACTGGAGATGAGGACCCGCTCGATCAGTGGGTCCCGGTCGAGCAGTTCCTGGTCGTCGAAGGTCATCGGGCACTTCCTCCCATCCCGAGTTCTCGGTAGTCGACCCCCCGATGCCGGACCAGGATTTCCTGGACCTTGGCGCTGATCATGTCGATGGCCACCGTATTGTGGCCACCTTCGGGGATGATGATCTGTGCGTAGCGCTTGGAGGGCTCCACGAATTGCTGGTGCATGGGCCGGACCGTGGTGCGGTACTGATGGACCACGGATTCGAGGTCGCGCCCCCGTTGGGAGATGTCGCGAGCCATGCGGCGAATGAATCGCTCGTCGGCGTCGACGTCCACGAAGAGGCGGATGTCCATGGTGTCGCGGAGGGCCGCGCTCTCGAGGACGAGGATGCCCTCGATGAAGAGAATGTCTGCGGGGTGAACGGTCTCGCTGGCCGCGCATCGACGATGGGTCCGGTAGTCGTAGTTGGGCCGCTCGATGCTCTGCCCATCGCGTAGGCGATCGATGTGCTCGATCAACAGCCCGGTTTCGAAGGCATTGGGATGGTCGTAGTTGATCGCAGCTCGCTCGGAGTCCTCGAGCTCGGGGCGGTCGAAGTAGTAGCAGTCGTGGTGGATGATCTCGACCGTGTTCTGAGGAAAACGTTCCTGCACACGGTGAGCGACGGTGGTCTTCCCGCTTCCCGACCCACCGGCGATGCCGATGACCACGGGGCGGGGGTGGGGCACTTCCATGGGGACGACCTTCCGCGCGCAGCGGGGCTCGGTGAAATCTGCTCCGACTCGCGACCAAGGGTACGAAGGCCCGCGGCCAGCGTCAATCGCGGCCCCCGGCGGACCGGTGATCCTTGACAGGGTCTGGGAGGAGCCGGACTATCCCCGGATGGAACGGGTCATCAGTGTGTTCGGGGTGGGGGTCCTCGTGGGGTTGGCCGTCCTGCTCAGCCGGGACCGTCGGCACATCGACTGGCGTCTGGTGGGAGTGGGGCTTGCCCTCCAATTCGCCTTCTCTGCTCTGGTCCACCTCTTTCCGCCCGGGCGTCTCTTCTTCGCCTGGTTGCGAGACGGGGTGACCACTCTCCTCAACTTCACCTTCGACGGCAGCCGCTTCCTCTTCGGGAGTCTCGTGGATGTGGACGGCCCGGTGGGGATGGTCTTCGCCTTCCGGGTTCTTCCGACCATCGTATTCTTCAGTTCCCTCATGGCCGTGCTCTACCACCTGGGGATCATGCAGAGGGTGGTCACGGTGATGGCGCGAGGCATGGCCCGGACCATGAGGGTCAGCGGGAGCGAATCCCTGTCGGTGGCGGCCAATGTCTTCATCGGTCAGACCGAGGCCCCCCTGGTGGTTCGCCCCTACATCGCTCGCATGACCGACAGCGAGCTGATGGTGCTCATGACCGGAGGGATGGCCACCATCGCCGGAGGAGTGCTGGCCGGGTACATCAGCTTCGGCATCGATGCGGGACACCTCCTGGCGGCCAGTGTGATGAGCGCTCCCGCGGCCTTGGTGACGGCCAAGATCATCCTTCCCGAAACCGAGCAGAGCCTCACCCGGGGCAAGGTCGAGATCGCCGACGAGCGAGAGACCGTCAACCTCATCGACGCCGCCGCCGACGGTGCGGGGCAGGGCCTCACCCTCGCCCTGAACGTGGGGGCGATGCTGTTGGCCTTCGTGGCGCTCATCGCTCTCATCGACGCCGGCCTGGGACAGATCGCGGGCGGCCTGGGAGCGTTGGGAGTGCATGGCTGGCCGGCATCGCTGCAGGAGATCTTCGGCTATGTCCTGTGGCCGGTGGCCTGGTCCATGGGAGTCCCTTCGCAGGACTGCTTCACCTTCGCGGGATTGCTGGGGCAGAAACTGGCCATCAACGAATTCGTGGCCTACGCGAATCTGGGCTCCTTGGAACATGCCGGCGCCATTTCCGAGCGGGCGGCGGTGATGGCAACCTACGCTCTCTGCGGCTTCGCCAACTTCGGCTCCATCGCCATTCAGATCGGGGGCATCGGAGGTCTGGCCCCCGAGCGTCGCGCCGACCTCTCTCGTCTCGGACTCCGGGCCATGGCCGGCGGTGCGCTGGCCTCCTGGCTCACGGCGACCATCGCCGGCATCATGCTCTGATCTGCCTCTCTCCCTCCATTGCGCTTTGCAAGCTCCTCGCCCCGATCTCGGAGGCGGAAGGTGACCGGCGAGGGCGTGCGCTTCCTCGTCCTTTCCCCCGATGCCCGTTCTTCCGTCGGCACCGAGGTTGCCCTGCTCCGAGTGGATGCCTCTCGTCGAGGCCCTGCCACCTGCATCCGCGTGGAGAGCGCCCATGAAGTCCTCGGTTCTCATCATCGACGATCACCCCACCTATCAGGAGCGTCTTCGGGCCGCGGCCCAGGCCCGGGGCTTCCAGGTCCTGCCTCCGGTGGCGGCGGCGCAGGAGGCGGTGGAGGTGGTCTCGCGGGAAGTTCCCCAGGTCATTCTCCTCGATCTCCACCTGAGCGAGGAGCTCTCCGGCCTCGATCTCTGTCGACTCCTCGCGGACCTGGCGCGGGGGTCGCGTCTGGTGGTCAGCAGTTCGTTCACCGACCCCGGTCTGATGGAAGAGGCCTTCGCCGCGGGAGCGACCCGATGCATCCGCAAGCCCTTCCGCATGGACGAAGCCCTGCGCCTCTTCGAGAACCTGGCGCGGGAGTTCGAGGAGATCGCGGGCTGAGAACGCGTGGCCTCGGGCGGGGGCTCTACTCCACGTAACCCAGGCTGCGCAGGCCCTGACGCATTTCGTCGTCGAGTTCGGCGGGGCCGACCGTGGGGGGGGCGTCGAAGAGGAGTCGGTCGTTCCAACGCAGGAGGGAGTCGCGCAGGCTGGAAGCCCAGGTCAGGCTGTCGACCCAGGCCACCTCATTGTGCCGTTCTTGGGGATCGTTCTGCAGGTCGAAGAGGCGCAGGGGTCGCCCGCTGCGGTCGGCGATCAACTTCCACCTTCCGTCGATGAGGGCGATCCGGTCGCTGCCGTAGGCGAGGCCCTCGGCCAGCATGGGGAGGGGAGCACGGCGACGCAACTTGATCCAGCTCCGTCGATCTCGCCCGTCGATTCCGGCCGGAGCCTCGATGCGAAGGAGTCCCAGCACCGTGGGCAGCAAGTCCACCAGAGGGAAGGCCTCCTCGACCACGTCGCGGACTCCCACCCCCGGACCCATCAAGATCAGGGGAACTCTCAGCTGCTCCTCGTAGAGGGTGTGCCCGTGGCCGATCCCCCAGATTCCGCGCGGATCCTCTGCTCGCCGTCGCTCCTCTTCCGCGTGGTCGAGAAACTCCTCTCCGTGGTCGGAGACGATGAGCACGAGGGTGTTGCGCAGGACCCCCTGGCGGTGCAGATCCTCGAGGATCCGGCCGATCTCGGTGTCCACTTGCCGGATGGCGGCGTCGTAGAGGGCGCGTTTGGTACGCAGGGCCCCCGCGACCTCTTCGCGGCCTTCCACCTTTCCCAGATGCGGAGCCCGCTCGCCGTCTCCCCACCGTTCGAGGGCCCTCCGCTGGGGATCTTCGATCACTCCGCGCCCATAGCCCAACTCTCGAAGGGTGGCGTCGGCTCCCCGCGTGGGTTCGTGGGGATCGTTGAAATGCACCCACAGGGCCCAGGGCTGACGGCGAGCCTCTTTCGCAATCCAATTGCGGGCCAGGGCACCGATGCGATCGGCTCCGATGGTCTTGTCAACTCCCTGGTCGAAGCCGCGTCGGGGCCCCAGGCGCAGGTAGGGATTGGAGGTGAAGGCCGCCCGGCGATAGCCGGTCTCGCGCAGGATCTCTCCCAGGGTGGGAATCCCCGGGGCGATGACCTGGG
>JAJRXK010000117.1 GCA_024276305.1 Candidatus Krumholzibacteriota bacterium
ACCGATGCCGGCAATGTGGTGCTGGGTCCGGGCGAAGACGCGGGAATCTTTCGCTTCGGGCGAATCGATGGGGTGCAGTGGACCATCGCGGTGGCTCATGAGAGCCACAACCATCCCTCACAGGTGATGCCGGTAGAGGGCGCGGCGACGGGGATCGGCGGGGTGGTGCGGGATGTCTACTGCATGGGCGCCGACGTCATTGCGGTCCTCGATCCCCTCCGTTTCGGAGACCCGGAGGGCAGCCATGGCGAGCGCAGTCTGGAGATCACCCGGGAGGTGATGGAGGGAATCGCCATGTACGGCAACGCACTGGGGGTTCCCAACCTGGGCGGGGATGTGGTCTTCGACCCTTGCTACGATGACAACTGCCTGGTGAACGTGGTCGCGGTAGGAGTGGTGCGCGAGGAGCAGATCGTGCGCAGCCGTGTGCCCGAGGCTGCCAGGCACGAGGCCTATGACTTCATCCTCGTGGGCAAGCCCACCGACTGGAGCGGCATGGGGGGCGCGGCCTTCGCCAGCGCCGACCTCGATGCCGAAGCGGCCCTGGACAATCGGGGCAGCGTTCAAGTGGCCGATCCTTTCCTGAAACGCGCACTGGTGGTGGCCAACCAGGCGGTCCTCGAATTCTGTCGCGACCAACAGGCCGAGATCGGATTCAAGGATCTGGGAGCGGGCGGGATCGCCTGCGTGAGCAGCGAAATGGCCGACGCCGGGGGATTCGGGATCGAAGTCGATCTCGGTCGGGCCAACCTGGCCGAGGACGATCTTCCCGACCGGGTGGCGGCCTGCAGTGAGACCCAGGAGCGCTTCGCCCTGGCGGTGCCGCGGCGCATCAGCGGTGAGGTCCTGCGAATCTACAACGAAGTCTATGAGCTGGGATCGATCCACGAAGGCGCGGGAGCGAGGATCTGCGGCGAGATCCTGATCGCCCGAGAGGGGGAACCCCGTCCCTACCGGCTGCGAAGGGGCAGTGAGATGCTCGTGGATGTGCCCATCGATCTCATCACCGAAGGGGTGAAGTACGATCGTCCGGCTCGCCCTCGCGAATCGAAGGTCTCGACCGCTCCGCTTCTTCTCGGGGGACGCAGCGTCAAGGCCGAGCTGCCTCGCCTCCTGGTTTCACCCCATCTCTGCAGTCGCGAGGAACTCTACACCCACTACGACAGCGAAGTGAAAGCCCGCACCGCGCTCCGCCCCGGGCACGCCGACGCCGGGGTGGTGGTGCCGGTGCCCGGCCATCCTTCGGGTCTCGCGATGAGTGTCGACGGCAATCCTCGGATCTCCCGGGTCGACCCCTACCTCGGGGGGGTGATGGCAGTGGTCGAAGCGGTGCGCAACGTGGTCTGCGTGGGAGGCCTCCCCTCGGCCATCACCGACTGCCTGAACTACGGCAATCCCGAGGACCCCGAGGTGTTCTGGGAGTTCCAGGAGGGAGTCCGCGGGATCGGGGACGCCTGCCGGGGGCTGGGTCGCCTGGACGTCGAAGGTGAGCCCTTGCCAGTGATCAGCGGCAACGTGAGTTTCTACAATCAGAACGGGCAGGGACGGTCCATTGCCCCGTCGCCCATCGTCTGCGCTCTGGGCGTGGTGGCCGACATCTCCCGCTCGCGTACGTTGGCGTTGCACCGATCCGGCAATCCTATCTATCGGTTGGGGCCGTTCCGTCCGGAGTTGGGGGGGAGCGTTCTGGCCCATCTCCTCGATCCCCAGTGGCGTGGACCGGTGGCTCCGGTGGATTTCGACGAGGTCCGTGGGGAATTGCGGACCGTTCTCGAGGCCTACCATCGGGCCTGGGCCACGGCGATCCACGACATCGGTGAGGGCGGAACCCTGGTGGCCTTGGCGGAGATGTGCATGGGGGTCGAAGGCCGGTCCGGTCTCGGAGCGCGGATCGACCTGGGATTCGCGGCCGACGAGGTCGGACCCTTCGCGGCCTGCTTCGGCGAGAGCGGGGGCTTCCTCCTCGAGGTCGAAGAGCGCTTCGCCGCAGACTTCGAAGTTGCAGCTCGTCGCAATGGCTGCCCCTGCGTGCGTCTGGGCGAGGTCGTCGACGGAGACTCCTTGCGGGTGGAGGGAATCGAGGGTCCCGCCGTGGAGTGGTCCGTCTCCCTGCTCACCGAGGCGCATCGGTCGACCATGAGACGACTCCTGTCCAGGGAGGGTGTGCATTGACTCAGCTTCGCATCGCGGTCCTCCAGTTCCCGGGCCTCAACTGCGAGGAGGAGACCCTGCGGGTGCTCCGCTTCGCCGGACTCGACTCTGCGTTGGTGCGGTGGAACGAAGACCCCACCCGACTGCGCGACTTCGCTGGCTTCGTCATCCCCGGGGGCTTCAGCTATCAGGACCGGGTTCGCGCCGGAGCGATCGCCTCGAAGTCGCCGTTGATCGAAGGTCTGGTCCGAGAGGCCGAGAGTGGCAAGCCGGTCCTCGGGATCTGCAACGGCGCCCAGATCCTGGTGGAGTCCGGCCTGGTTCCCGGTCGTGAGGCCGGCCGAGTGGATGTGGCCATGACCCGCAACCGAGTCCCCCATCGCGAGGGATACAAGTCGGGATGGGTGCACGTTCGGGCCGGTCGCCAGACGAATTGTTTTTTCACCGAGGGCCTGGACGAGGTCTTTCCCATCGTGGTGGGCCACGCAGAGGGTCGTTTCCTCACCCAGGATCCAGAATTGATCGATCGTCTCGCCGACCCTGACCGGCGCGCGGCCTACTACTGTCACCCCGATGGGAGGGTGGCCGAGGACTACCCCGCCAATCCGAATGGATCGGCGGGGGGTGTCGCGGGATTGGAGGGGTTGGACGGTCAGGTTCTGGCCTTCATGCCCCATCCCGAGCGGGCGGCGTGGCTCTGGCAGGTGCCCGAAGACATCGAAGGCCCCTGGGGGGAACGCCGGGCGGCCGCGGTCGCTCGGGGGAACATCGCCGACGCGCCCGGTCCGGGCCTGGCCCTGGTGCAGGCCTTTTGCCGACTTCGAGGAGTGGGTGGGTCATGAGTGCCTATGCCTTCTTGGTCCGAGGAAGAGGCAGTGACCTCGTGGCAATGACCGCGGCGCAGGCTCTGCGCAGTCACTTCACTCGAGAGGGCGAACTCGTCTCGCTGCAGCGGGATGAAGTGCACCTCTTGGAAGGGGTCGAGGGGAGCGATCCGGGGGAATGGACCGACGCCTGCACCGCCCACGCGCATTGGTTCAACCCCAACAAACATCGCTTCGCCCTCGTGGAAGCGGCTTCGGGGGGGATCCAGGCCGCGCGACGGGCTTCCCCCTGGCCGTCCCCGTGGTTGGAAATGCGATTGCACACCGACCGGCCGGACATCCTCTCCACGGACCACCGCCGCGATGCCCTCACCGAGTGGTTGGGCCTCGAGGAGAATCCCGAGACCACCGCGGTCTGCTTGGCGGTGTGGGAACACCATCGCGACGACGGCGGTCTGCCGGCCGGGCCTTGGCCTCGGCCTCAGGCCCAATACCTCCCCTTGGTTCTGTGGACTCTGGTTCTGCGGGGCCGGGACGTGACCGCCGCGATGGCACGGGCCGAAGAGCTGGCCATCACCCGCCATCGTCGCCAGGGTTTGCTGGTTCACCCCCACATGCAGGGATGGGCCGTGTTCACCCCTCCGCAACGGGTGTCCGGGGCGGGAAGGATCCAATCGCCGTGAGCGCCGACGACCGCTTCCACGACGAGTGCGGGGTCATGGCGGTGGTGAACCATCCCGACGCTCCCGCGCTGACCAGCATCGGGCTGACCGCGCTCCAGCACCGCGGACAAGAGTCGGCCGGCCTGGCGGTGGGAGACGGGCATGTGCTTCGGTCGGTGAAGGACATGGGCTACGTGGCCGATGTGTTGACCGAAGAGCGGACGCGCCACCTCCACGGTCATGTGGCCATCGGTCATGTTCGCTACAGCACCACCGGTAGCAGCAATGTCCTCAACGCCCAGCCCATCCACGTCAACTACAAGGGAGGGAGCGTCGCCATTGCGCACAACGGCAATCTGGTGAATGCGGCCAGTCTGCGTCGAGAGATGGAACAGGCCGGATCCATCTTAAATACCACCAACGACAGTGAGGTGATCCTCCACCTCATCGCGCGCAGCCGCCAGGATACCGTCGACCGCGCTGCAGCGGAGGCCCTGCGCCAGGTGGAAGGTGCCTTCAGCGTGGTTCTGGCCGACAGCAAGCACGTCCTCGCCGCCCGGGATCCGCGGGGATTCCGGCCCCTCTGCCTGGGCAAGATCGACGAGGCCTGGGTGGTGGCGAGCGAGACCTGCGCGCTGGACATCGTGGGGGCCAAGGTGGTCCGGGATGTGAAGCCCGGGGAGATGGTGGTCCTTCACGAAGATGGGCGCATGGAAGCCTATTCCTACCTCGAGGGCGAGGCGCCCCCGGCCTCGATGTGCATTTTCGAATACGTCTACTTCGCCCGGCCCGACAGCCACATCTACGGGCGCAGCGTCGATGCGGTGCGCCGGCGCCAGGGGCAGATCCTCGGACGGGAAGCTCCCTGCGATGCAGATGTGGTCATCGCGGTCCCCGACAGCAGCAATACCTCCTCTCTCGGCTACGCCGAGACCGCGGGCATTCCCTGGGAGCTCGGGCTCATCCGCAACCACTACGTGGGGCGGACCTTCCTGCGGCCCTCGCAGAAGATCCGGGACTATGCGGTGCGCAAGAAATACAACCCGGTGCGTCATTCCCTCGAGGGCAAGCGGGTGGTGATGGTCGACGACTCCATCGTTCGCGGAACCACCATGCGCAAATTGGTCAAGATGGTTCGCCAGGCCGGCGCCACCGAAGTCCATTTGCGTATCAGCTCGCCTCCGATCACGCATTCCTGCTACTACGGGATCGACACCCCCGCCCGGAGTGAACTGATCGCCAGCACCCACAGCGTGGACGAGGTCCGTGATTATCTGCGCGTGGACAGCCTGGCCTACCTCAGCGTGGATGGCCTGATGGAGTCGGTGCGTTCCCGGGAGGGATTCTGCCAGGCCTGCTTCACCGGGGACTATCCGGTGCGCTTCGAGGAGGGCGGCAAGGCGGTCTTCGAGGGGCCTTGAACCCCCGGAACGGTCTGGAACGGGGATCTCGAGGGGGGATTCACCTTTTGTGCGACGAAGGGGTGGCCTCATCCTTGCCAATGCCTTAAGTTGGTGCCACTCCGTGAGCGCGGTCTGGGTCGCAGCGTGGGGTGCGTTTGCGCCGCAGCCTTCGACAGAGATCCGCAGGGCTTTTTTGGAAGGCTCCGCTCGCGCCGACGACGTCGCTCCGGAGGGTACAGAGAGCGCGCAGCCATTGGGGCGTGGCGCTCTCGACTGAGAACACTTCCGATCGGAATCGCAGTGCAACGCGACGCCGAGGGAAGACTTGGAGTCGACAGCGTGAGATCGGCGCAGCTTCCGCACGGGGTGCGGGAGTTGCGGGAGCGGCTCGACGTGGAGATTCTTCCGCGCCTGGAGCGCCCCGGCCGTTGTCTGGGACCCTTTGTCCCGGTGGCCTTCGCTTCGCCACGCGACGAGATCGAGACGGTTGCCGTGTGGCGGTCGACGGGCTTCGCGAAGAACCCGGTCGTGTCCACGGACCCGTTGGCCGCAGAGCTCGCCAAGTCCTTGCCTCACCCCATTGCCTGGCTCACGCCGCCGACCCTCGAGCTCGCGCGCGAACTGAGCGCGCGGGACTTACCGCTCTTCACGCGTCCGAGCTGGTTTCCGGTGGTCGAGCATCGAGTGCAGGTCCTGGTCCTCGACGAGGTCGAGCAGATCTTCGATCTCTACGCGGCGCTCTCGCTGGTGGGCGATCGGGGACGAGCCGCGGACTGCCTCTGGGTGGCTTGCGGCCGCGCGGTCTCCGCGCTCGAGATTCCACTCCGCGAAATCGCTCACTTGGTCTTGCCCACCGAAGAGATCTCTCCTCTGCTGGTCGAATTGGTGACCCTCTCGGCCACGGATTCCCTCTCCTTGGAGGTCCTTGGCCACTGGGCGGACGACTTTGGTCGGTCTCGTGGTTTCGAGGTTCTGCGGGGTCATCCCCAACCCGAGAACTGGCCCTCTTGGCCCGCGGCGGCCAAGGCCGAGCCGCGCCCGCTTCCGCGATCGCCCCTTCTCTGCCCGGCGGATTTGAAGGGGGCGGCAAGTCGGTGGCGGGGATTGGGAGAGGGGGGAGGACGTCTCGAACTCCTGCTCTTCTCGGCTTCCGAGGCCCGCCGCGAGGAATTGGGCATCGAGTGGGATGACGAAGATGCGGCCCGATTGAAGGCCGCCTTGGACGACCCCTTCGCTCCACTCTCGGTCCATCTCGCCGTGGGCTTGCCTGGAGACCGCCGCGCCGATCTGGACCATGCGATCGCCCTGGTCGGTCAATTGAGAGAGGCCGCAGGGGTCGAGCGCCGCATCGAAGTGCAGTTGCGGCCCTATACCGGGCCCACCCCGAAGCAGGCCGTCTCTCCGGCGGAGCTTCGGGCCTGGACCCAGGAGTTCCGCTCGGTCAGTCGTCCCTCCAAGATTCGCCTGGTGGAGCCCGCTGCGGCCTTGCCCTGGATCCTGGCGGTTCTGGAGGCGGCGGGGGAGAGGGGAGCCCAGGTCTTGCGCCATCTTTTCACCTGTGGGGTGGTGGGGGGAGAATCCCCGCTGGCCATGGATGAGGATTTGTGGCACAAGTCCCTACGAGAAGCAGACTTTGGTCTGCCGACTCGTTTTCGTGAGGAGGAGGTGTCGGGGCCGCAGCCTCGTCAAGTGCCCCTCCGGACCGGCCTCGAGGCGATCCTCAATGGTGCGAGAGCCGCGAGGTCCAGGGCTGACGCCGCGGGGAGCGGTGATTCCCCTCGGATCGTGAAGGATTCCGAGTCACGGCGTTGGCAGAAGTGGAAGGCCCTCGTTCCCCGGCGTTTCGACGTGAGAATCGTCTACCGGAACCGAGGACGGATGCGTTTTCTGAGCCAGGGGGAGCTGGGCGCGATCATGGTCCAGCGCTGTCGGGAGTGCGATCTACCCCTGGCGACGACCGGTCGGGTGCAACCGAAGCTTCGCATGAGTTTCGGTCCCTGGCTCGCGGTCGGCATCGAAGGAACCCAGGAATACCTCGACCTGGGATTCCGAGAAAGGATCGCAGACCTCCAGCGGAGGTTGACCGAGGGACTGCCCGCCGGATTCGAAGTCCTGGCGGTGCATGCGGTTCCTCTGGGCCAGCCCCAGCTGGCGCTGTCACGTGTGGCCCGAGCCGAGTACGAGGTCTCGCTGGGCCGTCAGGACGGACGGAATGCTCTTGACCCTCTTTCGCAACGCGTGGAAGACCTGCGCGATCGCGTTCGACATGGGGGACCCAGCACTTCCGACGATCTCTGCCATCAACTCCATGACGTCCACCTGTCGACCGACGGGGATGCAGCGGTTGGTCTGGCTTTTACCCTGGATCTCACCGATCCGGGGCCGAAGCGTAGGCCCCAAGACTTTCTCCGGCTGCTCCTCGGGGATCTGGTCCAGGATGTCCGAACTCTTCCCATTCGCCGAACCCGACTGCTTCTTCGGGACGAGACCGGCGGGGCGCCTCAGTGGCGGACTCCAGCCGAAGTTCTCGAATCGAACGCTCGCAGGATACGCAAGGCGGAAAAGACCTGCGCTTGAGCGCGCTGAATCATGCATAAACAAATCGTTATCAATTCGACCCCCAATGAAGTCCGTGTTGCCCTCCTCGAAGATCACGAGGTCGTCGAATTCTCGATGGAGCGTGCCGACCGTCGGCGCGTGGTCGGCAACGTCTACAAAGGAAAGGTCTCGGCCGTTCGTCCGGGCCTCCAAGCTGCCTTCGTCGAGATCGGAATGGACAAGGCGGGGTTCCTCCACGTCTCCGATCTGATCCACGACAACCCCGACGGTGATGCCGGCCGCGGTCGCGGTCGCCGGCCCCGGCGAGAGAGCCTTCGGCCCATCGAGACCATGCTCAAGGAGGGGGACGAGATCCTCGTGCAGGTGACCAAGGATGTCATCGGCACCAAGGGTCCGCGCCTCACCGCCGACATCAGTCTCCCCGGACGCTTCATGGTCATGATGCCCAAGGGCGACCATGTGGGGGTGAGCCGGAAGATCGAAGAGCGTGGCGAACGCCATCGTTTGCGGGATCTTCTCGCCTCGCTCAAGCGCCCCGAGGAGGGTGGAGCCTTCATCATTCGAACTGCGGCGATCGGCATCGAGAAGAAGATGCTCGAGCGCGACATGGACTATCTTCGCGAGCTCTGGAACGAACTCCAGGAGAAGACCCATTCCCTTCCCGCCCCGGCTCTCGTCCATCAGGACGTGGGGCTCATCGTGGGCATGGTCCGCGACATCTTCAAGGATGATGTCGATTCGCTGATCATCGATTCGCGGCAGGACTACCAAGAGCTCATGCAGTACGTGAAGACCTTCGTTCCCGAGCTTCGGGATCGAGTCCGGTACTACGACGGCGACATTCCGATCTTCGACCGATTCGGAATCGAAGCCGAGCTCAAGAAGAGTCTCGATCGCAAGGTGTGGATGAAGCGCGGCGGGTTCTTGGTCATCGATCAGACCGAAGCCCTCGTGGCCGTCGACGTCAACACCGGGCGCTTCACCGGCAAGAAGAATCAGGCCGAGACCATCCTGAAGACCAATCTGCTCGCGGCCAAGGAAGTCGCCCGCCAGGTCCGCCTGCGCGACATCGGCGGGATCATCGTCATCGACTTCATCGACATGGACAGCGAGGAACACAAACGACGGGTTCTGACCGAGCTGCGTTCTCATCTCAAGAGGGATCGGAGCCGCAACAAGACCTTCGGCATCAGCGAGTTGGGTCTGGTCGAGATGAGCCGGCAGCGGGTGCAGGAGAGTCTCAAGGACCGGCTCAGCGATGACTGTCCCTACTGTCACGGCAGTGGACAGGTTCTCTCCTCGGACACCCTCGCCAACAAAGTCGAATTGCTTCTGGCCAAACTCTCGGCCACCCGTCACGAGAAGGGAGTGCAGGTTCGGGCCAATCCGACCCTCGCGCTCATGTTGATGACCGAACGGGCCAACGCTCTCCAGCAGCTCGCTCGCGAAAGCGGGATGGCCATCGATGTCGTCGATGATCCCCGCCTGCACCGGGAAGAGTTCCAGATCCTCTCGGTCGAGCGCCATCGAGATCTGGTGGCGGAAATGGAGAAGTCCACCGGGCGGAGTTCGGATGCCAGTCCGACCCACGACCGTCGGGACCATCGACGCCGGGGAGAGCGCCCTCGAGGCCGCGATCCCGAACGCGAGACCGAGAGAGAGGTCGCCGAGGCCGAGCTTCGTCCCCGGGAGGGTTCGAGACGCCCCGCGCGGGAGGACGGTCCGGATTCCCGTGAGGGCTCTCGACGTTCACGCCGAGGCGGACGCCGTCGGGGCGGGAGCGAAGGTCAGGAACGCCCGGAGCGGGGGGCAGAGGCTCGGCGCGAAGAGGCGGCTCCCTCTCGACCGCCTGCGGCCCGCAGTGCGGAGAGTGGCGGCGACTCCGAAGAGAGTCGTGAAGGCGGGAGTCGGCGCGCGGGCCGTCGTCGGCGCGGACGCCGAGGGCGCGGTCGAGGACGCGGCGCCGAGGCCAATGCGGTTTCCAACCAGGAATCCACTCCCCGGCAGGAGTCCGCTTCCCGGACCGAGAATCGGCCTCCTGCGGAGACCAGGGCGGAGGCTGCTGCGCCCGAGGTCGCGTCCGCTCCGGCGGGAGACTCCGAGATGCGCGAAGCGGCTCCGTCGCGGACCACCAGTCGTCGGCGAGGCCGGCGGGGAAGGCGAAATCGGGGGGAGGAAGCGACGGCCGGATCCATGCCCAACGAGACGCCGCCAGAGGCGGCCGAGGGCCGCAATTCCGAGGCGGCGCCGTCTCGAGATCCCGAGCCGAGGAGCGGGAGAAGGAGCGAAGGGCGCGGGACGGCCGAAGAGCGTCCACGTCGGGAACGCCCAACACGGAGGGGGCGAGAGGAAGGTGACCGAGGCTCTCGGCGCCGGGGACGCCGTCGGGATTCCTTCGCCGAGGAGCAGGGACCGACGACTCTCAATGCGAATCCGGTCGCCGCCCCCGAGGACTATGTTCGCCCGGTGCCCGCGGGTTCGAGGGCGGCCTCCGAGGAAGCGGCTTCTTCCTCCACCTCGACCATGACTTCGCCCCATGAGCCGACGGAGACTCCCCCGAAAGAGGCACCGGTGACTCGAGCCCAGAGCGGTGGGGAGGAGACTTCGGCCCCCGTTCGCCGCCGCCGCCGTCGGGTGCGTCGGTCCGGAATTCCCACCCGGGTTCTGGGGCAGGATCGAGAGGACAAGGAGAACGGCTCCTAGTCGACGAGAGGATCCAAGAGGTCCACGCTCTCGAGAGCTTCCAAGTAGCCCTGACCACGTTCGTGGTCGGGGCTTCTCTGCACCAGTTTCTGGAATTCGGGCCCGTGATTGGGGTGGATCAGATGGCTCAGCTCGTGGAGGAGGATGTGGTCGAGAACCCAGTTGGGATGGCCGATCAGCCGGGCACTGATGCGGATGCGACCTCCGCCCGGCCGACGAGTGCAGCTTCCCCAGCGCTTTCGCTGACGACGGCTGAAGCGGACTTCGAAGGACCCCAGCACTTGATCGCGCAGATGGCGGCGCTGGACTTCGTGGGCGCGGCGGAGCAGGGCGTCGTCGTCGAAGACCCTCTGGCGGCTCAGGCGGTCGAGCAATTGGCCGCGAAGCTCCTCGAGAAGGGGCTCGAAGTCGCGCCGGGCCATGCGGGAGGGAACTCGGGCCACCAGTCGCCCCGCCTCCAGACTCAGTTCCACCGAACGCCGACGGGCCCGCCGCACGTCGATGCTTTGGCTGAGGAGGCCATCAGTGTCGACTGGCATCGCGGAGCACGTTGCGTTCGGTTTCGGTGAGGCTGTCGATGCCCTGCGAGGAGATCTTCTCCAGAATGCGATCGACTTCGGAGCGATCGGCAGGACGTTGGGCTCCGTGCCGCGCATGTTGGGCCATCTTGTGTCGAGCACGTTGGGCTCGGAACTTTCGTGAAGACGCGGCCAGTCGCCAGCCCTGTTTGAGGTAGAGCCAGCCGAATGCGATGCCTCCGAGGTGGGCGAAGTGGGCCACCCCGGTCCTGGCCGAACTCAGACCGGCGAGGAGGTCGATGGTCGCCAGAATCCAGATGAGGTACTTCATCTTGATGCGGATGAGGAAGTAGAGCAGGACTTCGCGGTCGGGAAAGATGAGGCCATAGGCCAGGAGCAACCCCAACACCGCGGCGCTGGCGCCAATGGTCACCACTGGGCTGGTCGGAGCGGTGATCCAACTCGTGAGGCCTCCGCCCACTCCGCAGACGGCGTAGTAGACCAGGAAATCGCGGTCTCCCCACCGATGTGCGATGGCGGTCCCGAAGATCCACAGCAGCAGCATGTTGATTCCGATGTGCCACAACCCACCGTGAAGGAACATGTAGGTGAAGAGCTGCCAGATGCGGCCCTGGGCGAAGACGGCATTCGGGACCAAGCCGAAGAGATAGTCGAAGTCGAGGGTGTCGACTCCGGGCAGGCGGGCCAGGAGGTAGACGGCCGCATTCGCCACCAGCAGTCCCTTGACCGCTGGAGTGAGCGGAAGGCCGGGTCCGATCCGGAGTCCACCCCACCCCCCGCCGAATCCCCGGGGGCCATAGTTACCGTAGCGCGGTCGCTGCATGGATGCCTCTCGTGGCCGATGGAAGATGATGCGTGGTCTCGCCTCAGCGATACCCTTAGACTCAGGTCTCGTCTTCTACGAAGCAAGTAAGGATCCGCTTTTTTGCCAGCCGCGCGGGAGCGGTCGGCGAGTGCGGGTATTCTGGTCCACCCCAACCGAGGACATCGATGTGGCTCGTCAGCGCGTGGCAGTATTCGGGAGTTCGAGGGCCCAAGAGGGCGACCCCGCCTGGCAGGTGGCCTACGAGGTGGGCGAGGTGATTGCGCGCCGAGGGTGTTCTCTGGTCTCCGGCGGCTACGCGGGAGCCATGGGGGCTGCGAGCGAGGGAGCCGCAGCCGCAGGGGGGCATGTGCTGGGGATCACCACCGAGATCTTCGCCCAGCGCGAGCCCAACCGCTGGGTCGAGGAGCTCTTCGTGGAGCCGGACTACGTCGCACGGATGTCCGCGTTGCTCCGGGCCGGGAATGCCTTCGTCGCCCTGGGCGGGGCCCTGGGGACGGCGTCGGAATGGCTCACCGCGTGGTGCCTGGCCAGCATCGGCCAGCTCGGTGGCCCGCTCTTCGTCTTCGAGGATCCGTGGGCTGCGATTGCGGGGAGGCTCGCAGAGCTGCCGGAGATGCGGCCGGAGTTGGGAGCCCATCTCCACTGGATTTCGACCGCCGCCGATCTCGACCTCGGGTTGGGGCGTTGGATGGAGGAGAACTCCTCCTGAGACCCCGTCGTATCTCAGGGGGTGGCCAAGAGTCGGGCTTTGTCTATCGTGCTGCCTTCGGAGTTGCGAGGGGAGTCGTCAGGGCTCGGGCCGGGCCGATCTCTGTGGTAGGATTCTCCTCTCCGGGGTGGCCGCGGCGCTCCCCGGAGTTGCCTCGCCCACCCGTGATTCGCCCGGTTCTGTCCCTCTCCGTGGAGGGCGGCAGAGGTCTGGGAAAGAGAACCGCTCCCCGAGGAAGGAAGTCGGATGAGTCGCCAGAAGAAGGTCCTGGTGGTTGGGACCGGAACGATCGGGGAACCCCTGATCGGTCTGCTCTCGACCTATCGCGAAGAACTCGGCATCGACGAAGTGCTGTTCCACAAGCGTACACCGCTGCTCACGGATCGGTCCAAGGTCCGCGATCTCATGCGTCGGGGTGCTCACCTGGTGACCGACGAAGATCGGATGACCGCTTTCGAGGATCTCAACGTCGGTTCGCCCAGTATGACCACCGAACAGGCTCTCGAAGAATCCTCGGTGGTCATCGACTGCACGCCCGCGGGCAACCAGATGAAGGAAGCCCTCTACAACGAGTTCGCGCCCAACACCGATCTCTTCGTGGCGCAGGGGAGCGAATTCGGATTCGGCAAGATGTACGCTCGAGGGATCAACGACGAGGCCCTCATCCACGGTGAAGACAAGTTCATCCAGGTGGTCAGTTGCAATACCCACAACATCAGCGTGCTCATCGACACTCTCGCCCTCGGTGAGGGCAAGGACAATCTGCGCAACGGACGATTCGTCTGCGTGCGCCGGAGCAATGACCTGAGTCAGGACAGCGGCTTCTTGCCGTCACCGGAAGTGGGCAAGCACAAGGACGAGACCTTCGGCACTCACCATGCGCGCGACGCTTACCACCTCTTCCGCACTCTGGGTCTCGAGCTGAATCTCTTCTCTTCGGCTCTCAAGCTCAACACTCAGTACATGCATGTCATTCAATTCTATCTGCAGCTCGAGAAGGCCACGACTCTCGATGCGATCCTCGAGCGAATCCATTCCAACGATCGCATCGCGGTGACCCACAAACACACCGCGAATTCCGTCTTCAGTTTCGGACGGGATCATGGATTCTACGGCCGGATTCTGAACCAGACGGTGATTCCCACCGACACCCTCGCCGTACTCAACGGCGGACACGATGTGGTGGGCTATTGTTTCACTCCGCAGGATGGCAACTCGATCCTGAGTTCCCTCGCGGCCACGGTGTGGGCCATGTACCCCGAGGACTATGACCAACGGGTGCAGTCCCTCAAGGATTGGTTCTTCGAAGAGGTCTAGTCTTCGTCGGGATCCAGGGCTCGCAGAACGGCGCGCACCGGGGAGGCGTCGAGTCCCACCCACCGCAGCGGGAGCGCGAGGAGTTCGTAGGGCCCGGCAGAGACCTCGGCGAGTTGGAGGTTCTCCAGCAGGGCCACGCCAGCGGTCAGGAGCGCGTGGTGCGCGGGGAGTTCGGTGCTCTCGAAGGGATCCATGGACGGGGTGTCCAGGCCGATGAGCCGGGCACCCTTTTCTGCGAGGTACTGGGCGGCTTCGACGTGGAGAGAGACGAAGTCTGATCGGAAGGCCAAGGGATTCTGGTCACCGGTACGCACCAGGAGCCGGGGAAATCGTTCGAAGTCCACGTCACCGAGGTGGTGGGGCAGGATCTGACCCTCGGACGGTCCTCGTATCACCCAGCAGGGTCCCAGGTAGGGCTCGAGGTCGCATTCGCCGATTCCCCTGCCCTGGACGAGGAAGTGCAGGGGAGCGTCGGCGTGGGTTCCGACGTGGGGGCTGGTCTGCACCCGGGAGACATTGCAGGAATCTCCCTGAGCCAGGGACCAGGTGAAAGTGGCTGCGAAGGCGGTGTCGCCGGGCCAGTGGCCGGTCTCGGAGCAGACCGGCTGACTGATGTCGTGGAGGATCGGAGCGTTGCGCATGAACGCAGGCTAACTGCGGGGCACCATCTGCTGCAAGAGCTTGGTGGCTTCGGCCACGCGCGGATTGCCCTCGTCGGCGAAGCGCATGACTTCGAGGTAGGTGCGCAGATGCTCGAGGGCTGGCTCACGCTGTCCCATCTCGTGATAGGCCTTGGCCGCGAGGAGATTCATCCGGGGGGCGGTCGGGATCTTTTCCAGGAGCTCCTCGGCCACTTCCGCCGCCTCGGCCGGCCGGTTGGTGGCCAGCAGGGCTTCGGCCAGTTCGTGGCGGAAGGAGGCCAGTTCGTGTGGGCTCATCTTGGACGCGGCGATGGCCTTGCGGAGATCATCGATGCCTTCGGAGGGATTCCCACGCTTGCGGGCGAAGCGACTTCGGAGGGCAGCGCGGTTGATTTCGAAGATCGAGTCGAAGGCCCCGTAGATCGCAGTCTTCTTCTGGAAGGAATCGAGAAAGGTGGTGAGCTTTGCAAGCGCGGCCTGGGCCTCCTCGAGCTGTCCCATCTCCAAATATCCCATCGTGCGGGCGTAGTGAACCCACACTCCCCATTCCGTGTCCATGGCCGGGAGCTGGTCGGGTAGCGGAAGCTGAGCTTCGGCAATGGCAATCGTACGTGGCCAGTCCTCGGCGAGGTAGGCCAGTTTGAGCTGCTCGAGGTGGAGCCACTTCAGCTGGTCCCTCTCTTCGAAGACCGGACGCAGCTCGTCGAGGGTCTGTTCGGCTCGTCGGAACTGTCCGGTGATGCCCAGAGCCTGGGCGAGGTGAGTGGCCGACCACAAGAAGGTGGGTTCGATCTCCAGAGCCCGGACGAATTCCTGCATTGCGAGTTCGTACTTGCCCTCGTAGAGGTAGGCTTCGCCCAGGGAGTCGTGGGGGTTGGCATTGTCCGGTGCGTAGTAGGCATAGCGCTGGAGGGCTCGGATCGCTTCCTCGTAGTCGCCGAGCCCCAGGTACATGTAGCCCTTCAAGTTGTGGATCTCGATGGCTTCGGGGTCGGTCTCCAGAATACGATCGTAGAAGACCAGGGCCTGACGAAAGTTCTGTTGGCGCCGTGCTTCCTCGGCTCGCAGGCGCAGAACCCAGGGATTGTCGGGGGCGAGCTTCACCAGCTCGTGATAGATCTCCATTCCCCTCTCGTGATCGTCCTGGGCCAAGGCATAGGTCCGTTCGACCAGCAAGGCCTCCACCGGAGAGGCCACCTCCCGCTGCTGGTAGGCCGCTGCGAGCACCGAGTCCGCGAAGTCCTTGCGCCCGAGTCCCCTGGCGGTCGCGGCCAGTCGCACCTGGGCCATGACGAACTGGGGGTCGAGTTCGGTGGCCCGCCGCAGAGCCTCGAAGGCCTCCTCGGGGTGGAAGCGGTAGGCCTGGTCCAAGCCTTCCCGGTAGGCGGCATAGGCCTCGTCGGAGGCACAAGTGACCTCCCGCGTCTCCTTCGACCACCCGGAGCAGCCGAGGATCGTGAGACAGACCGCGCCGACCGCGCTCATCCGATGAATGCTCTGAAACATATTGTCTCCTCGAAGGCCTCGTGTGCTTTCCTACGGCCGGGCTGCCGCAAGAGATGCGCCTTTTTCGTCGAGCATGCGGACGACGATCACCGTCATGTCGTCGGCCGCGCCCACCGGTCCGGTGTGGTGGTCGACCGCGTCGCGCAGGCCCTGGAGCACTGCGGCCGCGCCGTCTTCGGAATGGGCGTGAATCGCCGATTCGAGCCCTTCTTCCCCAAAGAACTCTCCATTGGGGTCTTCTGCTTCGGTCACCCCGTCGGTGAAGAGGACCAGGCAGTCTCCCGGCTCGAGTTCGACCACGGCCTCCCCGTACTGCATCGAGGGGAAGGCTCCGAGTGGGGTCGAGCCCACGTCGAGCCACTCCACCTCTCCCGAGGCTCGCCTCAACAGCGGGGGATTGTGGCCCGCGTTGGAGTAAGTGATTCTTCCGGTGTCGCGGTCCAGACACGCCAGAAAAGCGGTGGCGAAGCGGGTCGAATCGGTGCTGGCGTAAAGGGTGTCGTTGACGATGCGCAAGACTTCCCCCGGATTGGACTGACTGCTCGACAGAGCGCGGATCGAGGCTTGGAGGTTCGAGGCCAGCAGCGAAGCCGGTAGCCCCTTGCCCGAGACATCGGCGATGACCAGGCCGACGCACTCGCCGAAGGGCACGAAGTCGAAGTAGTCCCCACTCACCTGAGCCGAGGGGAGATTGACCGCGGCCAATTCATAGCCGTCGATTCGAGGTACGTCGCTGGGAAGCAGACGTTGCTGGATGTCGCGGGCCACTCCGAGTTCTTCTTCCAATCGCTTGCGTTCGACCGCCGCATCGTAGAGGCGAGTGTTCTCGAGTTGGACCCCCATCTGCCCGGCCACGATCTGGAGCAGATCCACCTCCGCTCCATCGTAGGCAACCTCACTGCGTTTGGGGCCGAGTGCGATCGCTCCCACCAGGCGCTCTCCGGCGAAGGCGGGAATGATCAATTCCGTGCCCCGTCTCTCGAAGAGTCGCATCTCCGCGCGGAATTCATCTCGCGAGGCCTCGTGCCGCCGGGCGAGTCGGAGCAATTCGCTCTGGATCACTTCGGGCGTGGCCGCACTCCCGCGACGGCGAAGCATGCGGGAGAAATGGAGGAGCGGAAGCTCTCCCTCCTCGGAGGAAAAGGTCAGCACATCGGGGTCGGCCGAGAGAAAGAGGAAGTTCGTGGGATGGAGGAGCTCGTGGATCCGGGTCTCCACGAGGTGGATGAGGGTGTCTCGCTCGAGAGTATGGGGCAGGACCCGCGCCAGATCGTGGAGGGCCTGCTGGAGATCGTGTTTCTCGCGGAAGAAGCGGCGCTCGAGGAATCCCTGGATCCGTTCTCGGGCCGGGGCGAAGGCCGCCGCAATGAGTAGGGTGGCCACGATGGCGACGAGTTGACTGTTCTGCCCCGAAACGTCGAGGAGGGTGTGGCCCACCAGCACCACCAGCACTAGATAGGCTCCCACCGTCAGACCGGTGAGCAGCGCGTAGATGAGCGACCGCCGGATGAAGACTTCGATGTCCATCAGGCGGTAGCGGGCGATGGAATAGCCGAAGCTCACCGGCACGAGCACCATGGGCACCGCCCCCAGCAGCGACCACTCCGATTGTCCGATGAAACGTCCCAGCGCGATGTTGAAGACCAGGAAGGGCAGGGTGCCGAAGACCGTTCCCAGGGTGAGGAATTTCACTCGCTGGCGCATGTCGGTGTCCGAACTGCCGGCGTAGGTGCGGACCAGGCTGGCCAGTCCGGCCGTGAAGTAGATGCCCAGGGCCATCTGTTGGGTTGCATTGATGCTTGCGGCACTGCTTCCGAAGAGTTGCTTCCAACTGAAGTCGAGGTAGAAGCCCACCGGAAGGGCATAGAGCAGGGGAACGAGCCAGGGCCGAGACTCCAGCCAAGTACGGCGTTGGGGAAATACCGCGAAGAAGTGGAAGAAGAGAGGGGGTAGCATGAGGCTGGCCAGGGTGCCCATGTTGCGAATGAAAAGATCGCTCCAGTAGTAGAAGATGCTGCGTTCGCTCACCGAGAAGAAGTAGATCAGGAACATCGTGCAGAGCACGAAGAAGAGGCGAGCGGCGGTCAGTCCGGGACGTCGCACCACGATGTAGGTGCCGGCCATGAAGTAGATGAGTCCTACCAGACAGTAGACGATGTAGGTGCGGACATTGGCCATGCGAGTGCTGTCCAGAGTCAGGGTCGTCTCTCGGACTTCACCATCGCGTCGGTACAGGTAGGGCACCCGGTCTCCGGCGCTCTTGCTCTGGAGGAGCTGCGAGGCGTGGCGGGGGTTGCGAATGGCCTGGCGGTCGATGCCCTCGACGATGTCTCCGATTTCCAGTCCGGCCCGGTCCGCGGCCCCTCCGGGCTCGGTGTCCACGATGCGGATCTGATCTCCGCCGAGGAGCCACACTGCCCCGTCGGTAGGACGCGAACGCGTTGCGTCGTAGGCGCTGAACACGCCGACGAGAAGCGCGAGGGCTCCCCACACGATGAGCAAACGTTGACTGGAGAGGAGGTTGGCCATCCGTCCTCGAGGCAGAGTTGAAGTTCGGGCACCCGGCCGAGGGGCCATATTCCAGCGGGCGGGAGGGGCTCTGGAACTCGGTGCATTATCCGTGACTGCATTGCGAATGTATAGGACGCGCTGGGTGGGCGGAAGGTTCACGGAGTTTTTCATCCGTGCCCTCGCAGGTCCTTTGCTAGGATGGGCTCGACGCATACCTCTCCCCGAAAGCAGCCCTTTGGACTCCATGCCCTCCCCTCCCCTCGATTCCGACGCGGCCCGGCTCCGGAGCTTCTCGATCCGAGCGCTCGAGGAGGTCGCTCCGCTCATTCGGGCGGGTTTCGGTCAGAGTGGCGCCTTGCGCTTCAAAAGGGGGCACGAGGCGATCACCGCGGTGGATCTCGAGGTCGAGGATCGTCTCCGGGAGAGGATCTCGAGCGCCTTCCCCGACCACGCGGTGGTCGGGGAGGAGAAGGGACGGACGGGGCCGGAGGACGCGGCCACGGTCTGGGCGGTCGATCCCATCGACGGCACTCTCAACTACGCCCTGGGAATCCCCTTGTTTTCGACCACCGTGGCTGCGATTCGGGAAGGCCGGGTGGTGGCGGGCGCGGTTCTCGATCCTCTCTCCGGAGCGTGTTACAGCGCCGCGCGGGGCGAGGGAGCCTGGCGGGGGGAGGAGCCCCTGGAGGTGAGCCGGCGCAGCCCGGCCCGGGAGGCGATCGTCAGCACCCAATCGTCTCGACGGGGACGCTTCGTTCGCGACCGCGAGATCTTCGTGGCGGTCCAACAGGCCTTCATGAAGACCCGGCGATTGGGAAGCATCGCCTACGAGTTGGCCCTGGTGGCCGCAGGAACCCTGGACGCCCTTCTCGCCAGCAAGGAGGAGGCTCAGAATCTCTACGATGTCGCGGCGGGGATGCTCCTGGTGGAGGAAGCGGGGGGACGGATCACCAATGGTCGAGGAGGGCCCTTCGCCGAAGGTGATCAGGAATTGGTTGCGACCAACGGATCCTTGCACCCCGAGGTCCTCGATCTGGTCCAGGCCTCTTCGGAAGTGGATCGTGGGGGCCGGTCCGGAGAGGGAGCCTCGGGGAATCGGGAGGAGCAGTGATCGGAATGCGCGGGTGGAAGTCCTCGGGAGCGGTGCTGGTGCTGGCCCTGTTGGTGCGGTTGTGGGTGGGCCTGGATGCTCGGGACGCTCCCTTCTGGCAGGTGCCGATGGTGGACGAGATTGCCTATCTGCACATGGCCGAGGCCGAGATGCAGGGGGCTCCGCCGGCCCACGGCGCTTACTACATGACTCCGGGCTATTCCTGGTTCTTGGCGGCGCTGAACCTCGGGGGAGCTCAAGTGACCCAGGTGAAGGTCGTGCAATTGGTGCTGGGCGCGGTCTCCTGCTGGCTCCTCTTTCTCCTCGCCTCCGACCTCTTCGATCGGCGGGTGGGATGGGTAGCCGCTCTGGTCTGGATGTTCTTTCCCCAGGCATTGCTCCACGAGATTCTCCTGCTCAAGCCCACCCTGACCGTCACCGTGGTACTCGCGGCTCTGGTGGCGGGACGCCGGGGTCGGAGGAGCATCGGATGGTGGGCAGTCGCCGGTTTCTTCGGCGGCATCGCGGCGTTGCTGCGGGGTGAACTCTTGGTGGTGGGGCTTCTCTACTTCACGGCCGCGATGGTCTTCGCGGGTCGAAAGATCGACTCGGTCGCTCCGACTTGGCGGGGTCCGGCCCTGGGACTGGCCTTGGTCCTGGCCTGGGTCCTCGTGCCCACGGTGCGGAATGTCTCGCGGGGGGGAGGCCCGGTGGTGTTGGCTTACAGCAGCGGGGTGAATTTCTACATCGGCAACCACCCCGGAGCCGACGGCAGCTACCTCCCCCTTCGTCCCGATCGCAGCGATGCGGCGGTGGAAGAGAGCGACGCCGTGGCCTTGGCCCAACAAGGTGCGGGCCGACCGCTGCGGGCCGATCAGGTCTCGCGGTGGTGGTGGAAGCAGGGGCTGCAGTGGTGGCGGGAGCAGCCCCTGGCGGCTTTGGCACTGACCTTCAAGAAGGCGGCGCTGCTGTGGGGGAGCTGGGAGGGGACGGATGTGATCAGCCCTTCGCTGGCCCGTCCCTGGGTGGTGGCGCTGCGGGACCCACTGCTGCGTTCCGGGCCCCTGCTCGCGCTGGCCTTGGTGGGCCTGGGGCTGGGGTGGAGACGCCGCGACCACCGTCTGCTGCACCTGTGGATCCTGGGAAGCTGGTTGGGCCTGATTCCCTTCTTCGTCTTCGAACGATTTCGTCTGCCCTTGATCGCGGTGGCGCTGCCCTGGTGCGCCTTCGCCCTGGTCTGGAGCTACGACCGGCTGCGGGCTCGTCAATGGTCCCTGGGAATGGCTCCTCTCCTGGGGGCGACGCTGGTCGGAGTGGCCTTGGCTCTGCCCTCGGTGCCGCGCAACGAGGCCGTGCTCCACGTCAATATTGGCGGGATGCTCTTGCAGCAGGGCCGCTTCGAGGAAGCTCTGCGAGAGTTCTTGGTGGTGCGACGAAGCGCTCCCGACGCCAAACGCGTGGAAATCAACATCGCCACCGCCCTGCATGGGTTGGGAAGGGATGAGGAGGCCATGCGCTCGCTGCGGGTGGTTCGCGGTTTCTTGGGGGCCGAGACCGAGAGAACGGGAAGGCGTCCGGTGGAGGAGCTCCTCTACGTGCACGTGCTGAGCGGAGACATTCTCCTGGCCCAGGGAGATCGGGAGGGGGCCCGCGGCGAGTACAGAGCGGCGTGGACCCTGGCCCCGGGCAATCCCGCGTTGAAGGAGAAACTGCGGTCGGTGGAGGCGGGATCTCCCTGATTCTCGCCGCGACCGCGGTTGCCAAGGGGCAGAGGCCTCGGCTAAGCTCGACCCCGCGCCGCAGGTCGGGTCTCCTCAGCCAGTGGAACATCCCAAGTTGGATTCGCCTCAACATCTCGCGGGCGGGAAGCCGGCCGAGCGTGGGGACTTCGTTCTTCAGCGCAGGTTTCGCCTCGCATCGAAATTCGCGCCGGCTCCGGGTCGAGTCCTTCTCGACTTCGGCTGCGGCAATGGAGCGCAGACTCGGTTCTTTGCGGATCTCTCCGACTTGGTGGTCGGGGTGGATGTGGACCGGGCGTTTCTGCGACAGATGACCGTTGCCTCAGAACGCGGCGAGAGCGCGACGAAGTTGCGGGCGGTCCTCTACGACGGATCGACCTTGCCCCTTCGCGATGCCTCCGTGGATTTCGTGATATCCTTCGAGGTGCTCGAGCACGTGGCGGACGAAGATCGAGCTCTCGAGGAACTCCATCGGGTGATGAGGCCGGGCGCCAGTCTGGTGATGTCCGTCCCCAACCGGTGGTGGGTCTTCGAAACCCATGGTGCGACTTTGCCGTGGCTTCCGTGGAATCGCGTGCCGTTGTTCAGCTGGTTGCCGAAGTCCCTTCACGATCGCTGGGCCCACGCTCGGATCTACCGTCGTCGGGAGATCGTGGCCAAGATTCGGAACGCCGGATTCGAGGTTCGCCACTCGACTTATGTCACCGCGCCGATGGACGTGGTGAAATGGGGGCCACTGCGTGATGCACTCCGCGGCAGTCTGTTTCGTGCCGACCACACCTCGGTGCCCTTCTTGGCGACGGCGGTTTTGGTCATCGCCGAGCGCTAGGCTCGTGCGGACGATCGCTGCGATTCTTCTCGTGGCGATGATCGTCCGGTCCCCGGGCGAAGGCCGGGCAGGGGGAGCGTGGTGGGGGGGAGGACCCGAGGGCGGATGGGTGATGTCCTTCCTCCTTCCCTTCGATCCGTCGGGTCCTATCTATCTCGGAAGCTGGGGAGGTGGGGTGTGGGCGAGTGAGGACGGTGGGGCCAACTGGGTGTCGGTGATGAGCGATCGCGGAGATGTGACGGTCCGGGACCTCGAATTCGGGCCGGACATTCTCAACACCCTCTATGCCTCGACCGAAGAGCGGGGGCTCTTGCGTGCCCCCTTCGGGCAGCGGATCTGGACCCCAGTGAATGCCGGACTGAGCTATCCCTCCCTGCCGGTGGTCACCGCGGTGGGGGTCCATCCGGGGCATCCCGAGCTGATCAGCGTGGGGACCTCCAATGGCATCTTCACCAGCCGGGACCGCGGGAATTCCTATCCCGACTCCCTGCACTGGCTCGATGGCATTCCCATCGCCGACCTGAAGACCTCCCCCTTGGCGCCGCAGGCCGTCTTTGCCCTGATCTCCGACGCTCTGCTCTTCTCGCCCGACCGCGGTAGGAGCGGACGCACTCTGGCCACTTGGCCGGGAGCCGATCTGGTGGACCTCGCGATGTGGCCCGGCCGTCTCGATCGCATGGTCGCGGTGGGCCGGCGGGGCGAGGTTCTGCAGTACCTAGAGGGCAGTGGTTTTCAGTCGATCGCCCCGCCTTCGGTGGGTCCGAGTCCGACGATCTTTCACTGCGTGGACCTCGATTCCAGCCAGGGACTGGTTCTGCGGGCGGGGAGTGACCAGGGCCTGCACGAGAGTCTCGATGGGGGGCAGAGCTGGACCTTCCGCAACGGCGGATGGGGAGGAGGCCGGGCCGAGATCTGGGCCTTGCAACCGGCGGGGGATGGCCGGCCGCGGCTCTATCTGGGCTCCTTTACTCGGGGACTGCTGGTCGAGGATCGGCCGGGAGGACCGTGGACCGAGCAGAATCGCGGACTCCGCGCCACTTGGGCTCGAGCTCTCCACCTGGACTCGGGGCTCTGGCTCCTCGGTGATGCCCACGGTCGAGTCCATCGCAGCGACGATCGGGGCCGGAGTTGGACGGAGGTCACCGGAGATCTCGAGACGCTGCAGATCGTGGCAGTTCGGGTTTCGCGCGGAGGAGAGTGGTTGGCCTCGACTCCGGCCGGTCTCTGGACGAGCTCCGATCAGGGGGGGCATTGGGTGCAGCGGACGCTGCCCGCCGGTCACCGAGGGGTGCACGAACTTCTGCAGCCCGGGTGGATGAGTCCCCGGGAAGTGTGGGCCACCACCAATCTGGGAGTGTTGCGGAGTCTCGACGGAGGAAAGAGCTGGGAGGAAGTCCCGGGTCTGGGGCGCTTGGGAGGGGCGGTCTTCGCGGCCGCTGCATCGGTGGACAGTGCGCTGGCCTTCGGGGCGGACTTCGGGGCGCTGTGGGTGGGAAGGCCCGGCCGGGGATTCCAGGCGTTTCTGCCTCCAGAGGCCTTCGGCCGTCGTTACCGGGGCCTGGCCTTCGTCGGACAGAAATCGACTTCGTTGGTCGTGAGTTCGGCATGGTCCGGATTCGGAGGGAGAGGAGTGGTCTACCGGGTGGACGCTCCCCTCGACTCGCTTCCTCGGACCTTGGACCTGACCGATCTCTTTCCCGTCCTCGATCCCCGCGGGGGAGATGCGGTGAGTGGAGTGGACTCCGGCGGGGGGGGAGCGACGGTGGTGGTCTGTTTGCCGGGTGCGGGGATCTTCTCCAGCCGCGACGCGGGACTGCAATGGACGCGCTTGGACGAGGGACTGCCCTCGCAGGCCTTCGAGGTGGTACGAATCGAGGAAGGATCTCCGGAGACCCTCGCGGTGGCGCTGGCCGGACGCGCGGTGTGGAGTCGAGCGCTACCGGTGGGGGTCGCGTCCCTCTTGCAGGCCTTCACCGCCGAGGCCGTGGAGGCGGGAATCCGCCTCCAGATCCGGTGGTCACGGCCCATCCCGGCCCAAGTCTGGCGAGCGAGGGGGGATGAGGTTCCGCGGTGGTGGCGGGACCTCGACCCCACGCGGGAGAGCCTCGACCTTCTCGATCCCGTCGACGATGGCGACCGCCGGGTCCTGCACTACGAGTTGCGGGATCTCGATGGCTCGGTGCTGGGGAGGGTGCGCGTGGTCCGTCCCGCCTCCTCTCGGCCGGCGCTTCGGCTGGTCTCGAATGTGCCCAATCCCTTCAATCCCCGGACTCGTTTGCACTTCGTGGCGGCGGGAGGCCGGATCGAGATTCGAGTCTTCGACCTCAAGGGACGGTTGGTCCGCCATCTCTTCGAAGGGCGAGTCGAAGCGGGGCCGGGTTCATTGGTCTTCGACGGAGTGGACGATCGAGGGAAGGATCTGGCGTCGGGGACCTATCTCGTCCACATTCGCGACGAGATCACCGAGGATGTTCGGTCGATCACCCTGCTACGCTGAAAGTGGAGGCCCATCTCATGCGCATCGCCTGTCGTTCTCTCTTCGGTCGCTGGTCGTGTCTGGCCGCCGGGGTCGGTCTGGTCCTGGCGGGGAGCGGTTGCGGAGATTCTGCGCCTCAGGTCGAAGACCCCATCGTGGTCGTCGGCTTCGACAGCGCGGATTGGCAGTGGATCGATCGGTGGGCGGAAGAGGGCAAGATGCCTCACTTCCTCCAGTTGCAGCAGGAGGGAGTGCGAGCCGAGTTGTTGAGTCTGGTTCCGCCGCAGAAGTCTCCTACCATCTGGACCAGCATCGCGACCGGGAAGCGGCCCGCCAAGCACGGCATTGCCGACTTCGTCTCTCGGGACAAGAGAGTGCAGACCTCCGAATTGCGTCGATCCGCCGCGTATTGGGATGTACTCGGCGCGCTGGGCCATCGCCAGGCGGTGCTCGGTTGGTGGGTGACCTATCCTGCCACCCCCGTCGAGGGGGTGATGGTGAGCGACTTCCTGCCCTATCTCTCGACGACCTCGACTGCGGAGGAGCGGGAGTCCTCGGTCTTTCCGCGGGAACTGTGGTCCGTCGTGGACAGTCTGCGGGTGCGTCCCGAAGACATCCGACTCGAGGAGCTGGGACGCTTCGTCGACCTCGACCTTGCCCGAACTCACGGAGACGCGGCCTGGAGTCTGCTGCTTCGCCTCCGGGAGTTCTATGCGAACGATCGAACCTACCTTCGTATTGCGCAGTATCTCCACGCCCGCGCCGACTACCAATGCTTCACCGTGTACTTTCGCGGACTCGACATGGTCTCGCACGAATACTGGAAGTACTTCCAGCCCCGGGTCTCGCGCCTCACGGAGGACGATTGGAGAGTTCGAATGCTGCGCGGTGTCGTGCCCGCATACTACGCCTACGCCGACGAAGTCCTGGGAGACGTCCTGGAATTCGCCGGTCCGAAGGCGCGGGTCTTGGTGGTGAGCGACCACGGATTCATCGGGCATCGGCGCGGTCCCCAGGGTCTGTCGATCGGAGTGGGGATGCACCGCGATCATGGGGTCCTGCTGATGGCCGGTCCCGGCCTGCGCAAGGGTGCGCACCTCGATCGGGCCGAGGTGAAGGACATCATGCCCACTCTCCTGGTGATGAGCGGAGTCCCCGTGGCTCGGGACCTCGACGGTCATGTGCTGGGAGAGGCCTTCGAAGCCGAAGTGCGGAAGAGCTTCGACCGCCTGCTCGGCGATGCCATCGTCAGTTACGATGCCCTGCGTACTCACGCCGAGGGCGCCGCGGGGCCCAGCCAGGAGACGAATGAGGCCATTCTCGAACAGCTCCGCAGCCTGGGCTACATCGAATAGGGCGGTCGACGACGGCGCAGGAGAGCGGCCAGAGCCGGAGCCTGGGCCCGGATCGTGTCGTCCACGAGATGCTCCAGGAGGAGTTGCGCGAGGGGGGGAGTGAATTCCGCGCGGATGTCCCGGGCCAGATCTTCCCAACCGGACTGCCACCTCGGGGCGAAGCGGTGGTGGAAGCCCCGTTCTGCCGACCGCTGCACATAGGGCAGGACATCGCTCGAAGTGGACCAGGGAGTCTGTTTCCATGCGGTGGCCCACTCCGTCGCCCGCCGACGATAGTGGTCGAGGCGGTCGGCCTCGATCCATTCCTGGCGGCAGCGCGGGCACCGCAATCGCCCCCGTCCGATCCGGGCCTCGCAGTGCGGGCAGCGTGGACGAGCGTGAAAGGGACCTTCTCTTGCCACCGCTCCTCGAACCTCGCATGTTGGGGCACGGGAAGGACGTCTTCGCGAAGAGAGGATGCCGATGCAGAATCCAGTCCGCGATCCCGAGTCTTGCGCCGCTCACACTAGCAGATCTCTCCGGCCTGACCATCATCGCGGTGGCCTCGTGTCCGCGGGCTCTCCGGTCCTCGTCGCCGGTCTGCTCTTCTTTCTGTCGATGGGTCTGGGCCCTTCTTCCCGGGCCCAGGATTGGGAGAGTCGCTATCTGCCGGCCAGTGACGGACTCTTCGGATTGCGCTTCGGGATGGACCGGGAGCGCTGCGCCGAGATCCTTTCGACGAGAGAGTTCCGGTCGCGCCGGGGAGGGAGCTCGGAGCAACTCCGCTTCGAAGGAAAGGTCCTCGGAGAGAATGCGACGGTGGTCTTGCGCTTCCTCGCCGGAGGGCTCGACGGGGGAGAAGAGCGCCTGGCGCGGATCGAGGTCCGGTGGCGCTACGATGGTGCTCTGCGTCGGCCCCGGCGAATCTTCGAGGACTTCGAGGCTCTCTTCGGGAGGCGTTACGGACCCGCGGTGGTGGAGAGCCGGGGATCCTGGGCGGCCATCGAGAGCGGGAGCGATCGGCAGCTTCGCGCCTTCGAGGGGGTCGAGACCCTGGCCACGGTGGAGATCCGGGGGGTGCGCAAGGATGTCTACCGAGTCGAAGTCAGGCTGGAATTCCCCCCGTGGGCGTCGCGCCTCTGAGGAGGCCCGCTCCTCGGCGAATGGCCCGAGCCCAAATGCGGAGACCCCGGCCAAGGCAAGTGGGCCGGGGTCTTGGCGAGACCCGTTCCCGAGCGGCGAGCTCGAGGGGAGCGAGTAGGGATCAAAGGTATCGGATTTCTTTCCACTTCGTCAAGGCTCTGTAAAGAAGAGCAACAGGTTGTGTCTCCGAAATTGTTGATGGATTTGTTGGGCCTGGTCCGTGCGCGGTTCGGGGTCATGGACATGGTCGACCGGATTCCCAGGGGCTGGCTTCCACCCCACTGCACCAATCCCAAGTGCAAGTACCACAATCACATGGGCGGTCACTGGCCGGTCCGCAGGGCCGGCTTCTACA
>JAJRXK010000118.1 GCA_024276305.1 Candidatus Krumholzibacteriota bacterium
GGATCACCGACGACCGCGTCGCCGCCCCCATCGATCTCCTGCCGACCCTCTTCGCGCAGCTCGACCTCCCCACGCCTCGGAGCACCGAGGGCGTGGACCTCTTCGGCCCCAGAGACGAAGAACGGGGGATCTTCCTGGAAACCCACTCGCCGGAGGCGCCGCAGACCAAATACGCCCTCCGGACCCGGGATTGGAAATTCATCTGGACCCCCGAGACGGATCGTCATGAGCTCTATGACCTCGCCTCCGATCCTGGCGAATCTCGAAACCTCTATTCCGTATCCTCTTCCGTGGCCGCATCCATGCGCCAGGAGCTCGACCGCCGCATTCGTGGGCTGCTGACCGGCGTCCGCCCTGCAGAGCAAGCCCTCGACGCCCAGACCCGAGCTGCACTCAAGAGCTTGGGATACTTGGAATAAGTTGTGTCTCGGAAATTGTTGATGGGATGATTCGTTGTTGGGCCTGGTCCGCGCGATTTGGGGGCATGGACATGGTCGACCGGATCCCGAAGGGCCAGCCTCTACCCCACTGCACCAACCGCAAGTGCAAGTACCACAATCACATGAGTGGTCCCTGGCCCGTCCGGAAGGCCGGCTTCTACACCCGCAAGAGTGACCGGAGATCCGCACAGCGTTCCATTGCCGGGCATGTGGTGTAGCGGTGTCGGCCCAGTCCTTCTCGACCACCTCCTGGCAGAGACGCCAGGACCTTCTCGCTCCCAACCATCAACAATTTCCGAGACACAACTATCTCAAACCGAACTTTTCCATCCTATATATGAGCGTGTTGCGGGAGATGTTCAGATAGCGCGCGGTGCGACTCTGATTGCCTCCGCACTTCTCGAGGGCACGGGAGATGAGTTCACGCTCGACCACTCCCAAGTCGCAACCGTCATCGGGCAGAGGACCCAGAATCCCCTCTGGACGAGCCCGGTCTTCCCGCAGCCGCTCCGGCAGATCCGCCGCGCAGATCGGACCGGTCGGATTCAGAACCAGGGCGCGTTCGACCACATTCTCCAGTTCCCGAACATTCCCCGGCCAATCGTAGTCCATCAACAGCCGCATGGCGTCGTCGTTGATGGCCGGAACGGCATCCCCATTGGCCTCGCTGATCTTGGTGGCGAAGTGACGGGCCAACGGGCCGATGTCGTCCTTTCGCTGCCGCAGAGGCGGGAGGTGGAGCGGGAGGACACTCAGCCGGAAGTACAGGTCCCCTCGAAACTCGCCCTCCCGCACCATCGTCTCGAGGTCGCGATTGGTCGCGGCGATCACCCGCACGTCCACGGCCACCGAACCCGACGCACCCAAAGGATCCACCTCGCGCTCCTGAAGTGCGCGCAGGAGCTTCACCTGCAGATCCATCCGCAGATCCCCGATCTCGTCCAGGAAGAGCGTGCCTCCCTGCGCCATCTCGAACTTGCCCTTGCGATCCCGGTCTGCACCGGTGAAGGCACCTTTTCGATGACCGAAGAGCTCGGCGTCGATCAGCGATTCGGGCAATGCGCCCACCGCTACCGCAACGAAGGGCCCGTCGCACCGAGTGCTGGCATGATGAAGGGCCCTCGCCATCAACTCCTTCCCGGTACCGCTCTCGCCCAGGACCAATACCGTCGTATCGCGGGGCGCGACCTGGGCCGCTTCGGAGAGAACGCTCTTCATCGCACTGCTCGTGGCGATCATGTTCTGGAAGTGCAGACGCTGACGAGCCAACTCCCGAAGGCGCTCGTTCTCGCGCAATAGATGGGTCAGGCGCAGAGATTTCTCTACCGAGAGCAACAGGGCTTCGTGCTCGAAGGGCTTGACCAAGTAATCATGGGCCCCGATACGCATGGCCTCCACCGCGTCCTCGACCCGCCCGTGGGCGGTGATCACCAGCACTCCGATCTGCGGCCACTTGGCCCGCACTCGCCTCAACAATTCGATGCCGTCCATCCCCGGCATCCGCACATCGGTGATCACCACCGAGAACTGGACCCCATCCAGCTCCCGCAATGCCTCTTCCGCCCCTTCGACCGCGACGACCTCGTAGCCCCCAGAGCGCAAATGATGTTCGGTCACCCGTCGCAGACTCTCGTCGTCATCCACGAGCAATACTCGGTCAGTCATCGATCTCTCCTACCTGGTCTCGACGTCGGCGTGGCAGCACCACCGTGAAACAGGCGCCGCCGAGGACGGAATCGCTGACCCGAACTTCGCCGCCATGGCGCTGCACCCACTGGTAGACCACCGCCAGGCCCAATCCCGTGCCCTTCTCCTTGGTGGTGAAAAAGGGCTCGAAGAGATGCTCGCGGGCCTCCGGGCTCAGCCCGGGCCCACTGTCCTCGACCGCGAGATAGATGGTCTCCTCGTCATGCCGAGTGGTCAAGCGGAGCAGCCCACCCTCGGGCATGGCCTGAATCGCATTGAGGGCGAGGTTCAGCACTACCTGGCGAATCCGATTGCTGTCCATGTCACACAGACCCACGCCCTCGTCGAGCACGCATTGCACCCGGACCTGAGAACGCTCAGCTCCCTTGCGAACGAGCTGGGTGACGCTCTTAGCGATATCGTTCATGGAATCCTCGGCCCAGCTCGGGCGCGGAGGCCGAGCATATTCCAGGAACTGGGTGGTCAGGTCCTCGAGGCGAGTGATCTCCTTGCGGACCACGTCGACGAATTCGCGGCGGGAATCGTCCTCGGGGACCGCCTCCAACAGGATCGGCAGGCTTCCCTTGATGCTCGCGAGGGGATTTCTAATCTCGTGGCTGAGGGCCGCGGAGAGCTGACCCATGGCCGCGAGCCGCTCCGCATCCCGCGCGCGGGCGAAACTCTCCGCCAAACGATCGTAGGCCACCTGAGTCTCGGCTCGCTTGCGCTGGAGCTCCTGGGCCAGCAGACCGGTCACCAACCCGATGACGTTGAACATCAGGATTTCGAGAAACTGGTCGCTTCTGGCCGACTTTCCCCATTGCAGCAGCACGTGGGGCAAGTAGATCCCGGACACCGCGAGAGCCGTGGCCACCCCTCCCCGCAGACCGAAGCGGAAGGCTCCCAAGACGATGGGAACGTAGTAGAGGCGACGCCACAGATTGTGGAGCACATGGAGATCGGCATTGCGCGGGGTGCTGTAGTGGAGGGCCGAAACCACCGCGAGGGAGACGAGGATCACCAGGAGATGGCCTCGGTTCTGCGACATCGTTCCTGCGGGTTCCTCATGGCTCATGGACCTACGCTACTTCACATGTGCGGCCGGCTCAAGCGCAGCAGCGCTTCGGCCGTGGAGGGGGATACATTCGTTTGACCGGATTCCTGCCAAGTTGATAGAGTGAGCCGCAGAAGGACCAACGCTGCGCAGTCGCAATCGTCCGCAGACGCGGAAGGAGTGGATCGGGCCATGGGTTCGGCGGGAGATTCTGCAGGGGCCGACAAGACCGACGAAGGTGGTCTGAAGTGGCGAGGCATCAAGTGGCTGGCCAGCTGGGGGTGGCACCTCAAGCTCCGCCCCTTTCGCCTTCGACGGACCGCCCGGGTGCGACCCAGAATCGGAATGGCCAATGCCCTGATCAGCCCGGAACTACTCCAACCGGTCGAGTTGGAGCACCGTTCCCCGGAGGACGATCTCTTCCGCCGCTTCGAACAGTCTCAGAACGTCCACAAGTGGCATCACTACTTCGAGATCTATTCCGATCAATTCGGGCCTCTGCGGAATCGGCCCATCCGGATGCTCGAAATCGGCGTGTTCCGAGGCGGATCTCTGGAGATGTGGAAGAAATGGTTCCACCCCGACTCTCTGATCGTGGGTCTGGACATCGATCCGGATTGCCGTGCATACGAGCAGCCGGATCGGAATCTCTTCGTTCGGATCGGAGATCAGTCCGACGGCCCATTCCTGCGGTCAGTGGCCGAGGAGTTCGGTCCCTTCGATCTGATCCTCGATGACGGTGGTCACACCACCCATCAGATGATCGCTTCGTTCAACCACCTCTTTGGAGCACCGCTGAAGGCCGGCGGTCTCTATGTCGTCGAAGACACCCATACCAACTTCTGGCCGGGATACGTGGATTCACGCATGACCTTCATCGAGTTCTGCAAGGCCCTCGTCGACCTGATGCATGCCACCTACTTCGACGCCCACTCCATCGACCCCTTCGCTTTCAGCGGAGACCGTGCCAAGCAGCGGTGGACCCTCCCCTACATTCAGGCCTGGCTGCA
>JAJRXK010000119.1 GCA_024276305.1 Candidatus Krumholzibacteriota bacterium
AACTCCTGAGACCTGCCGGAAGATGCACCCTCCGACTCTCCGGAAACCAAAGCACGAAACACCTCTTCGAAAACATCCTCCAACGACTCGATGCGGCCTAGATTATTGTCACATCAGGGCTAGACATGGGCAACTCCTCGACGGATCACGGTCATGCGGTTCTGGCCCGCGGATATCAGACTGACTCGTCGGCGAAGCGCCCGGCTCCGCTCTTGCTCTGTCGAAGAAAGAAGAAGAGGTCTTGACGAGAGGTCACTCCATATCAGCAGGCTAGTCCGAATTCTTCGTCAGATCGTGCACGATCGCCAGCACCCCAAGAGAGTGCCCGCCAATTCGAGGGCGGAAAGCCTTCCTCTGTTCACCGATCACAGACGGGTACGCCGCCAGTGGACTTGCCAGCATCATTCCATCCGCGCCGAATCCCACCGTTCGAAGCAGACTCTCAGTCCCCGAAAGTCGCCTTCATCACCGACCAGCTCGTGCCTTCGAGAGCCACGGTTGCGTCACAGGCACCGGTACCGGTGAACTGGATGTCATAGCCCCATCCCGGAGTGTTCGGACTCTCGGACCACGTGATCAGCGTGCTGCCCGCACCGGGGCCGTCGGGAGCATGCTCACCCAGAATACTGGCACTCCAGATGCGTCCAGCCAACGATACGGCCGAGGTAGGTGGCCCCGCATTTCCCGACGGCGACCGAGTCACGCCGATCAAATAGAGGCCTTCGGCGGGAATGAGTGCTCCGGAGAGCCAGACCCGTCCCATCGAAGTTTCGGCGGGGGTCTGAGCCCGGGTCATCGCGATGCCGCGACCCTGCTCGTCGAAGAGCCACAGATCCGTGGGCCCATTGAAGGGAACCGATGCCGAGAAGGTCGAGGGGTCATTGATCGAAATGCAATAGAGATCCTGATCCTGTGGGTACACCGAACCCACAATGCGTACCAGTTCCCCCGGACCCGACACCATCTGAGCAGTGGTGACCAGATTTCCGGCATCGGGATGCTCCGACCACTGAAAGGCCGCATCAGAAGGAGACGGAAGAAGGAGCAGAACGAGCACACCAAGGGACCAACTAGATGGACTACCCTTACCAATACGCATCACGACCTCCTGAGCCATGGAGACAGAACTGTTTCTCAATACCTGCCTTTTAGAAGACTCCCCACCGACATCCAACGTCCATGATGCAGTCGTACTACAATTCTTGGAGGAACTGTCGCCCACCCCCAGCCACCTAGTTCAGTTCGTAGGAGGTCAAGCCCGCGATTCCGGGTGCGCCTCAGCGCGCAGGAGCAAGCTTCGTATGATGGGGTTGGCACGCCCGGCTGGATTCGAACCAGCGACCGTCGGATTAGAAGTCCGATGCTCTATCCAGCTGAGCTACGGGCGCACCCAAAGCGTTGGTGCGGCGTAGGATACATCAGTCCTTGCGCTCGCGCCACCATCGGAGCAGCTAGAAATCATTGAGGAGCGGTGATTCGCCCGCTCTGCGGACTCGAGACTCGGGCCACGAAGGGCGAAGCCATCGCGCGGGCCATGGCGCTGTAGTTGAGTCCGAATCTCATCTCCGATCCCACCTCCGGAGCTCTGGCACTGGACTCCACGAGGAGATGGTCACTGCTGGCATCGATGACTCGATTCCCCGGCGGGGGCGACAGACCCTCGGGGTCGGTGTCCTGACGTCCGAGGGCGAGGATGGTCTGGGAAATCGGGCCTCGGTCGACGGGGAGCTTCTGCTCTCCAAAGGCACTCTGTGCGATCTCTCCCCAGGGTCGGGTGGGCTTGGTCTTCGACTCGATGACCTCGGCCACCAGGGTGATCGCATCGCAGTGCAAGCCGTCGATGGGTTGGCGATGCAGGGTTTCGCAACCGAGCAAGATCGATTCTCCCAAGCGAAGATCGTTGATCCGCCCGATCTCGGAGTCTTCGAGCGCCCAGTCGAGGTTGGCCGAATTGCCGCCCGAGACGATGTCGAGCCGAAGGCCAAGTGCATCTTCGATCGAGACTGCCAGGGCTGAAAGTTCGGCCATGTTCCTGGCGTCGGGAGAGACTCCACTGCGGCAGGCGAGGTTGGTGCCGATACCCCGAAGCTCGAGGTTCGGCAAAGCCACCGTCTCGCGCGCGATCGCCAACAGATCCTCGGGCATGATGCCCTCTCGCAGATCCCCCAGCTCGACCATGAGTACGATCCCGTGCATCCGATCGAGTCGCTGCCCGGAACGCGAGAGCCCGGCGAGGACTTCGACTTCGGTGTTCAGACTCAGGTCGGCGTTCGCCACCACCCGATCGGTCTGACTGAGCATGGGAGAGCGGAGGAGAGTCATCGACTCCGAGACCCCCGATCGTCGCATCCCTTCGATGTTTTCGATCCGGGAATCGCCGAGCCCCTTCACGCCTCCCCGAAGCATCGCGCGTGCAATGTCGAGTGAGCCGCAGCTTGCCTTCGTAACCCCGGTGACCGAAATCCCCTTGGCGATCAATCTTTCGACCAGAACGCGAGCATTGTGGGAGATCTTGTCGAGGTCGATCTCCAGCCGGGGGGCGATCACAAGGCGCCCGCCACCATCGTCGTCTCGAGATCCGGAAATGCACGAAGCACCATCTCCACCAATCGCTCGGGCGGGCGGGTCAGTGCATCGGTCACGGGGATGCCCAGCTCACGCCCGTAGCGGTCGATGGCTGCGTCGACCTCGGTGTCGGTCATGTTCTCGTGATTGATGGTCAGTCCGATCACCTGAGTGTCCGCGAAGGTCTCGATGAGATGGGCCTCGGTGGCGGGAAGGGGCATGGCCATCTGCTCGAAGTCGCAACGATGGGGTCGCGCGGGTGCGTGCTGGAGGACGACTCCGTGGGGACAACTACCGCGCAGGATGAAGCTCGAGGTCGAGAACGCAGGATGACTGAGTGCGCCTTGTCCTTCGACGACGATCACGTCGGGGCTCTCTTCTTCGAAGGCTTCGACGATGACCGCCTCCAGTTCTCCCGAACAGAACTGCGAAGGCACCGCATCGAGCGCAACGCCATACTTCGCACCCTGGATCAATCCGGTCTGGCCGGTGCCGACCATGACCGCTCGAATGCCGCGTTCGTTCAACGCGCTGGTCAAGATGGTGGCGGTGGTGCGCTTGCCAATGGCACAATCGGTGCCGAGAACGGCGATCCTGGGGCAATCGACCTGGTGGATCCGGCCGCTGAACATCCGCAGATCTTTCTTGGCTCGTGGCTTGCGGATGTCGATGATGGAGACGCTGTTCGCGATGCTCGCAGCTACGAACTCCGGATCGTCGCTCAGGAACTCATGGAGACCGTTCACCACGTGCATCCCGAGCCGCATCGCCTCGAGCATCAGGTCCCGCTCCGTCGGCGACAACATTCCGGTCGCCGGTGCCATTCCATAGATGAAGTAGTCTGGAATGCTTCCGACTTGGTCCAGCGACTCAGTCAGACTCCGGCAGATGGGGATGGCGTTGGCGACTCCGTCGAGCACCTCGCCGGCATCGAGGCCTGCCTTCTCGCTGTCGATGACGGAGAGGATCGAATACTTCTCGGAATGCCGTACGAGTCCATTGGCGGTCTTGCCGTCGATGTCTCCGAAATTCGCCTCACAATAGACGACAGCAGTCGGCGTGTTCGACGTTTCGCGATCGGCTCGCAACAGAATCGGTAAGTCGGAGAGGTCCGGATCGGACATGGGTCGCACCTCGAGTGAACTCAGAGGAGGCGACGGCATCGTGCCGGCCAGGTTCGGCCGAAGTTCAACGAGTGGTCCCCGCTAAGTACGTGATTCCTGAACAATCTAGTCCAGTCCGAGGTCGACCGATAGGGCTGGGTTGAATGGTGTCCGGGGGGCAGCATAGCCCGACGGGTGCGTAGCCGCGGCTGGCCCCCGCACAAAGGCTTTTGCTGCACCTCGAACTCGGTATCCGTAGGATGCAGAACGCCGCGGAACGACACCACCTACGAGGGCCCGGCACCGGCTCGATGAAATCGAGCTCCATGGAATGAAAGCTTGATTCTCCGCCCAGCGGGGATGGGAGCATGGGTACACTTGTCCAGCGACACCCAGGTTCTCGCACCAATGCGGCATGCAGATTCGCGCACCCACCTTCCGTGGATCGGCCGACCGGATCCTCCGCGGTCCTCACAAGATCGAGCTTTGCCTCTACGGCCAGGAGTAGTACCAATCGGCCCAAGGGGGTACGAGCACATGACCGACCAACGCATCGAGGAATTGCGCAAGCGCAAGGCCCACCTCTACGAGGGCGGCGGCGCGAAGCGGGTGGCCAAACAGCACGCGGCCGGCAAGCGTACGGCCCGCGAGCGCCTGGCGCAGCTCTACGACCCGGACTCCTTCCAAGAGACCCACCCCTTCATGAAGCACCGCTGTACGGATTTCGGGATGCAGGGCAAGGACCTCCCCGGCGAAGGCGTGGTCACGGGAGTGGGACTGGTCGACGGCCGCCCGGTCTATGCGGTGAGCCAGGATTTCACCGTCGCCGGCGGCACGGTGGGTGAAGCCACAGCCCACAAGATCCGCGACCTCCAGGACGACGCGATGAAGACTGGCGATCCGATCATTTTCATCAACGACAGTGGCGGCGCGCGCATCCAAGAGGGCGTGGACTCCCTCGCTGGCTATGGAGACATTTTCTACCGCAACATCTTGGCCTCGGGAGTGGTCCCGCAGATCAGCATCATCAGCGGTCCCTGTGCGGGCGGCGCGGCCTACTCCCCCGCTCTGACGGACTTCATCATCCAAGTGCGTCGCGAAGGGCAGATGTACATCACCGGTCCGTCGGTGATCAAGCAGGTCACGGGAGAGGAAGTCACGGCAGAGCAACTCGGAGGCGTGGAGAGCCACGCTCACTACTCGGGAGTGGTGCACTTCGCGGCGGAAAGTGGGGCCGAGGCGATCGAAACCGCCAAGCGTCTGCTGAGCTTCCTGCCCAGCAACAACACGGACGA
>JAJRXK010000001.1 GCA_024276305.1 Candidatus Krumholzibacteriota bacterium
ACTCCTGAGACCTGCCGGAAGATGCACCCTCCGACTCTCCGGAAACCAAAGCACGAAACACCTCTTCGAAAACATCCTCCAACGACTCGATGCGGCCTAGATTATTGTCACATCAGGGCTAGACGCGGAGACATCGTAGTCGAAGGAGCCGATGGCCTGCGGGTGTCCGGGGATCTTCGAAGACTTCACCCCCTCCGCTCGGTCCTCGCAGTGGTGCGTCGCCGGAATCGGCGTGCGTCGCCGAGAGCAGGCGAACAAATGGCGTATATTCGGCCTTCCGACCGGCCCGGATGGAGCTTCTCACCCTTCCTGTCTCCGCCGGTTGCACCCCGATCACCCGTCTGCTAAGGTGCCGCCTGCAACGCCGGACCGAAGACAATCCCGCGCAAGAGAGGCCGTCCCTGGCGGCCGATCGGCCGTCGATGGGCCATTCGTGGAAAGCCTCCTCCACCGCGAGTGCTCCTTCGGGCCTCCCCTCGGGTACCGTTGTTCGGCGCATTCCAAGTACGCATTCCCACAAGTGAGGCAATTGTCCATGGCAAAGGACCCGAGAGACGATCGCAAGAAGGCATTGGAGTTGACCCGGGCTCAAATCGACAAGCAATTCGGCAAGGGCTCGATCATTCGGCTGGGGGACGAGGGCGCGGTGGCCGAGGTCGACGCAATCTCGACCGGTAGCCTCAACCTGGATATCGCATTGGGGGTCGGCGGCCTCCCGCGGGGCCGAGTGACCGAGATCTATGGTCCCGAAGGCAGCGGCAAGACCACCGTGTGTCTGAGCACCATCGCCCACGCCCAGCAGGGCGGGGGGGTGGCGGCCTTCATCGACGCCGAACATGCGCTCGACCCTGGCTACGCTCGCAAGTTGGGCGTGAACATCGACGAACTGTTGGTGTCTCAGCCAGATACGGGAGAACAGGCCCTGGAGATCACCGAAATGCTGGTCCGCAGTGGCGCGGTGGACATGATCGTAATCGACTCGGTGGCGGCCCTCACGCCCCGGGCCGAGATCGAAGGCGAGATGGGCGACACTCATGTGGGTCTGCAGGCTCGACTCATGAGCCAAGCTCTTCGCAAGCTCACGGGAGCGATCAAGAAGACGAATACGCTGGTGATGTTCACCAATCAGATCCGCATGAAGATCGGTGTGATGTTCGGCAATCCCGAGACGACCTCGGGGGGCAATGCCTTGAAGTTCTACGCCTCGACCCGCCTGGACATTCGTCGGATCGGCGCGATCAGCGAGGGCGAGAACGTCACCGGCAGTCGGGTGCGGGTGAAGGTAGTCAAGAACAAGGTTGCTCCTCCGTTCAAGAAATGCGAGTTCGACATCCTCTACGGCGAGGGGATCTCCCGAGAGGGGGATCTCATCGATCTGGCAGTCAACGCCGAGATCGTCCGCAAGAGCGGCGCATGGTTCAGCTACGGTGAAGAGCGCCTGGGTCAGGGTCGAGAGAATGTCCGCGTGTTTCTCAAGGAGAACCAGGCTCTGCGCGAGAAGATCGAGGACCAAGTTCTGGTGCACTACGGCGTGAAGGAAGAGCCCTCGGCTCCGACGGAGACCAAGCCCGCGGCGGCCACGGTGGAGGCCAGTGTCGACGCGGCTCCGGCGGCCAAGCGCAAGAGAGCTTCGGCCAACTGAGGTCGCAGTGCGCATCGAGAGTATCGAGCGGAACGAAGTCCTTCGCCTGGTCCGCATCCGCACCGACGAGGGCGAGGACTTCGAGCTCGGACTGAATGCGGAAGAGGCCCGGGGCATGGTTCCGGGCCTCCTTCTGGACTGCGATCAGGTGGACAGGCTGAGGCTGGCGGCTCAACGCAAGGCCATTGCCAAGAAAGTATTCGGCTGGTTGGATCGGCGGCGTCGCACCGCGCTCTGGTTGCGACGAAAGTTGCTCGACGAGGGACACGATTCCAATGCCGTCGAAGCGGTTCTGGAAGAGTTTCGTCGACAGGGCTTGGTCTGCGACCGAGAGTACGCGAGGGCGTGGTGCGCCGATCAACTCCGGCGCAAGCCGGTGGGACGGCGGTGGCTGCTCGCAAGACTGGGGCGAGAAGGGGTTGGAGAGGAGGATGCCTGGTGGGGGATCGACGCCGAGCTTCCCGCCGATGCCGAAGGCGATTGCGCGAGGGCTGCCCTCCGTCGCAAGCGTTTCGATCTGAGCGAGTGGAAGGACCAGGTACGGGCGATGCGTTTTCTGCAGAGCCGGGGTTTCGGACCCGGGTGTGCCCGGGGCGCGATCGAGGATCTGCGGCGTGCGGAGCGAGGGGCCGAAACCGGTGGTAGGGACGATGCCCTCGACTTCGATGACCACTAGGGCCGAAACCGATCGCGAGGCGGAAGGTCCGTCTCTGGGCCGGGTCGCGCTGGTTCACGATTGGCTCAACGGATACCGGGGCGGTGAAAAGGTTCTCGAGTCCATCGCGGAGCTGGTGGGCCCGGCCGACCTCTACACTCTCTTCCATGTGAAGGGGGTGCTGCCGGCCATCATCGAAGACCGCCCCCTCTACGCTTCCTGGATGAACGCCATTCCGGGAGTCCAGGGGCGATATCGCTGGCTGCTGCCGCTCTTTCCCTCCTGGGCCGACCGTCTGGATCTTCGCGACTACGACCTCATTCTCAGTACGAGTCACTGCGTGGCGAAGGGCGCCGGAGCGAGGTCGAAGGCTCTGCACCTGTGCTACTGCCACACTCCCATGCGATATGTCTGGGACCGCTTCGAGGACTATTTCGGCCACTGGACCGGATTGAGGCGACGGATCGTCGAGCACCAAGCGGAGCGATTGCGTGGTTGGGATCGCGCGTCGGCTTCGCGGGTGGACCACTGGATCGCCAACAGCTCCTTCGTGCGTCAGCGCATCCTCGATTTCTACGAAGTCGATCCCGATCGGGTCGCGGTCGTCGCGCCTCCGGTCGATGTGCAGCGATTCGCTGGGGTGGAGACAACGAGTGGTTCGCGTTATCTGGTGGTCTCGGCTCTGGTGCCCTACAAGCGGATCGACGTCGCGGTCGAAGCCTGTGCTCGAAGTGGCCGTCCTCTGGATGTCGCGGGATCTGGACCGGAGTTCGGTCCACTCGAAGACTTGGCGAGGCGTTGGCCGAAGAGCGATATTCGTTTTCTGGGCTTCGTCCCGGATGCGGAGCTGCCGCGGCTCATGGCCACGCACCGCGCCTTCCTCTTCCCCGGAGTCGAGGACTTCGGCATCACGGTGGTCGAAGCAACGGCGGCAGGCTTGCCGACCATCGCTCAACGGGCGGGCGGGGCTCTGGACAGTGTGAAGCCGGGAGTGAACGGACTGCTCTACGAGGGGGAGTCCGTAGAGGCCTTGATCGCAGCACTGGACGAATTCGAAGGCTCTGGTGCATCCTACTCCGTCGATGCCATGCGCGAATGGGCCGACGGTTTCAGCCGTGAAGCCTTCGCGCGTCGCTATCGCAACGAGCTCCGCCGAGCGATGGAGCGGCAGCAGAGCCGAGGGGAGTAGAGTGCCGAAGTCCACCCCGCGTCACGACGCCGACCTCCTCCAACCCACGGTATTCCTTCTGGCAGATCTGCTCTCGCTGGAGGCGGCGTTTCTGCTCACCTTCTACATCCGCTTTCTCACCGGATGGTTGGCGACTCCGCTCGGGGTGCCCCCATTCGAACAGTATCTGAGTGCGAGTTTCGTATTGCTCCTGGTCTGGGCCGGAATCTTCTACTCCCAGGGCCTCTACGATCCGACTCGCCGCAAACGCCTCGAGGAGGATCTCGACGGACTCTTCCGTGCGGTGGCCTTGGGGAGCATGGTGATCCTGGCCCTGGCCTTCTTCGTGCGCAAGATCACCTACTCGCGAACCTTCTTCGTGATCTTCTTCTTCAACAGCCTCTTCTTCTTGGCCTTCGGCCGACTCGTCGCTCGTTCGGTCCTCAAGCGCTACTTGCGGCGCGGGCGAGGAGTGGTCCGGGTCCTCTTCGTGGGAGCTACCGCAATGCGGGGCCGGTTGCTCGAGACTTTCGAACGCCTGCCGGAACTTGGGCTTCGCGCCGTGGGTCAGATCATCGATGATCCCGAGCGCGAGGCCATCACCGGGGCGGTCGCCGACGGCAGCACGGACGACAGTGGGCGCCATCTCGCCGTCCTCGGCTCGTTGAAGGAGATCGAGAAGATCGTCGAGGCCCATGCCATCGACCTCGTGTTGTTGACCTTGCCCTTTCGTCAACTCTGGTTGGTCGCCGAAGTCGCCGACCGACTGGGCGACCAGGTGGTGGATGTCCAATTCGTCCCGGACATGAAGCGCTTGCACTCGAGCCGGATGCGAATGCGCGAGATCGCCGGGATGCCCTTCATCAGCGTTCGCAACCGAGGCCTCACCGGCATGGATCGCATCATCAAACGCGCCTTCGACATCGTGGTCTCGGCCCTCGCGCTGATCGTGATCTCACCCTTGCTCCTGGTGTTGGCCCTCGCGGTGAAAGTCACGTCGCGCGGTCCGGTCCTCTATCGTCAGGCGAGACTGGGACGGGATCATCAGAGCTTCGACATGCTCAAGTTCCGCACCATGCGGGTAGACGCGGAGGAGTCGAGCGGACCGGTGTGGACGCAGCAGAACGATCCGCGGCGGACGGCGATCGGTTCGTTCTTGCGGCGCTTCAGCCTCGACGAACTCCCTCAGTTCTGGAACGTTCTGCGGGGCGACATGAGTCTGGTGGGACCGCGACCGGAGCGGGAGGTCTTCGTTCGGGAATTCCAACAGGACATTCCGCGATATCTGGAACGGCATCGGGTCCGGAGCGGATTGACCGGTTGGGCTCAGGTCCACGGTCTGCGTGGAAACACCCCCATCGAAGTCCGGACCCTCTACGATCTCTACTACGTCGAAAACTGGTCCTTGACTCTCGATCTCCAGATCCTGCTGCGAACCTTCGTGCACGTGTTGCGCGGTGACAATGCCTATTGAGGGAACATGATGACGGCCATCGCTTTCCTGAAGACTCTGCGTCCGCACCAGTGGACCAAGAACTTGGTCCTCTTCGCGGCGATCATATTTGCTCAGAGCCTCAACGACACCGGTCTTCTGTTGCGTGCGATCGCGGGATTCGGCATCTTCTGCGGTCTCAGCGGATCGGTCTACTTGCTCAATGACCTCAAGGACGAGGCCAAGGACCGACTGCATCCGACCAAACGCAATCGTCCCATCGCGTCGGGGGCCCTGCCCCGGTCGGTGGCATTGATCGGTCTGATGGTCCTCGCGGCGGCAGCTCTGGCGGCCGCGACTCGACTCGGCCGAGGCTTCGTCGTCGTGGCCGTGTCCTTCCTGCTGCTGAACCTCGCCTACTCTTTCTTCCTCCGGCGGATGGTCTTGTTGGACGTGATGGCCATCGCGACCGGATTCGTCCTGAGGGCCCTGGCCGGGACCGAACTCCTCCTGGGAGCGGGGGCGGAGGTTCGGATCTCGCCCTGGCTTCTCATGTGCACCTTCTTCCTCTCCCTCTTCTTGGCGTTGGGAAAGCGCCGTCACGAATTGGAGGGAGTCGATCATGATCACCGTCGGAGCCTCGATCACTACAGCGTGGAATTGGTGGACCGGCTCACAGCCATCACTGTGGCGGTGACCATCCTGAGTTACAGCATCTACACGATCTGGCCCGATACCGTGGCCTACTTCGGAACCGACAAGCTCCTCTACACCATCCCCTTCGTCTTCTACGGCTTGGGTCGCTACCTCTACCTCGTGCTCGAGAAGGAGGGTGGTGGCGACCCATCGGAGATGCTGCTCAACGATCGCTCGATTCTCCTGACGGTCCTCCTCTGGATTCTCACCGTGACCTGGATCATCTACGGCTCCGCGGCGTAGGAGGAAGGGGAGGTATTCATGGCACGCACTCGTGTCGCCGTCGTGGCTGCGACGGCCGAGACCGTAGAAGAAGACATTCACCGCGCCCTCGACCTGGTCGGAGGAGGGATCGCTCGCCATCCTCATCCCGTGGTGGTGGCGACCGAGGCGCCGGATCCGGGTCTACCGGGCGGAGCCACCAAACCCTGGCAGTGGAGTGCCTGGGCGAGGTGGGAGCGCGACCATGGTCACGAGGCGGGGGCGAAGCTGTGGTGCGCAACCCCTCGCACCGGCCATGCAAAGCCTGCGTTGGGCTGGAGGCCCGTCGGAGGCGCCCAGGTCCTTCCCTGTCGTCCGGGGGAGGGAGCCCTGGTCGAAGCTCCGACACCGCTGCTGACCGCCGCTTGGGGGGAGGCGCCGCGACGAGGGGAGTGGGGTGGAGATCGGGCCGCGATGCTGGCTTCGGTGGTCCAGAGCCCGCGGTGGGCGGTGCGAGGGGCCGTTGCCCTGGCCTGCGACGCGCAGCGGGCGGGTCGGCCGTGGCCCGAGCTTCCCGCCCAGCCCGATGCGGTGGCCGAGCTCTTTCGGATGCACCGGGAGACCTTGGCCGGTGCAGTCTGTCTGGTGGACGCGACGGTCTGCGGGAGTGCGTCGCGGCGGATGCGTCCCCGAGTTCTGGACCTGATCCTGGCGGGCACCGATCCGGTCGCCGTCGACAGCGTGGCGGCGGTGTTGATGGGATGGATCCCACGGTCGATGCCGTGGTTGGTGCGCCTGGAGGAAGAGGGACTGGGGGTGGGGGATCCCGCTCATATCGAGTGCGTAGGGGGCGGACCGGAGCTCTCGTCTCTGCTCCCTGGACTGCGGCCCTGGCGTCCCCCGCGGACCCGACGGGGCGGGGTGGTCCTGACCCGGCTGGGCGAAGTGGGTCGACGCGTCTATCATGCTCTGCTCTGGCAACCGTGGGTGGGGCGGCCCCTCCACCGGTTGTATGCGCAATGCCCCTGGGGTCGGCTCGAAGCGGCTCCTCGCTGGAAAGAGTGAGCATGGAACGAGACCAGGATCGGGGCTACGACCTTCAGGCGCGGGCGCCGGCCAAGGTGAATCTCCACCTCGAGGTGCTGCGTCGCCGGGAAGATGGCTACCACGAGGTCGAGACGGTGCTCCAGACCGTCGAGATCTTCGACGAGCTCCGATTCCGGGTGACCAAGGGTCCCATTCACGTCCACTGCGATCATCCCTCGGTGCCCATCGATCGGTCCAATCTCTGCCATCGGGCGGCCAAGCTGGTCAAGACCCACTACGGTGTTTCCGGGGGGGTGGAGATCGAGCTGACCAAGAAGATCCCCGTCGCCGCGGGGCTCGGCGGCGGGTCTTCGGACGCCGCAGCCACGATTGCCGCGGTCTCGAGGCTGTGGGGTCTCCACCTCGACGCCGAGGAGCAGGAGAAGCTGGCCTCGAAGCTCGGCGCGGATGTGCCGTTCTTCGTGCGGGGAGGCACCCAGTTGGCCAGGGGGATCGGCGACGAATTGACCCCCCTTCACGCTCGGGGCGTAGGCAGCTATCTCATTGTCACCCCGAAACTTGAAGTCTCTACCGCATGGGTCTACAGCCAACTGAGAATGGGGTTGACCCACACTTGCCCCAAGGTTAACCTCCAGACCATCAAGGCGCTGCTCTCGCGGTTTCCGGAGCGGAGGTGGGTGGGCTTCAATCGCCTGTCCGAAGTCGTGTTTCCGGAGTATCCGAAAGTGCAGCGGCTCTTTCTGCAGCTCGAGGAGACCGACCCCCAATTGGTGCTTCTGAGCGGCAGCGGGCCGAGCCTCTTCGCTGTCTACCCCGATGATGAGGCCGCCCATCGCGCGGTGGACGAGCTGGAGCTCGCAGGCGCATCCTCCTGGATCGTAGGCTCCACGCGCCAGGGGGTCACGCTCCGTGAAGCCTAGGTGACGGGTCGGTGACAGGGATGTCATGGCTGACTCGGGCCTTTCGGAGCTCGTTCCTCAGCCAGGGGGCATCGCGTGGAGATCACAGAGATTCGCATCACCCTCCGAAATGACGACAAGTTGAGAGCCTTCGCGAGCATCACTCTCGATGGCCAGTTCGTCATTCGTGGCCTGAAGATCATCGAAGGATCGAATGGGGTCTTCGTGGCCATGCCTTCGCGCCAGCGCAAGGACGGCAGTTATCAGGACGTCGCCCACCCGATCAACCGCGAGACGCGGGAGTGGCTCGAGGCCGAAGTGATCGGGGCCTACAAGGATGAAGTCCGGCGCGCCGAGCAAGGGCCGGCGCAGCCCTATGCCCGTGAAGGTGTGAGCGGCGGCGAAGACTACTGATTCTGGTCTGGGGCGCGCCGTTGCGGCCGGACCCACGCAGGCTCTCCTTGACGTAGCCCGGTTTTGTGACGAGCATGCGGACGTCGTCCGTCCTGCGTAGCCATCTGCCAGAAGTTGGTGCGAGTCGTGCCCATGGGTCGTCGTCTCCGCGTGATCTCCGGTCGGAGCCACGCGGATCTTTCCCGTCGTATCTGCCAGTATCTCGACGTCCCCCTGACCGAAGTCCAGATCGATGACTTCAGCGACGGTGAGATTCACCTTCAGATCGAAGAAAACATCCGCGGGATGGATGTCTTCATCATCCAGCCGACCAACCCTCCCGGAGACAATATTCTCGAGCTCCTGCTCCTGCTCGACGCGGCCCGGCGAAGTTCGGCCCAGCGGATCACGGCGGTGATTCCCTACTTCGGCTACGCCCGGCAGGATCGCAAGGATCGTCCGCGAGTTCCGATTTCGGCCAAGCTGATGGCCAATCTCATCACCAAGGCCGGGGCCGACCGAGTCCTGACCATGGATCTGCACGCGGCTCAGATCCAGGGCTTCTTCGACATCCCCCTCGACCACCTCTACGCGGCGCCGGTGCTTCTCGACCACTATCTCGACCACCCCGACCGCGGGGAGTTCGCGGTGGTGGCCCCCGACGTGGGCAGCGTCAAGATGGCCCGAGCCTTCGCCAAGCGACTGGGGGCGCCCCTGAGCATCATCGACAAGCGGCGCCCTCGGCCGAATCACGCCGAAGTCGTGAATTTCATCGGGAATGTCCGCGACAAGCACGTGGTGATCTTCGATGACATGATCGACACCGGGGGCACCATGTGCGATGCGGCCAAGGAATTGGTGAATCACCAGGGAGCGGTGGCGGTGGAGCTCTGCGCCACCCACCCCATTCTCTCCGGTCCGGCCCTCGATCGGGTGAACGAAGCCCCGGTGGAGCGGGCGGTGGTGACCAATACCATCGCCTTCGATCGGGGGGCGTCTTGCCCCAAGATCGAGATTCTCGACATTTCGCCCCTGCTCTCCGAGGCGATCAAGCGAATCCACCTCGAGCAGAGCATTTCCTCACTTTTCGTCCAATAGACCTACCCGTTTTCGAGATCTTGGCCTATACTTTCCGGCTCGTGTGGCCTCCCCGCGACCCATTCGCCGGAGAGAGGTCCACAGAGGTTCCATGAAGCCGCGGCGGGCGCTCGTTCCGAGTCCCTTTCCGTGAGTTTTCCGCGCCGCCGACGGAGTGAAGTCGTCTTCGGACACCGATTTCTCCGTTTCGAGGGGCGCGACCGACGAGAGGATGTAGCAAATGGCAACCGTCACCATTGCGGCCCAGCCGCGTGAGGGGCGCAAGAAGGGAGCGGCGCGCAGACTCCGCGCCGCCGGAAGGATTCCCGCAGTTCTCTACGGACTCGGCGAGGCTCCCCTCAAACTCAGCTTCGATGACCGGGACTTTCGCCGTGCGATCGGTACCGGATCGGGAATCCGGGCCGTGTTGAAGCTCGAAGTCGAGGGTGGAGACGAGAAGGTCGCCATTCTGCGCGAGATCCAACGCCATCCGGTCAATCGCAATGTGGTCCACGCGGATCTATTGGCCATCGATCTCACGCAACCGATCGAGGTTTCGGTGCCCATCGTCCCGAAGGGGATCTCCATCGGCGTGCGCAACGAAGGCGGAGTTCTGGGTTGGGCTCGGCGTGAGTTGAACATCCGGGTGCTACCGACCAGGATTCCGGAGTCGATCGAGATCGACCTCACCGATGTGCACATCAACGAGGCGATTCACGCTGGGGACATCGAAGCGGATGGATTCGAGATCATCGACGATCCGCAGGCGACGATCTGCAGTGTGGCCAGCGTCTCGCTCGTCGAGGAAGTCACCGAGGAAGGCGAAGGAGAGGCCACCGAGACCGAGGGCGGCGAAGATGGCGCCACCGAGGGCGAGGCTGCCACTCCTACCGAGGGCGATTCGGAGTAGGAATGTCGTTGGATCCCCCCGTGCCGGGGATCGACGGCAGAGGTCCGGACTCCGAAGTACGACTCGTGGTCGGCCTGGGGAATCCCACCGAGCGCTACCGGCGCACCCGCCACAACCTCGGCTTCAGAGTTCTCGATGCTCTCGCACACGGACCGGTGACGGCCGGGGCTGGCGACTATCTCCAGCTGGACTGGACCGTCGGGGGGAATCGTGTCGTCGGTATTCGACCTCTGACCTACATGAATCGAAGCGGTCGAGCAGTTCGCGAAGCTTGCCTTCGTTTCGGCGTGGTGCCGGAGGACTGCCTGGTCGTCGTCGATGATGTTGCGCTTCCGCTGGGACGTTTGCGTCTACGCGCGCGGGGATCAGCGGGAGGGCACAATGGGCTCAAGTCCGTCGAGGAATGCCTGCAGACTCAGGACTATCCTCGCCTGAAGTTGGGGTGTGGTCCGCTGCCCGAGGGCGAGGATCTCGCCGATTGGGTACTCGGTGATTTCACCGAGGAAGAGGAGAAGGAAGTGGGGGCGATGGTCGAGAGGGCGAAGGATGCCGTCACGACCTGGGTCCGCCACGGTGCGGAAGAGACCATGGCTCGTTTCAACGGCTGAAGCGAGCCTGCCGATCACTCTGTTCCCTGTACCGCGTGAGCGGTGAGGATCTGGGAGGAAATTGCCGCGATGAACACGTATTTCCTGCTCGCCGGTGGAGCCAGCATTTTGGCGCTGGTTTTCGCGTTGATCAAGTTCGGCGGAATCATGCGCCAGGACCAAGGTAGCGAGAAGATGAAGGCAATCTCTCGTCAGGTCCAATTGGGGGCGGCTGCTTTCCTCAATGCAGAATACCGATGGCTGACCATTTTCGTGGTCGTGGTGGCCGCTGCGATCTTCTTCTCTCCAGCCGATGCCGGTCTGGGCTGGCAGACCGCGGTGGCCTTCGTGAGCGGGGCCGTGGCCTCGGGTCTCGCCGGCTACTTCGGGATGCACACGGCGACCCGAGCAGCGGTGCGGACCACGCATGCCGCTGAAAAGGGATTGATGCCTGCCCTCCAGATCTCCTTCAGTTCGGGCGTGGTCATGGGCATGAGCGTGGTGGGATTGGCGCTCTTCGGAATCGTCCTCTTCACCTACCTCTACTCCCGCGGGGGACAGCTCGATTCGCAGGTTCTCGAGCACGTCCTGGGCTTCAGCTTTGGAGCGTCCTCGATCGCCCTCTTCGCGCGCGTAGGTGGAGGCATCTTCACCAAGGCCGCGGATGTCGGTGCCGATCTGGTGGGGAAAGTCGAAGCCGGCATCCCCGAAGACGATCCCCGCAACCCCGGGACCATCGCCGACAATGTGGGCGACAACGTGGGCGACGTGGCGGGAATGGGTGCGGACCTCTTCGAGTCCTACGTGGGATCGATCATTGCGGCCATGACGCTTGGTGCATTCCTCTATGCGGGCCAAGAGCACATGAGCAACATGGTCATGCTTCCTCTGGCGGTGAGTGGCCTGGGCATCATGGCGTCGATCCTGGGAACCTTCTTCGTGCGGGCGCAGAATGAAGAGGGAGTGCACGGGGCATTGTTCCGGGGGCTCATTGCGGCGTCGGTTCTGGTGACCGCTGCGGTGTACTTTCTCACTCGCAGCATGGCCTTCCCCGAAGGGGTTAAGGGATTACACCTCTTCGGTGCCATCGTCGCCGGTCTGGTGGCAGGAGTGATCATCGGAAAGATCACCGAGTACTACACTTCGACCGAGACCAAACCCGCCCAGCACATCGCCGAGCAATCACAGACCGGCGCGGCAACCAATATCATCCACGGACTGGCCACGGGCATGGAGTCGGTGGCATTGCCGGTGCTCTTCATCTGCCTCGGGATCTACGTGGCCTACGAGCTCGGCGGAGTGTACGGAGTGGCCTTGGCCGCGGTCGGAATGCTCTCCACCCTGGGGATCTCTCTGGGGATCGATGCTTATGGTCCGGTCGCCGACAATGCGGGTGGACTGGCCGAGATGGCCGAGCTGCCGGCAGAAGTCCGCGAACGCACCGATGCCCTCGACGCAGTGGGCAACACCACCGCCGCCATCGGCAAGGGCTTCGCGATCGGCTCGGCCGCGCTGACCGCCCTGGCCCTGTTCAACGCCTTCTGCACCCGTGCGGGTGCAATGCTTCCCGATGTGGATGGCGCTCTGGTGCTGAACATCAACTCGACCAACGTGATCCTGGGGCTGCTCATCGGTGGCTCTCTTCCTTTCTTGTTCAGTGCGCTGACCATGCGCGCGGTGGGCAAGGCCGCCAACCGGATGGTCGAGGAGATCCGTCGCCAGTTCCGTGAGATCCCCGGTTTGCTCGAGGGCAAGGCCGAGCCCGACGCCGCAAGGTGCGTGGAGATCTCCACCAGCGGATCTCTCAAGCAGATGGTGCTTCCGGGAGTGATGGCGGTGGCCGCTCCGATCGTGGTGGGCATGTGGAGTGTCTACGCGTTGGGCGGTCTGCTGGCCGGCGCGCTGGTCACCGGAGTGATGATGGCCATCTTCATGGCGAATGCCGGTGGCGCCTGGGACAATGCCAAGAAGTACATCGAGAGTGGCAACTACGGCGGCAAGGGCAGCGACGCTCACAAGGCGGCCGTGGTCGGAGACACCGTGGGCGATCCGTTCAAGGACACCTCGGGACCCTCGATCAACATCCTCATCAAGCTCATGACCGTGGTCGGACTGGTGTTCCTGCCCTGGTTCGTGGGCTGATCGTTTTCGATCCGTGGCGGCGTGGGGTCGCCACGGCAGACCCGGGGACGATTCCCCGATTCCCTGCCAGGTGGGTCGTGATGGCCTGCCGGGCCGAGCCGCAAGGCAAGTCCAGAGGGAGGACATGAATGCGTAAGTACGAGTGCGTGATGGTGTTGCATCCGGGAGTATCGGAAGCCGACACCGAGGCCATCCTCGATCGCTTTCGGGCCACGGTCGCGAAGCACGAGGGTGAGGTCACTCAGCACGACCACTGGGGACGGCGAGAACTCGCCTATCCCATCGAGAAGCAGACCAACGGGGACTACCATTTGTTGCAGTTCACTGCGAACAATACCTTCGTGATCGAGGCAGACCGCGATCTTCGTCTCGACGAGCATGTGCTGAGGCACTTGATCGTTCAGGACGAGGAATGGGCCGAGCGCAATCGTGCTCACCAGGCCAAGATCGGTCTCGACAAGAAGGCAGAGGAGGCGCGAGATGGCCGGTAAGAGCAGAGGAGACCGCAAGGGCGGCAATCGCAAGGACCGCCGTTTCCGGGGCAAGAACAAGCGTTGTTGGTTCACCGATCAGGGCATCATTGCCATCGACTACAAGGATGTGGACCTCCTGCGTCGCTATATGTCCGAGCGCGGCAAGATTTCTCCGCGGCGGAACACGGGCACTTCGCCCAAGATGCAGCGAGAGCTCGCACGTGCGATCAAGCGCGCGCGCCATCTCGCCCTTCTTCCCTTTGTCCGCGAGTACTACCGCTAGAGAGGAAGAGCCCATGGAAATCATTCTTCTGCACGACATCGAAAAGCTCGGTCGTCGAGGCGAGAGCAAGTCGGTCGCGGCCGGCTACGCGCGGAACTTCCTCTTCCCGCAGGGTTTGGCCGTTCGAGCGGACACCGCCAAAGTGAAGGAACTCGAGATGCGGTTGAAGGCGCTCGAGAACCGGGATGCGCGGGGTCTGAACGAGGCGCAAGCCAAGGCGAAGGGCATGGCTGGTTTCACTCTGACCATCACCGGCGCCGCGAGCGATGACGACAGGCTCTACGGAAGCGTGTCTTCGCAGATGATCGCGGCGGGACTCACCGAGGCCGGCCACGAGGTCTCGGCGCGGCAGGTCCTCCTCGAGGAGCCGATCCGTCAGCTCGGGACCTTCGAAGTTCCGGTTCGCCTTCACCGCGAGGTCACGGCGGAGGTAAGGGTCGAGGTGAAGCGTCAGTAACATGGATGTCCCCGGCCACATCTTTCGAGAGTACGACGTGCGGGGTGTCGTCGCGACCGATCTCACCCCGTCCGTCGTGACCGCGTTGGGCCGTGCCTTGGGCACGGCCTTTCGTCGCCGTGGCGCCCGGAGGGTGGCCATTGGTCGGGATGTCCGACCCTCGGGAGACGAACTCTTTGCCTTCCTTCGGGACGGGATTCTCTCCACGGGGTGCGATGTGGTGGACTTCGGCCGGGTTCCCACTCCCGTCTTCTACCACGGCTGTGCGACGCGCGAGGTCGACGGCGGAGCGGTGATCACCGGAAGCCACAACCCGCCGGAATTCAACGGCTTCAAACTGGTTCTGGCGGGTCAGAGCTTCTTCGGGGAGCAGATCCAGGAACTTCGTCGCCTGATGGTGGACGAGGACTACGAAGTCGGCGAGGGCCGGGCCAGCGCCGAAGAGGTGGTGGAGGGATATCTCTCCGACCTCTGCTCGAGAGTTGCGATCTCCCGTCCCGTGCGTTTCGCCTACGACAGCGGCAACGGAGCAGCGTCCTTGGTCGCATCGCGTCTCTTTTCCGCCCTCGGCCTCGAACCGGTGGCCCTCTTCGACGAACCCGACGGGGAGTTTCCCAATCATCATCCCGATCCGACTCTTCCCGAGAATCTCGAAGATCTCCGGGCCCGGGTTCTGGGCGACGATCTCGAAGTGGGGATCGCCTATGATGGTGATGCAGACCGCATCGGGGTCGTCGACGATACCGGGAAGATCCTGTGGGGCGATCGTCTACTCATTCTCTACGCCCGTGATCTGCTGAGTCGTCAGCCGGGATCGACCATCATCCACGACGTCAAGTGCAGCCAGACCCTCACCGATGCGATCGAATCGGCGGGCGGGAAGGCCGTGGTGTGGAAGACCGGTCACTCTCTCATCAAGCAGAAGATGAAGGAGACCGGTGCGCCCCTCGCGGGCGAGATGAGCGGCCACATGTTCTTCGGGGAGAACTACTACGGATTCGACGACGCGCTCTTTGCCACGCTCCGCTTGCTCGAGATCGTGGCGCGGAGCGAAGGCCGTCTCAGCGAAGCGCTGGCCGATGTCCCCGAAATGGAAGTGACGCCGGAGTTGAGGATCGACTGCCCCGATGAGGTGAAGTTCGACGTGGTGAATCACGTGCGCGATTTCCTGCGGGCCGAGCACTCGATCGTCGATATCGATGGGGTGCGAGCGACCTTTCCGAAGGGGTGGGGGCTGGTGCGCGCCAGCAACACCCAACCCGCCTTGGTGATGCGAGTAGAAGCGGAAGATCCGCGGGCTCTGGCCGAGTACCGGAGCTACCTCGAAGCCGCGGTCGAGCGGGCGCGCAAGGCCGTGAGGACGGCAGAGCCATGAGTGCATCTGTCGATCGCGCCCACGCCTTCATCCTGGCGGGGGGCAGAGGAACGCGCTTCTGGCCACTCTCTCGCCACCGTCGGCCCAAGCAATTCCTCGACTTCACGGGCGAAGGGTCGCTCTTGGCCCTGACCGTGGCGCGCCTGAGCCCGCTGATTCCGCCCGAGAGGCAGTGGGTCATCACCAGCGAGGACCTGGCTCCACTGGTGAGAGAAGTTGCTCCCGCGATCCCGCCGCAGCAGATTCTGGCCGAGCCCGAGGGCCGCAACACCGCGCCCGCAGTGGCCCTGGCCGCGGCTCTCCTCGAAGAGAGAGATTCCGGGCCTCTTCCCTTCGCGGTCTTGCCCAGCGACCATCTCATTTCTCCCGGAGAGGACTTCCGCAACGATCTGGGCCGGGTTCTCGAGGCCGCCGTGGAGACTCCCGCCCTCTTCACCTTCGGCATCGCGGCTCGGACTCCGGAGACGGGATATGGCTATATCGAGGCCGAACGGGCCATGCCCCCCGGCGGTCTCGGAGCGGTGCGCGCCTTCCACGAAAAGCCCGATCTGGACCGGGCGGAGGACTATCTCCGCTCCGGACGCCACTATTGGAACAGCGGAATCTTCGTGTGGACCCAAACCACCCTGCTCGAGGAACTGGGTCGTCACGAAGCGGGAATGGTGGCTGCAGTCCGTGGCCTGGCCGCGACGGCGCGACCGGGAACCCCGGACTTCTCCTCGGCGTTCCAGGGAGCATACTCTCGGTGCCGGTCCGTATCGATCGACTATGCGCTCCTCGAGAAAGCTCGAGACGTCCGAGTCCTGGTGGCGGATTTCGATTGGAACGACGTGGGGCACTGGAATGCGATGGCCGATCTCTGGCCGCCGAGCAATCAGGGGAGCGCGATCCGTGGCACTGCGCTGGAAATCGAAAGCCACGACAATGTCGTCCACAGTGAGGATGGACTGACGGCTCTGGTCGGGGTCGATTCGCTCATCGTGGTGAGAACGTCCGACGCGACGCTCGTCTGTCATCGCGATCGGGCTCAGGACATCAAGGACCTGTTGGAGGAACTCCGGTCGCGAGGGCTGGATCAGTATCTTTGAAGGCCGGCCCTCGGGCCGTGATCTTTGGGAGGAAGACAACGTGAAGCTCAAGAATCTCGCGATGGTCGCCATTGGTGCTCTCATCGTCCTGGGACAGGGTTGTGGTGGGGATCAGCAGGAAAGTGGGGGGGTGGAGCTGGTGAAGTCCCGAGCGGATTTCTCACCGGTGATCGCCCGGGTGGGCGATTGGGAGATCACCCAGGACTACTTCGACTTTCGATACGAGAATCTCTCGCCGACGGAAAAGGGGCGCTTCTCCGGAGAGGGTTGGCGGATCCGATTCCTGGACAGTCTGGTGGACGAAGCACTCATCTACGATCAGGCGCGGAACGAAGGCTTCCAGAATCAGCGCGAAGTGGAGTGGCGCCTGGACATGGCGGACCGGTCCATCCTCTTCAAGGCCTTCTACGACTATTACTTCAAAGACCATCTCGAGGTCCCCGAAGATCGGATCGTGGAGTTCTACGAGCAGAACAAGGACAGCTACAAGTCCGCCGGGCGTTTGCTGGGCTTTCACATTCAATGTGACTCCAAGGAGAAGATCGACCAGGCGGCGGCGGACCTGGCGGCGGGGATTCCCTTCGGGACCGTGGCTCTCAAGTACAGCGAAGACGAGGCGACTCGTGATGATGGAGGCATGCTCGGTTGGTTCAATCCCGATGGATACGTTCTCGGAATGGGCTTCAACAAGGAGTTCACGGACTTCGCGTTCAGCCTTCCCGTGAACCAGGTGAGCGAACCGAAGAAAATCGGGGATCACTGGCACATCGTCAAAGCCACCCACAAGATTCCGGGAGAGACGCAGAGCTTGGAGCAGGCGAGGGATCGTATCGAGAGGGAGTTGCGTCCGTTCTTTGCCAAGGAAGCCTTCGAAAAGCGCGTGCGTGAACTCCAGCGAGAAGTGGGCATCACCTACTACGGGGACTACGACGTCAAGGAGACGCGCAGCGCGGAGCAGCTCTATCGCTTGGCCGGGGAAACTCGGAATCCCCAATCCCGTCTGGGATACTACAGGTCTCTGGTCAAGAACTACCCCGACCACGGATTGGCGGACGATGCTCTGTTCATGATGGGATTCATCCACAGCGAGGAATTCGGCGAAGTGGGAGAGGCCAGTCGCATCTTCTACCGCTTGCAGCGAGATTATCCCGAGAGCCAGTGGGTCGAGAGCGCAGATTGGCTTCTGAAACATCCGGGGCGCAGTGAGCCGAGTCTCCGTGGCGATGCGCTCCCCAAGGATGCCTCCGAAGCCGGACAGCGGATCAACGACGTGCGCGACTGATCGGGATTCTGTGTGGCCTGCCATCTTCGTGCTTTGCGCGAGAGGGTGGGCGTGGCAACCTGAACAGACTCGATTCGACGGGGAGGTGTCCCGTGCGTGGTCTGATGATCGTGGTTTCGATGGTGTGGCTGGTGTGCTCGGTGCCGGTCACGGGCTTGGCACAGGACGAGGACGACGGAATCCGGGTCGCCGAGGCGGTGATCACCACCTCGGTGGTGGATCGCCAACCCACGGACCGGCTCGAAGTCGTGGCCGCCGGGACCGAACAGGTGGCCTGCTGGACCGACCTCAGGAATGCCGCGGGACAGACGGTGATTCACGCCTGGATCCACGACGGGCAGACCCGGGCCCGAGTGCGGATCGAGGCGCGGGCCGATCGGTGGCGGTGCTATTCGACCAAGCGACTGTTGCCCGGGTGGACTGGGGAATGGGAAGTGAAGATTCTCACTGAGGACGGTCGGGTTCTGGCGACGGTTCCTTTCACGGTGAGGTGATGCCATGATCGAGGTCAAGATCGGAGGGCTGGTTCCCGATCGTCAGGGACGCAGCCATATTCTGCTGTTGAAGATTCCGACGACCTCGAAGTATCTCCCGATCTGGATCGGAGCCGCCGAGGCCACCTCCATCGCCCTGGTCTTGAGGGGGCAGCGATTCGACCGGCCCCTGTCCCACGACCTCATGCGCGACATCGTCATCGGCCTGGGCGCGTCGGTGGAGCGGGTGGTCATCACCAGTCTGAGGGAGGGGACCTTCTTCGCCCGCTTGGTCCTCCAACGCGACGGCGAGGTCATCTCGGTCGATGCCCGCCCGAGCGATTGCATCGCACTGGCCTTGAGAGTCCCCTGCCCGGTTTTCGTGACCGAGGAACTCCTGCAGAGTCAGCTCGAGCATCTCGTGGAAGTCGAAGAGGCGGAAGCGGCCACGCTGGCGGCGGAATCCGGCGACAGTGGCCCGGGCCAACCCGAAGCCCAGGGTCCCATCTCCCAGCAGTCGCTTCGCGACCTGATGCGGAGCGTCGAGCAGGGTCGGCGGCCTCCGGAAGATCCCGGGGCGGACACTCGGGGCGACGAGGAGATCTGAAGGTGGCCATCCTCCGGGAGTATCGAGGCCTTCGACCGCGAATCGGTGAGAGGGTCTACTTGGCCGACGACGTCGTGCTCATCGGCGACGTGGTGGTCGAGGACGGGGCTTCGATCTGGTGGGGGAGTGTCCTGCGAGGGGACTGTGGCGCGATTCGAGTGGGTCGCGGATCGAATGTCCAGGAGGGTTCGTTGCTCCACGCCACGACGAATCTCAGTCGGACGGTGATCGGTCCGGAGGTCACGGTCGGCCATCATGCGATCATTCACGGCGCGACCGTCGAGGAGGGGGCGCTCATCGGAATGAAGAGTACCATCCTCGACTTGGCGGTGGTGGGTTCGTTCAGCATCGTGGGGGCGGGAGCCCTGGTCGCAGAACGAGCGGAGATCGCTCCGGATTCCCTGGTGGTCGGAGTTCCGGCGCGGTGGAAGAAGAACCTCGCTGCGGCGAATCGCGAGCAGAGCCGCGCCCGCGCCCAGGAATACCGGGAGTTGGCTTCCCACTACTTGAAGTTGCGGGCGGAAGCTGAGCTCCGCGGAGGTTCGGAGTGAGGCCTCGAGTCCTGCGGGTCTTGGTGCTCGGCGGCGCGATCCTCGCACTCGTGCTCTCCGGTTGTGCACACCCTCCCGGACGTCGGGGATTCGGCCGCCCGGCCCTGAGTGTGGAGCAGGTGCGCGCCGCCCAGGGGATGCTCCAGCAGTTGCGAGCCCGGGCCGCGGACGAAGAGTGGGCCGAGGCCGAGACTCTGGCCATGGAGATTCTGGAGACCTACCCCGCTTTCGAGAGTGAGGCCGAAGTGCTCTGGATCGGGTCGTCGGCGGCGCGACACCGCGGACGTCTTCGCACCGCCGAGGAGCTCTGGCAGACTCTGATCCGTGATCATCCCCAGAGTGGCTACTCGATGCAGGCTCAGTGGGAGCTGGCCGAGCTCTACCGTTCCCGGGGACAGTGGGAGTCCGAAGCTCGGACCCTCATTGCCCTCCATGACCGTCTCGATGCCAGCCAACCGCGACGGGACCAGGTCCGGCAGCGCCTGCGCGCATTGCTGGACCAGGATCTGGATCTCTCCGCCCTCGACGTCCTGGCCCGGGAATTCGGACGGACTTTCATCGGGAGCAGTGCCCACTGGGCGGCGCTGCGTCGTGCCGAGACCGAGGAAGTGGGACCGCGGGAACTGGGGCGCCGGCTGGAGGTCTTCCTTCGCGACTATCCCCAGAGCCGACATCGAGACGAGGCGCGTGCGTGGTTGGCGCGGCTCGCGAGAGACGGTCAGTACGAGACGCCGGAGGACCTTCGCCTGGCCCGAGTGGATCGGATCGGAGTGCTCTGCCCCTTGAGTGGAGAGTATGCGACGCTGGGCCAAGCGCTCTACGACGGAGCTCTCTTGGCCCTCGAGGAACACAATCGAGCCAGCGGTGACTCTCTCTCGATGGTGGGGCTGGACACGCGGGGCGACGAAGTCGTCGCGGTGCAGGCGGCTCGAACGCTCATCGAAAAAGATCGAGTGATCGCCATCGTGGGGGCGCTGACCTCGTCCACCACCACGGCCGTCGCGGTGCTCTGCCAAGAACGGGGAGTCCCTCTGGTCTCTCCCACCGCGACCAACGAGAACATCAGTCAGTTGGGCGAGTTCGTCTTTCAGACCAATCTGACCCGGGACTTCGAAACCCGATTGGTGGCCCAGGCCGCGGTCCAAGCCCTGTTGCGGCGCCGGTTTGCCATCCTCTATCCCGACGACGAGGATGGGAGAGCGAAGGCCGATGTCTTTGCCGCCGAGATCGAAGCCCTGGGGGCGAGGGTCGTGGCCAGCGAGCCCCTGCATCGGGGACAGACCGATTTCCGCCAGGCCATTACGCGGGTGCGGGAGGCCGGACCCGAAGCTCTGTTTCTCCCCATCGCACCCAGCGAGATGCGGTTGCTCGGGCCGCAGCTCGTCTTCCACGACCTTCGGGTCCAGCTGCTCGGGCCGAGCACCTGGATCAACACCGGCCTTCTGCGGCAGGCCCAGGACAGCCTCGATCGCGCGGTCGTCCCCAGTGATCAGGCTCTGGTCTCGCAAGCGGAGAGCGAGCACTTCGCGCGGCAGTGGAGACGACGCTTCCCCGAGCGGGCGGCCAATCCCTTCGCGCAGAAGAGCTACTTTGCGATGCGGCGAGTGATCAACTCTCTCGATCCGACGGGGGAGGACACCCGCGAACGTCTGCGTTCGAAGATTGCCGCCGCCTTCCTGGCGCCGGGACTGCAGGGCGGTAGCCCCTTCCTCAAGCTGCGGGTACTGGCCGAGGGGAAGGAGTTCCCCTTCCCGGTGGAGGACTTTCCCGGGCTGCAGAACCCACCGCCAGCGGAGGCCGACAGCTTGGATCACCACGACCTGCCCCTCGAGTCGGATGGCGTCGATCCGGCCGGAGACGCTTCAGGGTGAGCCGGAGGCCGGATGCTGGTCAGAGGCCGTAGGGGACGGGGGTCCAGTGGTGAACACGAAGTTGATCTGATCCCAGAAACCGCTTGGCATTCCGTCAATTAGAAGCGGTTTGTAGACCCATTTCCGCACCGCTTCCAGGACGGCCTCGGCGAAGAGGTTTCCCCCGTTGTTGCCCCGGAGATAGGCCTCTGCCACGTGGCCGCTCTCGTCCACGTACATCGCCACCGACACCACGATGCGCCGCTGACGGAGGGAGGCACTGGCCTGCAGGGGGTAGGTCGGGTTCACCGACTGGAGGAGGACGAATTGCATCGACTGCTGGGCCGCACGGCTGCGTCGGACCTGGGCCTGGGGGTCGTCTTGGCGAGAGTGGGAGGTCCCATCACGGTTGATTCGAGAATCCTGAGGGATCCCGCGACCCGTCTCCTGGTCGAGAGGGCGGGGGTCGGGGTTCTCGGCCAGAATCCTCTCCGTCAGCTGAGGGTCCACGCCCTGAGTCGTGGCGGCGAGCTGACGGAATTCCTCCTGGCTGACCTCGTCGATGGGGGTGTCCGGGATCACCTCGATGTTGTCCAGAATCTCGAGGGGACCCTCGATTCCGGTACGGCGATACCACTCGCCTTCGGGATCGCCCTGGGGCCCGAAGAGGACCACGAGGATCAGGCCGAGGACCACCGCCGCCACCGCCGCCATCAGGCGCTGGGAATAGCCCCATCTCTCTTCGAGTTTGCGATCCATAACTTCCCGTGAGACAAGGGCTTCGGGGGAGGTCTCCAAGTACCTTCGGAGCAGCGGGGGCTGGGGCTCGCGCGGTTTGACCCGCAGCGGGGGCTGTGCTAGGTTGCGCCCACTGCGAGCGTGCTCCACGTTCCTCACCTATCGCGGTGGTGGCACCGCTCCAAATCCATGACCGATCTTCTTCGCCTCCTTCCCTCGATGAGCCAAGTGCTCGCCCGACCCGGGGTGAGGGCCCTCCTCGACGAGTGGCAACGGGACGTCGTCTGCGACGTGGCGAGAGGAGTTCTCGACGAGCTTCGTCGCAGTCTCCGCCAGGGTCAAAGCCTTCCCGACCTTCCCGCATCCGGAGTCGATGAGGATTTCCTTCTGCATCTGACCGAGGACCGGCTCCGCTGCGGGATGGAGGAGCTCGGCCGTCCCCACCTCCGCCGGGTGGTCAATGCCACGGGAGTCCTGCTTCACACCAATCTTGGGCGGGCTCGCCTCTCGACGCAAGCGGCGGCCGAGGCCGCCCGGGCGGCGACCGAGGCGGTGTCTCTGGAGGTCGACCTCGAGACGGGGCGGCGGGGCCGGCGCGCGGCGCGAGTGGAGCGCCTGGTCGCCCTGCTCACCGGAGCTTCTCGAACGGTGGTGGTCAACAACGGGGCCGCCGCGCTGTGGTTGGCGGTGCGTGCCCTCGCAGCGCGAGGGGGGCGGGTCTTGGTCTCGAGAGGGGAGCAAGTGGCCATCGGGGGGAGCTTCCGGATGCCGGAGCTTCTGCGAACCACCGGTGCCCGGATGGTCGACGTGGGCACCACCAACCGAACGACGGTGGAGGACTATGCGGCCGAGCTGCGCGACGGTGACCTTCTGTTGAAGGTCCATCCCAGCAACTACCGCGTGGTGGGATTCCACGAGGAGGCGTCGGTCGAGGCCCTCGCCGACCTCAGCCGGGAGCGGGGCGCGCGGCTGATCTATGATGCGGGAAGTGGAAGTCTGGTCGACTCCTCCCGCTACGGACTGCGGGGAGAGGCGACGGTGGCGGCCTGTCTCGACGCCGGCGCGGCCGTGGTCACCTTCAGCGGGGACAAGCTTCTGGGCGGACCCCAGGCGGGGCTGGCGGTGGGAGAGGCCGACTCCGTCGAGCGCATGGCGAAGCACCCGCTGATGCGGGCACTGCGGGTCGACAAGATGGTCTTGGCCTCTCTCGAGGCCACCCTCCTCGCCTACGCGCGGCGGGGAGGGAGCCCCGCTCCGGCCCTTCCCTTCTACGAAGCTCTCGAAGTCGGGGAGCCGGAGCTGCGACGGCGTGCCCAGCGTCTGGCCGAGGACCTGGCTTCGACTCGTCCTCGGGGCTGGCGGATCGAGCCTCGGTCCAGCCGGGCTTCGGTGGGGGGAGGCTCCTTCGCCGATCAGAGCCTGGAGAGCTGGGAGGTCGGGTTGGTGGCGCCGACCGAGCGAGCGGCTCTCCGACTGCATCAGGCCTTGCGTCGGGCCGAGCCCGCCGTGTACACCCGAATCGACGGTTGCGAGGTCGGGCTCGATCTGCGAGCGGTGCCGGAGACGGAAATCGAAATCCTCGGGCGCCAGGTCGGCGCGCAGTGGTCTCGGTCCCAAGAACCATCGGTGCGAATGCGGCAGGGGGAGGAAGGTCGATGAACGATCGTCACCAGGATTCGAATTCGAAGGTCCCGTCCCGAGGTGGCGAGGGCGGCTATGACTGGCTCACCCAGCCCGCCTCGGAGGGTCAGGCATCCCCCGAGATCCTCTACGCGACCGCGCTGCGAGTGGGAGTGGACGCCTGGGAGGATTCCACCCTGGCCGAGGAGCTCGAATCCTTGGCCGAGACCCTCGCCTCCGGCTTGTCCGCAGATGAGGATCCTGACGCGGGGCGAGTCTTTCAGGTCACCGACCTCGTCGAGGAACCCGAGGGAAGGGTCCGCCTCGCGCTCAGCCTGGCCCGGAATCTGCGCGAACGCGGGTTGGAGGTCATCCTCGTCGATGCCGATCTCCGATTCGTGGGGCTGGCTCGACACCTGGACGAATCCCTCGCCGACGCCGAAGGATTCGTCGATGCCCTGGAATACGGTGCGTCCGCCGCTGCACTCCTGAAGGCGACTCCGAGGGAGGGAGTTCGTGTTCTGCCGGTCGGATCCTATCGTCCCGATCACACGCATCTGCTCTCCGACGACGCCCTCCGGCGGCTGGTCCGGCAACTGCGAGCCGCGGCGGATGTCGTCTTCCTCTTGGCCCCCGCCTGGACCGCGGATGGCCGATTCCACCCCCTGCTGGTTCACAGCGATCAGGTCATTCTGGGTTTCGACCTCGACCGGTCGTCGGCCGAGCCTCTGGCGGCGTTGCGGCGCTACCTCGATGGACTGGGCATTCCTCTCGCTCCGCTGGTGGTGCGGGTGACGGACGATCCCGCGGACGGGGCGGTCGAGGTCGCGTTGGAGGAGAACCGCCAGACCACCGCCGCGGCCTCGGATCGGTCGTCGGGCCCTTCCCCGATCGAGTCTCCCTACGGGATCCGGCCGGAGTTGGGCGACGAGGCTTCGAGTCCGGGGGTGCGTCGACTCCTGATCGGCCTGGTCTTGGTGCTGGTGGCCTTCGTGGGATGGTGGGGGTGGACCGAAATGCGGGCTGCGCCATCCAAGACTCTTCCGCTCGAGGTGGCGGATCTGAGTCCAGCTCCCGAAGTGGCGACGGATCTCTCCGCCGCAGGTCTGGATTCCGAGACGGCGGCAAGCGCTGATTCGTCGGGGGCGGGGGTGTCGGCGGCAGCGGCTGCCATGGAGTCGGTTTCGATCGTCGAGCCCGAGGAGCAGGCGATCCCAGTGGCGGAGGAGCCCCCCCGGTCCGAGCTTGGTTCTTCTTCCGCATCGCCGTCGCCGGCGGAGGAGCTTTCTTCGGAAAGACTTCCGGCCGAGCTCTTCCTGGCCGTGCACGACGGTTGGGCCCTGCACCCCTGGAGCTTCGCCGACTCCAGTGATGCCGCGGCCGCGATGCTCTCCCTCGAGCGTCAGGGGATGCATCCCGTGGTGCATTCGGCGACGGTGAAGGGAAGGCTTTGGTATCGAGTTCTGGTCGGGAACTTCGAGTCCCGGGAGCAGGCCTGGGCCGCGCGCGAGTTGTTGTCCGAAAGGGTTCGGACGGATTGGGTGGGAGTGGTGAGAGTTCGGTAGAGCTGGAGTTCGTCGGCTCGACGAGTCGACTTCGGGAGGGGTTGCACCTTGCGACTGAAGCGTGTGGAGATGATCGGGTTCAAGTCCTTCATGGACCGAACCGTGTTGGACTTTCGGGACGGCATCACCTGCGTGCTCGGACCCAACGGTTGTGGAAAGAGCAATGTGGTCGACGCGGTGCGTTGGGTGCTCGGTGAACAGAGCGCCAAGCAACTCCGCGGCGAGAAGATGGAAGACGTCATCTTCAAGGGGACCCGGCGGCGCAAGCCGATGTCCTCGGCCGAAGTGAGCCTGGTCTTCGACAACACCGCTCAGCGATTGAATCTGCCCTACGCCGAAGTGGCAGTGACTCGGCGGGTCTCCCGAGCGGGGACCAGCGACTACTTCCTGAACAAGACTCCCTGTCGGCTCAAGGACATTCGGGATCTCTTCTACGACACCGGGGTCGGCAACAATGCCTACTCCGTGATCGAGCAGGAGATCGTGGGGCAGGTGCTCGACCCATCGGAGGACAAGGTTCGGACGATTCTCGAAGAGGGTTCGGGGATCGTCCGCTACAAAGTGAAGCGCAAAGAAGCGCTGCGGAAACTCGACCTCACCGAACGTGATTTGCTCCGGGTCGAGGACATCATCGAGGAAATCGGTCGCCAGGTCCGCAGCCTCGCCCGTCAAGTGGGCAAGGCGCGGCGCCATCAGCGTCTCTACGGCGAAGTGAAGGCCCTGGAATTCGTCCGCGCGCACATGAAGAGGCAGCAGCTCCAGGCCGAGCTCGACACTCTCCGCGACAAGGACCAAGAGCTGCGGGCCGAAGGCAGTGGCGACGACGCCGAGGCTTCTCGCATCGAGTCCCAAGTCTCCCAGCTCCGGCCCGAACTCGACGGTCTCGAAGACCGGCGCCGCGAGAAGGCGCAGGCGCTCTCGGAGGTCGAGTCCCAACTCAATCGCATCGAAGGGGAACTCCTGGTTCTGCAGGAGAAGATCGCCTCGGGGCAGCGCCGTCGTGAGGAGATCTCGGCCGAGATGGAGCGTGGCGGGTCGCGGGCCACCCAACTCCGAGAGGAGCAGGAGCAGGCCGAGGTCGAGCACGCAGCGGTGGTGGAGCGCTTGCGCGAGCGAGAGGCGGGAGTGAAGGCCCGGGAGGCCGCAGCCCAGGAGGTTGGAGCGACCTTCGAGCAGGCCCGCCGAGAGCTCGCCCAAGCCCAGCAGATGTCCCTGGGATTCCTGCGTCAGGAGGCGGATCAAAAGCAGGACATCACTGCGGCCGAGACCAAATTGGAGGCATTGCGTCAGCAGGAAGATCGGCTGCGCCAGACGCAGGGAGAGTCGGAACAGCGACTGCAAACCCTGCGGGAGCAGTTGACGGACATCGAATCGCAAGTGGAAGCCAAACACCGCGAGATCGACGAAAAGCAGCAGGCCTTGGTCACCGTCGAGTCGGAGGTTAAGACTTCGGACGAACAGTTGCAGCAGTGTTCCCAACTGCGCAATGCGGCGTCCGATGAGTTGGCGCGGGTGGAGAGCCGTCACGAAATGGCCCTGAAGCTGGCCGAGGACTATGAAGGCTATCGTGCCGGTGCGGCTACTCTGCTCAAGGACGAACAGTTGAAAGGCCGGGTCAAGGGAGCCATGGCCGAGCGGCTCAAGGTCGAGCCGGACTATGCGGCGGCCTTCGAGCTCCTCTTCGGCGAGGATGCGGATGCCCTCCTCGTCGACGCCGTCGGTGATGCTCGGGACCTCGCTCAGCGACTGGTCGACGAGGAACTCGGACTCGCCAGTTTCGTGGCCGACCTCGGACGCAGTTCCAATCAGCCTCTCGATGACAGTGGAGTTCCGGGACGTGCGGCGACGGATCTGGTGCAGGTCGATGCCGAGGCTCAGGGCGTCCTCTCGAGATGGCTCTCTCGGGTGAGAGTGGTCGAGACCAGCCGCGAGGCCGTCGATGGGGTTCTGGAATACGCGGGGCGGGGTTTCAGTTTCCTCTCCAGAGATGGCCTCTACTTGCGACATGATGGATTGGTTCGGGGAGGATCGGGGGCTCGTCGTGCGCTCTCTCTCTTCGGCCGTCGAGACCAAGTCGAACAGCTGGCGGAAGAAGTGCAGAGGCGTCGTTCGCTCCTCGCCGAACGGGAGCGAGAGGAGCAGGCGCACCGCGAAGCCCTGCGGGTGGCCCGGGAACGGGTGACCGAGGTTCAACGCGAGTTGAGCGAATCACGTCAGGCCGCAGCCGCGCTCCAGCAACAGCTCGCATCGCGCCAGGGAATGGTGGAGCGAGAGCAGGAGGAAGGCCGGCGCAACGAGACCCAACTTCGTCAGGTCGAAGCGGAGATGCAGGAGCTCCTCGCCGAGGTCGAAAGCTTGCGGCTGAGCTTGGGCCGACATGGCGAGAGTCAGGAGGCATCCCAGAGGCGGGTCGAAGAGCTCACCAGCCGGGTGGCGGAACTCGAGGCCGAGCGAGATCGACAGGCGGAGGAGTTGGGGGAGGCCCGACTCGCGCTCACCCACGACCGAGGAGTCGATCGGGAGTTACGGGGAAGGCGCGATCGACTCGAGAACATGCGCAGCGAACTCGACGAGCGTCTGCGGAACCTCGATGCGGAGGGCGCCACGCTGGAGAAGAACGTGGCCCAGTGGCAGGAGGAAGTCCGGTCTCGTCGCGAAGAAGTCGATGGACTCTATCGGATGCGGTCGCAGCGGCAGGAGGATCTGCGCGAGGTCAACGAGATCATCGACGGCAAGCGCAACGAAGTGGAGCAGCTACGCGAGCAGCTGCGACTGGTGCACGAACGGCAGAAGCAGAAGGCCGATGCCTTGCACGAAGTGGAGACGCAGATCACCAAGGTCGAGCTCACGCTGGCCAACCTCGAGGACCGCATCCAGGAGAAGTTCGAGACCACGGTGGAGGAGGGTTATCAGGCCATCGAAGAAGGCCAACTCCCGTCGGACCTCGTGCGTGAGGAGGACACTTATCAGCTCTCCCAGGTCGAGGAGATGTTGAACGAACGGCAGCAGCGCTTGGACAAGATCGGGCCGGTGAACTTCGTGGCCCTCGACGAATACGAGGAGAAGAAGCAGCGCTTGGACTTCTTGGAACAACAGCGGGACGATCTGCTCAAGAGCAAAGACGATCTCCTGCGCGCCATCGACACCATCAACCGGACCGCCCGGGAGATGTTTCAGACCACCTTCGAGCAAGTGCGCCAGAATTTCCGAGAGATTTTCACGACCCTCTTTTCGGGAGGCGAGGCGGATCTGATCCTCCACAAGACCGACGATCCCCTGCAGAGCGACATCCAAGTGATGGCGCGTCCGAGTGGCAAACGGGTGGACAGTGTCTCCCTCCTCTCCGGTGGGGAGCGCGCCCTCACCGCCATCGCCCTGCTCTTCGCGGTCTACCTCATCAAGCCCAGTCCTTTCTGTCTCCTCGACGAGGTCGACGCGCCACTCGACGACATGAATGTGGGGCGCTTCGTCCGGCTGCTCGAGCGTTTCAGTGATCGTACTCAGTTCATCGTGATCACCCACAACAAGCTCACCATGGAAGCGGGCAATCACCTCTACGGGGTGACGATGGAAGAGAGTGGAGTGAGCCGCCTGGTTTCGGTGAGCTTCGACGAGTTGCGGGGCGAGGATCCCATCGAGGCCCTCGAGGGAATCGCGGCCCAGCGAGAGGCGGACCAGGCCAACCCCGAGCGTCGCCTCGACCCCGGACATGCGGTCGACAAAGCGCGGGAGATGGCGGCCGAAGCGGGTGCGCAGCCCGAGGAGGTCTGAGTTTGGTCTTCGGAGCCATTCGCAAACTCAAGCGCGGTCTGGACAAGACTCGCAATCGTTTGGTGGGCCGCCTCGGGGCGGCCCTCAAGCGCGAAGTCTATCTCACCGAGGGGTTCTTGGAGGAAGTCGAAGAGATCCTCATCGCCGCGGACGTTGGAGTGGAGGCGGCGGTCGAACTCAGCGAGGGACTGGGCCGGCGCCTGCGTGAAGCGGGAGGGACGGCGAAGCTCGAAGACGTGACTTCGGTGCTGAGGGAAGAGATCGCGAACATGCTCGGCGGTGCCGAAGGCGAATCCATCGAGTCGGGAGGTCCCCCTCATGTGATTCTCGTGGTCGGGGTCAATGGTGTGGGCAAGACCACGTCGATCGCGAAGTTGGCGAAGTGGCACCAAGGGCAGGGACGACGGGTGCTCCTGGGAGCCGCGGACACCTTTCGCGCCGCTGCGGTGGAACAGTTGTCCCTGTGGGCGGATCGAATCGGAGTGGAGATCGTCAAGCAGGACATGGGCGCCGATCCAGCGGCGGTGGCCTTCGACACCGTGGCCCGGGCCAAGGCCCAGGGATTCGACGTGGTGATTCTCGATACCGCCGGACGTCTACAGAACAAAGAAGGGCTCATGCGCGAGCTCGAGAAGATCGGTCGAGTGGTACGCAAGCAAATCGAGGATGGTCCTCACGAGACCCTTCTCTGCCTCGACGCCAATACCGGGCAGAATGGGATCAGTCAGGCCCAGGAATTCACCGCGACGGTTCCCCTCGATGCGATCTTCCTCACCAAGCTCGACGGCACCGCGAAGGGGGGCATCGTGGTGGCCATCGCGCAGGGTCTCGATCTCCCGGTGCGATATGTCGGGACGGGAGAGAGTGCCGATGACTTCGCGCTCTTCCACGCGCAGGACTTCGCCGGAGCGCTCTTCGAGGCGGACGAAGAGAGTGTGGGTCAGGAGAATTCGTGAGCATTTCGTCGAGGGGATCTCGAGAGGACTCCTACTGGATGCGACGCGCGTTGGTCTTGGCTCGACCTCACCTGGCCCGAGCTTGGCCCAACCCCACGGTCGGTGCAGTGGTGGTCCGCGATCGCGAGTGCTTGGGTCAGGGTGTGCACCTGGGCCCCGGGCATCCTCATGCCGAGGTTGCGGCCATCGCGGCCGCGGAGGCCGCGGGTCACTCGGTTCGGGGCAGCACGGTCTACGTCACCCTCGAGCCCTGCCACCACCAGGGCCGCACTCCTCCCTGTACCCGGACCCTCCTCGGGGCCGGGGTCGGCCGCGTCGTCTATGCCGTCGCCGACGACAACCCGCGGGTGCCGGGAGGGGGGGGGGCCTTCCTGCGGGAGCGGGGTCTGGACCTCCGGACGGGAGTCCTGGGTCGGGTGGCCTGGGAACTCAACCATCCCTTCTTCGAGACCCCCACCGACCGCGAGGTGCACTGGACTCTGAAACTGGCCCTGGGTCTCGACGGGACTCTCGCGCCGGGGGGCGTGGATCTCAGCGATCCCCGAGCCCGGCGGATCACCGGAGCGTTGGCCCATCGCCGGGCCCACCGTCTCCGCGGCGGGGCCAGAGCGGTGGTGGTGGGATCGCGGACCATCCGCCTGGATCGTCCCCGCCTCGATCTTCGACATCTCTCTCCCGATGCGGTCGCCGGTCCCGGACCGCGGCCGGTGGTCTTGGACTCCGGAGCCGCATTGGGGCCGGAGGAGCTGCCCGCCAGGGCGCTGGTTTTCCACGCCTCCGACCGGGGGAGCCACGCCGTGGAGGAGGATCGGGAGTGGGTCCGGGTGGATCGCCGCGAGGATGGCCGGCTGGCATGGCCTCGGATCGCCCAAGAACTCGCGGACCGAGGTCTGGGTCTGGTTCTGGTCGAAGGCGGCGCGGCGGTCGCGGCGGACCTGCTGGACCACTGTCCGCCCCAGCGCATCCACCTCCTGATTGCCCCGCGAGGATGGAAGAATGCCTCCGTGCGGCTCCCGCTCGCCGTGGACCTCGATCGCGACTACCGTAGGGTACGTGTGCGGCCCCTCGGGCCCGATGTCGAGTGGGTCTTCCAGCGCCGGGATCTTCCGGAGGGGCCTGGGAATCGTCAGGAGTGAGCCATGTTCACGGGCATCGTCCAGGCCGTCGGTCGGGTGGAGACGTTGCGCAGCAGCGTCGACGATCGAGATCTGGTGGTTCGTGCCCCCGCCCCCGTCGTCGACCGCCTGGAGATCGGGGCGAGCATCGCCCTCGATGGAGTGTGCCAGACGGTCACGGGCTTGGAGCCCGGGCGCTTCGAGGTCCACGCCATCGCGGAGACCCTCCGAGTGACCACGCTCGGATCTCTGGCCGTCGGCGATTCCCTCAACCTGGAGACCGCGTTGGCCGCCGGAGATCCTCTGGGCGGGCACTTCGTGCAGGGTCATGTCGATGGGGTGGCGCAGATCGTGGGACAGCGGTCGGTGGGCGACTCCACGGCCTTTCGTTTTCGGGCCGACCCCGCTTTGGTGTCCCAACTGGTACCCAAGGGGAGTGTCGCGATCGACGGAATCAGTCTGACCGTGGGTCCGGAGGTGGGCGAGGTGCATTTCGAAGTCTTCCTCATTCCGCACACTCTCGAGGTAACGACATTGGGGGCCAAGAAGGTCGGCGATCGCGTGAACCTCGAAACCGACGTTCTGGGGAAATATGTTCTGCGCTACCTCGACCGAGGTGGGGATACGACCCTCCAGATCGATGATCTCCACCGGGCAGGATTCGGAGGCGGAGCGAAATGACCGGAGCCAAATCCACCGCATCGAGATCGGACTTCGATCGCATCGAGGATGCCATCTCGGCCTTCGGCCGCGGAGAGATGATCATCGTCGTCGATGACGAGGAGCGGGAGAACGAGGGGGACGTGATCTTCGCGGCCGAGAAAGTGTCGGCCGAGAAGATCAATTTCTTGGCCAAGGAGGCCCGTGGGTTGGTCTGCGTGGCCGCCGAACAGTCCCATCTCGAGCGGCTCGAACTCTATCCCATGGCCCATCGCAACACCTCTCGGTTGGGCACTCGCTTCACCGTGAGCATCGATGCGGCGGAGGGAACCACCACCGGTATTTCGGCGGCGGACCGTGCGCTGACCATTGCGCGATTCGCGGCCGCCGATTCGGGACCGAACGATTTCGCGCGTCCGGGACATGTCTTTCCCCTGCAGGCGGTTCGAGGCGGAGTCCTGAAGCGAGCGGGTCATACCGAAGCGGCCGTCGATTTGGCGCGTCTGGCGGGATTGAATCCCAGTGGTGTGCTCTGCGAGATCATGGACGACGACGGCACGATGGCCCGAGTGCCCGCACTCCTGGAATTCGCACGACGCTTCGAGTTGCCCATCATCACCATCCACGATCTCATCGAATACCGCCGTCTCCACGAACGACTGGTGGAACGGCTCGAGGAAATCCCGCTGCCGACGCGGGCCGGAGACTTTCGCATGTGTCTCTATCGTTCTTCGGTGGATTCGGACGAGCACGTCGCATTGGTCAAGGGCGAGATTTCGGCCGAGTCACCGACCCTGGTCCGGGTGCACTCCGAATGCCTGACCGGCGACCTCTTTCACAGCTTGCGATGCGATTGCGGAGATCAGCTCGAGTCCGCCTTGGCCCGGATTTCCGCCGAGGGCAATGGAGTCTTTCTGTACATGCGCCAGGAGGGACGGGGCATCGGCCTGCGGAACAAGCTGCGCGCCTACCGACTGCAGGACGAGGGCGCGGATACGGTGGAGGCCAACGCAAAGCTGGGATTTCCGCCCGATCTGCGCCACTATGGAATCGGAGCGCAGATTCTCTTCGACCTGGGAGTGCGCAGAATGCGCCTGCTCACCAACAACCCTCGCAAGATCGTGGGCTTGGAAGCCTATGGTCTGGAACTCGTGGAGCGCGTTCCCTTGGAGATCCTTCCCAACTCGCGCAATCGTCGTTATCTCGCCACCAAACGTGACAAGCTCGGACACCTTCTCGGTGAGCTCGACTCGGAGGCATCCTCATGACGCAGAATTTCGAAGGTACCTACAATGGTGCCGACCGCCGCATCGCGATCGTGGTGGGGCGCTTCAACTCGCTGTTCTCCGAGCAGATGCTCGAGGGTTGTGTGGATGGCCTGGTGCGGCACGGGGTGGCCGATGATGACGTCCATGTGGTGCACGTTCCCGGCGCGTTGGAGATCCCCCTCGTTTGCCAACGCCTGGCCCGAAGCGAGGACTACGATGCGATCATCGCGTTGGGTGCGGTGATTCGCGGGGCAACCCCTCACTTCGACCATGTGAGCACGGTGGTCAGCCGAGGATGCGCCGAGGTGGCTCTCTCCGAGAGCACCCCGGTGGTCTTCGGAGTCCTGACCACGGACAACCTCGAGCAAGCCATGGAGCGCGCGGGCACCAAAGCCGGCAACAAGGGATTCGATGCGGCCATGACTGCCTTGGAAATGGCCAATTTGCTGCCGCTGATGCCCGAAGAGGCCGAAGAGTGAAGGCAGCCCGCCGCCGCAAGGCGCGTGAGCTCTTGGTCCAGGCCCTCTACGCGGCCGAACTCGGCCACCAGCCCCTCGCTCAGGCGGTGGCCGACCAGATCGAGCGGCGCCATCCCCACGAGGAGTCCATGGACTACATCCAGGGGCTGCTGGCCGAGCTCCAGAAGAACGAGGCGGGTCGTGATGAGCGCATCGATGCCGTGCTCGAGGGCTGGTCTCCGGAACGAGTCGGGGTGGTGGAGCGTTGCATCTTGCGACTCGGGGTGGTGGAGCTGGAATCTCGGTCCGATGTGCCCACCGCGGTCATTCTGGACGAGGCCATGGGATTGGCGCGCCACTTCGCGACGGAAGACTCGGCTCGATTCGTCCACGGGGTCCTCGATCGCCTCGGTCGTGAATTGCGATCGACCGAGGGCTGAGTTTTCTCTTCTTGGCCATCGGCGTTCCTCCGGTTGTTCTTCTCCCTCTCGCCGCGATACAATCATCGGATGAAAGAATCTCGCAAGGAACACTGGGAGGCCTTCTGGTCGCAAGCCGGAGAGCTCTCGCTGGACGATGTCTACGACAATGGTGGACGGATCCTCCGAGAAGTATTCGCCGCGACGGATCCCAAGGGATTGCGGGTCCTGGAGGTCGGGGCCGGAACCGGTCGTGACAGTCTGGCCCTCGCGGCGGCGGGGGCCGAAGTCGTGACCCTCGACTATGCGCCCCGCAGTCTGGGACTCATCCGAGACGCCGCTCGGGCTGCGGATGCTCGGGTCCACGTGGTGGGGGGCGACGGGCTGCGATTGCCCTTTCCCGATGAGAGTTTCGACCTGGTCTTTCACCAAGGTTTGCTGGAGCATTTCCGGGACCCCGGTCCCCTGTTGCGGGAGAATGTGCGGGTCCTCAAGAAGGGAGGCCTGCTCCTGGTGGATGTTCCCCAGCGCTACCACTACTACACTCTGGGCAAGCACCTCCTGATGCTCTTCGATCGGTGGTTCGCAGGGTGGGAGACGGAGTTCAGTATCGGTGAACTCGAGGGTCGCATGTCCGAGGTGGGCCTGCGCTGCGAGCGAAGCTACGGCGACTGGATGGTCCCCGGGCTCTTCTACCGGGCCTTGCGCAAAGTATTGCTCACCGGTCCGGGGTGGCGTTTGCCGATGTATCCTCCGCCCCTTCCGATCTTGGGTGGTCTTGGTGCGAAGTGGAGGGCGTGGTTCTCGACGAAGAGGGCGTCTCTGTACACCACCATCGTGATCGGAGTCATCGGGCGGAAGCCCACGACCTAGCGGAGAATCCCCTGAAGATCCTGGCACTCAACTGGCGAGATCGGAGTGACCCCATGGGGGGAGGGGCGGAGGTGCACCTCCACGAGATTTTGCGCCGACTGGTGGAATGGGGACACGAGGTGACCTGGATTGCTTGCCACTATCCGGGGGCGGCCTTCGAGGAAGTGGGCGATGACGGGATTCGTTACTTGCGGCGGGGGCGGTGGGAGCTCGCGAATTTTCATCTGCCTCGGTTGCTCCGCGAAGAGACGCGACGACACCACTACGACGTGGTGCTCGAAGACATCAACAAGATTCCCTTCTACTCTCCTCTTCACACCCGCCTGCCCGTACTCGCGGTGGTTCCTCACCTCTTCGGGGGCACGGTCTTTCGGGAGACCAATCCGCTCTTCGCGACCTATGTGTGGATGAGCGAGTTCCCGTTGCGGTGGATCTACCGCGGATGTCGCTTCATGGCCATCAGCCAGAGCACCAAGGAGGACCTCCAGAAGCGAGGGATTCCGGGCGAGCTCATCGACGTCGCCGAGTGCGGTATGGACCACTCCCGCTACCGTATGGAGAACCCTCCGGCGAGGAAGGATCCCCCCCAGATCGTCCATCTCGGCCGCTTGCGTCGGTACAAGAGCGTCGGTGTCGTGATCCGGGCGCTGGTCCGTATTCGGGAGGTCTTCCCCGAGGCCGAGCTGCAGATCGTGGGAGACGGTCCGGATCGGGTGCGTCTGCAGACCCTGGCCTTTCGCCTGGGGCTCTCCCGCGCGGTGCATTTCCGGGGTTATCTGCCCCGCGAAGAGATTGTCGATCTCTTGTATCGAAGTCGACTCTTTCTCAATCCCAGCCCGAAGGAGGGATGGGGCCTCACGGTGATCGAAGCCAACGAATGCGGAGTTCCGGTGGTCGCGAGTCGCCGGCCGGGGCTCATGGATTCGGTCCGAGACGGCCAAACGGGTCTGCTGGCCGAATACGGAAATGTGGAGGACTTCGCGTCCAAGTCCCTCGAACTCCTGACCGACCTGCCCCGGTGGCGAGCGATGAGCGAGAACGCCACCCGCTGGGCCCAAAGCTTCGACTGGGAGGATACCGCGCGGGGCACCTTGGAGAGTCTGCAGCGATGTCTTCGGTGAGGAAGTCCCTGTGGTGGCTCTTCAGCGGATGGAGGGCTTGGATCCTCCGTCTGGCCTTCAGTGCGGGGCTGCTCCTGTGGCTGGTGGCTCAGTTGCGGGGCAGTGGCACGCAGCTGCGGGCCCTGCGGCCGGTGGATCTCTGGCCGGCGGCTCTGGCCTTCGGCGCAAGCACGGTGCTGGGCGCTTGGCAGTGGACGAGGATCCTGCGCCACGCGGGGGTCGAGGTATCCGCCGCCCGGATGCAGGCGCTCTACTGGGTGGGCCTCTTCTTCAACAATTTTCTGCCCTCCAACGTGGGCGGCGATCTGGTGAAGGTGGCCGATCTGGCGGTCGATACCGGGAAGGTGCTGCGGCCACTGGCGGGGACTCTCCTCGATCGGGTGCTGGGTCTGAGCGCGTTGGTGGCCCTGGCCTTCTTGGCCGGTTTGGGCTTGGGGGGAGGCGCTCCCGCGGGTATTCCCTGGTGGGCGCTGGGCTTGTTGGTCCTGCCGACCATCGGTCTGGCGGCCTCTCTCCTCTCGGGTCGCGCGGGACGGGGCATTTCCTCTCTGGCCGGATACCTTCTCCCGGCCCGAATGGCCGGCCGGGTTCGAGAGCTTCTCGTCGAGCTGGCCTCCTACCGGGCCCAGCCCTGGTTCGTGGTCCAGCTCGCAGCCCTGGCCCTGGTGGTCCAGGGCTTGAGGGTCGCGACGCATCTCGCAGTGGCGTGGGCCATGGGAATCGAGTTGAATCTCGAAACCGTTCTCGCATTCTACGTGGTGGTCCCCATCCTGGGGGTGGCGATCGTCCTTCCCCTCTCCTTCAATGGGCTGGGGGTCCGAGAGTTTGCTGCCTCGAGGCTGATGCCGGAAATGGGGATTGCGCCGGCGTTGGCGTTCAGCTTGCAGGTGGCCACCTACTTCGTCCAAGTGGCCGTCAGTCTGATCGGCGGCGTGATCTTCGGGATCCTGCTCTTGAGGGGACGGCTCATGGCGCGGGGGGCAGAGCTGCCTCGCCGGGGAACTCCATCGCCGGCGGGGGGTTCGATGGACAGCCCCAGCCCACCATCGGCCGATCGGGAGTCGCCGCCGTGAATCCTGTCGGAGAGGGTGACCTCACTGAAGATTCGGGCTAGAGTGACCCGTCTCATTTCTTTCGTCCACGGGAGTCGAGCGCGCCATGCGGAAACTCTTCGACGCTGATCACGGCGTCGCTGCCCTGTTGTTCTTGGTGAGTATGGGCGTCTACGCGGCGACCACTTCTCCGAGCATCGCGTTCTGGGATTGTGGAGAGTTCGTCTCCTCCGCCTATACCCTGGGCATCCCTCACCAGCCGGGGACTCCGCTCTACGTTCTGGTGGGCAAGGTCTTCAGTCTCCTGCCGCTCTTCGGTCTCACCGTGGCCCGAAAGATCAACCTGATGAGTGGCTTCTTCGCGGCCCTCGCGGTGGTCTTCATGTACTTGACCGCACTACGTCTGCAGCGGAATTGGGTACAGGAGAAGGTGGCTCCTTCGCCGGCCTGGTTACAGCGCACGGGAGCTGCGGTCGGAGCGCTCTTTCTGGCCTTCAGTACGACCTTCTGGACCAGCGCGATCGAGGCAGAGGTCTACTCCTTGGCTTCCTTCACTCTCGCCTTCGTGTCCTTTCTGGCGGTTCGCTGGTACGAGTTGAGGGACAAGGCGAGCAGCGCGACCTTGATGCTGCTCATCGTCTACCTCATGGGTATGTCGGTCGGATTCCACATGGGATCGATCCTGGTCTTTCCCGGCGTGTTCCTCATGGTCATTCTGGCCGATCGCAAGGCTCTGACCTCGGTGGACATGGTATTGGTGTCGGGAGTGATGGGCGCGTTCGTGCTGTCCACCATGAAGGCGCCGGACTTGTTGGTGTTGTTCATCTTCGGAGTCTGCCTCGCGGGCGCGATCTGGCGTCTGTTGACCTACGGCAGCCAGGACGAGATCGCGGAGAATCGGTGGTTCGCCCTGGCGGGAATCGCCTTGTTTCTTCTGGGCCTGTCCGTCCACCTCTTCATGCTGATCCGAGCCCATCAAGACCCGCTCATCAACCAGACCGACCCCACGACTTTCGATCGCCTGCTGACCGTGCTCCGCCGCGAACAGTATCCGCCCCGAAGCCCATTCCACCGTGAAGCTCCACTGATCTGGCAGATCGGGCACTTCCTGGGCAGCGTTTCGTGGAAGGGGGGGCAACTGGCGGGTCGGCCGGTGACCGGCTATCTCCAGCAATTCACCTTCTTTTCGAAGCCGAATTTCGCAGACACTCTCGTGCCGCTCACCCTCTGGGTCTTCGGTTTGTGGTACCAGCTGAAGGGGCACTGGCGTCAGTTCTGGGTCTTCTTCGTCGTGCTGCTGGTGAACTCGGTGGGGTTGATCATCCTGCTCAACTTCACCGATCAGGAGGTCAGGGACCGAGACTATTTCTACTTCGGCGCTTATCAATTCCTGAGTCTGTTCATCAGTCTCGGCGCCGCGGGTCTGTTGCGTTCGGCCTGGGAAACGTGGAAGGACGCATCTGCGACACGGTTGGCGTTGAAGTGTTGCGCGGGGCTCTTGATTCTGTTGCCCTTGTCGCCGGTACTCTTCGGCCCCTTCGGTCATCAAAAGTGGTTCGAGCACGACCGCAGCCACAACCTCATCGCGCGCAACTATGGTTACAACATTCTGGCGAGCTTGCCTCCGAATGCGATCCTGGCCACGAATGGCGACAACGACACCTTCCCCTTGTGGTATCTCCAACAGGTGGAGGGCTATCGTACGGACGTGAGGGTGGTCAACCTCAGCTTGATCAACCTGCCGTGGTACATCAAGCAGTTGCGAGACTACGAGCCGACCGTTCCCATTCGGTGGAACGACGCGCAGATCGATGGCAAGGAAGACATCGTTTATCGCAAGTGGCGTTGTCGGCTCGAAGCCGAGCGGATGCCTGATGGCGAGCCGGCTTGGGTGCGCGACAAGACGATGTGGCACATCGTGCGTGAGAACAAGTGGGAGCGTCCCATCTACTATGCGGTTACCGTTCCCAATCGAAACATCGGGATGTTCGTTCCTTACCTGGAGATGGAAGGATTGGTCTATCGGTTGACGCCCGACCGGAACGAGACCGGCGATCCTCGCATCGACCCCGACAAGATCTGGCGGAACTTTACGGAAGTCTATGACTTCAGGTCGGTTCTCGATGCGGAAGGCAACGCGGATCACACCGTGTATCGGGACGCTCAATCCGAACACCTTCTTCGCAACTATCCCGCAGCTCTGGGTCGAGTGGGCTACTTCGCGGCGAAGCGTGGAGACTTCGACCTTGCCCAGGAGGCGCTCGAATTCGCCTACGGCCTCGAGCCGACATTTCCGGTCGTCGGAGACATCCTTCCCTATGTGTACATGCGGGTGGGTGAGTACGACAAAGCCGAAGCAGTGGCGGAGAAGTTCTTGGAGGTAGAGATCGATCCAGTGCGGTCTGCGATGGATGTGGCCCAGGCCTACCTTCAGTTGGACAAGCCGGAGCGGGCGGTGAAGTGGTCCAAGGAGCTCTACGATCGTGCGCCTGACGTGCCGGATTACACTCAACTCTACGTGCGTTCGCTGGTTCTGGCTGGCCGCGACGAAGATGCCAGGGGAATCATGGAGGAGTGGGTCCGACGCACTGGAGACGTTTAGGCGCGGGAGCAATTCGAGCGATTCCTGCTCGAAGAGGATTCCACACGAAGCCAGGGCGGCGGGCAGTGAGTTCGGGCTTCGATCTCCCTTCGGCGTGGAGCGGAGAGTCGCGGCGAGTTCTGGTGACCGGGTGCGCTGGCTTTCTCGGGAGTACGCTCACGGACGTCCTGGTGGAAGCGGGGCACGATGTCGTCGGCATCGACTCCTTCACCGACTACTACGATCCTGATCTGAAGCGCGAGAATCTGGCTGGGGCCATTGCTCAGTCCAACTTTCGCCTGATAGAACGTGACCTGAATGATTGCGATCTTCCTGCATTGCTCGCAGACCGTGAATTCTGCTTCCATTTTGCCGCCCAGGCCGGGGTCCGGGCTTCCTGGGGAAGTGAATTCGATCTGTACCTGCGATCGAATATTCGGGCGACGCAGCTCTTACTGGAGTCTGCCGCCCGGGTTCGGCGTGAAGGCGGCACTCTACGGCGACTGGTCTATTCGAGCTCGAGCAGCGTCTACGGGAATCAGCCGCGCTATCCGGTGGCGGAGGACGTGGTCAAGCAGCCCTTCAGCCCTTATGGCGTCACCAAGCTGGCCGCGGAACAGCTCTGCGTGCTCTACGGAGAGAACTTCGATCTGCCCTCTACGAGCTTGCGTTACTTCACGGTCTACGGGCCCCGGCAGCGGCCGGACATGGCCTTCCGAAAGTTCCTCGAGGCGGCCCATCGAGGTCAGCCCTGGAGGATCTACGGCGACGGGCGGCAGACCCGAGACTTCACCTATGTCGAGGATGCCGTTCGCGCGAATCTTCTCGCGGCCGATGAAACTACGGCCTGGTCGGTGTACAATGTAGGCGGCGGTTCCCGAGTGGTGCTTTCCGATGCGTTGGATCTGTTGCGGAGCGCATGCCTTCGACACCACTTGGCAGAAGAGGTCACGGTGGACTACGTGGCGAGGGTGGAGGGAGACGTCCTCCACACCGCCTCGGATGGCAGTCGCATTCGTGAGGCACTGGGCTTCGAAGCACGCGTTGGTTTGGCCGAGGGATTGGACGCGGAGTGTCGTTGGTTGTCGGAAAGGATCAGCGGATCATGAACCACTCAGCGGTGCCCGCGCAAGCGGGGCCTGGAGTCGATGTCGAAGAGTTGAGAACAGAGCTCTTCTCCTCGGGTGAGTGCGATCTCACCGTGCTGATTCCGGCCTACAACGAGGCGGAGAGCTTGCCGGAACTCATCGAGCGGGTCAGTTCCGAGTGCCGGAGTCTCGATCTTCGTTTCGAGATCTTGGTCATCGATGACGGGAGTACCGATGGCACGGCGCAGTTGCTCCGAGAGCTCCGTCAGAGTCATCCCTCGCTGATCTGCGTGCAATTCTTGCGCAACTACGGCAAGTCGGCCGCTCTGGCGGCCGGATTCGAGAGAGCCCGCGGATCGGTGATCATCACCATGGATGCGGATCTGCAGGACGACCCCGCCGAGATCGGGAATCTGTTGGCGGCCCTCGCGGGAGGACTCGATCTGGTGAGTGGTTGGAAGCAGGATCGAAAGGATCCCTTCATCAAGACCAGCACCAGCAAAGTGTTCAATCGGGTGACCGGACACTTCACCGGGATCCGCCTTCACGATTTCAACTGCGGGTTGAAGGCCTACCGTCGAGAAGTGGCGAAGTCTCTACGGGTCTACGGGGAATTGCACCGCTACCTCCCCGTTCTCTCGCACGTCATGGGATTCCGAGTAGGAGAGATTCCGGTCCGCCACCACGCACGGCAACATGGGGTGACGAAGTTCGGTCGGGCGCGCTTTCTCAATGGAGTGTTCGATCTGATGACCGTTCTCTTTCTCACCCGTCAGCAGACCTCTCCGCTCCATTTCTTCGGTCGCGTGGGTCTGGTGTTCGGAGGCTTGGGTGCGGTGATCAGTCTCTACTTCTTGGGAGTGTGGTTGACCGGTCACGGTCTTCGGCTGCGGCCTCTGATGCTGTTGGGAATCTCCTTTCTCCTGGTGGCGATCCAATTCATCAGCTTGGGACTGTTGGCGGAACTCTTGGTTGCAGCACGTGGACAGACTCAGGTGTACCGAGTCCGGGCTGAGGACTGAGGGTGGAGGAGTTGCCGCGACTGGGGGTCGTTGTCCTGAACTGGAACGGGCGATCGCATCTCGAGTCCTGTCTTCCGGGACTCGTTCGCGCCTGTGGGAGCCGGCACTTCGCCTTGGTGGTGGACAACGACAGTCGAGATGGAAGCGCGGATTGGATTCGCGAACACCATCCAGAACTGGAACTGCTCGTCCTCTCCGAGAACCGACGATTCGCGGGGGGGAACAACGCCGGCGTGCAGCGGGCCCTGGAACGAGGCGCCGACGTGGTGGTCTGCCTCAACAACGACACGCGGGTGGAGGAAGGGCTTCTCGACGCCTTGGCCGAGGTCTTTCTTCGGGATGATTCGATCGCCGTGGTGGGCCCTCGCATCGTCTACGCCGACGCTCCCGAGAAGATCTGGTTCGGGGGGGGAGAGGGGAATCCTGCAACCGGGTGGGTCTCCCATCGCGCGCTGCGGAGCTCCACCGCGAAGGGATCGGATCCGGAAGGCGACACCGCCTGGATCACCGGTTGTTGCTTGGCCGTGCGAGCCGAGGTGTGGGAGGCTCTGGGTGGACTCGACGAGACCTTCTACATCTACTCCGAAGACGTGGATTTCTGCTTGCGGGCCCGGAAAATGGGCGGCCGAGTGTTCTACACCCCCCGAGGCCGGCTCCGCCACGCCGTGAGTTCGTCGGTGGGAGGCCAGGACTCCCCCTTCAAGGCCTATCATCGCACCCGTTCTCGGTGGCAGCTCCTCGGCCGTCATGGGGAGGGCGTCCTCTGGCCGGCGGGGGTGTTGGTCCAGGATCTCTTTCTCCTCTCGCGTTGTCTCCTGCGTGGGCGTTTTGGGGCCGCGATGGCCGTGGCTGAGGCATGGTGGGACCTGATGTCTCCGGGCAACCCGCTGCGACATCCGGCCGGAGAGCTCCTATCGGGAGCTGGTACTTGCGCCACGAAGGCCCCCCCGCCATGATGCGTCTTGGACTCGATCGAATCAGAGGGGGCCTGGGGTGATCCAGTGGAAAGCACCGACGGAGTTGCGGCCCGCCGGCCTCGCGCTCGTGATGCTCATCGCGGCGCTGGTCTGGATGCATCCGGAGATCACCTGGAAGGGGGCGGTCTATTCCAGCAGTGATACCCAGGCGGCAGCGGCTTTCCAGAGCGCGGGGCAGCGTTCCCTCGAGGCCGGCGAATACCCCTACTGGAATCCCTTCGTATTCACCGGAATGCCCTCCTTCGCGAGTCTCGCTTACAACCCCGGGGTCTATCCGCTCACCGCTCCCTTGCACGCGGTGCGCGAGTTCCTGAACCTGCCTCCCATGACCTGGCTCCTCTTCCATCTCTGGTTGATGGGAGTGGGGATGACGGGGTATCTGCGTTGGCGGGGGGCCTCGTGGGCCAGTGCCACCGTGGGTGGGGTGCTCTTCATGAGTCTTCCCAAGATCCTGGCCTGGTCGGCTTATGGGCATGGCACCAAAGTGGGAACCTTTGCGTGGTTTCCCTGGGCGATCTGGACTGCGGAAGCGGCGCTGCGGAAGTCTTCGCTGCGGTGGGCCGCGGCTCTGGCCCTGGTGCTGTCGATGCAGCTACTGCGCGCGCATGTGCAAATCGTCTACTACACGGTGATGACCATTGCGATCTGGGTTGGAGCTCAGGCCTGGGCTGAGCTTCGAGGAGGCGGCTGTCGGTCTCGGCTGGGTCGGTCGGTGGTGTGGGTGGGCCTGGCGGGTCTTCTCGCATTGGGGGTCGCCGCGACCCTCTACCTGCCGGTCCTGGAGTATCAGGGCTGGTCCATTCGCGGGGCTAGTGGGGGAGGGGCCGCGGCGGCCACGAGCGCCTACGACTACGCCACGAGCTGGAGCATGAGGTGGTCGGAGATTGCGACCTTCTGGTGGCCCACCGCCGTGGGCTACGGTCGAGCTGCCTACGTCGGGGGAATGCCCTTCACCGATTACCCGCACTACCTGGGGTTGCCGCTCCTGCTGCTGGCCGCATTCGGCGTGGCCACGCGTCGCGATCGTTGGTCTTGGGCTGCAATGTCGGTCGTGCTTCTCTCGACCCTCGTGGCTCTCGGGAAATACGGCCCCGTCTATCGATTGTTCTACGACATTTTGCCCGGGTTCCAGAAGTTTCGAGTGCCGGTGATGATCCTTTGTATCCAGCACTTTGCGGTGGTGGTCCTCGCCGCTGGTGGACTCGACTCGGTGGCGGAGCGATTGCGGGGAACCCGCCCGCGGTGGATGGGACTCCCGCTGGCGGCGGGATTGGTGTTCACCGGAGTGGTGCTGGTGGGCTTGGGGAGCGTGGGGTCGACCGCGTGGCAGAGTTGGCTCCAGGATCACTGGTCCCAGTTGGCCCAGTCCGCGGGACGGGGGCGTCCACCCTTCGCCGCCATGCAAGCGGTGGCCGAGATCGCGACGGGCGATGCGCTTCGCTTGGGTTTGGTCCTCGTGGCTCTGGTCGGAGTCGGGGTCGGGATGGGTCGGCGACGACTCTCGGCGACGGTGGGGATCGCGCTCATTGGGATGCTGCTCTTCATCGACATTTGGAGAGTGGACCTGGTACTGCTCCATCCCGAGCGGGGATTGCCGAGCTTGGCTCGTCAGGGCCAACAGGTCGTCGCCGCCCCGTCCGAAGCGGTGGTGCGGCACCTGAGAGCATTCGAGGAATACACCGCGCCTTCGGAACTCAGCACCTGGCTGCTGGAACAGTCCACGCGGCCGAGGGTCTGGCCGATTCTGGGACCTCGGGCGACGGACAATGTGTTGGCCGCGCGGGGGATCGTGAGTCTGGGCGGATACTATGCGGCCAAGCTCAAGGTGTACGAAGATTTGCGTGAGAGGCTCTACGCGCCGGGTCGTCCGGAGGTGAAGCTGGCGAATCTCCTCGCGGCGGAGTTCGTTCTCAGTCCACAGTCCTTCTCCGAGGAGACCCTCGCGGCTCTCCGTCGCATGGGTTTGGACTTGGGTTCCGAGGCTGAGTACGTGGGTGAAGAAGGCGTGGTCTATCGTAATCTCAGCTCGGGGCCGAGGGCCTGGCTGGTGCACCGGGTCGAGCTCGAAGAAGCTGGGCAGACCACGACTGGTGTGTTGCCATCGACTTCGGTGTTGGATCGCGTCGTGGCGCCGAGTTTCGCCGTCGCAGACCGTGCCATCGTTTCCGGACCGCCCGATCCTCTGCCCGCTCCCGCTTCGGGACCGGAGCGCGTGGAGCTGCGGAAGGAGACCTTCCATCGATTGGAGTACGAGGTCGAGTCCACTGCGAACGCTCTCGTGGTATTTGCCGAGATCTGGTATCCGCAGTGGCATGCGCGTGTGGACGGGAAGAGAGTGGAGCTGCTCCGCGCGGATCTCGCCCTGCGGGCAGTAGCCGTTCCTGCGGGCCAGCACGTGGTAGAATTGGAGTACGTCGCCGGGAGCCACCGGGTAGGGGAGTGGATACGAGCACTGAGCTTGTTGGTGATTCTGGCGGGATGGTTGTTTCCGCTGCTGCTGCGTCGGCGCACGAGTGCACCCGGAGAAGGAGCCGAGGGTTCATGAAATCACTGGTGATCATTCCGACCTATGACGAGGCCACGAATATACGCCGCATCGTCCCCGCGGTGCTCGAACAGTCCGACGACCTGCACGTGCTCGTGGTGGACGACAACAGTCCCGATGGCACCGGCGACATCGTGGATGAGATGGCGGCCGAGAACCCTCGGATCCAGTGCTTGCATCGAGAGGACAAAGGTGGGCTGGGATCGGCCTACATCGCGGGATTCCGTCACGCGCTCGAGCACACCGACGCGGAATTCATTTTCGAGATGGACGCCGATTTTTCTCATGATCCCGCCACCATTCCGGATTTCCTCGAGGCCATCGAAGATGCAGACCTAGTGGTCGGCAGCCGCTACTTGGACGGAATCACGGTCATGAATTGGCCGCTTTCTCGACTCATCCTGAGTGTGGTGGCGAATACCTACGCGAGTTTGGTGACCGGCATTCCCATCAAGGACTGCACCGGAGGCTTCAAGTGCTTCCGCCGCGAGACTCTCGAGGCGATGCCTCTCGATCGTGTGCGAAGCGATGGATATGCCTTCCAGATCGAACTCAACTTTCACGTACATCGGGCTGGACTGCGCATCCGAGAAATCCCCATCGTGTTCACGGACCGCGTCGAAGGGGTGAGCAAGATGTCCCGAAGGATCATCTGGGAGGCCGTCTGGATGGTGTGGCGTCTACGGTTGTTCCCCGATCGCTGAGCACGACGTGGAACCCTATCCTCTGGACCTGAGTCTGATCGTGGTGAACTACCACAGTCGGGCGCCGTTGACCGCCCTGCTGGCGAGCCTTGGTGAGCACCCCATCGAGGCCCAGCACGAGGTCCTGGTCGTCGACAACTCGCCGGACGATGGGGTAGCTGGTTGGTTGGCGTCGGAGCATCCCGCCGTCCGAGTGATCGAATCGGGGGGCAATGTCGGCTATGCCCGCGCGGTGAACGCGGGGATCGGAGCCGCTCGGGGCCGGGAGATCCTGGTCATCAATCCCGACGTTCGACTCGAAGCCCAGAGCGTGGATCGCAGCCTGGAGTATCTCCGTGCACATCCGGAGGTTGGTATTGTGGGGGTGCGCCTGGTGAACGCCGATGGCACCGACCAACACAATGCCCGCCGCTTCTACACCCTGACCACCATATGCCTCCGGCGTACGCCACTCGGCAGGATCTGGCCCAACCATCCTTCGATGCGGGATCACCTCATGCTCGACGACGATCTCCGCTCGCCGGGTCCAGTGGACTGGGTGACCGGAGCGTACATGCTGGTGCGGAGGGAGGCTCTGGACCGCGTGGGAAGGATGGACGGCCGGTTCTTTCTGTACTTCGAGGACGTCGACTGGTGCCAACGGATGTGGGACGAGGGCTACGAGGTGCATCTCCTGTCGGATGTTTGCCTGCACCACGAACATCAGCGGACGAGCGCCAAGCTCAACCGCAGTCTCTTTCACCATCTGCGCAGTTTCTTCAGCTACTACGACAAGTGGGGAGCGTTGATCTACGTCGCGCGTCGGCTCCAGGGGCCTTGGCGCAGAGTCGCAGCGGTGATCACCGATGCCGTGGCGTTGAATGTCGCCTTCCTGTTGGCCTTCTTCGCTCGTCGGATGCTCGATGCCTATTTCCCCGAGCCTCTCTTCGGCCTCGTCGACTACCTGCCCCTCATTGTGTTCACGAATGTGGTGTCCGCGGTGACATTGGCCTTCCTCGGCCGTTATTCCTCGCGTGGCCAAGAGTCCGACCACCGCGCTTTCGATTCGCTGCGGGCGGCCTTTCTCGTAGTACTGGTGGTGATGGCCGGCACCTACTTGTCCCATCTGCAGACCTTCAGCCGGGCGGTCCTCCTGATGTTCGTCCCTCTGTATCTGGCGGCGCTCGAGCTCACCCGCCGATGGGGGAGACGGGTGTTGGGGGGAACGGATGACCGAGCGGCGTCGAAACGACGGGTCGCAGTGCTCGGCCCCTGGGAGGAGCCCCACGATTTCGTCGCGGAGGACTGGGTGTTTGCCGGCTGTGTGGGCGCAGCCGGGTGCGGCCGACGGGAACTGGGAGCCGTGGCCGACCTCGACGTCGTCGTGGATCGATATCGCATCGACGAGCTACTCGTGCCCTGTGGTATCGAACCCGAAGACGACCTTCTCGAATCCCTTCGGCGTGTGCGCGACCGGGGAGTGGAGATTCTTTGCGAGGATCCATGGCTTCCCCACGGCTCGGGCTCGGGCTGTGCTCGTCTGGGGCGGTGGTGGAGGATCTGGAGTCCTCGCAAGACATGATGAACGAGACTCCGGATTTCCCTTGGGGGTCGATCCACCTCCGTGGTCGTCCGCCCGCGGGATCTCGTGTTATGGTAGGGGATCAACATTCGATGCTTTGGGTCGAATGTCGAACCGCCCCGGCTGCCGTCGCTGGATTCTTCATCGTCCCCGATGCGAGGAAAAGATGGTAATCACGAAGCAGAGCTCGACTTCGGGGCTCGTCGTCTGTCTGTTGGTGCTCGCCGTAGGTGTCTCGATGTCGGCGGTCGCGCTGGCCGAGGGATTGCGGGACCGCGACGCGTGGGAGGTGCTCGTCCCTCGCAACCGGCCGGTGGACAGCGTGTGGTGGCAGGGCAGAGTGGTCGTGGCTGACGATGGTGGGGGCCTCTTTCTTTACGACCCCCAGAGCTCGAGGCTCGATGCGTGGACCACCCGTGAGGGACTGACCTCCAACTTTCTCACTGCAGTGGATGCGGATACTTCGGGGAATCTCTGGGTGGGCAGTCGCGGGGGAGGAATGATGCGGGTCAGGGGACCCGGGGTCACCAAGGCCATCACCGGTTTGCTCGAGAACTCGATCACCGATCTGGCTGCTGACGGAGGCCATGTCTACTACGGCACTCTCTCCGGCGCGGGCCGCGTCGCGGGAGGCTTTCCGGAACGGGTGTACCAGACCTCGAACGGGCTCCCCAGTGACGAAGTGCTTTCTGTTGCCGCGTTCAACGGGATTGCCTGGTTCGGGACTCCATTGGGGGTCGCTCGTTTCGACCGGGAGACGAGTCTCCTGCAAGTCGTCAATCAGGGTTTGGGCTCGAATCTCGAAGTCTTGGATCTCGACGCTTCGGCGAAGGGCACCTTCGTCTCCACCGCAGATGGGGTCTACGCCTGGGGAGATTCCACCTGGATTGCGTTGCCCGTGCCTCCCGTATTGGTCGAGCGCCTGGTACCGGTCACCGGCCGGATGATCGGTCTTGCCGACGGTGACGCGGCTTACGAGCTGACCGACGGCGCGACGAGTTGGGTGCCCTTCAACCTGGATGCGACCAGCTACGATTTCACGACTCTGGACAATGGAGGCGAGATTCAGTATCCGGGTGCGGTGGAGGCTCCGGACGGGACTCTGTACTTCGCGGCGACTTCCCTGCGCCCGGGGACGATTCGAAATGATCCCCTGACCACTCTCTGGATTCCCGGCGTCGGAGACATCGGTGCTCTGAGGGGTCTCTTCGGATCCGAGATTCGGGCGATGGCCCCCGATGGTGCGGGCGGGGTCTGGTTGGGCAGCTTCCCGGTCTTCGACGGAATTACGCACTGGCGCAGCGATCGCAGTGTCGTCGCCTATGCCCTCCGGGACGCAGATCCTTCCGACGCGGTCGATCTGGGTTGGATGCAGGCGCTGAAGATCGCGGCTCTCGTCGATCGCCGGGGAGATCTCTGGGTGTCCACCTTTTCCAAGGGACTCACCCGAATGCGCCCCAGTTCGGACGAGAATCCCGCGACTTCTTCCTACCTCCATCTACGACCGGAGGATTCACCGCTTCGATCCAAGAGAGTGGTGGCGATGGCGGAAGATCCCAAAGGGCGCCTCTGGTTCACGAGCGACGCGGGGGCGGCGGTGGGGGACCTCAATATCGGCGTGGACATTCTCCTGGATCCGACGGACCCCCTGAATCCTGCCAGCTGGCTCAAGCTCACTCCGGCCAATTCCTTGCTCTCGGGCCCGGCGGTCATGGCCATCGACTTTCAAGGCGCCGACAGGGTCTGGTTCAGTGTGAACGGAGCTGGAATCCAGCGTTGGGACTACGACGGGACCACCGGCAGCGGCGACATCGAGGTGACGACAATGACCGATGCGTTCTCGTGGAAGAGGATTGCGCGTCTGCCTGACACTGCTGGCGGAGTGGACCTTGCGGCGCCCCGAGGCTTGGAGTTCACTTCCGATGGTCGGGCCTGGCTCGCCGCGGAAGGCAATGGAGTATTCCGCTTCGATCCCGAATCGAGCTTGCAGCCCTGGGAAGTGGATCAGATTCGGCTCTCGACCTTCGGCGTCACCTTGCTCAGCAGTCTGGTCCGAGCCATTGCGCTCGATGGCCGTGGAGCGTTGTGGGTGGCCAGTGACGTCGGTCTCGATCGAATCACCGAGACTTCCGAGGGTTATCGTGTGGATGCCTTCAGCGACTTGCCCACCTTCGAGAGCCGGGACTTGGGCAGGATCTACTCGCCGGACATTCTGTCTCCGCTCCCGACGTCGAATCTGACCAATCTTGTCCTTGACCGCGAACGGCAGCAACTCTACATCGCTTCGAAGGCCGGTGCGGCCAGGATCGACTTGGGTCAGCTCACATCCGCCTCGTCCGGGGAGTTCATGTTCTCGGTGAGTCCCAATCCATTGCGGGCCGAGGACACGGGCTTTGTCGTGAGCGATTTCGACGGCGAGGCTACGGTCGAAGTCTACAATCTTCTGGGAGTACGCATTCTGAGACGAACCGGGGTGCGGGCGGGAGATCAGGTGTGGGATGCTCGGAATCGCTTGGGTGACTTTGTCGCCGGCGGAATGTATGTGCTGAGACTTCAGACCGGTGCCGGAAGTGCACAGAGAACGGTGGCGATCGAACGATGACCCGACGTGTGTTGATGATGGGGGCGGGCGAGGCGGCCCGACTGGTGGCGAGAGGTCTTCAGCAGGGAGAATACGATCGCGTGGTCGTGGGTTTCCTCGACGATGATCCCGATCTGCAGGGGACTCAAATTGCCGGCATTGATGTTCTGGGTCGAACCTCCGAAGTGGAGAGAGTCGCGCGAGAACAGGATGTGGACGAGATCATCCTGTCGATCCCATCAGCTCCTGGTGCGATCATCCGACGTCTCATCAGTGATGCCCATCGAACTCGACTTCCGGTGCGCATCGTTCCCGGCATTCGCGATATCATCAAAGGGAGTGTTGGCTACGAACAGGTGCGTTCCGTGGCTCCCGAGGACCTGCTCGGTCGTGAGACCGTGGATCTCGAAGAAGGACCCATTCGCGCCGCGGTCGAAGGTCGCAGTATCCTCGTCACGGGTGCCGGGGGATCCATCGGTTCGGAGCTGTGCCGCCACCTGGTGGGTTTCGAACCCGCGCGGATGTATCTGCTCGGGAGGGGCGAGAACAGTCTCTTCGAGATCGACGAGGAGCTTCGTGACGCCTTCTCTTTCGGGGGCGGACGGGTGGTATTGGCGGATGTGCGCGATACCGAGCGCATGCAGCGATTGGCGGGTGAAATCCGAGCCGACGTGGTATTGCACGCTGCGGCGCACAAGCACGTTCCCCTCATGGAGCTCTACCCCGAAGAAGCGTTGATGGTGAATGTCGTGGGAACTGCGAACGTGCTCGGCTTCGCCCGCTCCGTGGGTGCGGAGCGCTTCGTGATGCTGAGCACGGACAAGGCGGTCGCTCCTCGGAGTGTGATGGGCGCGACCAAACGTCTGGCCGAATTGCTGGTGCAGTGCGCTGCTCGCGATGGAGGGTTGCGGTTCATGGCCGTGCGTTTCGGCAATGTGCTTGGAAGCCGAGGATCGGTGGTCCCTCTCTTTCTCCGGCAGCTCAGTCGAGGCGGACCCCTGACCGTGACGCACCGCGAAGCGACTCGGTACTTCATGACGATCAAAGAAGCTGCGATGCTCGTGGTCCAGGGCATGGCCAGCGGGCAGGGGGGAGAAACCTTCGTCCTCGACATGGGTGAGGCCATCCGAATCCAAGAACTGGCCGAAAACCTCATCGCCCTTTCTGGTTTCGGACGCGAAGACGAGATCCAGATCGTCGAGACCGGATTGCGCCCTGGAGAGAAGCTCACCGAGCAGTACCTCGCCGACACTGACCCCACGGTTCCCGGTCCTCACCCTCAGATCTTGGTTGCCCGTCCGCCCATCCCCGAGGGTTTCGATCCCCGTGCATTGGTCGAGGAGATGCGCGATCTCGCAGCTCGTGCCTCTCGAGACGAGATCCGTCGACGGATCATCGAGCTTCTCCCCGACCACGATCTTCGCCGCAGCGGCGCGGTGGGGAGTTGACCGAGGGTGAGCGGGCTCTGCTGCGAGCTTCGCCATGAAGTCGATGACCGTGAGTGGGATGTCCTGATTCGTCAGTCCTCGTTACCGTCTCCATTCCAGGACCCTCGTTTCGCCCGCGCCATCGGACGAGCCGCTCCGGATTGGGACCCTCGGTGGATCGAAGTGAGAAGGGACGGACGACTCGTGGGCGGACTCGGAGTGATGGTCCGCCGACATCTGGGGTTGGAGGACTGGGTCAGCGGGTGGAGCGGGTCCTACGGGGGACCTCTCTGGGATGGCGCTCCGGAGGTCGTGGAGGATCTCGCTCTCGCCTTTCGCCGGACCGACAGCCTTCGACGCCGGAGAAGTGAGATCGTCTGGGCCGGAGCCGAACGTCCGGCGGGGCCCTGGAAGGGGTGGGAGCCTTTGAAGACCGCAGTGCTGCCTCTCGATGGTCAGGCCTCCTTCGACGACTTCCTGCGGGGGACTTTTCCCAAGAACCGGCGCAACGAATGCACACGGAGTGAGAAGCGTGGGTTGAGAGTGGTTCACGATCCGGAGGGGGAGTATCTGATCCCGGTGTGGGAACTCTATTCGCAGCGTTGCCAGCAATGGCGTTCGCCTGTCGTTCCCTGCGAGCTTCTGGAAGAATTCGTGTCGGAGTGGGAGGAAGTGTCTCTCTTCGTCGCCCTCCACGAAGCAGAGGGCGTGGTCGGAGGGCATGTTTGCGTGCGCAGCGGGACGGAACTCTTCGCGTGGTTGGGAACCACCCGGCGGATGGAACGAGTCTACCCCTCGGCACTGCTCATTCGAGAAGAAGCCCGCTGGGTTCATGAGAATGCTCTGCTTCGTCTGAACCTCGGTAGCAGCATGGGGATCGGGGGAGTGCAGAACTACAAACAGTTGCTCGGTGCGACGGAAGAAACCCGGTGGATCCTGAGAGATCGAGCGTGGTGGTGGCCGAGGCGACGATGAAACAGAACTGGAGAACCCACGGAAGTCTGGCCCTTCTCGTCTATGTGACCCAACTGTGGTTCTACCGCGGATACGTCACGGACGACACCTGGATCTATGCTCGCTTCGCTCAGAACCTCGCTCGCTACGGGGAGTTGAGTTTCAATCCGGGCCATCCCATCCACGCGGCGACCAGCCCCCTGTGGGCCCTTCTGGCGGCGATCGGCGCGAGGGTGGGCTTCGCCCCGATCCACGTTCTGATGGCATTGGGATGGGTTTGTGGGGCGATCAGCGTGTTGGTGTTCAGTCGGCTCGTGCACCGACTCGTGCCTCATTCGGGCCTGGCCCTGGGAGTGATCCTGGTCTTCGCCACCGAAGTGTGGTGGGTGCGATGGTCGGCTTCGGGCATGGAAACGGCCCTCGGTGTGCTGTGGCTTCTCCTGGTCCTCGACCTCAGTTGGAGGCCTCCCTCCCGGGTGCCGGTCTTGGCTCTGGGGTTGGTCCTGGGCGGTGGGTTTCTCATTCGTCCGGAGAGCTTGGCTCTGACCGCTACCTTCGCTTTGGCGCTGGTTCGCCAGCCGGAATTGCGGGCCCGGAAGATCCTGTGGGGGGCTCTACTCGTGGTGCCTCTGTTGTGGACGGCCTACGCCTGGCCCACCTTCGGACATCTGCTTCCCGCAACCATGCAGGCGAAGTCGACTCCGATCGGATTGCAGTGGCCTCGTTTCCTGCACAACCTTCGGGTCTTGGCCGGTCTGTACCTCGTGGCGGCGCCCTTGGCCACCGCAGCCTGGGTGGTGGGAATGGGCCGGGGACGGTGGGAGTGGCGAGGAGAGGATTGGAGCGAACCGGTATGGAGGGTCTGGATGCTCCTCCTTCCCGCCGCCTACTTGGTGCGCGATGTCCAGGTCGTGAGCCGCTACTTGGAGTTGGTGCTTCCGGTGGTCCTGCTGTGGTCTGCCCGGAGGTGGTCGCGTTCGAGGACTCTCGAGTCTGCGCGGTGGCGGCGGGGGGCGGTGGCTCTGTGCGCCTTGCAGGTCTTGGTGGCCCTCGGCCTCACCCTCGGATGGGTGGCGCCTCGGAGTCGTGCCTTCGGACAGAGTCTGGAAGCCGGACTGGGAGATCTGGCGGCCTGGATCGTCGAGAACACCCAGGACCAGGACTTGGTTGCGGTATACGACATCGGCTACCTGGGCGCCAAGTGCAACCGTCCCATCCTCGACCTCGGCGGTTTGGTGCAGCCTCAGATCAATGCCCTTCGTGATCACATCGATGATGCCGAGATCCTGCGCCAGGGCCTCTTCCTCGACTATGGCCAGCCGACCGTTCTGGTGGACCGCGACCCGCAGCCCGCGGCCCTCGACGGACTCGTCCTGAGAGGCTTGCGCCTGCAGGCGGTGTTGCATCGAAGGGTGGCGAATCTCGGACTGTCGCGACCCGAACCGGTGTACTACACCCTCTATCGTCTGCTCCCCGTTGTGGAGGACGACGCGGCGAACTGAAGACCCGCTTCGTTCCGTTTTCCGGCAGACTTCTGGACCTTCCCCTCGGCCCTCGTTCTGGGCCGGCACTCCCCTCGGTCCCGGGGGGCGAGTCCCCACATCCTGGTCCCGGCCCCTCGTTCTCTCCGGAATCGCCGCTCTTCCCACGATTCTCGAATCGTCTCGAGATTCTCGCATCCGACCGCTTGACAGCCCGGATCAGATCGCCGAGAATCCGCCTGTGGGACAAAAAGTTCCAATAAGGGGCAAAAAGGGAAAAACGAAGTAACTTGTTTCAACAAAGCAAGTTATGGGACAAACAAGTGCGAAACAACGGCGATTTTGGGGATTCCACGGGAGCTTCGGCTCTGAGCTTCTTCGGCCGCTTTCGGCTGAAGCTCGATGCCAAGGGACGCCTGACTCTGCCTGCGATCCATCGCCGAGTTCTCGAGGAGACGGAAGAGTGGATGGTGCTCCGGCCGGGTTCGGAGGGATTCGTCCAGGTCATTCCCGCTGCCCATTGGCAGCGAGTCCTCGCCCGTCGTCGGACGCAGGCCCGGGGACGCGATCAGCAGTGGATCCGGCGCCTGGAGGCGAGCGAAGTCGCGGTGGCGGCGATCGATTTGAAGGGCCGCATCACTCTTCCGCGAGAACTCATCGAGGGCAGCGGAATCGACCGCGAAGCGCTCGTGCTGGGCGTGGGTGCACACTTGGAGATCTGGAATCCGGAGCGCTACTTCGAGGCCGCAAGGGGTCACGAGGTGGACGGAGGAGAAATCGACGACCTGCTCTACGGCTGACCTTCGCGATTGCGGCGGGGGCAGATAGGTCAGGGGTGCCGGGCGTCGGGGGCGATGCTCGCGCGGGGTGCGCCCCCCGACGCTCGGCAATTCTCAGGAGAAGCGCCGGTTGACCGGCGGCGTCAAGGACGACGGGAAGACGAGGTTCGAGACAGCATGCAGACGCGCAACACGACCACCAATGCCCGGGCCGGCAGCGGAAGATCTTCCGCCACCGCTTGGGGCGGCTTCGTGCTCCTGCGGAGGGAACCGCAGATCCTGCACGTGAAGCTGACGGGGAGGCCGTCGGTGCGCACGCTGGATGATCTCGATCACCGCCTCGATCAAGTCCGGTCAGCCGGCGCGACCACCTTCTTGGTATTGGATGCTCGTCACCTCGAGCACCTGCCACTTCACGTGGCTCGAGAAGTGGTCGCCCGTGAGAAGCGATGGAGGTCGAGGGGAGTGGTGGGAGTGTGGATTGGACTCAGCCGATATCTTGCCAATCTCCTGCTCTTGGCGAGTCCGACCGAGGAACAACTGCCGGCCTTCGACGATCTCGAGGCACTGCGTGAACAGATCGGCTGCCTTTTCGCAGGGCCGGCGACTGTCGCACGTGGACGGCTCGAGATGGTCGGATCCCTCTTCCACTGAGGTGGAGGGATCGGATCACATCCCGGTTCTGCTGGCGGAGTGCGTCGAACGACTCCAGCCCGCCGACGGGAAGGTGATCGCGGATTTGACGCTCGGGGGTGGCGGACACGCTCTGGCCTTCCTGCAGGCCGGAGCACGAGTCGTCGCCTTCGATCGAGACCCCGAGGCACTGGCTCGCACGAAGTCTCGCCTCTCGCCCCACTTGGATCGATTCACGCCCGTTCACCGGGGATTCGGGGGAGTCGCCGAAGCCCTGAGGGATCTGGGCATCGCGACCGTCGATGGGGTACTCATGGATCTCGGTCTTTCCAGCGACCAGCTCAACACCCCGGGTCGGGGCTTCGCGCATCGTCTCGCAGGTCCCCT
>JAJRXK010000007.1 GCA_024276305.1 Candidatus Krumholzibacteriota bacterium
ACCGTTGACACGCTGCGATAAATCGGCTTTTCTTCGTCTCACTGAGAGTGGCCTTACGGTTTGCGGGATGTTGAAGCTTCTTAACTCCTTTATGCCGCGAACTGGCCGATATCTCAATGGGAAAGGCGGTTCTCCTACGAGGGCCGCCTTTTTCATGCTGCGATTATTGTCACATCAGGGCTAGCAGGTCATCGGAAGAAGAGGGGAGCTGCTTCGGCCTCCTACCCTCCGCTCCCCACCAGTCGGAAGTTGGCCCAGTAGACGGGGTGTGCGAAGGGCTGCCTACCGTCTGCTCCCCGCAGATCCCTCAACCATCGTTGCGCCTCTGCCAGTGCCGCACTGTAGGAGAGGGGCGCCCCGATCGAGGGAACGACTCTTGGCGAGGCTCGGTTCGAGAGATTCGCATAGAAGCGCTCCATGAGCAGCGCGGTTGCGATGTCATCGACCTTGGCGGTGCTGAGCAGCACATTCCTCGCTCCCGCTGCACGCAGGGCCTGCAGAAAACCGAGTGGTCCTTCCGATCTGGACACTGGCCCTCCGCCGGTCTGACATCCGCTGAGGGTCACGAGATCGGCATCGAGCATCCATCCGAATCCGATCTCCTCCACGTGGAGAAGCCCCTCTCCCTCCAGAGGCGACAGCGCCAAGGCAGAACGCTCCGGGATACTGTTGTGGATCAGTGCGTGGGTTGCCAGATGGACCCATCGATAGTGGTGAGCCACTCCGCCTCCACATGCGCGGTTCATGTTCTGCTCCGTTGCCTCTCCTCGAACGAGAAGAGTGACCGGAGAGGTCATGGCTGCGATGCTCCGAGCCTCCCATCCGGAACTCTGCAAGCGCGGGAGCTCGTGCAAACCCAATTGCCCTTCCTCCAGCACCGCGTTCACGACGGAATGGGGAATGACGGTGTTGGCATAACTCGAAATCGCCTGCTCCAAGGTGGGATCCACATCGTTTCGGGTGGGAGCCCGAGGGTCGAAACGAGGGTCTCCGAGGACTACGCTGGCGAGATTCTGTGGGTCTTCGCGCTCATGGTCGAATACGACGTCGCCGATCCCTCCCAAATGTCGAAAGGAAAAGCGGTCGACCAGTGTGGAGCCAACGTCATCCACGAGGGCAGGAAATGGAAACCCACTCCACAGCGCGGATGGTAGCAGCAGCACTTCTCGAATGCCATCGAGGTGCGGCTCGATCGGAGCGAAGTAATGGGCATAGAGTTGATGCAAGAGCTGTCGAATGCGAGGGTCGTCGGGTAATCGAGTCGGCCACTCACTCGCATGGCCCATCAATTCTGAGTATTCACGACGCAGCGCGTGAAGATCTGGATTGGTCGCTCCACTGCTGATCTTCACCCAACGCGGAATCCCATCTGATCGCAGAATGACGGCGTAGTTCACGGGAATCGGGAGTGGACTCCCTCCTCCCTCGGGCTTCGTGGCCGAGAGGAATCCGACCACTGCCTGCGTGGATCGGAGCCGTGATCCTAGCTCGACTAGTGAAGGCAGGTCCCGTCCCTTCGTTACTCCATGCTTTCGCAACTGATCCTTGAGCACAAGAGTCTCTGACAGGCGGTGAGCGTAGCGAATCAAGAGGGCGACGGCCGATTCGCGTGACGCTGGGGAATCGGAGCCAAGGCCACGCAATGCCGCTTCGACGGCGCCCGACAGATGAGCGCTCGCCGTCGCCGAAATCCGAAGCTTCTCCGCCAGCTCGGGGTCGAAGCGGCGGGTCCAGGCCAGGGCTTCGGACAGTCCGCGGAGGGTGCGGTGCCCAGTCGCGAAGTCCCGCCACGCAGCCAGCGAATCGCCTTCGGCCAGATGCAGGCGGGCGAGAGCATTGCGCACGCCGGTACTGAGTCTCCGTTCGCTGAAACCAGGGAATAGATAACGTTGGCCAACCTCTGAAATCCGAAGCGTAGATCGATAGTAGGCCGCGGCCAGAAGGGGATCGTCGCGAGCCTCGGAGACCGTGGCCAACTGCGCGAAGGCGGCGGACATGAGTGGGTGTTCCGTGAGTCCGAGATTCCTCAGGTCATTCTGACAGTGGAGAGCGAGAGTCTTCGCCGCGGACAGATTTCCGGCCGAATAGTGGGCCCAGGCCAGCCAGCATTCGTTGTCCGTGACCTCCAGACCATGCGCGTGGTCATTCGCTCGCCGCAGGTCCAGCGCCCGTTGGTAGAGGTCGACAACCCGTGCGGGGTCGTGGGTCGCTCGGGCAAGGTTGGCTCGAGCTTGAAGGAGGTCGGCACGAACGCGTGGATTCCCGTCGGCGGTGGAATTCAATCGAGTCTGCGTCTCATCGATGAGGCTCATCGTCGCCGCACGTGCCCCCGGCCGCCCTGAGAATCTGGTCGCGAGCGCGTAGGCCAGGCAGGTCTCGGCGGTTTGCAACCCGAAGTCCTGGCGCAGCGCAAGTTGGTAGGCCGCGCGTGCGAACACGTCTGCGGTCCCCACGTCGCCCCCGAGTCTCGCCACCGTGGAAAGGGTTCGGAACGCTCGTTCCACGAATCGATCAGAATCCGAGCCCTGGTCCACGGCTCGAAGTTGGCGTGCGGCGATGGCGAAGGCCTCCACACTGCTCTCGCCGCGCTCGGCCAGGATTCGGGCGATGCGGAGAGAGTCGGTCCCTGCAGTCTCGTCACTCGCCACCCGGGAGGTGGGTGCTGGGGCCGCAGATCCCACTGCGCCCGTCACCACGAAAGTCACCAGGCACACGCTCTGAGCTACCATGCGCAAGGCCCGCAATCGGTTCACGTCGGATTCCTCGTCCGTCTGGGTCGGTCGGGAATGGAATTCACTATCACTGGGCCAAATATGCGATACTCTCGGTGGCGTCCACAAGGCTTCTCGACGCGAGGGGGGCGTTCACAGATCCAATGCACTGGACAGAATCTGACTTTCCACCGCGGTGGCCCGAGCGACTGCAGCAACTCGTAGGGCAATCGAATCCAACTCAATGGGCCGAAAATGCTTCTCTGCGTGGGAATGCGTGGGAGGTTCTGCGAACCGCCCTCTTGGGCTATGCGGGCTTTCACGCCCGCAAGCTTGGATCCCTTTCCGACTCCGACCTCGGTGATCTGGCCGCGCAGAAAGCGTTAGATTTGCTGGGCCAGCTCGATTCCCAACAGTGGAGACCCATCGACGAGAGCCCCAGCGCGATCCGAGCGTATCTCTCGACTGTCGCCCGCAACGGCGTCATCGACCTCCTGCGTGCTCACGCAAGGATGTCGGCTCTGCCAGAACCGGAAGAGTTGGCCATGCACCAAGCATCTCATTCACTCCTCGAGGCCCAGGGCCGTCCGCCCTCCGACGAGATCGAAGCGGTCGAATTCGTGGACCAATTGAGGTGTTGTGTCGAATCGCTGTCGCCCCGAGCGAGAAAACTCTGGTTCTTCCGAGTCCTCTACGAAATGCCGAGCAAGTGGATTGCGAGACATCCCGAGATCCAGATGACGGTAGGGCATGTCGACGTCACCCTGCAGCGATGCCGAGAGACGATTCGTGAGTGCATGGCCCAAAAAGGTCTGAAACTCCGTGTACTTCCCCCCGGGACCTTCGCTGTGCTCTGGGAAGCCTGCGTCGGGGACCGGGACGATCTGATCGAGAAGGAGAGCCGTGCCTGAATCGAGCCTTCGAGACAACGTCGACCGGGCGATCGACTTCTCCCTAGGCCTTCTCTCGAAGAACGAGGAGTCGGCGCTCTTGATCGAAGCGCGGAAGGATGCGGAGCTCGAGGCGATGTTGCGCCAGCAGTGTGCGGTACGGGAGCTAGCACGGGCCGAAAGTCACCACACTCGGGATCGCCACCATTCTGGTCGAGTCGTCGACTCGAGACGATCAGCTCTCCCGCGCCGTCGATTGGTGGTGGCCGCTTCTGTCTTCGTAACGGCAATTGCCATGGTGCTGTGGATGAGACCTGCGGCGGATCCCGAGCTGTACTGGCTCCCGGTCGACAACGTCCTGTCGATCCAACGTTCCTCCGGCGCCAAGGTCGATCAGATCTACGCTGCGATCGAGGCCTATGCCGCACATGATCTCGACACGGTGATCAACATCCTCGAACACTACGAAGCGCAGGGCTCCGCACGTGACATGGCCAACCTCTACCTGGCGAGTGCGCTTCTCAACCGCAACCGCAGTGTGGATGCCGCGCGGGTTCTCGAGACCATCGATCTTCATTCCGTGCCCTACCCCTGGAGAGGTTTCGGTCAGGAGCTCCAGCGTCGGACTCAGGAGAACATCGACCGGTGACGAGATGGCAGAAAGACCGCCACCCCGGTTGGGTCGGGCCGGAATCGTCGATGCCGGGCACGAGGAGGGGATTGGCTTCCGCGTGGTTCTCCCGTGTCGTGCCGAGACCCGAGCCGTTGCTGCCATCACGCCCGATTCTGTGGATTATGAGTTCACCGTCGGGAGCTTCACCGAATCCTCACCCTTCTCAGGACCGGGTGGCGACACCCAATTCACGCATTCGCCGCCACAACGTCGTGCGGGAGATTCCGAGCATCTTTGCGGCTCGGGTGCGATTCTGGCCGCAGACCTGCAGTGCGTGAAGAAGATCGCGGAGGTCGGACTCCCTCTCGGCCGACCGAAGGCTGGCGGGCGTCTTCTTGTCGGGGGACTCGGCGGTCTCTCGGATGTGAGGTGGGAGCGATGCTCGTTCGACCCGATCGCCGGTCGCACAGACGTAGCTGAATTGGATCGCGTTGCGCAGTTCACGGATATTGCCCGGCCAGTCATAGGATTGGAGCATTTCGAGGGCGCGTGTACTGACTCGGGTGATTCCCTTGGAGTAAGTCTCTTCGAGTTCGCCGAGGAAGCGGTTGACCAACAGCGGAATGTCCTCCACGCGCTCCCGAAGCGGTGGCAGATGAATCTGAATGGCGTTGAGTCGATAGTAAAGATCGTCCCGCATCTTGCCCAGGCGAATCATTTCGCCGAGGTCGCGGTTCGTCGCTGCCACCACGCGCACGTCGACTCGGACCGTGCTCGTACTGCCAACCGGTTCGAATTCTTGCGCTTCGAGCACTCTCAGTAGCTTCGTCTGGAGCGCCGGAGACATGTCCCCGACTTCGTCGAGAAAGATCGTTCCTCCGTCAGCGACTTCGAACTTGCCGCGCTTGTCACGTACCGCACCGGTGAACGCGCCGCGCACATGACCGAACATCTCGCTCTCCAAGAGACCTTCGGCGAGCGCCGAGCAGTTGATCTTCAAGAATGGCTTTTTGCGGCGCAAGGAGCTCTCCTGAATCGCGTTGGCGACGAGCTCCTTACCGGTCCCGCTTTCGCCAAGGATCAAGATCGAGGCGTCCGTGGGCCCGAACGTATCGATCATTTCGAACACCTGTTCCATCTTCGCGTTGGCGCTGACCATTTGAGCGTAGCGGCGGCCCTTGTTTGCCGTTCTTCGGAGGTCGACGATTTCCGACGCATTGCGCAATACACCGACGAGGTGCTCGACTTCGCCGGCGGTATCTCGATGCAAGAAAATGCTCTTGTCCACCGGGAGCAGACCGTCTGGAGCATGGATCATCTCTCGGCAATCAATGACGTTCTGTCCACGGTCTACGGCCCAGAGCAACGGGCAATCGCGATCGCACTTGTCGGATCCGAATACGCTAGGGCAGGGACGTCCCACCACCTCGTCTCGCGTCTTTCCGAGGAGTTCGAGAAGCTTGTCGTCTGCTTTGAGAATTGTCCGATCGGTGGTCACCGAAAAATAGCCGTCCGAGCTGTCGCGGAGCACGTCGTCGAGCCGACTGCGTTCGAGTTCCAGGGCGGCGTTCTGATCGCGCATCTCCCGGATCTGGGCCCCCAGAGCGCGCATGTCCCGATAGAGTTCGATAATCCCGATGACCTCGCCGAGGTCGTTGCGAAGCGGCGATGCGGAGACGCAGTAAGCGTTCTCGGGTGATGGCCCGCCGTGAATGTCGTGGCCGGTGAAGCATTGGGATCCGTAGTAGACCGCAGCGTGCGGGCATTCGTGACAGTGGCTGTAGCCCACTACCTCCTGACAATCCATTCCCAGAAGCCGGTCCGACGGATGGCCGATGTATTCCGCCATTTTCTGGTTGAGGTAGATGATGCGGCGGTGAGGATCAAGGATGAGGATTCCATCGGCGATCGAGTTCAGGATCGCCCGAAAACTCTCGTTGGACAGAAGGTCGGAGAACTGCGGACTGCTGATCGGGTCACGACCGGATTGGTGGACGCCACGTGGATCGCGCTCGGACATGGTCGGGACCTCTCGTCCAGAAGACTGGCCGTCTAGATCGTCGACAACACCGTGAGTACCTCAGCGGCTGCGTCGTAATAAGGATGTGGCCGGAGTCCGCGGAGTGTCTCGAGAAAAGCCGGCATCCAGGGAGCGATGAGTTCCGACCATATCGGATTCTTGCACAAGGCCGGGACTCCATCTGGTTGCTCAAGATAAAGGAGTTCGAAGAGGATCGTCAAATGATCGATGGGATATGGACTCCCAACGTCGACGTCCACTCCGAGCCTGCACGCGATCTCCCGAATCCGATCGATCCACTGGGTGCGGGCCCGCTGCCTGCGATCGTGGAGCCAGGCGAGGGCCTCTAGATGGGCAGGTTCAGCGTCGCGATTGTTGACGAACAGGCGCACGTATTCCGGCTCGAGGCGAGTGGCCAAGGCGGACGGATCGACCGAGTCGGAGGGACGGGGCTCGGTATGGACCCGTCCGCCACCCGCCTTTTCCAGGAGGTCCATTGGCGACACCGAAAGGCAATGCTGTACCGCCTCCGGATTCACTGATCGTAGCGCGAGAGTCAGCCACGCCAGCAAGTCTCGAGTGGCCTGTACTCGTGGCGATCGTGTCCGAAGGTCGATTCCTGAATTCATCCGAAATGACTCACTTGTCCGGCGAAGACGAAGACCCAGCGCAGAACGAGCCCACCTGCCAAGACCGGAATGGCGCTGACATAGGCCCACAGGGGACTGTGCGAGGCCTTCTTGCGTCCGGCGATGAGCGGAACGAGGTCGAGGACCTCCACGATCAATGGGAGCAACAGGCCCAACGCCACGAATCCAATCCAGAAGGCCAGAGTGAATGGCCCTCCCAGCACCAGATCCAGTGAACGCGCCTGGCTGGCAGTCGAGAGCGCATTGTGCAGGAAGTACGGAACGATGAGGAAGATCTCGATCAGGATGATGCCGATGTCCGCGGTGTAGAGCAAACGCCGCTCCGGGATGCTCGATACGGTGGTCTTGCGCAGCGTAGAAACCAACAGCAGAGCGGCGGCTGCCGTGGACAGCGCCGAGAAGAGGAAGAGCATCGCCACCATTGGAGTATTCCAGAAGGGCCGAGCGGGTACCGCTCCCAGGAGGACTCCAGTGTAGATGCCCACGCCCAGACCCATCGGTGCGCCCAGGGCGGTAAAGGTTCGCCGCAGCTCGACTCGCCGCACCCCAGAGGGCAGCGGTAGGTGCAACCCACCGATGCCGATCGGCATCTCGGGATTGGACCGCGCCCACAACAGCATGTGGGCGCCGCTGGTCATCGTGAATGCGACCAACAGCCAGCTGCCGACCGACATGGGGGAGGTCCATTGCACGGTCGAGAAGAGCCGCCAAAAGCGCATCGGACTGCCGAGGTCGAAGATCAACAGTCCCGCACCGAGGGCTACGGGCCACGGAGCCAGTAGCGCAGCGATACGGGCCAGGGGCTCGAAGTGTTTCTGGTTCATGAAATCGAAGATGGCTGAGAACACGAAGAGCCCTGCCCCGAGGCCTCCCAGATAAAGATAGACGACCACGAGCCACTCCCATTGGTATTCCATGACCAGCTCCTAGGAATCGATGTAGAAGATTTTCGGCTCCGTGCCCGCTTCGAGCTTCTTACGATGCGTGCGTTCGGACGCCACCAGCGTTGAAATCTCTGAATCCGGATCGTCCAGGTCTCCGAACACTCGAGTGCGGGAGGGACAGGTCTGGACGCAGGCCGGTTCGCGCCCGGCCCGGACCCGATCGGTGCAGAAATCACATTTGTCGGCGACGCCGAGTTCGTGATTGGCAAATCGAGCGTCATAGGGACACGCCAATACGCAGTAGCGGCAGCCTATGCATACATCACGGTCGATGCGAACCACTCCATCTTCATCCTTGCTCGTCGCTCCCACCGGACAAACGCGCGCGCAGTGGGGTTCTTCGCACTGCATGCACTGTCCGGGCACGAAGTCGACGCCCACGTGCGGAAAACGCCCCCGAAGCTCGGTCTGACCGATCCAATTGCGGCTGCTCCCCTCGGGTACGTCATTCTCGGCACGGCACGCCACGACGCACCCCATGCAGCGGACACAGTTCGCAGTGCGAATCGCCATCGCATATCGTGTCATCGTAAACCCCCTTCGATGCGCGAGGAGACCGGCAGCTTCGCGATCTCGATATGGCGTCCGGTCGGGAAGAGTTCTACGAAGGTCTCATGCATGGCGGCGTTTCCAGTGATCGTGTCCTCGTGATCCTCGAGGAGTTCGGAGTCCCGACCGCCGCGATGGGCATAGTCGCTCAGGCCAGCCGATCGGGATCCGAAGCCATGGGGAACGAAAACACAGTCCTCGCGGATCCGAGGCGTCGCTTTGATCGGCACCTCGATCTCGCCTTGGGACGATCGGACTCGCACCACGTCACCGTCACTGAGGCCGTGGCGATCTGCCACCTTCGGATGGATCCAAGCTGCGCAACCCTCGGGGTCGGCTCCGCCCAGCCAGGAGAGACTCTGCAGCGCGGCGTGAGTGTAGAGGGCGCTTCGGCCGGTGATCAGGCGGTAGGCGCCGGGTCGGCCCGAGCGCGGTTTCACGTAGGTGGGAAGTGCGGGGTAGCTCTGCTCCCGGTATCTCACCGACTCCAGCTCGATTTTTCCGGACTTGGTCCGGAATCGATAACCATCGCGAAGGGTACGGCCATAGTTCGGTTCTTCGAGGGTGGAGTAGAACCCTCGCTCGTCCAGCTCTTTGCGATTGATCGTCAATGGCTCGATCGCCGCCTCGATCCAATCGTCCACCGTGTAGTCGAAGTATTCGGCTAGGCCGAGGCGTTCGGCCAATCCCTGGACGATCTCGATGCAGGATTTGGTATCGTGTCGGGGTGGAACCACCTGCCGGCGATTGAGTACCACGGGAACTGCCCCCGCCACAGAATGCGGTGGATCCGTGCGTTCGAGATACATGGATTCGGGCAGGATGACGTCGGCCATCCATGCGGTGTCACTGGGAGAAGTGTCGATCGCGACGATGAAACCGATCTTCTTCATCATTTCGAGTGTCGCGTTGGTGTTGGGCACTGAGTGCAGAGGGTTCTGCTTGTAGATCATCCAGGCCCCAATGGGCGACTTCGCAGATTCGAGGATCGAGCGTCGAAGCGCGAGATAGGTTCCGTCCTTGTGGTTGGCGAGGGGGAAGAGTGTCTCGAGGTCGTAGCAACGGTCCGCCGCAATGTCATCGGGTGGGAAGACCAGCGGTTCCTCAATTGCGATCCGGGTTTTCGGCAGACATCCCCCCGGACGATCCCAGGCTCCCACGATCGCGTTGAGGACGGCGATACCGCGTCGGAACTGAGTGTCGTTCTCGGTCCAGGAGGAGCGTCGTCCGGGATAGAATACCGCGGCGGGAGCGGCGCTCGCGAATTCGCGGGCGACTCGACGGATCTCACGAGCGGCGATACCGGTCTCCTCGGCCGCCCACTCCGGAGTGTGCTTGCGGACGTGCTCGCGCAGAGCCTCCTGGCCGATGGTGTAGCGGTCGAGGAAGTTCTGATCCTGCAGACCTTCTTCGAAGATCACGCTCATCATCGCAAGCACGAAGGCCAGATCGGTCCCAGGACGGATGGGGAACCAATCGTCGGCTTTCGACGCGGTGATCGTGAACCTTGGATCGAGTACGACGAGCTTCTGGCGCTTTCCTACGTTGCGCATGAGATCGACGGAGTCCGGGGTCACCAACGCCTCGAAGCGGTTGGCGCCAGCGAGGATGATGTACCTGGTCTTGCGGAGATCGAAAGCCGGGACCTCTCCGAAGGTGCTGAACATGCCGTGGACCATAGAGGCGAGGCAGAGGGTTGGATGACGCACTACGTTGGGGGAGCCCCAGGCTTCGGCGAAGGCCCGGAAGAAATGCTCCTGGAAGCCCTCGGTCGAACTGAACATGACGCCCTCAGGGCCCATTTCTGTGCGCACCTTCAGGAGGTTCTCGGCAACGTGGTCCAGGGCCTCGTCCCAGGTGGTCTGGCGCCACCGGCCTGCACCGCGTTCGCCGACACGGATCAGCGGGGACTTGACGCGGTTGGGATCGTAGAGAGCCTGGACGCCGGCGTTGCCACGGGCGCAGAGCATGCCTCGCGACTTGGGGTGCTCATCGATGGGATCGAGTTTGCGAATGACGCCGTCTCGGACCCAAGCGGTCACCCCGCATTTGTTGACACAGAGCCCACAAGAGGTACGGATCGCCTGGTCCTCGAGAAGAGGGTTGGGTCGAGGGGCGCTGCGGACGAGATGCGAGGTGAAGGGGGCGGAAGCCAAGGCCAGTCCGGCCACAGTGAAGGTGCCGGCCTGGAGGAAGCTCCGTCGGCTCATGGACTGACCTTCGCGAGGTGGGTTCTGAGAGGTGCTCATCGTCGCTCCTGAGAGGGGACGGGCCCGCCGGGAGCCCGTCCCCGGTCGGCAGAGGAATCAGAAATCAAGATCCATCATCAGGTAGAGATTCTTGATCTCGTCGGGGAACGGATAGGGCATCGAGGGAGTCTTCGAGAGATCGAAGTTTTCGATTCCGGCTGGCGAGATGTGCCATCCACTGAACGCGTAGTCGTATTCGTACTTCTGGAATCCGGTCCGCAAACGGAGTCCATCGTCGTTGAGAGGTTGGATATAGTAAGCTTCGAATACACTGCCGCGCGTGGCGAGCTTCGAGTTCACGTCGTCGGCGGCAGGCGTGTAGGAGAACCAGTTCCTGTCGCCGTGATTGAATTCCACACCGAGCTTGCCTCGGGTCGGCGGGATGTCTCCACGAATGCCGACGTAGTACGCTGCCCCGGTCTTGTCCTCGCGGTCACTCCCGAGCAGGGAGCCGAACCCGTAGAGGCTGGCGGTTCCCGGGTCCGGATGTGATTTGTTGCCGGCCCAGCTGGCGAACCAGTCGACTTCGTAGCCATCGAAGTCCAATCTGTTCTGGAAGCAGACTCCGTAGAGATCCATGTCTCCCAGGTTCGCGGTCGCGGTCACGATCTGCTCTTGAGTGTTCATCATGTTGGGGAAACCGCGAGTGAGACCGTAGGGAATGTCCGTCATGTCGACCAGTCGGAAGTAGCCTGCGCTGAGCAGAGTCTCTCCCGGTACGAACGGAAGGCTTGATTCGCCGCAGCCGCCGATGACCTTCGAATCCTTCAATCCGGACACGAAATTCGGAATGGCCACTAGGCCTGGCTGCGCAGGATTTGTCAGATCGGGTACGTAGGTGGTCACGATGGTCTGATGGGTCACCCCTCCGCTGCCGAAGCCTGACTCGAACCCAGTGCCGTAGCAGAATCGCACGATCGAACCGTCCGGAGCGCCGAGGGCATTCAGATGCAGGCCAAGCATGAAGCCGTCGATCTCGGCATCGATCATCAACGCCCCGGGAGTGCCTTGACGAACGCGATCCTCACGGAGTTCCCGCGGGGGGCCATTGGTGGCAGCCTGGCGACCAGCGGTGATGAAGAATGGGGCCCAGTCTGGGTCCCAGGTCATCGCGGCGCGCTCGACGCGGAGCACGTTGTCCGTGGGAAGTGCCGTCGAATTGAAGGAATTGAACACGGTATTCGGAAATCCGTTGAAGATCGGGACCGAGGCGGCGCCGAATCCCCGGTGCATGTTCAGACGGCCGGTGAAGTGCACGTCACGGCTGACCTTGGCATCCAGTTTCAATCGCAAGCGGGCGCTCCAGGCTTCTGTATTCTTCAGTTCCTGGGCTGGAACCGGCATGTACACCGGCGTCGGAGCCGTGGGATCGGTGAAGTCCATTCCCATGAACTGGTTGTAGGCAGGCACCTTCCATTGCTGGTTGTCGTAGCGGACGCGGAAGTCACCAAACACGTTGATCTTGTTCTTGGCGAATCGGAGTTCGAGGGCATCGACGCGGTCGTAGATTTCATCCACGTCGTCCTCGAGATCCTCACCCGCGATCAGCGTCGAAGCGCTTGCGACCAGCGCGGCGAAGATCAGGCGGGAGATCCAGAGATACTTGGTATGCATGGGGGTTCCTCCGTGGACTGCCATCAGCCACAGGTTTCGGGCTGATCCGAATCAGCCGCGTGATTGACGAGGAATGTCTGGATGTGCAGAAGTTGCGTGCCGTCGAACTTCTTGGAGAAGGCTTCGCCTTCGATGTGCCGGTCCTTGCGGAAGACGCGCTCCCACTGCTTGATGGTCTTGGACATGGGCGTCAGCTCACCGCCTTCATCGCCCTGTCCATGGCAGCTCTTGCAGATCTTCTTGAAGTAGTACTTGCCCTTCTTGTCGCTGCTCTTGACCGCTTCTGCGGCGTTCGAGCCCGTGGCGCCGGCGTCGGTGGTGGTCGCGAGGATCGCAGTGACATCCGCTCGCGCGACGGCATTCTCGGAGGCCAGGGTCGCGGCGACGACGAGGGTCATCACCATGAGCAGACCCAGACCGAAAACGGTGCGTTGGAACATGGTTCGCTTCCCTCCTCGAGTTGTGGCTCGCCGCGCGCGGAGGCGGGCGGCGGCAGACTGTTCCCA
>JAJRXK010000002.1 GCA_024276305.1 Candidatus Krumholzibacteriota bacterium
ATGGCTCGCGAGAAGTTTGAGCGCACAAAGGATCACGTGAACGTTGGGACGATTGGTCACGTGGATCACGGCAAGACGACGTTGACGGCGGCGATCACGAAGACTCTTGCGGCGAAGGGTTTGGCGGACACGACCCCGTTCGACCAGATCGACAAGGCGCCGGAGGAGCGAGAGCGAGGGATCACGATTGCGACGGCGCATGTGGAGTATCAGAGCGAAGGTCGTCACTACGCTCATGTGGATTGTCCTGGTCATGCGGACTACGTGAAGAACATGATCACCGGTGCGGCACAGATGGATGGTGCGGTGTTGGTGGTGAGCGCGGCGGATGGTCCGATGCCTCAGACCCGCGAGCACATTTTGTTGGCTCGACAGGTGGGCGTTCCTGCGATCGTGGTGTTCATGAACAAAGTGGACCAGGTCGATGACGAGGAGCTTTTGGAGTTGGTGGAGCTCGAGGTACGGGAGCTTTTGAGCCAGTACGAGTTTCCTGGGGACGACATTCCGGTGATCAAGGGGAGCGCGTTGAAGGCGTTGGAGAGCGACGACGCGGACAGCGAGGCTTGCAAGTGCGTTTGGGAGCTTTTGGATGCGTTGGACAACCACGTTCCGATGCCGGAGCGGGATTTGGACAAGGCGTTCTTGATGCCGGTGGAGGATGTGTTTTCGATCACTGGACGGGGCACGGTGGCCACGGGGCGGATCGAGCGTGGTCGGGTGCACACGGGCGATGACGTGGAGTTGGTAGGGATTCGGGAGAATCGCAAGACGGTGTGCACGGGTGTGGAGATGTTCCGCAAGATTCTCGATGAGGGTCAGGCCGGCGACAACGTGGGTCTTCTTCTTCGCGGGACGGCGAAGGAGGATGTGGAGCGCGGGATGGTGATTTGCAAGCCTGGGAGCGTGACGCCGCACACGAAGTTTCGTGGAGAGGTGTACATTCTGACGAAGGAGGAGGGTGGACGCCACACTCCTTTCTTCACGGGCTATCGTCCTCAGTTCTATTTCCGTACGACGGACGTGACGGGCACCGCGGAGCTTCCGGAGGGGCGAGAGATGGTCATGCCTGGGGACAATGTGGAGATGCAGATCGAGTTGATCACCCCGATCGCGATGGAAGACGGACTTCGTTTCGCCATCCGCGAGGGTGGTCGCACCGTCGGCGCTGGCGTCGTGGCCGAGATCTACGAGTAGTAGACCGCGGGTAGATTTCGGTAGGGGTGTAGCTCAGTTGGCTAGAGCATCGGTCTCCAAAACCGAGGGCCGCGGGTTCGAATCCTGCCACCCCTGCCAGCCTCTTGGAGTGTGCGAGAAAGAGGGCGATCGAGATGTTCGAGCGGTTCATGGAGTTCCTGAAGGAATCGCGAGCGGAGCTGGGGAAGATCACCTGGCCCACGCGCGACGAGCTGCGGGAATCCACGTGGGTGGTGATCGTTTCGGCGATCGCCATCACGGTGTTCATCGGTTTGGTGGATCAGGTGTTCAACTACTTGCTCAAGCTGCTGATTCGGGCCATGTGATGGACGATTCGATGTTGGACCTACAGGCCATGCATGAGAAGCCGCCTCACTCAGCGAGGAACCACCATGTTCGGTGAAGAAGCCAAGACTCCCGACGGAGAGAACGTGGAATCGAAAGAGATGACCACGCAATCCGACGACACCACTACGAGCTCTCGACGCTCGGACATGCGGTGGTATGTGCTTCACGCCAACACTGGCCACGAGAACAAGGTCAAGCGGAACATCGAGCAATCGATTCGCAGCCAAGAGGGCATGGAGGAATACTTCGGTGAGGTCTTGGTGGTCACTCAAGAAGTGACCGAAATGCGCAACGGCAAGCGCGTGACCAGCAAACGGAAGTTCTTCCCCAGCTACATTCTGGTGGAGATGGTGGAGAACGACGAGACCCTCCACTTCATCAACAACATTCCTGGCGTGACGCGATTCTTGGGTTCGGGAAAGAAGCCCACGCCCTTGCGCGAGGAAGAAGTAGATCGGATCCTCGGTCGGATGCGCCGGAGCGAGGACAAGACGGTTCAGGAGATCCCCTTCCAAGTGGGCGATTCGGTCGAGGTCATGGACGGGCCGTTCAGCGACTTCTCGGGGATCGTCAACGAAGTGAATCCGGACAAGGGCAAGCTCAAGGTCATGGTTTCCATCTTTGGACGGGAGACCCCGGTTGAGCTCGACTTTCTCCAAGTGAAGGCGATCTAGGACCACCTTTTCAGTTCTTCGGAGTGGAGAGCTCCGAACGGAGGGGCCTTCGCCCCCAACGGGAAGACATCATCATGGCCAAGAAAATCACGACTTCGATCAAGCTCCAGATTCCGGCTGGACAGGCGAACCCCGCTCCTCCGGTGGGCCCGGCTCTCGGTCAGCATGGTCTGAACATCATGGATTTCTGCAAGATGTTCAACGACAAGACCAAGGACCAGATGGGCATGATCATTCCCGTGGTCATCACCGTGTACCAGGATCGCAGCTTCACCTTCATTACCAAGACTCCCCCCGCCGCGGTGCTCCTGCGCAAGGCCGCGGGCATCGACAAGGGGTCGGGAGAGCCGAACAAGGAGAAGGTCGGCAAGGTCACGCTCGATCAAGTGCGTGAGATCGCCGAGCTCAAAGCTCCCGATTTGAATGCGCATGACACCGAAGCGGCCATGAAGATGGTGCTCGGAACCGCTCGAAGCATGGGAATCGAATTGGCCTGAATCGGTCCGGTCTCCACGATTCGCTGGAGCATTCGTCACCACCGTTGCCCTCGTCACCCCGAGGAGCGATGGGAGAACGCAAGCGAGGTTTGAATGAAACACGGAAAGACATATCGGCAGGCGGCGGAAGTCGTCGATCGATCCAAGCTCTACACGGTCGAAGAGGCCGTGGCACTCCTGAAGGAACTTCCCAAGGCGAAGTTCGACGAGGCGGTGGACCTGGCGGTGAAGCTGGGCGTCGATCCTCGGCATGCGGACCAGATGGTCCGTGGAACTCTGGTCCTTCCTCACGGCACCGGCAAGAGCGTCCGCGTACTCGTGCTGACCCAGGGGCCGAAGGAAGCCGAGGCCAAGGAGGCGGGCGCCGATCATGTGGGCGGTGACGACTACATCGCCAAGCTCGAGGGCGGTTGGTTCGACATCGACATCATCATTGCCACGCCGGACATGATGGGCAAGGTCGGAAAGCTGGGCCGAGTCCTCGGACCGCGAGGATTGATGCCGAATCCGAAGGTCGGAACGGTGACCATGGATGTGGCGAAGGCGGTGCGAGAGGCCAAGGCGGGTCGCATCGAGTACCGCGTCGACAAAGCGGGGAACATCCATTGCACCGTCGGGCGTCGTTCCTTCGAGAGCGAGGCCCTGGTCGAGAACATCACCGCAATGCTCACCGAGCTCTTGCGTGTCAAGCCGGCGGCGGCGAAGGGTCGCTACCTTCAGTCCGCGAGCATCAGCGCCACCATGAGCCCGTCAGTCAAGCTCGACGCGGCTTCGGTCACGAAATAGGGGGATCGAAATGCCTACTCAGCAGAAAGTCGAGGAGGTCGCTCTCCTCACCGACAAGTTCCAGAAGAGTGACGGTTTCGTGGTGGCAGACTTCACGGGCCTGAGCGTGGCGGAGAGCAACGACCTCCGCATCAAGTGCCGCGCGGCGGGAGTCGAGTTTCGGGTGGTCAAGAACCGCCTGGCCAAGCGGGCCGCTTCCGAGGCCCAGCTCGAGGGTGTCTTCGACCTCCTCCAGGGGCCGTCGGGGATCGCCTTCAGCTCGGATGGCCCGGTGGCACCGGCCAAGGTTCTCGTGGACTACGCCGGTGACAACGAGAAGCTGAAGATCCGGGGTGGTTATCTCGATGGCCAGCTCCTGGATGTCAATGGAGTGGTCGCGATGTCCAAGGTCCCGACCAAGGACGAGCTCCTGGCGATGATCGCGCGCAGCTTCCATGCTCCCACTCAGAACTTCGTGAACGTGCTCAACGGCACGCTCAGTCAATGCGTACGCGCGCTCAGTGCGGTGGCCGAGCAGAAGGCCGAGGCGGCTTAGCTCGATTTCGAATTCCCGGTTTGCGGGCCCCGGGCATCCGGCTCGCTTTCGTGCAGAACCAGCCGTAATTCCGGCCACGATCGAATTCGCGATCCAAGTGTCCGGGGGCTGAATCAAGGAGAACACCCAAGATGTCCGAAGAGACCAACATCGACCTCAGTGAGAACGCCGCCAAGGTCCTCGACATGATCGGCGGGATGACCGTTCTCGAGATGAACGATCTCGTGAAGGCCATGGAAGAGAAGTTCGGGGTGAGCGCCGCGGCTCCGGTGGCGGTGGCAGCAGCGGGTCCCGCCGCGGCGGTGGCCGAGGAGAAGACCGAGTTCGACGTGATCCTGGCGGCCGCTGGCGACAAGAAGATCCAAGTGATCAAGGAAGTGCGCGGCATCACCGGCCTGGGTCTCAAGGAGGCCAAGGAACTCGTCGAGGGCGCGCCGAAGGCAGTCAAGGAAGGTCTGCCCAAGGACGAGGCCGAGAAGCTCAAGGAGCAGCTCGAGGGCGTCGGCGCGACGGTCGAGCTGAAGTAGGAATCGGAATCCGCTCGCGGCGTGGGGGACGCGCCGCGAGCCGAAGGTTCATGTCCCACGTCACCGGAGGTAGCGGGGCTGCCTCCGGTCGATGCGTATCGTGCTTCGGCGTCCCCCGCGCCGAGGGCATCGCGGCCAGCGTGCATTCCGCTGGTGCCAAGCGTCCCTGACCACCACCTCTCCTTTTGAGGAAGGGATCATTCGTGACGGCCAAGAATCAGACGCAGACCTACCATATCAATCCCCAGACCGGACGCCGCAGTTACTCCAAGATTTCCAGCGATTTCCAGATGCCCAATCTGCTCGCCGTGCAGTTGGAGTCCTACCGGGACTTCCTGCAAGTGGGTGTGCCAGTGGGTATGCGGCAGGACAGCGGTCTCGAGTCGGTGTTCCAGAGCATTTTCCCCATCGTCTCCACGCGGGAACATCTGACCCTCGAGTACCTCTACTACATGACCGGAGAACCGAAGTACACCGTAGAGGAGTGCCAGGAGCGCGGGTTGACCTTTTCGGTCCCCCTGAAAGTGATGATGCGCCTGGTGGTGAAGGAGCAGGACGCCGATACCGGCGAGTGGAGGCAGAAGGAGATCGTCGAGCATCCGGTCTACCTGGGGGAGCTGCCCGAGATCACCGAGAAGGGCACCTTCATCATCAATGGCGCCGAGCGGGTGATCGTCAGTCAGCTCCACCGGAGCCCTGGGGTCTTCTTCAGTGACGAGATCCACCCCAATGGTACGCGCCTGTTCAACGCGCGGATCATTCCCTACCGCGGAAGCTGGGTGGAGTTCTCCACGGACATCAACGACATCATGTACATCCACATCGATCGGAAGCGGAAGCAGCCGGTCACGATCATCCTCCGGGCCCTGGGCTTCGAGACGGATGAGTCGATCCTCGAACTCTTCCATGAGCTCGAGGAGGTCAAGCTGCCCAAGAGCGCGGCCACCAAGAAGGCCGAGACTCTCATCGATCGGATCGTGGCCTCCGATGTCTACATCGGCGATGCCGAGGAACCCATCCTCGAGGCGGGCGACATTCTGACCGAGGAGTATCTGGGTCAGCTCATCGAGGGTGGGGTCAAATCGGTGAAGCTCATTGCGGTGGGTCAGGTCACCGTGAACGAGCCCAGCCTGATTCTCAATACCCTGCGCAAGGATCCCACCCACGATCGCGATGAGGCGCTGCGGAAGATCTACAACATTCTGCGCCCGGGGGATCCTCCCAACGAAGGTGCGGCCAAGGCTCTCTTCGAGCGGCTCTTCTTCAACGAGAAGAAGTATGACCTGGCGGAGGTCGGCCGGCACAAGCTGAACATCCGTCTCGGTCTCGACACCTCGCTCGAAACCCGAACCCTCACCGGTTCGGACTTCCTGGCCATCATCCAGACGGTCATCAATCTGCGATTGGGCCGCGAAAGCACCGACGACATCGATCACTTCGGCAATCGCCGGGTGCGGAGCGTGGGCGAGTTGTTGTCCAACCAATTCAGCGTGGGTCTGTCGCGGATGGCGCGCATCGTCAAGGAACGCATGAACCTGAGCGACAAGGACAACCTGACTCCGCAGGATCTGGTGAATGCGCGGACGGTGAGCGCGGTGATCCAGAGTTTCTTCGGTAGCAGCCAGCTCAGCCAGTTCATGGACCAGACGAATCCTCTCAGCGAGCTGACTCACAAGCGGCGGCTGAGCGCCTTGGGTCCCGGCGGTCTGCATCGTGATCGGGCCGGCTTCGAGGTCCGCGATGTGCACTACACCCACTACGGACGGATGTGCCCGATCGAGACCCCAGAAGGCCCGAACATCGGTCTGATCTCCTCCCTGGGGACCTTGGCGCGGATCAACAATTACGGCTTCATCGAAACTCCCTACCGCAAGGTCAAGAACGGAGTGGTTTCGCAGGAGGTCGAATTCCTCGCCGCCGACCTCGAGGACAACTTCACCATTGCCCAGGCGAATGCGCCCATCGACGAGAAGGGACGATTCGTCAACGACCGGGTATTGGCGCGGGACCGAGGCGAGTTCCCGATGGCCGAGGCCAAGTCGGTCGACTACATGGACGTTTCGCCGAAACAGATCGTTTCCGCGGCGGCGTCGCTCATTCCATTCCTCGAGCACGACGACGCCAACCGCGCGCTCATGGGATGCAATATGCAGCGCCAAGCCGTGCCTCTGTTGCGAACCCATGCTCCGCTGGTGGGCACCGGGATGGAGCGCAAGGTCGCCGTCGATTCGGGAGCGGTCCTCACCGCCCTGGACGACGGGGAAGTGCAGTCGGTGAGTGGTGAGTCGATCGTCATCAAGTACGACAACCTCGAGGACGATGAGGCGGGCGACTTCTTCTGCGTTCACGGCATCGTCGAGCACAAACTCCAAAAGTTCCGGCGCAGCAACCAGGACACCTGCATCAATCAGCGTCCCATCGTCACGAAGAGCCAACGGGTGACTGCGGGCCAGGTGATTGCCGATGGCCCTGCGACCAACAACGGAGAATTGGCGCTCGGGTTGAACATGCTCGTCGCCTTCATGCCTTGGGGTGGGTACAACTACGAGGATGCCATCTTGGTGAGCGAGAGGGTGGTGAAGGAAGACCTTCTGACTTCTCTGCACATCGAAGAATTCGAGCTCCAGGTTCGCGACACCAAACGCGGGGTCGAGGAGATCACGCGGGAGATTCCGAATGTCGGCGAGGAAGCTCTGCAGAACCTCGACGAGGAGGGCATCATCTACATTGGTGCCCCGGTGAAGGCAGGCGACGTACTGGTCGGCAAGGTCACCCCCAAGGGCGAAACCGAACTCTCGCCGGAAGAGCGCCTGCTGCGCGCCATCTTCGGAGAGAAGGCCGGAGATGTGAAGGACGCGTCACTGAAGGCCCCTCCGGGGATGGATGGGATCGTGATCGACGTCAAGGTCTTCAGTCGCCAGGAGCGTACGGACCGAAGCCAGAAGTTCGAGAAGCAATCCGTTGAGCGCCTCGATCGCAAGAAGACCAAGCTCCAGGAGCAGGTGCGAGACATTCGCAACAACCGACTCCGGCGACTCATGGCCGGCCAGACGGCGCGGAAGATTCTCGACCCGGATACCGGCGAGGTCTTGCTGAGAGCCGGCGCCAAGATCAGCGCCAAGGCCCTCGAGGATTTCGACTTCAACCGGGTGCACTGGGGATTGCAGCTGGTGAGCGACGAGAAGATGGATGCACGCATCCGTAATGTCTTCGAAAGCGCCAACCGCGAGCTGGAGCGGCTCGAGGTCCAGTACCAGAAGGATGTCGAGCGGGTGCAGCGTGGAGATGAGCTGCCCCCGGGGGTGGTCAAGATGGTGAAGTGCTATGTCGCACGTCGCCGCAAGCTGCAGGTCGGCGACAAGATGGCCGGCCGTCACGGGAACAAGGGTGTGGTCTCGCGAATCATGCCCGAAGAGGACATGCCCTACCTGGAAGACGGAACTCCGGTGGACATCGTGCTCAATCCCCTGGGGGTGCCGAGTCGTATGAACCTGGGGCAGCTGCTCGAGACCCATCTGGGTTGGGCCGCGCACAAGCTGGGATACCGGGTCGAGACTCCGGTCTTCGACGGATGTACCTGGGATGAGCTCGAGACCGCGATGTCCGAGGCGGATCTCCCCCTCGACGGCAAGGCGACGCTCTACGACGGCCGCACCGGGGAAGCTCTCGAGAACAAGGTCACCGTTGGGTACATCTACATGCTCAAGCTGAGCCATCTGGTGGATGACAAGATCCACGCGCGTTCGATCGGTCCCTACAGCCTGGTCACTCAGCAACCGCTGGGAGGAAAGGCGCAATTCGGTGGGCAACGCTTCGGAGAGATGGAAGTCTGGGCCTTGGAGGCCTACGGAGCGGCCAATGCACTCCAGGAGATGCTGACGGTGAAGAGCGATGACGTGGTGGGCCGCAGCAAGGCCTATGAAGCCATCGTGAAGGGCGACAACCCGCCCGAGCCGGGTATCCCAGAATCGTTCAACGTCCTGATGAAGGAGCTTCAGGCTCTCTGTCTCGACGTTCAGTTGGAATCGGCCAAGTAGAAGGCGAAGTCACAACGTCTCGTACCTGGAGCAATGCTCTTCGGAGGTATCCATGCTGGGTCTTAGGGCCGACCGCGACCGCAAGTTGTCGGATGACTACAATTCGATCATGATTCAGTTGGCTTCGCCCGCCGCGATCCGTAGTTGGAGCTATGGCGAGGTCACGAAGCCGGAGACCATCAACTATCGCACCTTCAAGCCGGAGAAGGACGGCCTGTTCTGCGAGCGCATTTTCGGTCCGGTCAAGGACTGGGAGTGCAATTGCGGAAAGTACAAGCGTATCCGTTACCGCGGCATCGTTTGCGACAAGTGCGGAGTCGAGGTCACGCAGAGCAAAGTGCGCCGTGAGCGTCTGGGCCACATCGAGCTGGCCGTCCCGGTGGCGCATATCTGGTTCTTCAAAGGATTGCCCAGCCGGATTGGGCACCTGCTGGACCTCAAACTCAAGGAACTCGAGCGGGTTCTCTACTACGAGAGCCACATCATCCTCGACGCCGGAACCAGTGGTCTGGATCAGGGCACGCTCCTGGGAGAAGAGGAATACGACGAGCTCCTCGAGAACGTACCGGACGTGAAGATCCGCGTGGGCATGGGAGCCGAAGCGGTCCGAGAGCTGCTCAGCGAAATCGACCTCAAGGCACTGGCCCAGAAGCTGAAGGACCAGGCCGCCAACGAGACTTCGGTGCAGCGCAAGAAGCACGCTCTGAAGCGGCTGAAGATCGTGCAGAACCTCTTGCAGTCCAACAATGATCCCACCTGGATGATTCTCGACACCATTCCGGTGTTGCCGCCGGACCTGCGGCCGTTGGTGCCGCTCGATGGCGGGCGTTTCGCGACCAGTGATCTCAACGATCTCTATCGTCGCGTCATCAACCGGAACAATCGCCTCAAGAAGCTCATCGAGATCAAGGCGCCGGGGGTGATCCTGCGCAACGAGAAGCGGATGCTCCAAGAGGCGGTGGACGCGCTCTTCGACAACGGTCGTCGGAGCCGCGCAGTGAAGGGTCAGGGCAATCGTCCCCTCAAGTCGCTGAGCGACATGCTCAAGGGCAAGAAGGGGCGTTTCCGTCAGAATCTGCTGGGAAAGCGGGTCGATTACTCCGGCCGATCGGTCATCGTGGTGGGCCCGGAGCTGAAGCTCTACCAATGCGGCCTTCCGAAAGCGATGGCCCTCGAGCTCTTCAAGCCCTTCATCATTCGCAAGCTCGAGGAAAAGGGCTATGTGCAGACCGTGAAGAGCGCCAAGAAGCTCGTGGAGAAGGAGCGCCCCGAGGTCTGGGACATCCTCGACGAGATCATCAAGGACCACCCGGTGCTGCTCAATCGCGCGCCCACATTGCATCGCTTGGGAATCCAGGCCTTCGAGCCGGTCCTGGTCGAGGGCAAGGCGATCCGAGTGCATCCGCTGGTGTGTGCGGCCTTCAACGCGGACTTCGACGGCGACCAGATGGCGGTGCACTTGCCGCTGAGCTACGAGGCGCAGCTCGAGGCTCGCATGTTGATGCTGTCGCCTCTGAACATCCTCAGTCCGGCCAGTGGAGAGCCGGTGGCCACTCCGAGCCAGGACATGGTCCTCGGTCTCTACTACCTCACGCGGGAGCGTGAAGGGGCCAAGGGTGAGGGCAAGGTCTTCGCGACCAAGCGCGATGCGATTCGGGCCCTCGAACACGGGCTCATCGCCAAGCATGCGAAGATTCGAGTTCGAGTCGATGGAGAGATCATCGAGACCACGGCGGGTCGGTGCATCTTCAACAACATCCTCCCCGAGGGCTGGCCCTTCGTGAACGAGGCGCTGGGTAAGAAGCCGGCGGCCCGGCTCATCGGAGCGATTCACCACAAGCTCGGGGTCACGGCCTGCATGACCTTCCTCGATGATCTCAAGGATCTGGGCTATCAGGAGGCGACGACCGCGGGATTGACCATCGGCATCGCGGACATTCTGATTCCCGAGACCAAGACCGTGGCCATCGAAGAAGCTCAAAAGGACATCGAGGCGATCACCAAGAGTTACGAGAAGGGCAAGATCGGCAATTCGGAACGCTACAACCGGGTGATCGATCGTTGGACCAGTGTGTCGGACCGTGTGGCCGACGACATGTTCGAGTATCTGAAGCAGGATCGGCAGGGATTCAATCCGGTCTACATGATGCACGCTTCGGGAGCCCGAGGAAGTCGCGATCAGATCCGGCAGCTCGGTGCCATGCGTGGGTTGATGGCCAAGCCTCAGAAGAAGTTCACCGGTGGAGTGGGCGAGATCATCGAGCAGCCCATCCTCTCGAATTTCCGCGAGGGTCTCTCGGTGCTCGAGTACTTCATCTCGACCCACGGTGCGCGCAAGGGTTTGGCCGACACGGCCCTCAAGACCGCGGATGCGGGTTACCTGACGCGTCGGTTGGTGGACGTGTCTCAAGACATCGTGATCACCGAACACGACTGCGGGACCATTCTCGGGGTGGATGTGGAGCCCATCAAAGAGGGCGAAGAAGTCATCGAGCCGCTGCGCGACCGGGTCTACGGGCGGGTATTGGCCGACGACGTCATCGGTCTCGATGGAGAGCTCCTCTTCGAGGCCGGCACTCTCCTCGACCGGGAGAAGTCCCGGTTGCTCGAGGATTCGGGAGTGGAGGAGGTCACCATCCGGTCGGTGCTCACCTGCGAGGCTCGGCGTGGAGTCTGCGCCCTCTGCTATGGCTACAATCTGGCGGAGACCAAGCTCGTGGACATCGGGGAGCCGGTGGGAGTCATCGCCGCTCAGTCCATCGGAGAGCCGGGCACCCAGCTCACCCTGCGGACCTTCCACATCGGTGGCACCGCGGCTCGAATCGCGGAGCAGACGGTGAAGGATGCGGCCGCAGACGGCACCATCGAATTCGACGAGAGCCTGCGCGTGGTCAAGAGCCACGAGGGCGACATGCTGACCATCAGTCGCAAGGGCGTGATGCGCCTGATTCTGCCGGAGTCGGGCATCGTGCGCTCGCGCTACGACGTTCCCTACGGGGCCAAGGTGTTGGTGAAATCCGGTCAGAAGGTCAAGCAGGGGGCATCGCTCTTCGAGTGGGATCCCTACAGCGATCCGATTCTGAGCAAGGTCAAGGGCACCATCCGCTACAAGGACATCGTCGAAGGCATCACCCTGACCGAAGAGATCGACGAGAACTCCGGCCGGCGGCAGAAGTTCATCAAGGAGTCGACGGACAAGAATCTGCACCCGACTCTCTTGGTGGTGGACAAGAAGGGGGACAAGCTCGAGGAGTACATCCTTCCCACCGGCACCATGCTCATCATCGAGGACGGCGAGAGCGTGGCTCCTGGCCATACCCTCGGAAAGATCGCCCGGGACATCGGCCAGAGCCGAGACATCACCGGAGGTCTGCCGCGGGTGGCGGAACTCTTCGAGGCGCGACATCCCAAGGATGCGGCCACGATCACCGAGATCGACGGCGTGGTGAGCTTCGGAAATGTCACCCGAGGCATGCGCAAGATCGTGGTCACTCCGGCCGGCGGAGTCGAGGAGGATGCCAAGGAGTACCTCATCCCCCATGGCCGCTACGTGCGGACCTACGAAGGGGAACGAGTTCTCGCGGGCGACCCCCTCACCGAGGGGCCGGTCGACCCCATGGACATCCTGCAGATCCAAGGGGTCAACGCGGTGCAGAAGTACCTCGTGGGCGCGGTGCAGGAGGTCTATCGTCTGCAGGGGGTCCGCATCGACGACAAGCACATCGAGATCATCGTGAGTCGGATGCTCCAGAAGGTGACCATCACCGATCCGGGGGACACGGATTTCCTCGAGGACGAGGTGGTGTCGAAGGCCGACGTTCGCGCCGCGAACGAGCGCATTCAGAACCTCAATCGCGAGCGCCAGATGGTGGGAGAGGAGCTCCTTCAGCCCGCGATCTACGAGCCTCAGCTCCTGGGGATCACCAAGGCGAGCCTCTCCACGGACTCCTTCATCTCCGCGGCGAGTTTCCAGGAGACCACACGGGTTCTCACCGAGGCGGCGATTCTGAGCAAACGGGACGAGTTGCACAGCCTCAAGGAGAACGTGATCATGGGCCACCTCATCTCCGCTGGCACCGGCCTCAGTCGTTACAAGCACTTGGTGCTGCAGGCGAAGGAGGCCGATCCGGCCGACGAGGATGCGGAGGCCGCAGCGGAGGCGGCCGAAGCTCAGGCCTCGGAGGCCTGAGTGGGCCTGCGCGGAGGGAAAAAAGGGCCAGTCCACTCTTGACAGGGAGCTGGCCCTTACCTATTCTTGTCCGCCTGTGCACGGCATTCGTGCAGAGCAGCTCCCAGGGCGCCTGGCAAAAGTTGTTGGCCGCCTTGGAGTTCGAAGAAAACAGTCAACCCCATCGTCGTGGAACGGCGAGCGGCTCTTCGGCCACCGGCTTTGGTTGGACGAGGGGCAAGAACCACGGGGTGGCGCCAGAGGGCTGGGAAGCAATTTCCCGGCGATAATTGGCGCTGTGAGCGGAAATCGAACCGGCACTTGTGTCCAGTTCAGCGGCGGCGTGAGTCGGCCCTTGGGGTCGTGTGTCGTTGTGGTCTGATATCAAAGGGATACGGCTTTGCCTACGATCAATCAGCTGATCCGTAAGGGTCGCAAGAAGAAGCAGACGAAGAGCAAGGCCCGCGCTCTGGGGGCATGTCCTCAGCGCCGCGGTGTCTGCACCCGCGTGTACACCGCGACCCCGAAGAAGCCGAATTCGGCCCTTCGGAAGATCGCACGTGTACGTCTCACCAATGGGATCGAGGTCACGGCCTACATTCCGGGTGAGGGGCACAATCTTCAGGAACACTCCATCGTGCTCGTGCGCGGGGGTCGAGTGAAGGATCTGCCGGGTGTGCGCTACCACATCGTGCGGGGGGCCAATGATGCCTCCGGTGTGGATGGTCGCCGCAAGGGTCGTTCGAAGTACGGGGTGAAGCGTCCCAAATAGGGGCATTCGTCGGTCGGGCCCCGTTCGAGGGGGCGATCGCAGAGAAGGAAGAGTGATTCATGGCGCGGCGTCGAGCGGCTGAAAAGCGGAAGCTCAATCCCGATGTGCGTTACGGCGATGTCTACGTAACGCAGTTCATCAACTATATGATGCAGCGGGGCAAGCGATCCCTGTCGGAGCGTCTCTTCTACGACGCTCTCGACAAGATCACCGAGCGCACGGGACAGGAGGGCATCGAAGTCTTTCGGGCCGCCCTGCGGAACGTGCAGCCTGCGGTTGAGGTGAAGAGTCGTCGGATCGGTGGTGCGACCTACCAGGTTCCGGTCGAGATCAAGCCGCAGAGGCGGATGGCGCTGGGCATGCGCTGGCTGATTTCCTTCGCTCGGGGTCGACAGGACAAGTCGCATTCGGAGCGCTTGGCCTCGGAGCTGTTGGCAGCGTCCAAGAACGAGGGTCCGGCCTGCAAGAAGCGCGAGGACACGCACCGTATGGCCGAGGCCAATCGGGCCTTCGCGCACTGTCGTTGGTAGACCGCATCTCGCGGTAGCCCAGAAGTCGCCCCCTCGATGGGGGCAGGAATCGGGCGCGGGAGCGCCCAAAGGGAGGCCGGGAGGTCTCCGAGGAGTTCGTTTCGTGGTTCGTCCGGTGGCATTGGAAAAGCTGCGCAATATCGGCATCATGGCGCACATCGATGCCGGTAAGACGACTACGACCGAGCGTATCCTCTACTACACCGGTCGCACCCACCGCATGGGCGAGGTCCACGAAGGTGCGGCGGTCATGGATTGGATGGAGCAGGAGCGCGAGCGCGGCATCACCATCACTTCCGCCGCGACCACCTGCGATTGGCGGGATCACCGCATCAATATCATCGACACTCCGGGGCACGTCGACTTCACGGTCGAGGTGGAGCGGAGTTTGCGGGTCCTCGATGGCGCGGTCGCCATTTTCTGCAGCGTAGGTGGGGTCGAGCCCCAGTCCGAGACCGTTTGGCGTCAGGCGGACCGCTACGGGGTGGCGCGCATTGCATTCGTGAACAAGATGGATCGCGTGGGCGCCGACTTCATGGCTGCCGTGCAGATGATGCGTGATCGCCTGGGGGCGCACGCCTTCCCCATCCAGATTCCGGTCGGTGAGGGCGAACTCTTCAACGGGGTCGTCGATCTCATCCGCGAACGCGCGATCATCTTCCATGAAGAAGACCTCGGGGCCACCTGGGAGGAGATCGACATTCCGACCGATCTCCGCGAGCAGGCCGATCGCGCACGAACTTATCTCCTCGAGGGCTTGGCAGAAATCGACGACGATTTCTTCGAGGTCTACACTGAGGGCGAACAACCGACTCCAGAAGAGATTCAGGCCGCGATTCGGCGAGGGGTCTGCGGAGCGCTCTTCGTGCCGGTGCTCTGCGGGAGCGCCTTCAAGAACAAGGGCGTTCAGCAGTTGCTCGATGCCGTCGTCGATTATCTTCCCTCTCCGGTCGAGCTTCGAGCGGTGGTGGGAATCCAGCCCTACACCGGCCACGAGGTCACCTACGAAGCCGACCCCGAGGGCAAGCTGGCCGCGTTGGCCTTCAAGATCGCAACCGATCCCTACGTCGGGCGCCTGGCCTACCTACGGGTGTACAGCGGCCGTCTCGATTCGGGCAGCTACGTTCTCAATGCCACCAAGGAAAAGAAGCAGCGCATTGGGCGGCTTCTTCGGATGCACGCGAACAAGCGGGAAGAAGTCGAATTCGCGGAGGCCGGCGACATCGTGGCCGCAGTCGGCTTCAAGCAGATTTCGACCGGGGACACGATCTGCGAGGTGGACTCGCCGGTGCTCCTCGAGCAGATGAGCTTCCCCGAGCCGGTGATCGCAGTGGCGGTAGAGCCCAAGAGTCAGGCCGATCAGGACAAGCTCACCGACGCGTTGAATCGTCTGAGTGAAGAAGATCCGACCTTCCAGGTTCATGTCGATCCCGAGACGGGGCAGACCCTGATCTCGGGAATGGGCGAGCTGCACTTGGAAGTCATCGTCGATCGGATGATGCGCGAATTCAAGGTGCAGGCGAATGTTGGGCGTCCGGAGGTCACCTACAAGGAAACCATCACGTCGAAGGCCCGGCAGGAGACTCGCTTCGTGCGACAAACCGGTGGGCAGGGAATGTACGCCCACATCGTCATCGAGGTCGAGCCTGCCCCTCCCGGTTCGGGTCTGGTCTTCGAGGATGCCACCAAGGGCGGAGTGATTCCCAAGGAATGGGTGTCCGCGGTGGAGAAGGGCGTTCGCGAGGGGATGGAGAGCGGCGTTCTGGCGGGCTATCCCATGGTCGATATCTTGGTGCGCCTGGTCGATGGCAGCACCCACGAGGTGGACAGCAACGAACTCGCGTTCAAGATCGCCGGGTCTACGGCGATACGGGAAGCGGCTGGCAAGGCGGGCGCGGTGCTGCTCGAGCCGGTGATGGATGTCGAGATCGTCACTCCTCCCGAGTACACGGGAGAGGTCACCGGCGACTTGGCCTCCCGTCGAGGCAAAGTGGCGGGGATGGCGCCTCGGGGGGACACGCAGGTCGTCGCGGCCACGGTGCCCCTTTCGGAGATGTTTGGATACGCGACACAACTTCGGTCAGTCACTCAGGGGCGCGCCGTGTACTCCATGGAGTTCGCGCGTTACGAAAAGGCCCCCAAGCAGATCATGGAACGAGTTACCCAAGCGGTGGGTTGGTAAGTGCCGATCTTGGCACGTGGAATCAGGAAGGTCGATTATGGCTCGCGAGAAGTTTGAGCGCACAAAGGATCACGTGAACGTTGGGACGATTGGTCACGTGGATCACGGCAAGACGACGTTGACGGCGGCGATCACGAAGACTCTTGCGGCGAAGGGTTTGGCGGACACGACCCCGTTC
>JAJRXK010000008.1 GCA_024276305.1 Candidatus Krumholzibacteriota bacterium
ACCGCGGTGGATTATCTGGGCAAGGAATTCGGAATGACCCGGGGATTCTCGGTGTCGATGAATCACGTCACCGGAAGCGTTACCGGGCGTTCCGAGCGCTATCAGCTGCGGGTCCTCAGAGAAATCGGATCGATCCAGAGAAGGCCGTGGTTCGACTTTCTGCACTACTTCGACGCGCATGATCCCTACGAGTCTCCCGCGCCCTACCACGAGATGTACTACGACGGCGATGCCGAGGCCGAGCCCACGGATCCGGCTCGAGACATCGGGGTGATCTACTCCGACAAGAATCGCATCGCACGAGATCCTCGAAAGCGATATCGATGGCTCGACGGGGTCAAGGACCTGGACTATCCCACCAAGGAATACGCGGCGGGAATCACCTATCTCGACCATCAGGTCGGGGCGGTATTGGATTCGTTGGAGGCCAAGGGATACTACGAGAATTCGATCGTGATCGTGGTGGGAGACCACGGGGAACACCTGACCGAGCACGGCGTATATTTCACACACCGCTTTCCCTATGTGGAGGTCTCTCACGTCCCCCTCATGATCCGGCTTCCGGGAGGAAGGGAGGGGGGACGGAGAGTTGCGGATCCCGTGAGTCTGGCCGACCTCCTGCCCACCCTGCTGGATCTCTTGGGGATTCCGCAGGAATGGGATTTCGATGGAGTGAGCCTGGTGGGATCCATGCGGGGAGAGAGGTTGGACGAACGGGTGCTCTACGCCGAATTCGGAGGGCTTCCGGAGAATCAGGTCAAGGCGGTCTGGAATCGGGAGTACCGCTACCTCGAGTTCCGCATCGACGGACAGGAGTGGTCCGAACTCTACGACCGTCGCCGTGACCCTCTCGAAACTCGGAACCTGGTGAAGGAGGAGAAGGTTCATGCGGCGGACTTCCGGGCTCTCCTCACCCGTCGTTTTGGCGAGGAACGACGGATTCTGCAGGACGATCACGAGGCCGCCCCCCCCCTCGACCCCGAGGTGGAGGCCCGGCTTCGTACCCTGGGCTACATCGACTAGCGTGCGGACGAGATGTTTCGGCTCCGCGTGAGTCGAGGATGAATCGGGAGGAGTGACCATGAATCGATACGACGAAGCGGTGGTCGCGGGGGGGCGTGTCTCTGCGCGCTCGAGCAGCGGCTTCCTCCAAGCAGTCTTCAGTTGGATGGCTCTGGGCCTCGCGCTCACCGGAGTGGTGGCGTGGATGACGGCCAACAGCACCTCCATGATCGAAGCGATCTTCGGGAATCGACTGTTGTTCTACGGTCTGATCCTCGGCGAGTTCGGCCTGGCGATCGCCCTCTCCTCTGCCATCGACCGGCTCTCCTATACCGCGGCCGGGGCGATGTTCCTGGTCTATTCGGGGGTGAACGGACTCGTTCTCTCCTTGATCTTCCTGATCTACACCCTGACTTCGGTGGCGGGGGTGTTCTTCATCACCGCGGGGACCTTCGGAGCGGTGGCTTTTTACGGAGCCACGACTCGGCGCGATCTCTCCTCGATGGGCGCCATCGCCTTCATGGGATTGATCGGGATCATCCTGGCTTCGGTGGTGAACATCTTTCTCCAGAGTTCTGCGGTCTACTGGATCGCCACCTATGTCGGCGTCGCGGTCTTCGTGGGGCTGACCGCCTACGACATGCAGAAGTTGAAGGCCATGCACGAGTCGGGTGCTCTGCACGGCGAATCGGGAGCCAAGCTGGCGGTGCTGGGAGCGCTCACTCTCTACCTCGACTTCGTGAACCTCTTCCTCCTGCTCCTGCGCATCTTCGGCAACCGGCGTTGAGGACGGCTCCCGGGGCTCGGCCGACCCGCTTGCGGGGAGGGCCGAGTCCCCTTAGTCTGTAATTTCTACCAATTGGTAAACATTTCTCCCGCCGCCTGCGAAGGCCGAATTCGGCTTCGCGAGGGGTTCACCGGAGGTCGCCATGCCCTACGATCCAGCTCTTGTCGCTCCCATGCGGGAAGAACTCACCCGAATCGGAGTCCCCGAACTCCTCACCGCTTCCGAGGTGGAGGAGTGGTTCGCGGAGACGACCGGCACCGCGCTGGTGGTCGTGAACTCCGTCTGCGGTTGCGCTGCGGGGCAGGCGAGGCCGGCAGTCGCCCTGGCCCTGCGGCATTCGCACCTTCCCGACCGCTTGGCCACCGTCTTTGCGGGGCAGGATCTCGAAGCCACTGCCGCGGTACGGTCGCGTTTCGGCGACGTTCCGCCGAGCAGTCCTTCCATGGCCCTGTTCAAGGAGGGTGAGTTGGTGCACTTCATGCCACGGCATCGCATCGACTCCCAGTCGGCCGAGGCCATCGCGGCGGAACTCACCGCGGCCTTCGATCGCTACTGCGCCACTCCTTCGGAGGCCTGAGGATGGGGCTCTTTCACGACACCAGTGATCCTCTGCACGGAGTGACGGTGGTCGTCGAGACCCACGGGGAGGAAGTGTGGGTTGGACGGTGCAATCGAGTGGAGGAGGATCGGGTGCTGCTCTTCGAGAACGATTGCTTCGTGGCGGCGGAGAGTGAACGGACGAAAGAAGAGTGGCTTCGTCGAGCCGCCATGGTAGGTTTCCATCCTCGGCACCCCAAGCTCGAATTGGCGCGCGACCAAGTGAAGTCCGTGCGCCCTCTGATCGAGTACACGGACTGATCCTCAGGAGGGTTTCCCATGCGTAGAGGCATCTCCGCACTTCTCGTCGTGGTCATGATCAGCGGGCTCATCGGCTGCGCGAGCAGCCGGGGCAACGGCACTCTCATCGGTGCGGGCGCCGGCGCTTTGGTCGGCGGAATCATCGGGGACAAGGCGGGGAACACTGCCGTCGGGGCCATTCTGGGAGCCGCGGTCGGCGGCGCAGCGGGGGCGTGGATCGGCAGCTACATGGACCGCCAGGCGGCGGAGATCGAGCGCGATCTCGAGGGCGCGACGGTGGAACGCGTGGGCGAGGGAATCAAGGTGACCTTCGATTCTGGAATTCTCTTCGACTCGGCCAGGAGTGAACTCCGGCCGGTGGCGAAGCAGAATCTGGATCGCCTGGCGGTGATCCTTCAGAAGTACGCGGATACCGATATTCTCATCGAGGGCCACACCGACTCTCGGGGGGAGGAGGGCTACAACCTCGAACTCTCCCGCCGTCGGGCTCAGTCCGTGGCCAATGCCCTCGCTTCGAAGCAGGTCGATCCCACGCGATTCACCTTGATTGGATATGGCGAGACCCAGCCCATCGCGGACAATGCGACGGAGATGGGGCGCCAGCAGAACCGCCGGGTGGAGCTGGCGATCATGGCCAACGGAAAACTCAAGAAGCAGGCCGAGAAGCGCGCCCAGGGCTGATTCGCAATGGAGATGCAGAGATGCGCAATCTATTCCTGATCGGAATGATCGTGGGCCTGGCCTTCGTCGTCTATGGCCTGCAGAGGGCAGATCCCGCGCCGGTCCAAGTGTCGCCCCCCTCGGCGCCCGCGCCCAAGGTGCGGTTGAACCAAGATCGCAGTCCGGCCGCAGCCGCCGCGACCCGGGTCTTCGACACCAGCCATCCGGGTTACCGGGTCTACGTTCAGAAGGGCTGCCAGCGCTGCCATGGCCAGGATCTGCTGGGTACGAGGTTGGCTCCGGCTCTGGTGGATGCTCGGCGCAACTTCGATCTCTCGACGCTGGGGGAGTATCTCCGAGACCCCAAGGCCTACATCGAGAAGGATCAGCGTCTCGCAGACCTCGATCGTCGATATCGGATGCAGGAGATGCCCGCCACCAAGCTCTCGGAGGAGGAACTCCGTCAATTGGCGGGACTCATCCTGGGGCGGGATTTCTGACTTTCCAGAGATCTGGATCCGGGCGGGAATCAGAGCGAGGCCGCCAGCGGATGCTGACGGCCTCGTTTCACCGGCCATTCATCGGAATCGGCTTCAGTTGTGCGTCGAGAGGTACTCGCGCATTCCTTCGCTGCTGCCGGTCATGGTGTCTTCGCCTTCGTCCCACTCGGCGGGACAGACCTGGTCGCCGTGCTCCGCGACGAATTGGAAGGCCTTGAGCAGACGCAGGGCTTCCTTCGCACTGCGGCCCACAGGGAGGAAGTTGGTGGTGTTCTGGACCACGACCCCCTCGGGGTTGATGAGAAAGAGGCCGCGCAACGCGACTCCTGCCCCTTCGAGGAGCACGTCGTAGTCGCTGGACAACTGCTTGTTCACATCGGCCAACAGGGGGAAGTTCAGACTTCCGCCCAGACCCCCATCTTCCAATTCGGCCTCCACCCAAGCCTTGTGCACGAATTGGGAGTCGATGCTCACTCCGAGGATTTCGCAGCCTCGGCTCCGGAACTCCTCGGCCATTTTCGAGAAGGCCAAGACTTCGGTGGGACAGACAAAGGTGAAGTCCAGGGGATAGAAGAGCAGGTAGACCCACTTCCCCTGGTAGTCCGAGAGATTGAACTCCTTGATTTCACCGTTGTAGAAGCCCTGGACCGTGAAGTCCGGGGCCTGCTTTCCGACTAAGGACATGAATTCTCCTGTGGGATGTGATCGGGCGTCTTCGTTGGTGGCGTGGAAGACGTGCACAGAATAGCGGTGGCTTCGAGCTTCGGCAAACCCAGGCGGGGACTTGGTTCGACTTCCCACTGGCGCTACAATGACCCCCACGGTCGCCAACGCGAGGAGGCGGAGGATGAAGACCCTGGTATTGCTCCGGCACGGCCAGAGCACTTGGAACTTGGAGAATCGTTTCACCGGTTGGACCGATGTGGATCTGACCGAGCAGGGATGCGCCGAAGCCACCGAAGCGGGACGCCTTCTCGCGGCGGAGGGCTACGACTTCGACCTGGTGTTCACGTCGGTGCTCAAGAGGGCCATCAAGACCCTGTGGATCGCCCTCGAGGAGATGGATCGGATGTGGCTTCCGGTGGAGCGCCACTGGCGACTCAATGAGCGTCACTACGGAGCCCTTCAGGGTCTCAACAAGGCGGAGACCGCGGAGAAGCACGGAGCGGAGCAGGTGCTGGTGTGGCGCCGGAGTTATGCCACGCCTCCCCCTCCTCTCGACCTCGGGGACGAACGTCATCCGCGTCACGACCGACGCTACGCCCAGATCGACCCCTCGCTTCTGCCGGCGACCGAGTGCCTCGAGGACACGGTGAATCGCTTCTTGCCTCTCTGGAAGGAACGGATCGGTCCGGCGGTGGCCGAAGGCGAGCGCGTGCTCATCTGCGCTCATGGCAACAGTCTGCGAGCACTGGTGAAATACTTGGATCAGATTTCGGACGAAGAGATCGTGGGGCTGAACATCCCGACCGGGGTTCCCCTGGTATACGAATTGGATGACGAGTTGCGACCTCGACGCCACTTCTACCTGGGCGATGCCGACGAGATCGCAGCCAAGGCGCAGGCGGTGGCCGACCAGGCCAAGAAGAAGTAGAACGGACCCGTGATGGAGCTGCTGCAGTTGCGGGGGATCGGTCACCATGCCGGCCCCCGCCTTCTCTTTCGCAACCTCGACCTGGTGTTGGGGGATCGCGACCGGATCTCGATCATCGGTCCGAATGGGTCGGGGAAAACCACCTTGCTCCGGATCTTGTGCGGGGCGGAGGTCGCCCTCGAGGGGGAGCGGACGACCCGGCGCGACTTGCGCATCGCCTGGCTACAACAGCAACCGCGGATCGATCTGCAGCAGAGTGCTCTTGGCTACGTTCTGGACCGCTTCGGGCGCGACCCAGGTCCGCCGGTCGGGCTCGATTCCGAAGTGGCAGCTCGGGCCGCTTTGCAGCGCGCCGGCTTCGAGGATCCCGAGGTGTCGGTGGAAGAACTGTCGGGGGGATGGTTGCGCCGACTGGCGGCGGCAGCCGAACTGGCCACGGTCCCCGATCTGCTCCTCCTCGACGAACCGACCAATCACCTCGACCTCGAAGGCATCGAGTGGTTGGAGCAGGCTCTCGCTCGGGCTTCGCACGCGGTGGTGGTGGTCAGCCATGATCGACATTTTCTCGAGCGGGTGAGTACTCGGGTCCTCGAGGTGGACGGTGTCCATCGTGACGGATGGATGGTCGTCGAAGGCAACTATTCCACCTATCTCGAGCGCCGGGCGCAGGTCCGCCGAGATCAGTTGCGGGCTGCGGATGCGCTGGCTTCGGTGGTGCGCGAGGACATTCGTTACCTGAGACAGGGGCCCAAGGCGCGGACCACCAAATCGGCCTCCCGAGTGTCGCAGGCGGAGGGGAATATCGCCGAACTCGAGGAGTTGCGGGGCCGAAACCGACCTCGGTCGGTGGAGGGTTCGTTCCAGGGGACCGGACGGCGGACCAAGCGTCTGGTCAGTGCAGAAAGAATCCATGTGGCGCGCGGGGGGCGGACCCTGATGCGCGATGCGACCTTCGTTCTGGGACCCGGGAGACGCTTGGGATTGGTCGGTCCCAATGGCAGTGGCAAGAGTTCTCTGCTCCTGTCGCTGCTCGGAGAACTCCCGCTGGAGGACGGCGAGTTGCGCCTTGCACCCCACCTTCAGGTGGTCTATTTCGATCAACGCCGTGAGAAGCTCGATCCCGAGAAGACGGTGGCCGAGGTGCTGGCTCCCGATGGAGACACGGTGATGGTGCGCGGCCGCAAGATGCATCTCAAGTCCTGGACCCGGCAGCTCGGCTTCCGGGACGACCAGGTCGACCAGAGAATCAAGAGCCTCTCGGGAGGCGAACGGGCCAGAGTTCTGATGGGCCAGCTCATGTGCCGCGAAGCAGACTTGCTCCTTCTCGACGAACCGACGAATGATCTCGATCTGCCCACCTTGGAGATGCTCGAGCGAAGTCTTCTGGAATTCGAGGGGGCGGTGGTTCTCGTCACCCACGATCGTTCCCTGCTCGATCGAGTCTGCACCTCTCTCCTCGCCCTTTCCGGAGATGGAGCCTGGGCCGAAGTGGTCGATCGCGACCAGTGGCAGACCTGGGCTCGAGGCCGCAGCGCCAAGCCGGACCAGGAAGCTGGTGCGGGACGAGGAAAACCGGTGCACCGGGCAGTGGCGAAGCGTCGAAAGCTGGGATATCGCGAACAGCGAGAGTTCGAGGGTCTCGAGAACGCGATTCTGGCCGCGGAATCCGCGGTCGCGGAGCAGGAACTCCTCTTGAACGATCCCGATGTCCAAGGAGACCCCCAGCGGTTGACCGAGGTGGGTCGGGAAGTGATGCGTCTGCAGACCGAAGTCGAGCGTCTCTATTCCCGATGGTCGGAGCTCGAAGAAAAGCAACTGGGGCCCTAGGGTCGCCTCGACTACCACCGCCGCAGCAGAGTCGACAGGACGGCCCGAGGTGGTACCTCGGAGTCTGGAATGGATCCGCGGAGGGCTCACCCGCTCTTGCGCCTGCGTTCGCCGACGCCTCAGCGCAGCAGCGTGACCTTCACGGAGGACTGAGCCCCGCCGGATCGCAGCCGGAGCAGGTAGGTTCCACGGGCGACGGGTCGCCCGTCCTGGTCCTTTCCGTCCCACGTGACCCAGCCCGGGCCTGGACCCAGGCCGCGCCGCAATTCATGCCGCACTCTGCGGCCGGCGAGATCGAAGACCTCCAGGCTCAGGGTCCCGCCGCGTTCGAGTTCGAAGCCAATGCGGGTCGCCTCGGTCCAGGGGTTGGGGTCGACGGAGAGCCGGAGGCCGGAACCGAGCTGTGCGGGGGTTGTGGCCGTCATTCGGTCGAGGTCGTAGGCCGCGACACCGCTCTGGGGACGGAGCGAAGAGCGGCTGAAGGTGCCGGCGACGAAGAGCTGCTCACCGTAGACGACGAGATCGTTCACGGTGGCCCCGGTCCACGGAAGGAAGCCGAGGTCGACGTTGCCCGCGGCGGAGACTGCGCCCAGATTCGAGGTGCCTGTGAGCCAGGCGATCGAAGAGAAGGATCCTCCCAGGAAAAAGGTGTCGCCGTAGGAGGCGATGTCGTTCAAGGATCCGCTCACGCAGAGTGGATCCCAGGGTCGCAAGAGCTGAGACAACGGATCGAAGGCGGCACCGCGACCGCGAGATTGAGAATTCACTTGAGTGAAGGCTCCTCCGCAGTAGAGCAGGGATCCGGTACGGACGATGCATTGCAGGGATCCGTTGAATTGCGGCGCAAAGGTAGTGACTTCAGCCGTGGCCGCGTCGATCTGCGCGAAATGGGCACGCGGTTGGCCTCCCACCGCAGAGAACGTTCCTCCGGCATAGACCCGATTCCCGTCGGCGAGGATTGCCTCGACTTCGCCGTCGGCATTGGGGTCCCATGGACTCAGCGAGCGGTCCGAGAGATCGACCATCGCGAGATGTCCGCGTGAGATCCCGTCGACCGAGGTGAAGGTGCCGCCGAAGTAGAGTTGGTCTTGATTCAACTCCAAGGTCTTCACCGGATGCGAAGGGGATGGAAGCGGTCCCACGAGGTTTCCGTTGGAGGCGTGGACCGCGGCCAAGAAGGAACGGGCCTGACCGGCGATCGAGAAGAAGCTGCCTCCCACGTAGAGCATCGATCCGTCGAGTGCGAGATCGTAGACCCAGGCACTCGCTCCCGGATTCCATCCAGTTACCACGCCCCGGGGGATTTCGATCGAGGCGAGGCGAGACCGCCGTTCGCCACCAACGCCGGCGAAGGATCCCGCGGCGATCAATAGATCACCGACGCGGCGCAGTCGTCGCACCTCTCCTGTGGAGTGGGCGGTCCAGGACGTTGCCAGACCCGAGTTGACGCTGATCGCAGCCAAGCGTTCGCGGGATTCATTACCCACAGCGTGGAACGAACCTCCGGCGTAGATCGTGGTGTCGAGAACCGCGAGTGCACTCACTCCGCCATCGAGGTCGGGATCCCATGGTCGAATCTGCCCTGAACTGATGTCCGCTGCGGCCAGACGATTGCGGGGAACGCTCCCGGCGAGTTGGAATTCTCCCCCGAAGTAAAGGGTGGTTCCATCGACGAGGATCGCTTGTACGCGGTCATCGGTGGAGCAGTGGAAGGCCGTGGCCGCGGCAGTGTCGAGGTCCAGGATCGCCAGGTTGTCGCGTGGTTGTCCGCCCATCTGACGGAACAGACCGCCCACACAGAGCCGATTCCCGTCGAGGCGCATGGAGTAGATGGGACCGTCGCCACCGGGGTCGAAGGCTTCGAGATCCCCGGTGTTGCCGTCGATCGCGGCCACGAATCCCCGACTCTGCCCATTGATGGAAGTGAAAAGGCCCCCCAGATAGAGGGTGGAAGTAGGTGGATCGGTCACCATGCAGTGGATATTTCCGTTGGCGCCGGGGTTCCACGGAAGTAGAGCCCCGGAATTCGCATCGAGGGCGGCAAGGCGGAGACGCTCGGTGCGATTGACCTGAGTGAACTCTCCGCCGATGTACAGCGTCGATCCAACCCTCCCGATGGCTCGTACGAAGCTATTGGCGGTGGCAGTCCAGGCGGGATCCACGCTGCCATCCGCAAGGACGTGCACCAGATTCTGCACCTCGCTCCCATCAGCCTGGGTGAAGTAGCCGGCCGCGAACCATCCGCCGGTGCCGTCGGCGACGAAGGAGTAGACTCCCCCCAGGGAGAAGCTTTCGGTCGTGATGCGGCCGAGGCTGCGAGGCTGCGCGTTCGTGTCGAGATCGATCTCGGCGAGCGCGCCGGTCGCGGGGGCGACGACTTGGAAGTTTCCTCCCAGGAAGAGAACACCGGACTTTGCGGCGATGCAGGTGACTTCGTCGTCGGTGACCCACAGCTGGGGATCGAGACTCTGTCCCCGGCCATCCGAGGCGAAGAGGAGAAGGGTGATGGCGAGAAGGTAGCGTCCGGTTCGGGCGGTGCCGATCCAAACTGAAGTCCGTGCATGGCGATCGTGCATGGTCGATTCCTCCGTAGGGATGTCCATCTCCGTGTCCACCGAGGGGAATGGGCTATGGGAATTCACAGCTCGTGAGATCCTTTCTTGTGACACATCTGGCAGAGTGCCTGGCGTTTCTCGGCTCGCAACAGCCCTTTGATGTCCGACGAGTGGGGTTCATGACAGCTCGCACAATCGATCGGACGACCGGTCCGTGCGTCGATGTAGGGGCTTCTTCCCATCGGGTGAGTGTGTGTTCGTTCTGCCGTTGGATGGCAGCTCACGCAGAGTTTCGTCGTCGTTTCGCTGAGGAGGTGTTCCGCCTCGGAGGAGTGTGGCTGATGGCAACTCGTGCAGTCCGACGCTGGGGGGTGGCGTACATCTCTTTCGAAGGGCGCGCGATCATGACAGTCGAAGCAGAGCTGGGGCCCCTCGAATCGAAGTAGGGAATCTCCGCGTCCCGCGTGGGGGGAATGGCAACTCAGGCAGGTCTCCTCTCCGACCACCGGAGAGTGCTGGACTCGCCCTTCGAAACCGTCCGCGGAGTCGTCGTGGCACTCCCAGCACAGATCGGGAAGCTCCGCCCGGAGCGACTTGTCCTGATCGCTGATGTGGCAACTCTCGCAGTCTCCTTCTTCGTAGGGAGGATGCTGTGCGGCTGGAATCAGCGCGGAACCCTCGGTGGCGCCGGCGTGGGGATCATGGCAGGAGAGACAGTTGGCGGATTCGGTGTGGATTCCAGGGTGGAGCGACTCGACCCTCTCGGTGTCGTGGCAGTCCATGCAGAGCTCCGGCACCGGGGTGGCGAGCAGACCGTCAACCTCTGCTCCGTGAGCCTGATGACAGGCCGTGCACTCTCCATCGCCGAAGGGGGGGTGAACGTCAGGCCCGTCGAGGATTCCTCGAAGTTCGGAATGACAACGGAGACAGGTCTCTCTCTGGCTCTGTTTCAACAGAGCATCCGCTTCGCTGGAGTGGGGGGCATGACACTCTGCACAATCCCCCCTTGCTGCGGGTGGATGGGTGACCGTACTGCGTGTGGACTGGACCACTTCCGAGTGACAGGTCTGGCAGAGACGCTCTCCATCGGCGATGAGAAAGTTTGCGTAAGAGGACGCGTGGGGATTGTGGCAGGCGGTGCAATCGCCCGTGTCGACGGGGCTGTGCACACTCCGATCGCGGAGGTCCTCACGTCGATCCTGGTGGCACTCGTAGCAGAGTTCGCTCGTCTCCGCGATCAGCTCGCCGGTCGCCGAATCATGACAAGTGGTGCAGGATCCTTCTTAGAAAGGAGGATGGAGTTCCTGCCGGAGAAGATTGGGTCGGTCGGACGAATGCGGGTCGTGGCAGGAAGCGCATCGGGATTGGCGGTCTGCCAGGCCTAGATGCGACGATTCGAATTCGGGGCTCGAAGTTCGGTGACAAGTCGAACAGAGCTTGGCGACCGGCTTGGTGAGATGCCCAGGCTCATCCGAGCCGTGGCTGTCGTGGCACAGAGCGCATTTGCCGGCGGCGACCGGAGCATGCGTCGTCCCCTGACTGAAGCGCTGTTCTTCCGCCGTGTGGCAGCTGTAGCAGAGCTCGGATCCGGTGGAGGGCATCCCCAGCCGCGAGCTCGATCCGTGAGCGTCGTGGCAGTTCGAGCACTCTCCGCGTTGCACCGGAGTGTGAGCGAAGGCGGACAAGACGGACTCTTCGAGTTCGGAATGACAGTCGAGACAGAGATCACGTTGGCCCTCGACCAGCATTGCGGCGGTGTCCGAGCCGTGTGGATCATGGCAGGTGGTGCATTCGTCGGTCACCGGAGGGTGGGGAAAGGCTCGAGATGCCGCGTCTGCCAGGTCGGAGTGACAGTCCAGGCAGAGTTCGGAGGGATCTTTCTCCAACAGGAATGGCTGGTCTGATCGATGGGGGTCGTGACAAGCTGTGCAGCCGGACTCGACCAGCGGTCGGTGGGTGAACTTCCGGCCGAGGATTCCCGCGTAGTCCTGGTGGCACTGGGAGCAGAGGGGAACCTGCGCTTCCGAGAGCAGTGATCTCTGTTCTGAGGCGTGGGGCTGATGACAACCGCCGCACCCGACATCATCGATGGCCCCGTGGACCAGAGGAGATCGATCCAAGCTCTCCGCGAGGTTGGAATGGCAGACTCGGCAGGAGTTGTCCTCCACGTCTCGGAGCAGACCATCGTTTTCTCCGCCGTGGACCGTGTGACACGCGGCGCAGTCTCCGTTTCGGGCTGGTGGATGGGAAATGGGGCGATCGAGCTCCTCTTCGAAGGGCAGGTGGCAATTCAGACACACCTCACCCGGTGCTTCGGTCAACAGTTTGGGCCACTCGCTCTGGTGAGGAGAGTGGCACTCGAGGCACTCTCCCTCTTCTGCCGGTGGGTGTGGGACCCGTGAATTGCGCTGGGCATCGATGTCATCGTGGCAAACGATGCACAGTTCCGCGACGGGAGCGATGAGGTCGTGCTTCGACCCGGTCTGACTTTGGTGGCAGGAATTGCATTCGCCTTTCCCGTACGGGGTGTGCACCTTGGATTTCAGAAGGGCGCGATCGGTTCCGGCGTGTGGATCGTGACAGACCGTGCAGGTCATAGCAGCGGTTGCGGGTGAGTCATGGGGCGCTCGATCTTTGTAGCTCCTCGCATCGTGACAGTCCTGGCACAGATCGTCCGGTGATTGGACGAGGAGCCCGGGGCGTTCGCCGCGATGCATGTTGTGACAGGCGTCGCACTGTTGGTCGGCGAAGGGCGTATGGCGTTGGTCCGAAGAATAGGCCTGCTCGATGTCCGCATGGCATTCGAAGCAAGCCACGATTTGGACTTCGTTCTCGCGGAGGAGATCGCGTCGGGAGGAGGCATGGGGGTCGTGGCAGGCGGTGCACTCTTGGGTTGGGAGTAGAGGGTGTGCAACTCCGGACTCGAATTCGGAGCGCTGCGCTTCATGGCAGGAGTAGCAGAGTTCGGCGCCGCTGGCCTTCAGGATCAGTTTGTTGGAAAAGCCATGACGCTTGTGGCAAGCCTCGCAGTCCTTGGCCTCGACCGGCGCATGAACGACCTTCTGCTTGACGAAGTTCTTGGCGTCGGAGTGACAATCGTAGCAAGTGCGTGTCGCTGCAACGCAGGGTATGGAGATCATGATCAGCAGGAGTCCGATCCAGAAGACCGCTACGCCGCTGGACAGGGTTGGTTCGGTATTCACGGAAGGGATGGATTGTCCGGTCATGGCGAAGTCCTCCCCTGTCCGCGACCGCTCGATTCTGCCGTGCGAATCGATTTTCCGAAGGAACTTGCGATAGTCTCTGCGACGTCTTGGGCCAGTAGCTCGAGGGAATCGACTCGTCCGATGCCGAAGATCTTTTCGTGGTCGTTCCCGCGTCGAGTAACGGTGACGGCCCACACGATGTCTCCGCTGCGGACATCGAGAACTCGAATCGTGATCGAGACGACCGGAATCTCTCCCGATCCACCCGCGGCAGTGATGCGTTGGAGGGCATATTCCTGGACCACTCCCTGCACCACGGCCCCGACGCCCAAGCGCGAACCCAGGTTTCGGAGAGATTCGCGAGAGATCGATGTGGCCAGGCGAATCCGTTCTTCCTGGAGAGCCTGGGAAACCTCGCCAGGATTCACGAATCGCACTCGACTGTGTTTGAGGAGTTCGATGAGAACCATGTTCTCGATCGACTTCCCCGCCGACCGGGTCTCGGAGAGATTGTCGAATGGCAGGACCGCGATTCCACCGGAAATGGTTCTGGCCACGGAAGGGCTGGCGTAGGGTCGAATCGCGAAGCGTCCACCGCAGCCGGCCAGGGACAAGGTGGCGAAGATGAGGATCGCGATGGATGTGATTGGTATTCTCCGCATGGGAGCTCTCCTTCGTGTTCGGCGTGCCATCACAGACCCGATTCCCGGTAGAACGCGTGGACCGCGCGTTGGGCAACCTTCTGACTCAGTTCCCCCAGAACGTAAGACTCGCCGATACTGATCAGAGGTAGGTTGGGTCCTCCTCTTGCCGTCAGATTCGCTTGCCAGACCAGAGTGCCGGTGGCGACATCGATGAATTTCGTGGTCATCGACACCAGCGGATATTGCTCTCCGCCGATTTGGATCATCTTGAAATCGTGAACTACTCCCATGAAGATCCCCTGCACTCCCGCCAGTTCTCCGATTTCGCGGATCTCGGTCGGACTCAGACGTTGGCCCGAAACCGGCGCCGCGGATCGCGTCGCCTGAGCCACGAAGGCGCGGAATTGACCGGGATCCATGACGTGCAGTTTTCCTTCGCGAAGGACTTCGGTGACGAAATGCTCCGTCATCTTGTCTCCGGCCAACGGATCATCGGCTTGACTGTCGAAGGGGAAGACCGCGGTGTCCTCGTAGACCAGAAAGTCCGTCCGTGGATCGACGAAGCTTCGAACGTGCATGGGAGAGCACGATTCGAGGCCAATCGTGAGGCCGATAATCGACGTAATGAGAAGGATGGATGGGATCTTCATGGTATGCCTTGGGGCTAGAAGGTGTTGACGTATCGAGCGCGCCAAAAGCTGTCGGCGCGGGAGGAGAGCGGTTCGCGGACCGACCCGATGAGATCGAGTTGGCTTCCCCGGGGAAGCATCAGAGACAGGGTGAGTGCGGCTTGACGTCCGCCGGATCCGGAGCTTCCGCGCGATCCATAGCTGAGGCTGAGTCGGTGGCGTCGGATGGTGGTCGTGTTCAGGGTTGCAGTCCACGAGCTGCGGCTGCTTCCGAAGGCCGAAGAGCTTCGCACACCCGTCATCGTGAATCCGGCGCGGCGAGTTGCCTGGTAGCTCAGTGACCCGCTCCAGGTCTGACTGGCGTCGCCTCCGAGGCGAAGCCGGTCAGCCTGGGTGTCGAGCGAATAGTGAAGCGAGAGCCGCGACTTCTGGGAAGGCACGGCGTCGATCTGCAGTGTGAGAGAGTTTCGGTACTGTCGAACGGTGGGGATCTCCACGAAGACCCCTTCGCTCCAATCTGCGAAGGCGGCACTCCGTTTGGTGAACACCTGTCCCAGGTCTGTCGCGTAGTAGGTGAATCCGGCAAAGGAATCGTCGAAGGCATTGCGCCCCGTGAAGTCTCCAGCGCCGTCGTAACGGGCGGGATCGATGAATCCGGGTGAGGAGTTGTGGGTCGTGGACAGGTTGAGGTGAGCTCGCATTCTGGGCGAGACGTAGAGATCCGAGTTCAGGGCGCCGTAATCCCGTTGGTTCGTTCCTCGGCGAGGATCGCTTTCGGTGGTGTGCGAGGCCGACAGCGAGAACGAAGCACTGCGCGTCAACTCCGTGGTCCATGTCGATCCCACGATGACGTAGTCTACGTCTCGTTGAGCGAAGTCGTCATCGAATCCACGGTTTCCGACCGTGGAGTAGAGGCGGGTCGACGGCCACGGATAGAGCGATCCGGTGAGATCGTAGTTGCGGGACCAATAGGTTCCTCCTGGTCCTTTTCGGGTTTCGGTTCTCTCGTCGAGGAGGCTGAAGTCGAGAAGCATCCAAGTGCGGGGACGACTCGTCAGACCGATCCTCATGGTGCGCAGGTCTCCGATGGTATCGAGGCGGTCCGATGTGCTGGTGGTGTGCCGATCGAGATCGATAGCTAGGTTCATCCTGGTGGTTCTGGCGATCGACCGCTGGTAGGTAGCTCCGACCCGGGTATTGTCCGAACTGCGTTCGTCAGTGACTCCTGGATTCTGAACCTGTCGATAGTATCCGGCGTGTAAGTACAGAGGCCCCGCGGTGTGATCGATGGTGACCGTCCAGGTGTGGTTCCGCTGTTTGGAATGGGAGCTCAGGCTGGTTTCGTATTGGTTGAAGGTCGCGAAGAGGCGGGGCCAGTCGGATGGACCAATGCTCAGGGACACGCGCCGGGTACGATTGTTGATGAGTTGGCCCAGAGTCGTGAGGCTCGCGCTGCGCAACTGTTGAGCGTCAAGCTGAAACCCATCCCCTGCCACCCGGAAGCCCACGGTTCCCAGGGGATTGGTGTCGAATCGGGTGTCGCCGTTGGCGTCGAAGTAGCTGAGGCGCAGGTTCAGCCGCGTGTCGAGGAGGCGCTTGCGGGGTGGGCGCGCGGTGATTCCGAAGTAGGACTGAAGGAGATAGGTGCGGTCGATATTGTTGTCGGCTGCGGAGTATTCGCTGGTGAGATCTCCACTCCATCGAATCAACGCCGGGGATGGGACTGGGGTGACAAGGAGCAGGCATCCTGCGGCGGCTCCCAGCCACAGGCTTCCCCTCATCACCCCAGAGGTCGCGACGCGCTTCACCACGGATAGTTCCTCCGGTAGTTGCGAAGGTCGTGACAGCCAGATCGGCAGCTTCCGCCATCCACGGTTGGGGTGTATTGCAGGAGCTGTACGCCGCGTGATCCGACCAGCAGCGCGGGGAATTCGTCGGAGCCGTGAGAGTCATGACAGACGCGGCAGGAGAGGTGCTCTCGGCCAACATGGAGCGCGTGCCCTGCGATGGCCCCGGGTGGATTGAATCGACTGGCTGAGAGGTCCATGCCTGAAACCGCGGCGTAGGTCTCGTAGTTGTGGCACAGATAGCACAGCCCTTGGCGGTCGGTGACGTCGATCTCCTCATAGGGCCGTTTCAGCATGCCCGCGTAGACGGAGCCATGGGAACCACGCTCTTTCCCGTCATCGGAGGAGTGGCAATCCGAGCAGCGAAGAATCGTGGTCGCGTCGATGGATTCGACGAAGGCCTGCAGGGGAATCCGAGGGTTGTTTCCGACCGCTTCCACCGCGTGGTGCGAGGCATTGGCCGGATTCATCTTCCGCGCGATGTCGACTTGACCGGGAGGAATCTGGGTCCAGGAGGAGTGACACTTGAAACAGATCTCGTATTCCCGGGTGGACGACGCGGTATCCGCGGCGGGAATGAAGCGGTAGGAAGGTACGCTGCCCGCGCCTCCATTCTTCACCCGGACTCGTGAGACGCCCCGGTTGGCTTCTGCCGCCTCGGGGGCAGGAGTCGCCATCGATCCTCCTCGCGCCACGTGGGCGTTGTGACAATCGCTGCAACTGACATGTCGCGACCTGCTGGAGTAGGAGTATCGGGAGGGGTCTCCGTCCTCTCCGGCCGAGTGGGAGGCGGATCGTCGCCGAGCAGAGTGGGAGTAGGGCTTGCGAAGGTCGGACGCGAGGTCATGGATCGACACACTGCCGTCGTGACAGCCCAGACAGAGTTCTTGGTCCGTTGTCGCCAGGAGGCTGGGAATCACTCCCCCTCGATTTCGCCGGGCGTGGGGATCGTGACAATTGGTGCATTTGCCCTGATCGCGGCTGAGATCCTTGGCCGGGGGGGTCGGTCCGGGCCAGATCACCCGAGAATCCACCGCATGGGCCGAGACCTGGTAGTCACTTCGTCCGGGGAAGAGGCCTCGTGCGCTGGGTACTTCGTGACAGGGCGTGCAACCGTCCTGGCGAAGGATCCCCGCCGAAGGGGCGGAAAGGACGGGTGAGTCGGAACTCTCGTCGTGGCACTCTCCGCAGGACCCTACGGTGAGCACGCTCGGGTCGGTTCCGGGTGCGGGCCAACCGTGGACGGAGGTGGGCTCACCGTCTGCCTCGGCGAACGATGAGCCGACAAGCAGGAGAGCAATCACCAGGGGAGTGGACTTCATCATGCTTCGCTCAGTAGTTGTGGCATTGTTGGCACCCCGAATCGCGGTCGGCGGGCGAGCCGGGCCCCTCGTTGGGCCACACCAATCCGTGTTCGTAGGCGCTTCCGTGAGCCAGATGACAGGTCTCGCACATCACCTCGTTGTCGGCGGCCACCACCTGTGATGAGGGGTAGTCGACGGCGGTGGGCACTTGGAAACGCAGTCGAGGGATTCCCTCCACGTCGTCTCCGGTGCTGGTTCCGAACCCCGATCCGCTACCGGCCATCCAATGGCCGGGATCGGTGGGATAGCCGGGCCCGGAGATGGGAACGTTCATCAAGTGGTGGCGCCGGTTGGTGGGAGTGTTCGACTCCGGACGCAATTCGTCGTGGCAGCTCGTGCACCAAAGGGAGGTCGAGGAACGATAGCCCACATTCGACTCCCGATAGGCCAATGCGGTGGCACCGACGGAGGGAGGATCACCGGGAGAGGAGTCGACGAAGGTGTCGCTGCCGGACCGAACGGGGTGGTCCGTGGGCCCCGCGGGGCGGTCCAGGATGTTCCGGTAGTTGTCGTTGCCATGCGGGTCGTGGCAGGAGGCACAGCTGAGGGTGATGTTGGTCAGCGAGCTGAAGGGGACTTCTGCTGCCAGGACTCCCAAGTCATGGCCGAAGTCATTCTTGGTTCCGATCGACGCGGCGAAGAATCCTGCTCCGGAATGTTCATCGCCGGTGGCGTCGTAGATCGTCACCGGAGTGACGACGTCCGGAGCGGTCACATCTCCTCCGTCATGGCAGAAGAGGCAGAGCCGGTTGGTGGTCGATCGAACCAGCAATCGGTCGAAGGGTCCTCCGGCGTCCGTACCCGCAGGCAGACCGCCGCCTTCCTCGTAGTGTTCGGTGTGACAGTCCGAGCAGGCTTGCCCTTGGGCCTGTCCGTGGTAGGTCTCGGCCGCGGCGAATGGGCCGGTGAGCCCCCATGCTGCGGTGGCGATGACGATCGCGGAGCCTCGGAGGGATCTAATCACGGTTCCCCTCCGCAGGGTCGGGGAGGCGGAAGACCTGGATCCGATTCGCACCCTTTTCGAGGACGTAGAGAGTTCCGTCGGAACTCAGGCAGAGATCGGCGGGGAGCAAGAAACCCCACTCCCCCTCGCCCCGGTCGAGGCGGCCGAAATCCATGAGGAATTCGCCGTCCTTCGCGAAGACCTGGACTCGGTGACGGAAGGAGTCGGTCAGCCAGATTCTTCCGGAAGAGTCCAGTCCGAAGCCACCGGGAAAGGAGACCCGGTCGGGGCTGTCGTCCCCGCGGCCCCCGACCAGGGAGAGCACCTTCCCCGATGGGCCGAATCGGCGGAGGGCAGCACCCCGGGCAGAGCTCACGAGATAGTCTCCGTCGGGAAGACGCATGGCTTTCTGGGGTCGACCCTCGGTCGGAATGACTTGTCGAATCTCGAAGGTGGGGCTCAGGACGAGGACTTCCTCTTCGGACATGTCGATGATGCAGAGGACACCGTCATCATCGCAGGTGATCCGACCCGGGGCGACGGGGTGACCGCGGAGGGCAGAGAGATCGTGAGTCTCGATCCACTGAGCTCGGAGGTCGAAGACCTTGACCAATCCTGTGGTCGACTCGGATACGTAGAGGTTACTCCTCGAATCCACGGCGACACCGTAGGGGCTGATCAACTCTTCGGTGGGTCCGATGCGACGAATCATGCGCCCTCCCTGGTCGAGGACGACCACCTCACTGCTTCCGGCGCAGCTCAGGTAAAGGAGGTGATTGCGGTCGTCGAGGGCGATGGAGACCGGTCCTTCCAGGAGCGCCCCGCTACCGTCGTTCCCCAGACTCCCGAGACGGACGACATCCGAGGGGGAGATCTTGTCTTGCAGCGCAGAGGTGGGCGACGGAGCGATCGACGCAAGGACGAGCAGCCCGGGTCCCAGGAGGAGTGAGAGAAGGAGCCGGCGGGTCATGGCCGCCCCCAAGATCCCGCGCGGGTTCCCGTCTCGCCGGGAACGAACACCGCGATTCTGCGGGCTCCTCGGTCCAGCACGTAGACTTCGTCTTGTGCTCCGATCTCGATGTCGACCGCGTGAAGGAAGGCGTCGGGAGGGAGCGAGAGCAGCACTCGATCGGAGGGGTCGAGGACGGTGAGGGCGCCGGATTCCTCGATGACCCAAATCCGCCCGCGCCGGTCCGAAGCCATGGAAAGTGCGTACACCGGACTGCGGTATCGCTCGGGGCGGACTCCGAGTCGGCGCTGGATTCGCCCTTCGAGGTCCGCGACGATGATGCCCCCGACCCGAGCGTTGGCCACCAGGATTCCATTGGATCCAGTCCGTAGTCGAGTGGCAAACCCCAGGTGTTCCCAGCTCTGAAGAAACTCACCGGTCTGCGAGTAGGTGCTGACCCCTCGGTGGTGGGCGTCCACGACGAAGAGGCGACCGTCGGGGGCCAGGCTGAGGGACCGCGGCGCGTCCGTTCCTTTCCGGTGGAGCGGATCTCCCGGGCCAAGGCTGATGATTCGCGAAGAGACCGCGGTGTCGGAGTCATAGTCAGGAATGATGACGATGGAGTCGGAGTTCTCGCCAGCCACGAAGAGATCTCCTTTCTCCGAGACCGCGAGGGCCACTGGTGAGGCGAAGGCAGTGTCGAAACGGTGAATGCATCGGAGTTCTCCGGACCGTTCGATCACCACCACTTGGGATCGTCCCGCGTCCAGCACCAGGAATCGATCTCGAAATCTGTCGTAACGGAAGGAAACGGGATCGCTGATCTCGAATCCCGCGGCATCGAGCTCCACCGATCCGCTGGGAGTGATCGCCAGTGCGGTGAGGCCATCCGCGTCGATGAGCATGAGCAGGCCCAGGGTCATGGCGGTGGAGAAGATGACGTGGCGGCGCTTCATCGCTGGGTGTGCCTCCCGATCGTCGAAGCATCGTTTGATTTCGCAGGTCGTGGTAGAAGCGCGTGGTCGTTTCGCCCATCGCTGTCCATCAAGCGAAGGGTCTCCTGGTTTGCCTCCAGCGAGGTGTAGACGATCATGTCTTCGTCGGGCAGCAGGTTGGGAAAGACCGCTCCGTTCTGGGTGAGCCAACGCAACCTGCCTCGGTCGACCGAGATCGAAGCAAGGTTCGGCATTCCGTCCCGCGATGCGGTGATGATGATCCTCTCGTCGTAGAGGTCGAAGAATGGGGGTGAGGTGTAGTCCTCTTGGTGGGACTGAAAGGTAGTGGTGATGGGCTCTCGGAAGAGACGCTTCGGATGCGAACCGTCGACCCCGACGATCCACAGCTCTCGAATGGTCTCGTCCTTGCGGTAGGTCGTCGTGGTGTAGCAGATTCGATCGCCGCGTCGGGACCAGACCGGATGAGAAGCGAAGACGGCCTCGTCCGCCGATGCCAGATTGCGTTCGTCGAAGTCAGTGATCCAACGTCGGCCAGTGCCATCGGAATGCATCACCCAGATGTCTACGCGGTCGCTGAACGCGATCTCTCGTCCGTCGGTGGAGTAGGACGGTTGAAGATAGACCTCTACGCCGAGCTCTCCCTCGGGGGGAAAGCGCAGGTCTCGCTGGACCAGGATCCCATCGACGAGCTCGAGTTCATAGAGTCCGGGCAGCTCCCCGTAGCGAGGAACGGCATCGAGAAGCAATTTGTCCGAGGTCAATGAGGGGCTGAGGTAGAGAATCTTGCGATGAGAGTCGGCGTTGGGCCATGCGATCGACCCGGAGTCCGCGAAGGCCGCCATTCCGTCTCCCCAGCTCACGATCAGGGCCTCGCTGTCCGGCAACCACGAGAGCCGGGTACCGGGAGGGGGGATCGCTCCGGGAAAAGCACGGACGGGATTCCCGGAGAGATCACAGACCCGGATCTCGTCGCCGCCACGGTCGTCGGTGAGATAGGCGATGCTGCGGGAGTCTCGCGAAGGGGCTGGCCCCCACCAGGAAGGAGAGCTCACCGTCCATTGGTCGAGGGTCCGGGTCTCGAGATCGAGACGATAGAGTTCGGAGGCGTAGCTGCGTGGCCTGACGGCCTCGAGAAGAAGTGCGCTCCCGTCGGGAGAGATGGAGAAGTGCGCCACATGCAGCCCCTCCGGAGACACTCTGGACTCAGTGCCCGTGGAAATGTCCAGGCTCCACACCGCGACTTCGCCGGTCCGGCTGACCCGCGGGGCCTCGTCGGACGCGTGCAATTCCTCGGGACGGTTCTCGGGGGTCGAGGCTGAGCTGTGGCCGAGGTCCTGACCGAGATAGAAGAGGGAGTTCATGGATTCGTCCCAGACCACCCATTTCTCGGTCATGCGAGGTGAGGACAGAACTTGTTCTTCTTCACCGGTGAGGGAGATGATGTGGAGTTCGAAGACACCAGGGTGAATGGGATAGGCGAAGGCGATATGTTGCCCGTCGGGAGACAGAGCGGGAGTGCCGACGTACTTGTTCACGAGGTTCCGGCTTTGCATGGCCGCGAGATCGAGCATCCAGATGCCGACCCCGTAGGCCTTGCCCGCTTCGAAGTAGAGGCGGCGGCTCTCGGTGCCCCAGAAGAAACTGCGGACATTCAGAAGCTCGGTCACCATCTCCACCCGGGAACGGTCCCAGGTCCCGACCCACAGGGCCTGGATCTTCTGGCTGTCCGGAGCGGTGAAGGCGAAGAGCTGTCCGTCGGGGGAAACGCGCGGCAAGGATGCGCCGGGCGGAAGTCCGGGCACCCGTTCTTCGATGCCGCTCGCGAGGTCGACCTCGAAGATCTCTGAGAAGCGTCTGCGGGTCGTGGCCACGACGATGGAACTGGAGTCAGGGGACCAGTCCACGGCGTCGACGCCGCCGGTGGTGAGTCGGTGTGGTCTCTTTCCGTCGACGGTCATCACCCACAGGTCGGGAGCGGTATGGGGAGTGGAGCTCAAGAATGCGATCTGTGATCCGTCGGGAGACCACACCGCGCTCCAACCCCCATTCGGAGATCGATCCTGGCCTTTCGAGGGAGAGCGGCCGGCAAGGGAGGGCCCGGCGACCAAGAGCAGCACCATGGCTATCGTGGCCGGAATCCCTGGGCCGAGGCTTCGGAGTCGACGGGGAGGCGGCGTTCGACGGGCGGCATGATTCATCGTTCGATCCCTCGCGCTTCGGGAGAACCGAAGCCCACGGTCACCGTGAGCACCGGTCCGGGTACCGGGGAGAGGATGGACGGATGACCTGGGCAAGACCTCGACCGAGCTGGGCATCGTGTGCACGCGAGACCCGTGGGGCCGTAGGCGGAGGAGCGATGCCCCTCCGCCCTCGTGCGGTAGCTCGCAGGATCAGAAGGACTTGACGAAGGCTACCGCACCACCCTTCTGGTGACACTTGCCACAGCCATAGGCTGGGTTGTCGCCGTTCGACGGGACGCCATTCATGTCATCCGCGCCATTCTGGAGGAAGGCATGGCCCTGGGCATCCCAGCGGGTCATGTTGTCGTACTGGGTTGCATGAGCCTTGTGGCAGGTGAGGCAACTCAGACGATCGTCGCCGATCGCGGTGAGAGGATCGGTCATCGCCGCCGCGGTCACCGAGACCGTGAAGTCGTCGTCGGGTTGGATCAGCGGGTAGCGCCAATCGTATCCCACGGGATTCGGATTGGTGCTCTGAGCATTGGTGACCTGCTTGGTGTAGGTGCCGATGCCGTACTTGCTGCCGGCCTCGTTCATCTTGATGTTCGTCGGATGACGCAGCCACGCACCACCGATGCGGGTGTTGGTGTTGTTGACGGTGCGGGTCTCACCGTTGCCGCCATGGAAATCACCGTGGCAAGCGGAGCAGAAGGAGGAGAATCCACCACGATAGACGTTCTTGTTGACGTCGCTCTCGGTTTGGAAGAGATCCGCTCCTTCGAGGGGATTGCCATCAGGCCGAACGTTGAGGTAGTTCGTGCCGATCACATCGCCACGAGAGTTGGACTTGATCGGCTCGAACCCAGCTTCGGTCGCGCCTTTGTTGCCGGTCGCGGTCTCTACGCCGAATCCGGTGACATCGCCGCTGACGACATGACCGTTCACCTTGCGTTTGACCTGACGCCATGCGGTGTAGCTACTGCTGAACCGGGAGTGCATTCCGTGGCACGAATGGCAGGACCACTCGGTCGTCCCGTCGAGGATTCCCCCGGGAGGGTTGTCGCCGAGGACCGGATCTGCCTGCATGAAGAGCGAGGTAGCAGTACCGCTTCCAACGGCTCCTTCGGTGTAGGCAGGATTGTGGCCCTTCTTCGGATCGAGGTTCGAGTAGTAGAAATCTCCTGAGGGCATCGCCGTATTCGCAGGAACTACGCCATCGAGAGTCATCACGATGGGCGCAGTCCATCCGGTATTGGCTACGCTCGGGAGAGCCGCGGTCGCGGAGGTGTTCTGTCCCTGCTTGTGGCAGGAGAGACAGAGGTCGGTGAAGTCGCCGCGATACAGGAGCGCCTGGTAGGGTCCGTTGGCGCCCGAGTATGCGTAGCTGACGGCCGCGCCGTCTTCACTGTTGTGGATGGTATGGCAGTCCGCGCAGATCAGACCATCGTAGGAATGATAGAGCTGCGTATTGACGCCAGTGTTGGGGTCCTGTGAAGGAGCCGCCCCGAACGCAATGGATGCGCTCGCGACGAGGATCAGTAGACCCAGCAGAACAGATTTCATCTCCGTACTCCATGATAGAAGTGTAGGGTTCTGGTTTCTCGCTGGGACCGATTGCACCGTTCGGATGTGCGCCGGGAAAGACCGTTGAGTTCGTGTGAGTTCTGAGTTCCTCGGCACGGCCATGGTCTCCTTGATCGTCCTTCTGGCACGAAGGGTCTCGCGAACACAACTGACGCTAACTCTGAGTTCCGGTGCGCAAAAACCCCTGAAAACGTGATGATAAGGTCTGCGGCAAGGTGAATATTCACTAGGACTTAGACTTGTCTACTGGCACGGAAGAACCGCGACGTTTTTCAAGAAATGTGGAAGGAAGCGACCAGGCGTGCCAACTGTTCTGAACAGATCACAAGACAGCACAACACCGATGTCGAGCTCGTCACACAATCGCCGGTTGTGCCCGCCAATCGAAGGACTCTACCCTCTTTCCAGTGGTCATTCGTCCTCGAAGACGCATCGCCTTCGAAGATTCGGCGTTCCAATGATTTCGAGTCAATCATGATTGCAGAAAACCGAAGATGTCGACGACTGGGGATCATGGTTCGTTTCTTGGTGCTTTGGGTTCTAGTCTTGGTTGCAACCGAAACTCTCGCGGCCACCGGAAAACGCGGCGAACGTATGAACGTGCGCTTTCTCTTTTCCATTGAAGGCGTGGGTGGTCGCGGAAACAGATTGAGATCGCCACGCGATCTGTTCTTCGATCGAAAGTCTGGAGAGCTGTATATCGCAGACGCGGGCCTGGCCGCGATCCTGGTTTTCAACCGGGAGGGGACGTTTCTTCAGAACATTCCGGCACGAGGCCCGGAGGGAGTCCCGATGCTTGTGGCGACCGACGACGAAGGGCGCATCTATGTCGGGCACAATCGCAGTGCAAGAATCTCGATCTTCGATTATCGCGGTGAGCTCTTCGACGTTCTCGAACTGCCGGGGACGGTTGATCTTCCCGGAAGCACCGTACGACCTTTCCTGTTGACCCGTGCATCGAATGGTCGCGTCGTCGCGATGAAGACTCGTGGCGGTTTGGTGGAAGTGGATCCCTACGGCGAGACATCAAGAGAGATTCCTCTGGCCTTGCCCGATGGGCCTGCGGTGGTGCAGGGCATGACCTGCGATCTTCGTGGGAACTACTACTTCACGGACATGCGGCCGGCCTCGATCGTTCGATGGAACCAGGACGAAGGAAGCGTTCTTCGCTTCGGCAAAGCCGGAGTGATCTATGGCCAACTCTCCCGGCCTCAGGGCGTCGCGGTGGATTCGACCGGCCACGTCTTCGTCACCAGTCTCATCCGCAACAACGTGCTCTGTTATGACGAGCGGGGAGACTTTGTGGAAGAGTTCGGGAGCATTGGGCGCGAGTACGGTCACTTCTACATGCCGACCAGAATCGTGTCCGACGGAAGTGCACGACTCTATGTCCTCGAGGAGGCGCTGCGACGGGTACAGGTCTTCGAGGTGTCGTTTCCTGAGGAGTCGGTGAAGAGTCCGCGCCTCGGTCCGGCATCGACCGACGCCGAATCTACACTCGGTCGATGACCAGGACTCCCAGCAGAACCGGCAGGTAGATCAGAGTCACCAGGAAGTAGCGGCGGGCCCACAGAATGCTTGCGGTTTCGAAGATCCCCCACAGAGTTCCCACGATCGCGGTCGAAGCCAGGAGAGTTGCGGTCAGCGCGTAGAGAACTCCACCAATTCCGAAGTAGAGGGGAAGCATGGTGGCGACCACGAGGCCCATGCAAGTTCCGAGCATGTGCCACAGACTTGCACGATCGCCATATTCGACGGGGAGCACCTTCAGTCCGGCTCGGGCGTACTCGTCGCGACGGAACATCGAGATGGCGATGAAGTGCGGGATCTGCCAGAGAAACAGGATCGCAAACAATGCCAGCGCGGGGGGATCGAGGCGGCCGGTGACCGCGGTCCAACCCATCAGCACGGGAGTCGCGCCGGGGATGGCGCCGACGTAGACCGCGGCAACGCTGCGTTGCTTCATGGGAGTGTAGACGAGGACATAGATCAGCCAAGCTCCGAGGCCGAGGGCACCGGTGAGCAGATTGACCTTCCACGCGAGGACCGGAATCGCGAAGGCCCCCACCACTCCGCCGAAAATCGCCGCCTCGCGGACCCTCATCCGGCCGGTGGCCAGGGGTCGATCCGCGGTGCGAGTCATGAGCGGGTCGACGTCCCGTTCCAGAATCTGATTGAAGACCGAACTCGAAGCCACGATGAGGGTGGTCAGGACCAAGGTCGCCAGAGTGTCCCCGTGGGAGAGCTGGCCGGGCGCCAGCAGAATTCCGGCTCCGGTGGTGAAGATGACCAGCGAGGCCAGGCGCGGCTTGGTCAGGAGTACGAGGTCGTGCGGGCGCATGCTTCTCGGGAGGGATGGGGGCAGGGCATCAGCTGTGATTTTGTGATCTTCGGACCAGAGTAGGGCAGATGGCCGCGGGTGGCAAGCGAGGCACGCCCAAAGCCGCTCCCCGGAATTCGAGGAGCGGCCAGCCGAAGCAGATTGCAGTCAGGATCTTGACCGCTTGTCCGAAGGCATTTCTGCCCCGAGTGGTCCGAACCCGGCTCAGGGATAGGTGGGCAAGGTGCCTTCGGCTTCCATGGTCTGGAGTTCGTCGAGTGGTTTGGCGGTGTCCAGCTCGTCGATCTTCTCGTCGATGGTCTCGAAGTTCTAGCACTCGTCCGCGTTGATCTGCGTGAAGTGAGCCCACTTCTCCGGGACCTCGTCCTCGGGATAGATCGCTTCGACGGGACAAGCCGGGACGCAGGCGTCGCAGTCGATGCAGGTCTCGGGGTTGATGTAGAGCATGCGTGGACCTTTGTGGAACGCTTCCACGGGGCACACCTCGGCACAGTCGGTGTAGCGGCAGTCCACGCAATACTGAGTCACCACATAGGTCATCTCGACTCCCTCTTCCTTCAGGGTTGTCGTGGAATCGTGCGCGCCTGGCCCTCTGGACTTCGCAGGGGGAGAACCCGCGGGGAGGCGCCGCCTTCTGGGAAATGGTATGGACCAGATCCGAGGCGGATGCAAGCGCGGATCGACTCCGAGCGGCCCAGGGAGCGGCGGCCGTGGTGGTGGAAGGGATCCGCGCTGGTGGGGGCTTCGGTCGGCAGGGGTCTGCAGTTCCTTTCGAGGGCGGGGCCTTCCCCAGAGTATCCGAGGGGCGGAGGCGAGTCGGTGGGAGGCGGGTCTCTCCGCGCCGGATCGGCCAATTGTGATACAATCAGCGAAGCACCGTCCTCCGGTGCGCTCTACCGATCCGGAGATCGGCGTCTCGACTCGGGCGCCGGTCGTCCGACGGTCCCTTGCCCGAGGAAGACTCTTCCGTGATGAATTCGGTGTCTCGTACTGCTGCCACGCTCGGCTGCGTGGTTCTCCTGGGAATCGTGAGTGGGTCGGCCCCTGCTTTCGCACAGATCGTTCTGCCGGGGACTCAGCCCAATGAACTCCAGAACTGGCCCCTGAAAAGGCCGTCGGAATGCCGGACCTGCCACGGAGACTATGTCTTCGGACGCGATTACGAGCCCTTCGATTCCTGGTCGGGAACGATGATGGCCAATGCGGGCCGCGACCCCCTGTTCTGGGCAGCGGTGGACATCGCGAACCAGGATTCTCCCGGAGTGGGAGAACTCTGCATCCGCTGTCATAGTCCGCGAGGGTGGCTCGAGGGCCGCAGCTCGGTGGCCGATGGGAGCGCGCTCATCGGCTATCCCGACGAGATCGACAACGATTTCGATGGAGTCGAATGTCATTTCTGCCACCGCATGTACGAGGGTCCCACCGGGACGCCATTTCAACAGAATGGTCAGTATTGGATCGACGATGGCACGCCGACCCAGGAACCGCCGCGGCGCGGGCCCTTCCAGAACGCCTTTGCCCCGCATCCCTGGCAGTATTCGACCTACACCACCTCGAGTGAATTCTGTGGAACCTGCCACGATCTCAAGAGCCCCCTGGTCAAGCTCCTCGACGAGAACGGGGCGAACACGGGTTTGGATTTTCCCGAGCAGCTGACCTACACCGAGTGGGCGAACAGCGCGTTCGCCACCGAGGGAACCAGCTGCCAGGATTGCCACATGCCCGCTCCCTCGGTCACTCCGGCCTACGCCTGCGACTCCTTCAATCCTCCTCGACCTGATGTGGCGGGAGGCGATCCCGAGCCGGTTTCTCGGCACGACCTGACCGGCGCGAACACCTTCATTCCCCGGGTCCTCGATGGAGAATACGGAGCACTTCTGGGTCGCAGTGCGGCCTACCAGGCGACCATCGCTCGCGCGATCGACATGTTGCAGACCAAGTCCGCGACCCTGGTGATGACTCCGCCAACCTGGGCGGTGGAGTCGGACACCATGCAGATCGATTTGAGGGTGACCAATCTGACCGGGCACAAGCTTCCGACCGGTTATCCCGAGGGAAGGCGGATGTGGATCGAAGTGGTGGCGACCGATGCTCTCGGCACTCCCTTCTTCAGTTCTGGACTCTACGACACCACGACTGCCACCTTGGTTTCGGATGCTCAACTGCGGACCTACAAGACCGAGCACGGAGTCGAGGGGGAGGGGACGGGATTCCATCTGGTGCGGAACAACCGCATCTTCTCCGACACCCGGATTCCCCCCAGAGGGTTTCGCCCGGTTCCCGGGAGTGAGCCGGTGGGGCGCGTCTATCCCCCCCAGCCCGACAGCACCCTGGCGTATTGGGACGACGTGAGCTACCGGATCCCGGTTCCGGCGGGAGTGCAGGGACCGGTCAACGTCAGCGCTCGACTCTTCTATCAGACCTCCTCGCGCGACTACATCGAGTTCCTGCGCGACCAGAATGTGAGTGGACCGGATCCCAAGGATCGCAACTATCCCCTGGCTCCGAGTCGGGGCCAGAAGATCTACGACCTCTGGGCCCAGTACGGGCGCAGTGAGCCCGTGGAGATGGTCAACGACGCCGCGACCATTGCGGTCACCCAGGCGCCACCCAATGTCAGCAGCCTCGGTGCGGCGCACGGACACAATCGCGTGGTGCTGAGCTGGCAGCTTCCACCGGCGGCGGTGGGGGTCAAGATCCTGCGGGCCGATTGGCTCGACTATCCCGAATTCGGAAGTACCGGAGGGGGAGGAGCGACCATGCCGGTGCCCCTGGATCGCCTCGGGGATGCCCTGGCGGCGGGATGGACCGAGGTCTACGACGGGAGTGCGGCTTCGTTCACGGATTCGGTCTTCACCAACGCGGGGCGCACCGTGGCGACCTATGCGGCGTATGCCTACGACGCCAATGGAATCTTCGCGCGGACGACCCCTCAGAGTCAGGCCCGAGCCACCAGCTACGAGCTGGGCGATCTGGGCCAAGTGGGAATGAGCCAGGCCTACGATGGCAAGGTCGATGGGGCCCAGGACCTCCCCAAATTCAGTTTGGCGTACGGGACTCTGGAGGGAGAAGCTGGATTCGATGCCGAGGTGGACATCGCTCCGACGGACGATGGAAGTCGCAGCGGCCTTCCCCAACCCGATGATCGCATCGATTTCCAGGACTTGGTGCTCTTCGCTCAACAATTCGGAGTCGGCACTCCTCAGGCCAAGTCTGGGCCGGGTTCCCCTCCGATCGAGCGGGGACCGGTGGTCCTTCGAGTGCGCGCGCCCCGATTCGATGGACAGAAAACCGAAGTGGACATCGAAGTCCTCCGGGGCGGTCGAGGTCTGCGCGCCCTTCACCTGCACTTCGATCTGCCGTCGGATCGATCGCTGGTCGCGGTGCGCGCCGGCGCAGCACTGCCATCCAGCGCCTTCTTCGCTCCCTCGCGAAGGGGGGCTTCGGACGCGGTGGATCTGGCGGTGCTCGGACCCCAGGCGACCATCGCTTCGACGGGAACGATCTTGCGCTTGGTGTTCCGAGGCTCGCTCCCCGCACTGGTGGTCGACGAAGTCGATGCTCGGGGAGTGGACGGCGCGAGGCTCGACGTCTCAGTCGAAGGAGGAGCAGTGCCGGGGTTGGGCTCGAGGGCCAGACTCGAACTCTCGGAGAGCGTTCCCAATCCCTTCAATCCGCGGACTCGGGTCGACTTGCATCTGCGCGAGGACAGCCGAGTGCAGGCGGCGATCTACGACGTGGCCGGAAGGCGAATCACGGTTCTGGTCGATGGAGAACTGTCGGCCGGTACGCATCCGCTGGTGTGGACGGGAATCGACGACCGAGGAGGCGCGGTCGCGAGCGGGGTCTACATCCTTCGCGTGATGGCCGAAGGCGAATCGGCGACCCGCCGCATGGTGCTCGTCCGATGAGAGGGGAATCATGAACTACAGGCATCTCTTCGGCTGTGCGCTATCGGGCCTCCTTCTCTGGGGCAGCCTCTGGGCCAGCGATGCGCGCGGCGCGACTCTCTCGACCTCCACTCCCACGCCGAGCCTGGCGGTGGGAGACACCCTGGTGGTGACTCTCTCCGTCGACGCGGGTGCTCCCGCTCTGGGATGCTTCGCCTTCTCTCTGGATTACGACCCTGCGCTTCTTCGCTTCGTGGATGCGGTCGAGGGCAGCCTCTTCGCATCTGCGACCGACCCCACCTTCTTCGGCGTGGGCTTGGACAGCCTCGGGAGGGAAGTCGTTTCCGATTGTGTGTTGGGCTTTGGAACCTCGGTTCCGGCGCCGGGGAATCTGGCGATCCTGCGCTTCGAGACCCAGACCTCGGGTTTGGCTCAACTGCGTTACCGCGATGTCATTCTCCGGGATGTGAATCGAGCGGTCATTGCCCCCGTGACCTGGGATTCGTTGACCGTCGCGGTGGGAGTGACGGCCGCCAATCCCGCCCTTCCGAGTCGAATCTACCTCTTGGCCTCGCCGAACCCCTCCCGAGGCCTGAGCCGGATCGGTCTCTGGGACTCGCAGGGGCAGCGGGTGAAGATCTCGTCGAGATCACCCTCTGGTCGGCCCGGACTGACGATCTTCGATGTGGCCGGCCGTCGGGTACGATCGTTGCCCTTCGATCCCGAGGCCGCGGTGGTGCAGTGGGATGGGCGCGATGGAATGGGGGCCAAAGTAGCTGGAGGCCTCTACTTCGCGGTTCTGGACCTCGGGGGAAGGACTTTCCGGGCCAAGGTCGCTCGCCTTGACTGAGCGGCGAGCAAGATGGAGCAGATGATGCACGGAAAGATGCGGGCGATCCCTCTGCTGGGGGCGTGTTTGGTGGCGATGTCGACGGTGGCCGGCGCGGCGAGCTGGCCCGTGGGCTTCGACCGTCTCGCGGTGGCTCCGACCGCGACCCTGACCCAGCCGGTGGCCCTCGCCTTTGCCCCTGACGGCAGGATTTTCGTCGCCGAACGAAGGGGAACCATCCAGGTATTGATTCCCGATCCCAACGCGGTCGATTCGCGGGTCGACTACCTTCAGGCCCCGGTTCCGTTTCTCGACATCCAAGCCGAGGTTCTCAACCACTGGGACCGTGGATTGTTGGGAATGGCTCTGGACCCCGATTTCGATACGAATCATTGGCTCTACTTCGCCTACATGGTCGAGACCGCACCCGACTCCGTGGATCAGTATCAATACTCCTACACGCGAGTGGAACGAGTGCAGGTGGCGGCTGCCGATTCGAATCTGGCCGACATGGCGACCCGTCAGGTGCTCATCGGATCGACTTGGACCACCGGCATCACCTCGGCTCACCTCTCCCACACCACCGGACGCCTGCTCTTCGGCGATGACAAGACTCTCCTCATCGCCCACGGAGACGGAGCTCACTTCAACGGCAACGACGCGGGTGGCCGCGACCCCGAGCAGTTCCTGCCCGGTCGCAGCGATCCCCTCGAAGATGTGGGGGCCTTCCGGGCTCAGTATCTGGGATCGATGTCGGGAAAGGTGCTGAGGGTGGACAAGGACACCGGCCAGGGATTGCCGAGCAATCCCTGGTACGACCCGGTGAATCCCTCGAGCGCGCAGTCGAGGACCTGGGCGATGGGTCTGAGGAATCCCTATCGCATGGAGATCGTCCGAGGAAGCGGTTCGACCAATCCCGCCGATGGCAATCCCGGTCGTCTCTACATCGGCGATGTCGGCTATGAGAACTGGGAGGAGGTGAATGTCTGTGATGGCGGAGAGAATTTCGGCTGGCCGTGCTACGAGGGTTCGGCCGCGCACACCGGATACCAAGGACTGACTCCGACCCACAGTGGGTGCCCCCCCGACAATTCGGGGATGACCCCGCCCCTCCTGGAATGGCCGCACTCCGGACGGCCCTGGGATTCTGCGCCCCTCGCCGGTCTGGTCGGGAATGCCGCCACCGGGGCAGCCCTCCATGCGGGGAAGAACTACCCGCTCGCCTACCGCAACCTGCTCTACTTCTGCGACTACACTCGCAACTGGATCACCGCGGTCCGTCTCGACGGGACGGGGAGCCCGGTGGAGCTCGTGCCCTTCGGTTCGAGTTTGGGCCAACCGGTGGAGTTGCGATTCGACCCGCAGTCGAAGGATCTCTTCTATCTTTCGTACCAGGACAATCGGATCTATCGCTTCGCATACTCCGGCCCCACCGGAGCGGGAGTCGATCCTGCCGTTCCTTCTGGGCTTTCGGGTACGCCGGGCCTCGGAGTGGTCGATCTGACCTGGAACGCATCGCTCGAACTCGATGTGGCGGGTTACAACGTCTATCGCTCCGAGGATGGCGGAAGTAGCTGGAGTGCACTGAATACCACCCCGGTCACCGTGCCGAGATACACCGATACCGGGGGCACCACTCCCATTCTCCCGGGGCAGATCTACCACTACGCCGTAGAGGCCGTGGACGACGAATTGCCTTCGCAGTCGAGTGGAATGAGCACTCCGGTTGCGGTCGCGGTGACCTCCAAGGCTTGGGATTGGTACCTTCCTTTCCCCGGCGCGAGTTTCGCGTTGGATCGTTCTCCGGCGCCCTTCCCGCGGACCATCCACCTGGATGATCCGTCGAATCTCAACTTCGACCACTGGACCACCGCCGACCGCGCGCCACAGCTGAGACGCTATGGAGTGAGCGGTGACTTCACCCTCGAGACTGCCATTTCGCTGATCAACTCCACGACCAACAAACTCTTTCAAACCGGTCTGACCGTGGGTTTCGATCAATTCGATCTGTTCTATTGGGGCATCTACCGGGGCACCAACCTCAGGGTCGAGCGGACCGGCGGTGCGGTGGTGGCATCGATTCCCTACACCTCGTCGTCGGTGTGGCTGCGCATCGTGCGGACCGGCAACGACTATTCCTTCGAATACCGGGCGGTCGAGACCGATCCCTGGACCGTCGCGGCGACCCAGACCACCACCACGCCCCTCCAATTCGTGGGGTATATCTGCAAGACTTGGGAGACCAGTGTTCCCTTCGATCTCCGCATCGACCACTTGGCCCTCAACGAACTCCCTCCGGTCGCGTCCGCGGGGGCTTCACCCCTCAATGGACCGACCCCGCTGACGGTGAACTTCTCGAGTGCCTCCTTCGATCCGGATGGGGATCTGCTCTTCCACGATTGGGACTTCGGAGATGGCACGACTTCGACGGAAGTCGCGCCCTCCCACAGCTACGGCAATGTGGGGACCTATCCCGTGGTCCTCGCGGTCACCGACGCGGTGGGATTGGTGAGCCGGGACACCCTCAGCGTCGTGGCCGAGGGCAATCACGCTCCGGTGGCGACGATCACCGCGCCTCTGGAGGGCTTCGAATTCATCGCCCCGGACTCGGCCCTGACCGTGGTGGGTCAGGGGAGCGACGCGGAGGATCCCCCCGACAGTCTCATCTATAGTTGGAGCGTCGATCTTCTCGACAACGGTCTTCGAAGTCCGGCCTATCTCAATCCGCCTCCGGGAGCTGCATCGGCCTTCGTTCCCGCGACGTCGGGAGGAGTCGAACTCGATCTGATCCTCACGGTGACGGATAGCGGCGGGTTGAGCGCGACCGATACGGTGAGGGTCGTGGATGCCTCCGTGGCGCCGGCTCCGGTCTTCGAATTGCGGGCGGCGTTGGTCGATGGGGTGGCGCCGCCGGTGGTTCCCTCCGCCCCGCTCTCGTGGACCAATCTTCAGCAGCCGGTTGCCGGGCCGCCGGCGACCCTCCAGGGTTTCGGGACGGGAGCGGCGGGGAGCGGTTTCAACGGCAGCGGCGGAGTCGGTGATCCGTGGAGGTTGGAATTCGATGGCATCGACGATGTGGTCACGGTGGGGGCAGGGGCGATTTCCGAACTCGCGGCCCCGGCGGCGGCCAGCATCGAAGTATGGCTGCGCACCCCGATGGACATCCAGACTCGGGCCTATGTGCTGGAATGGCTCGAGACCTACGGTGTGCCCTTTGCGGGAATGACCGTGGCCATTGAAGGTGGCCAGCTGCGACTCTACCGTTCGGGATGGACCAACTTGGTCGCGGTCCAACCCGAAACCTGGGTCCACTTGATTCTCTCGAAGGACTCGACGACCTGGGCGGCGTGGGTCGACGGAACGTTGGTCGCCAGCGGGAACGGATCCTACTTGGGCGCGCAGAACAGTGAATTGGTGCTGGGAGCGGGAACCTTCGCGGGTGTGGGCCAGTATTCGAATTTCTTCGGGGGATCCATCGCCGAGTTGCGGGTCTACGATCGCGCGTTGAGCCCCGCAAATGTGAGCGTGTTGACCGCCTTCCCTCCTCAGGTCTACAACGATCCTCCGGTATTGGTCGCCGTGACTCCCACCCAGCTCTTGAACGATCAACCGGTGGCCACTCTCGGACTGTCCGGGCGCCACTTCGGGGCCGCGGCTCAGGTGAAGGCGCAATTGGCGGGAGAGGGCGATCTGGTGGGGACCAATCTCCAGTGGGCTTCTCCGGAATCGTTGACCGTCGACCTGCCCACCCTTGGTGCTGCGGTGGGCGATTGGGATTTGGTGGTCACCAACCCGGATTCGCAGATGGCAGTGTTGCCCGGGGCTCTGGCCATTCGGCTTCCCTCTCCGGTGATCCTTTCCTTCGACGCTGCCCAGGCCGACGGTACGAATCCTCCGGCCGTGCCGGGAGCCTCGTCCCCCTGGGTCGATTCGGTGTCGGGCTTCGGGGCGCAACTCATCGCCTTCGACGGCAACGCTGCGAGTGGGTGGTGGGGCGACGGAGGGCTCGGGGGGCCGTGGCGTTTGCGTTTCGATGGCATCGACGACTATGTGCAGGTCGACAGTCTGGGTCTCGCACCCATCGACAGTGTGGCGAGTTTCGAGTTCTGGTGCGCGGCGGGTTCCGAGCTGTCCATCCTTCAGCCGGTGGCCTCATGGAGGGCGGGAAGCGGCGGAGGATTCCAGGGCTTCACTCTCGGGATCCAGGACAGTACCTACATCCTCCAGGTCGACACGAATCCCGTCGCTCTCGATCTGGGCCCCGCACTTTCCGGTGCCTTCACTCAATTCGTGGTGACGCTGCGAACGGACTCGGTGACCGTGACCCGCGACGCCTCGCCGGTGGCGCAGCAGCTTCGGAGCGCGACGGGAGTGGGCGGCGGGCGCCTGCTCCTCGGAAGTAGTGGGGGAGGGATTCTTTTCGGGGGAGATCTGGCCATCGTACGAGTCGCTTCTCGGGAACTTTCGGCCCAAGAGATCTCCGATGCCTACCTGGCGGAGCAGGGGCGATTCGCCGCACCGGTGGCGGCCAGCATTTCGTTGGCGTCGAGCCGATCGGCCTGGGCCGCGGCCGACACCATCGCTCTCGCCGTCGACTACGACGATCAGGGCTATGGATTCGGCCTCCGAGCCGTTCAATTCAGGGTCGACTACGACGCTTCGGCGCTGAGACTCCTGTCGTGGAACGAGGCTTCCTTCCTGACCAACGCGGGCGCACCGACCTTCGTGTCGGCGGATACCACCACCGTGGGTACGATCGGATTCGACATCGCAATCCTGGGTCAGAACCCCCTGGTGGTCGGTGCGGGATCTCTGGTCGATCTGGCCTTCGCGGTTCGTGATTCGGCCCTGGAGGGACCGCTGGTCTTCACTCCGACGATCACCAGCGTTCTCGACCGCCAAGATCCTCCCGCCGCGATTCCCACGGTGGGCAAGGGGCTGACTCTCGTTCTCGATCGGACGGCGCCGGCGGATCCCGCGGCGCTCGTGGCGACCGCCGGGGTGGGACAGGTCCATCTGAATTGGCAGGCTCCCACCTCGGACTACGCCGGGGCGCGGATCTTCCTCCGTCCTTGGGACCTCGGTCCGGGGGAAGGTCACCCCGAATACGACGACCTTTCGGCGGCTCCGACCTGGCCCGCCACTCTCGGCGAAGCGCGCGATCCGGTAGGGGGATGGACCGAAGTCGCGGTGGGATCTTCGGCGACCACCTTCGTCATTTCTCACCCCACTCGGACTGCTCTCTCGGTGGTCGTCCTGAGTGAAGATGCCGCGGGGAATCTCTCGCCGCTGGCGACCGCGCCTCGGATTCGGGTGGTCAACTACCCCCTGGGGGACGTGGGTCGTTTGGACTCCGGAGGGGTGTGGATCGGCGACTACGATGGCGCGGTCGATGGCGTTCGTGACGTGCCGGCCTTCTCTCGGGCCTACGCCACCACCGAAGGCAGTTCCGCCTATCTTCCGGTGTGTGATATCGGCCCCACCGCGGATGGAAGCCGCAACGGGGTTCCCGCGACGGACAACGCGGTCGACTTCGAGGATCTGGTCATCTTCTCCCAGACCTTCGGCGGATCCACGCTCTCCAAGAGGGGAGATGCGGTGGTGAATCTGGGATCGCTTCCCTCCTCCGGTCTGCGGATCGCCCTGGGAGAGACCGAGGTGGTGGGGGATCTCGGAGCTGCCCTCGGAAGGCCAACCCTCCGACTTCCTCTTCTTCTGGGCGCGAGGGATGAAGAGGTACGAGCGGTGCATTCCTCCCTGGTCTTCGACCCCTCGGTGCTGCGTTTCCTCGGATTCGAAGCGGGGCCCTCGCTCCAACGAGAGCGGGAGTCGGTGCTGTCCTTCGCCCGCGAGGCGCGGGAGGGGAATGTGGTCGTCGATATCGCAGCTCTGGGGGGACGAGCCTACTTCCGGGGGGACGGAACCCTGGGGGTTCTGCACTTCGAGCTTCTCGAAGGGAGTGGAGCCTTCTTGCGTCTGGAAGAAGCCCAGATGCGGGACGTGGAGGGACGTGCTCTCGACTTCGACAGCAGCGAGGGGTCGAAGAATTCGGTGCTGCCTCTTCCCGCGCAGGTCCGGCTCCTTCCCGCCAGCCCCAACCCCTTCAATCCCTCGACCACGATTCGCTTCGAGTTGCCGGAGGCCGGTGAGGTGAGGCTCGACATTTATTCCATCTCCGGCCGTCGGATCCGAAACCTGATGCAGGGGGAATTGCCCGCGGGTTATCATCGGATCGTCTGGAGCGGAGAGGACGATCGTGGACACGGAGTGGCCAGCGGAGTTTACTTGTACGAGTTGGTGACCCGAGGTCAGCGCGCGGTGCGCAAGATGATGCTCGTGAAGTGAACCTTCCTGGAGACGACGCGGTGAGCCGTGTTGATGGCATAGGTCGGGCGGCTCTGAGCTGGGCTGCTTTGGTGACGGTGCTCGCTCTGAGTCCAGCGGCCATTTCGATCTCCACCGCACATGCCCTGGAGGAGGCCCCCGCGGACAGCTCCGCGCCAGTGGAGCCGACCGACGATCCCCTGGTGGTGGTGGTCGGCGAAGACAGCCCCATCCGGGGTCTCGAGCTGGCGACCTTGCGTCTGGCCTATTTGGGGGAGCTCTCGGATCTCCACGAGTTGGTCATGGGTGCGGGAAGCGGCGGCGGAGCGCCCATCACCTTGCTCCTCTATGCACCCGAAGAAGACCGCTTCCTCCGGGTGGTGGCCCACCGGACCTACCTCCAGTACCGACGCTATTGGACTCGTCGAGTCCTGGCGGGCGATTCGATGCTCGCTCCTCTGCGAGTGCATTATCTCCACGAATTGCGGCTGCGGCTGCAGAGGGACCGTCAGGCTCTGGGCTTCGCCCGCTACTCGGACGCCCAACGCCTGGTGGCCCAGGGGTTGCGGATTCTGCCGTTGGACGGCTTGGTTCCCGGGGACGTGGAGTATCCGCTGCCATGAATCGACGCGCGTCGCTCCCCAGGTGGTGGGATCGCCTGCGCCATTCCTTGGCGGTCAAGCTCTACGTGCCGCTCTTCGTTCTCTTGGTGCTGTTGATCGGTTTTCAGACTCGGTTCATGGTCCAAACCAGCCGCCGTCTCTTCTTGAGGGCCACCGAGCAGGATCTGCAGCAGGGAGCGGAGATCTTCTCGCGCCAGCTGGTGGAAGTCCTGCTCTTCGGCGATCACGACAAGGGGCGACTTCCCCCCCTCGTCGAAGAGGTACGGCACACTCACGGGACTCCTCTCTCGGGTCAGATTTCTCGATTGCTCGACGGTGAAGGTCGGCGCATCGGGGGAGATCGGGGGTCGGGTCCGGTGAGCGCCGAATATCTCCTGGAACTCGCCACCAAGGGGGACACCGTTCACGTGCTGAGGGGGCACCGCCATCCGGAGGTCCTCGCGGCGGTTCCCAACCTTCCCGCTTGCCAGCGGTGCCACAAGCCCGAGCGGGAGGTCCTGGCGTGGGTCTGGGCCGAGACTCCCCTCGAGGGGCTGAAGACGAGTGAAATCCAGGTCAAGGGCATTGGGATCTGGTCGGTCATTCTGCTCTCGGTCATTCTGGCCTTCACCCTGTGGCTGCTTCTGCAATCGAGGATTCGGCGACCTCTCCGTCGCCTCGAGGAGGCGATGGAGAGAGTCTCCTCCGGAGACCTCGAGGCTCGGGCTCGGATCGACCTTGAGGACGAGATCGGCCAACTGGCCCGTCATTTCGACGAAATGGTTGCGCAGCTCCAAGAGGCGGATGCCGAATTGCACCGGGTCCACGTTGAGCAGATGATGAGGACCGAGCGGATGGTCAACGTGGGAGAAATGGCCTCCCGCATGGCTCACGAGATCCGCAATCCCCTCGCGGGAATCGAGGGGGTGCTTTCCATATTCCATGAGGACATGCCCGAGGATGATCCCGAGCGGGCCATTCTGGCCGAGGCGCTGAGTCAGGTTCAGCGCATGAAGAACGCCCTCTCGGACATGCTCTCCTTCGCGCGACCGCGACCACCCCAGCGGGTCCGCACCGATGTCGTGGAGCTCCTCGAGGGCCTCGTGAAGTTCTGCGAGCAGGACCGCGCCAATCAACGACACTCCATTCGCCTCGAGTGCGAGGGCGAGATCCCGGACCTCGATCTGGATCCCGACCAGATCGGGCAAGCCTTTCTCAACGTGATTCTCAACGCTCTGCAGGTGATGGAATCTCCGGGCGAAGTGTGCATTCGGGTGGAACGCAATCGGAGCGAAGGCGGAATCGATGAGGTCCTGGTCCACGTGAGCGACACCGGCCCGGGCATTCCCGAGGACGTGCGGCCGCACATCTTCAATGCGTTCTACACCACCAAGACCAAGGGAACGGGTTTGGGTCTGGCCATCTGCCGGGCCGCGGTGCGACAGCACCACGCGGATCTCGAACTGGACCGAACCGGACCCACGGGAACGCGCTTCACCTTCCGCTTTCCCGTGGAAGCCCAGGCGGACTAGAGCAAACCGTACTTCTTCATCCGGTAGCGGAGCGCATCGCGTCCGAGGCCCAGCCGGGTCGCGGCCTTGACCTGATTTCCGCCGGTTTCGCGGAGTGCCTGTTCAATGGCATCACGCTCGAGATTCCGCAGGGGGAGAGGGGAGGAACCGGGGGTTCGGCTGCTCGGAACGGATTCGCCGCCCACCGCGGCCTGCATGGCGGCGGGAGCGAACTCGTCCTCCTCGTCGAAGAAGAGGCAGGTCTCGTCCACCCACTCCCCGTCGCTGAGGACACAGGCGCGTTCGACGAGGTTGCGCAGTTCTCGAATGTTGCCGGGCCAACTGTGTTGACGCAGACGGGTGATCGCTTCGGGGGAGAAGCCTCGGAATTGCCGCCCGCTCTCGTGAGCAAATCGTTGGAGAAAGACATCGGCGATGAGGACCGCATCCTCTTCTCGTTCGCGCAGGGGAGGCAGGTGCAGGGGAATGACTCGGAGTCGGTGGTAGAGATCGCTGCGGAATCGACCTTCCCTCACTCGTCGGGGGAGGTCGGCATTGGTGGCGGCGATGAAGCGGACGTTCACCGGGATTTCCTCCACTCCTCCTACCCGTTTGAAGTGTCGATTCTCCAGAACGTGCAGGAGATTGACTTGCTGGGCCGGTTCGAGGTCTCCGATTTCGTCGAGGTAGACGGTTCCCCCTTCGCCGAGTTAGACGAGCCCCTTCTTCTGATTCTTCGCATCGGTGAAGGCACCGGCTTCATATCCGAAGATCTCGGCTTCGAAGAGACTTGCCGAGAGCGCGGCCACGTTCACGTGGATGAAGGGACGGTCCCGATCAGGGCTCACCTCGTGGATGACTTTGGCCACGTGGTCCTTGCCCGTGCCGCTCTCACCGGTGAGGAGAACGGTGGAGGCTCCGCTCCGAGCCACTTTCTGGATGAGCGCACGGAGACTGGCCATCTTCGCGCTTTCGCCGATGAGGGTGTCGAGACCGTAACCGGATCCGGTGACCGACGCCGGGCTGCGGTGAGGGGTCCGCGCAGCCGAGGTCGCAGGTGTGGTCGTGGAAGAGCCGGACTTGGGGGCGGTGGGAATCAGGTCGCGGACCATGGTGACCACGGTCTCGAAGTCGAAAGGCTTGGTGAGGTAATTGGTCGCGCCCGCGCGCATCGCTTCGACTGCGGTCTCGATGGCCCCGTGACCGGTCATCATGATCACCGGCAGGTCGGGATCGAGGGCCTGGATCCGTCCCAGCGCTTCGAGGCCGTCCATCCCCGGTAGGCGTAGGTCCAGAAGGACCACTCCGATATCACGGTGGCGAATGCACTCGATGGCGTCTTCGGCGTTGCCCGCCCCTTCGGCGCGGAGCCCCGCCTTTTCGAAGCGCTTCTCGAGCCCCCACCGCAGGAGCTGTTCGTCTTCGACGATGAGCACGGCCGGAGGAGGGGGCGTGCTCGGTTGGTGATTTCGTCGCGTTGAGCCCATGGCCGTCGGCTTTCGGATCGGGCAAGGAGGATGAGCACCGAGAGTCGATCTGGGACAAGTATATCAGGCTGGGTGGAAAGGAACCACCCGCATGGCTCATAATTGCGTGATTTGGCGCATCCGCTGCGCCAAGCACGCAACTTCACGCATCAGATCTGTGAGCAGGGGGATTGCTGAAACGTGATGAGTTCCCCTGACGTCACTCCATCTTGTTATGATTCAATGTGTTATGGAGGGTCACAACCCTACTACGGAGGTGGGTACAGCATCTGCACTAGCCCAGATACGAATTCGAGAGAAGCGCGCTCCTCGGGGGTCTCACCCAGACTTTCCAGAGGCGCAGAATCCACCGCTCGACTTCGGGCTCGATCCCAACCCGGCGGGTATCGAGACCAGGAGAAGGGCACCATCAGGAGAACCTACCATGTTGAAGAAGATCCTCGCGCTTGCCGCGGCTGCTGTCATCGCTCTGATGGCCGGTACGGCACTGGCGAACGGCAACGGTGCTGGCATCGCGAATTCTCCCCACGATTTCAGCGGTGACAGCTGGAACTTCCGGGCTGAGATCTGCCGCACTTGCCATGTGCCTCATGATCACGGCCGCAACGAAGCTCTGGGCGGACTCGGTCTGTTGTGGAATCACCAGACCACCAGCCAGACCTACCTGATGTACGCCGAGGACACGCACATTCAGTTCATCGACGGCGCGGCCGATGCCGAGCCCACCGGCACCACCAAGATGTGTCTGGGCTGCCATGATGGCACCGTCGGTCTCGACCAATTCGATGCCCAGGCCGGCAACACGGGTACCGTGTTCATCGGCGGCGGCGATGTCGTGCCGAACATCACCACCGGTGACCTCAGCAACACCCATCCTCTGGGCGTCGTCTACGATGCAGCTGCGGATGGCGGTCTCTTCCCGATGACCAACGCGATGGGCAACTCTGGCACCATCCAGGACGTCCTCGAGACCGGTAACAAGATCGCCTGCATGAGCTGCCACGATGTGCACGATGCTCCGGGCGAGGCGGTTGCGGGTACGCACCTGCTGCGCGTTGCCAACACCGTCGCGGCTGGCGGTGCGGCGAGCGGCCTCTGCTTGACTTGCCACGACAAGTAGATCTTCCAGATCTACGAATTGCCCTCTGGGTGCGCCGCTCTGGCTTCCGATTTGCTCGGACCAGAGCGGCTGCATTTTGGCCACCGGTCGTTTGGATCGGTACTAACGCATGGTGCGCCAACCCCGAGGGAAGAGAATGCGAATTTCGAAGCTTTGGCTGGGAAGCCTTCTGTTGGTGTGTGGGTCTTCGGACATTGCGATGGGTCATGGAAGAGGGAATGGAGTGCCGGGTTCGCCCCACGACTTCAGCACCGAGCCCTGGAACTACCGTCGCGAGGTCTGTGTTCCCTGCCACGTTCCTCATGACCAGAACGCGAGTCCATCGCTGCAGGGAGTGGGAATCCTCTGGAATCACCGTCTCTCCGAGCGACGTTATACGATGTATGCCGAGGCCACATTCACGAGCTTTGTCGACGGCGCTGCCGACGCGGAACCGACGGGCACGACCAAGATGTGCCTGGGTTGCCACGACGGGAGCGTGGGGATCGACCAATTCGGAGCCAGGACTGAGGGGGCTGGTCACATTTTCATACAATTCGACTATGCTGGAGCCCAGATTCCCGGTCCGACTCTCATGGGTTATCTGACCAACACCCATCCAGTGGGGGTGGTCTACTCTCCGGGTCCCACTTCGGATTTGCGGGATCCGGGGGAGCCGATGGGGGCCTCCGGCAGCATTGGAGACGTCTTGGACCGAGGGTCTCGGGTGGCCTGTATGAGCTGTCACGACGTTCACGACGCCAGTGGGGAGTCGGTTCCCGGGACCAAGCTGCTCCGCGTCGCGAACATCGGCCGGGCCGGCGGACGCCCGAGCGGCCTCTGCGTGTCCTGCCACCGAAAGTAGGAAGCCGTGAGGGTCTCACAATCGCAGTGTCGAACGGTAAAGGTGCTGAGTACCTTAGGCCCTGATGCGATTGCACTCCCCAGACTCCCCCAAGGTGTGGCCATGGCTCAGAATCCGATGAAGCAAGGCGATTCCACTCTGCCCTCCAGGTCCTTCTTCCGCTTCGCTTTCCTCCCGATCCTTTCGATCGCGGTCGGGCTCTTCGCCCTCGCGGGCTGTTCGGGATCGAATGTGCGGGTGCGGACTGCCGTCTTCTACCCGGCGGCTCCCGACACGGCCCGTATCCAGTTCCTCACTCGGATCTACGATTCCAGTGCGGTGATGAAGGCATCCCGGTTCCAACGTCTGCTCGTGGGTAACCAACCCAGCATGCGCCTCGGCAAGCCCTATGGAGTCGCCGTTCTGGGGTCGAGAATCTACATGGCCGACACCCAGTTCACCGGCCTCATTCGCGTGGACTTGGCAGAGAAGAACATGGTGCTTCTGCCGGGGATTTCGGGTCTGGCCTTTCGCAAGCCTCTGAATCTGGATGCGCCCGGGGACGGCCGTCTCTACATCGCCGATGTCGACCTCGGGCGGATCGTGGTGATGGATGCTCAGGAGAACATGCTCCGGGTCTTTGGCGAGGGATCGTTGGCCCCCGTCGATATCGATGTCGGCGAAGACTATTTCTACATCGTCGACAAGAATCGGCGCAATGTGGTGATGATGGATCCCGTGTCGGGAGAAATCGTCGGGTCCTTCGATGCGTCTCCGGACAGTGCTGGAGGCTTCTCGTTCCCGACGAATGTCGCGCAGAGCCCGAGTGGCGAGGTTTACGTGACCGACACCCTCCAATGCCGCATTTTCCGCTTCACCTCGGAGGGTGAGTACATCGGGGCTTTCGGGGGACAGGGAAACGTGCCGGGGCTCTTCGTGCGTCCGAAGGGAATCGAGATCGATCGGAATGGCCTGGTCTATGTCGTCGACAGCGCCTTCGAGAATGTCCAGGTCCTGAGCCCGGAAGGTACGCCCCTCAGCTTCATCGGGGGGCCGGGACGCTCTCCGGGACGGATGTTCTTGCCCGCTGGCATTTGCATCACCCCCGACACCATTGACGAGCTCTCCGAATTCGCGCATCGGGGAGTCGAGCTCGAAGACTTGATTCTCGTGACGAGCCAATTCGGCCCATCCCACTTGGACATCTATGGCAGTATTGCCAACGTCGAAGAATTTGCTCGTCGTTTCCCGCCCACCATGGCCTATCAAGATGCCGACTCCCTGGGCTTTCGCCCCTCCGTGCCTTCGTTGGAAGACGTCAAGGATGACCGTGGATCTGACGAATCCGAACCTGAGCGCCAGGATCGCCCCTAGGCGACCTTCCGATCTCGAGGACTTGCAGCATGCTCCACCGCCAATCCAAACCGTCCGATCACGAAGGAAGAGCCCGATGGTGGTTCCTCATCGCCGCCGTGGCTTGGGTGATTCTCGCGGGATGTAGTGTCGAGTCCCGATACCGGACCATGTCCTTCCTCTTCGACGGCGTGGAGCATCCCGACAGCGTGCGAGCCCGCGAGGAGCGCATCGAGTTGGCCCGCGCCAGAGCGGAGAGCCTGGCCACACGAAGTTCGGCCTTCGGTGATGGCCGATCGGGGACCGAGTCACAGGTCTATGTGCACCCCCCCTATGAGGAAGGCGACTGTACTTATTGCCATCAGACCGAAGAGGGCGGACGACGATTCGCAGGAGCCGTGGAATTGAACGAACCGGTCCAGACCCTCTGTGTGGGGTGCCACGACGACAAGACGAGCGACGAGTTGGCCGCCGAGTTCGCGTGGGTTCATGGACCCGTGGCTGCGGGGCAGTGTACGGGGTGCCATTCTCCTCACCAGTCGATGTACCCCTTCCTTCTGAAAGTCTCACCGGGGCCAGCCCTCTGCCTGCGCTGTCACGATGCTTCCCGCTTGGCCGCGACGCCACGCCACGCCAAGCCGAGGAGTTTGCCCTGTCTGGACTGTCACGGCGCCCACGGAGCCGACAGTCGCGGTGCAGTCTCCGAACTGGAAGAAGCCCTCCTCTTTCCTGCGCTCCGGTCGGCGGAGGGACGCTCATGATGCGGCGGACGATTAGAGCGGTGACTCTGGCCCTGTTCGTCGCCATTCCGGTCACCGCGTCGGCGGTGACCCGCGCACGCACGGGGTCTCTGTTGAATGTCGACATGTTCAGTATCGACGTCGACACACGTTTCGACTATCAGGGGGCCGCGGTCGAGCGCGACTTCCTGGCCAGCGCGAGTTGGTCGCGCACCTTCACTTCGGGGCTCAAGTTCGGGAGCGCGGGATCGTTGTATCACCCGCGTCTTCTCACCTACCAGGGAAGCGTTCGCTTCGCCTTCTCCCGTCTGGACCGAGGAGGTACGGGAGCCGACATCGATCGCGATGGGACTTTCGACGACTATGACATCACCGCTCGACTCTTCCCTTAAGCCAGCCTCTCTGCGTTCTATACGGCACGTCGGTCTCGGAACCGTCAGCGTTCGCGAGGCCTGGGAGATCAGGACTTCACTCGCGATCTCCAGAGAGTCCAACTCAACTACCGCAATGGCATCATGCCGGTCCAGGCCCGCTGGAGTTGGGAGGATTTCTCCACCGAAGGCCTCTTCGATTCCGAAGAGAGCCGGAACAACTTCAGCATCGAAGGCGGACGAGCCTACAGCGCCGGACTGACGCGGATCACTTACGGTAACGAAGACTATCAGAACTACGCGACTTCGGTGCAAACGCACACTGAGAGAGTCGACCTGCAGCAGAACTTCATCATGGGGCGAAGGGCACAGTTGAGCACTGCGCTCTATTGGCTCGACCAAAACGTCTTCGGCCGACGTCTGAACAAACGAGCCACGACCAATTTGCGGATGTTCTTTCCAGCCAATCTCTCGACGATGACGCGCGCGAGCGTCTACACCATCGAGGAGCCGACCGGAGACACCGAACGGCTCGAAGCCGAGATGAGTGTGGATCACGAGCTCTACGAGAGCCTCGATACTCGACTCTGGGCCTATGGATTTCGAGAGGACAATCCCGACGGACGAGTCGAACGACGAGATCTCCTCGCCTCGCTGAAGTATCGCAAACAGGTTCCGTTCGGGAGCATCCGCTACGGCTTCTCCCTGAAAGACGTGCGCCAGGACAACAATCTCTCCATGGCCGAGCTGAGCGTCTTCGACGCTGCCTTCACATTCCCTTTGGACGACCGAATCACCCTTCCCGAAACGGATATCATCGTGGAGTCGATTCGGGTCGTCGACCAGGCTGGAGTGGTGCCATTCACGATTTCACTCGACTATACGGTGGAAGTGATCGGGCGGCAGGTCAACATCCTACGAGTACCCACCGGTCAGATTCCACGTGACGCCACGGTTCTCATCAGCTACCGCTACGAGGTGGAAGGCGGAGGGACCGGCGGTTATCGGGACTACCAGCACCAGGTGGGGGCTGATTTTCCGGCCGGATTCCGAGTGGACTACGCTCGCGGCACGACCGATCCGCGCTACCTCTCTGGGCTCCAGCAAGAGGGCATCTTCTCGGGCGATTTGCATCGCTGGGACCTGAGGTGGCAACGAGGGGTGTTTGACGTCCACTACCGGAATCTCGATGAGGTGCTCAACGGACGTCGCAACGAAGAAGAACGCACCGAGGCAGCGCTGCGGTCGAGGACATCTTCCGGCATCGCGCTGATTGCTCGAGGAATGGTCGGATGGACGCGCTATGACGAGGGTCCGAGGTTGGAATTCCGAAACGTGATGGTCAGCGCGCAGCGAGATCGGGGACGTAGCTTCTCGGTCGGAGCTGATGCCTATCTCGGTTGGGAGGAGCTCGACAGCGGGAATCGCAATACGGCAGAACTCAACCTGAGGGGTGAGTTCCGATATGGTCCGAACCTGCTGCGAGGCAAAGTTCAGTACATTCGTTCCGATGCCGACGCGTTGGGTCTCCAGGAGGACACGGGGGTCCGCGTCGAGTTCGAGAGGAAGATTCGATGATTCCCTCCAAGGATGGTTCGGGGATGCGGGATTGGTGGTCGACACTCCTCGTCGCGGTGGGACTCTGTACGGTGTTCTATGGCTGCATTCCCGGGGGCGGGGCCGACCTCGGAGTCACGGCCCTTCAGCTCGAGGGAGCGGCCGAATCGGAGATGGTTCCCACCGTCGCGCCGCTTCGAGATCTGGCGTGGTCCGGAGGCCGACTCATCGGAATCGCGGGTCAGGAAATCGTGAGCATGGAACCGGGAGCGAAGGGTGAAGTTGGCCCCTACGAGGTCTGGCCATTGCCCCCCGAAGTTCAACCGCGTCCGCTCATCGCCGCCGACGACGAGGTGGTGTGGCTGATTGACTCCGCGAGGCTCAGTCTCTATCGGCTGCGCCTCGAAGTGCCGCTGAAGGTCGAACGCTTCGTGCTTCCGGGAGAGCTCGAGGACGCCCACATCGTGGATCTCGAGTGGGACCCGGAGCGGCACCTGATCTGGATCGTGGACCGGGGACGACATCGAATCCTGGGCTTGCGTCCGGGTTCGGTGGGCGGTGAAGTCGAGATCGTGAAGGAATTCGGAGGCGTCGGGCGGTCGGGACTCCATTTCAATGTTCCCCTCGATGTCGCTCTGGATTCCGAGGGAATGCTCTGGGTTCTGGACAGTCTCAATCGCCGACTGCTGCGAGTCGATGCGATGGAGTCTCGACTTCTGGAGGTCATCGGCGGTGACAGCGCGACGAGTCGCAGTCTACTGCCGAGGCCGCGGGCCCTCTGTGTCGATGCGCAGGATCGGGTGTGGGTCTACGACGACGCTCGGGGGGGACTGCTGATGTTCGGCACCGATGAGCCACGGAGCGAGGAGTCGGAACCGGCGGTTCCGATTCCCTCTGCGGTGGCTCACATGGTCGCATTTCGTGGCGCGATTTGGGTGGGGCAGCCTCTCAACTCTCGGGTGTTGAAGGTCGTGCCTCGATGATGAAGGAGCCGGGGGGAATACCGAAGGTAGAGGTATGATGATGAACCGATGGACTTCGATTTCCGAGCTGGGTTTGAGTCGAGGACTGGGGCGGCCTGCACTCATGGCCGCGGCCTCGGCCCTGGCAATTCTGACCGTGGCGGGATCGGTTCTCGGAGCTGCCGACGATGGTCCCCGGGTGCGACAGATTTCGGGTACGGTCCACAATCTATCGGTGGAGGGTCCGGGTACGACCCGCGCCTCGGATCTGGATGAAGTCTGCCGTTTCTGCCACGTTGCCCACGGCGGCAGTGATCTGGGTTTGCTCTTCAACAAGCAGGAGAGTCAGGCGGCCTACGTCCCCTACTCGAGCCCCAGTCTTCACGTCACTCCAGATGTGCCCCAGTCGGTGAGTCGCCTCTGCATGAGCTGTCACGACGGAACCGTCGCCCTGGGGGATCTCTTGGCCGACAACATGCTCTACACCTTCCCCACCGGACGCGAGACCCTGCAGCCCGGATTTGGCGGGATCGAGCCCATGTTGCAGGATGACCATCCGATCAGCTTTGCCTATCAGGACGCGATCCTCAACGGCAATACGGAGCTGCGAGATCAGCTGTCTCTTCCGGTCGAGCTCCAGCTCGATGCCGGGGGACAGGTGGGTTGTGGGACCTGCCACGATGCCCACGACAACACTCAGGGATTCTTCCTGCGCCGTCCCCTGGCCCAGGCGACGATCTGCAGCGATTGCCATGTGAAGACGGGGTGGCTCTCGAGCGTTCACGTGAATGCAGTGCGGCCGGCGGGATGGCAGAAGGCTGCCCGGACTCCCGGCGCGACTTCGATGGCCAAGGCCACGGGTGATTTGCAGGCCTGCAATGCTTGTCATGCGGTGCACTACGCAGTGGGGCAACCGCTGATGGCAGGTCCGTCGGAGGAAGCCGGCTGCTACGGTTGCCACTCCACCGGGGGAAGCGCGACCAACGTCCTCAATGATTTTCAGCAGGTCTCTCATCATCCCATCGAAGCCACGACTGGGGTGCACTTCAACGGTGAGAACGAACAGACCATGCAGCGGCATGTGGAATGCGCGGACTGCCACAATCCCCACGCGGCCTCGAATGTTGGAGGGGCGATGGGAGCGATGGCGGAGGTGCCGGGGATCACCCAGAGTGGGCTGCCGGTGAGCCCGGCCACGGACGTGCAGCAGGTGTGTTATCGCTGTCATGGCATCGATCCCCCCACCAATCCCGAGGCCAATCGACAGGTCATCGGCTACAGCATTCGCGAGGATTTTGATCCGGCCCTGAGCTATAGCTCGCATCCCGTGGACCGCGACTCGGCGGGGCGGTCCCCGTCTCTCTTGCCCGCGTGGATCAATGTCACCCGGATCGATTGCCTGGACTGCCATGGTGAGCCCAACACCGGCAAGCCCCATGGTTCTCCCTATCCCGGGCTACGGCAGGATGTGTACCTGGTAGGGGGGACGGGTCGGGGGAGTTTTCCCAACGACATGGCTCTCTGCGGCAAGTGCCACGATCTCAACTATCTTCGGAGCGGAAACGGCGTCTTCCGCAAGCACGATGAACATCTCAAGAAGAACTTCTACTGTTCGGATTGCCACGATCCTCACGGTGTGCCCGGCAATGCGATCAACAACGGTGGGTTGATCAATTTCAACCTCGATATCGTGCAGCCTTGGAATGGTCAGATCAAAATGGAGTTCCAGCCGGGCGACAAGCCTCGCTGCACCCTGAGTTGCCACGGAGAGAAGCACAATCGCAAGGGTTGAGATGCAAGGCATGGATTCGAAGTGGTGTTGGATCTTCGTTGTCGCGCTCCTGGGAGCGTGGGGTCGGCCGTCTGATGCGCGGGCGGCGGAGGAAATCGACTATGCTGCTCGCGACTGTACGGACTCCGGTTGCCATGCGGCATTGACCGAATTCCGTCATGTGCATCCTGCGCTCGAGGATGCCGGTTGCGATGCCTGCCACATCGAGGGAGAGGAACCCCACACCTTCGAGGAGGTCGAGGAAGCTCCCGATCTCTGCGAGTCATGTCATGATCTCGAGGACGGTGGAGTGTGGGAGCATGCGGAGGGTGATGCGCTCTGCACGGATTGTCATGACCCCCACGGTTCACGCTGGGAGAAAATGCTCGTCGAACCCGTACGGGATCTCTGCCGGAGCTGTCACGACGCCCCCGGAGTGGACTCCAAGTTCGCCCACCGGCCGGCAGAGGAGGGACGGTGTACCGCATGCCACCATCCACATCGGGTGGTGGAGGCCCCGCTGCTCCGCGCGTCGATGCCCGAACTCTGTGTGCGTTGCCACCGAGACAAGCGTCCCATCGAGGGCGAGAGTGGAGCCCACCTCATCGAGTTGGGTGAAGAGTGCACGACCTGCCATCAGCCCCACGGCGCCGATCTGGCCTTCTTCCTCGAGGACAACTACTCCCCGCATCTCTACTTGACCGATGTCGAAGAAG
>JAJRXK010000009.1 GCA_024276305.1 Candidatus Krumholzibacteriota bacterium
CTTACGGTTTGCGGGATGTTGAAGCTTCGTTAACTCCTTTATGCCGCGAACTGGCCGATATCTCAATGGGAAAGGCGGTTCTCCTACGAGGGCCGCCTTTTTCATGCTGCGATTATTGTCACATCAGGGTTAGTCGCACCTATCGAACCTTGGCAGACAGCTTTGTGCGAATCAATGATCAAGTTTCAGTCACGTCCGACCACCCATTTCTGGTAGACGGGCGGTGGGTTGAGGCAGGCAAGATCAGAGTCGGCGATCGATTGCTCATGGATACCACCAAAAGTATCGATGTTCTATCGGTTAGCGTAGTGGATCGAGGCGTCCGTGTCTACAATATCGGAGTGGATGCGGATCACACGTTCTTCGCAAACGGAATCCTGGTGCACAATAGGCGCAACTTCTCGGACGGGGGCTGATGTCGAGGTGGGGCCCCGCTGAGAAAGGAGGTGAGCTATGTTAATGCTTCACTTGGTTGTCGCCTCGGTCTTGTGCACCGTTCTCGCGGGCGATTCGGTTGGCGGCGCCACACGCGAGATGTCAGGTCCGAATCTGTTTGGCCGGCCGCCAATGTTGATGGTCGGTGACTCTGACGAAGGCGTTGTCTTCGGCGATGCTACGGATATCGCGTTGGGAGTGGGTGGTCGAGTCTATATTCTTGATGGAGGTTTTAGCAAGGTCCACATGCTCTCCGCAGATGGTGACTATCGTGGGTCCTTCGGCACTGTCGGTGAAGGGCCATCTGAATTCACGTTGCCGCTTTGCATTACGACAGATCGAAAGACCGGTGACGTCTGGGTCGGCAATCTCGGCGGGAGGCTTTCGCACTTTTCAGATGATGGGGAGCCCATCGATGACATTCGCTTCTCCTGGCCTGGCCCACGACCGGTACGTAGTATCCACTTCGACGAGAGCGGGAATATCTACGTCGCGTGCGCGAATGTGATGGGTCAAACGATGATTCACGTTTTCGGACTCGATCATTCGCTCGTGCGCTCATTCGGCGATACATTCGCCGTGGGCTCACCCGAGACTGACACGTATGATGAGTTCTCGTACGCGGTTGGGTTCTTGGATGTTCGCGGCGGCGTGATCTACTATACGCAAAAGAATCCTTACGAGATTCGGCTCTATAGCCTCCGAGGGGAGCTGCTGGACTCTATTGGTGATTCAGGCCAAGGGGTTCCTTATCCGCCGCCCGTCCGTCAAGCTAATGGAACGAGAGTACAGAGAAGCTTGATGGGCAGCTGGGGCATCGTCGCCCTCGCGGGCGGCGGTTGGCTGAACAATATTGTCGTACCTGTTTCCGCAGACTTCCCCGTGGGAGGTAGCATTACGGAGATCTACGACGAAGAAGGAATCATTGTTCGGCAAGAATCTCACCGGTCTCCAGTCTTTGTTCGTGTACAGGACTCAGATGGCCATCTGTGGGCAGTTGACAATGAGCCCTACGCGCGAGTCATGAAGTATCCGATGATCGAGTAGGCCGATCATGACTCCGCTAGGGCGTACTGCGACAACTGCGGCTACGACTTTCTGATCGCCTTCTCCTGCAAGGGCCGCGACATCTGTCCGGCTTCGTCCAGCGACCGAAGGATGGGTGACGGTCCCTGTTCATCACCGGAAGCTTTGGGCCAAGACCCTGCAGGTGCAGACTCGGGATCTCTCGGTCTACGAGGAGGTGGCCTCATGCAACTCGTAGGCTTGTTGGAGAAGCTGAAGATGGTCCACCTGGCCGACCAGGTCGATGTGGTGTGCGAGCAGGCGTCCAAGCGGGATTTGGGCTACAAGGAATTCCTAACTGAGGCCCTAGCCACCGAGTGGAAAGGACGGCACCAGAAGGGGATGGAGGTGCGGCTGCACTCGGCGCGCTTTCCCCAGATCAAGACCCTCGAGCAATTCGATTTCACTTTCCAGCCTTCGATCGACCGGAAAGTCATTCGAGAGCTGGCTGGTCTCTCCTTCGTCGAGCGGACAGAGAACGTGATCTTGCTGGGCCCTCCGGGGGTGGGCAAGACGCATCTGGCGATCTCCTTGGCGGTCAAGGCCGTGGAGGCCGGTTACCGGGTACTGTTTCTCACCCTCGAACAGCTCCTGATCCGCCTGACGCGGGCCAAGGTCGAAAACCGCCTGGAGAGGATTCTCCAGCAGTTGGTCTACCCGAAGGTCCTGGTCCTGGACGAAATGGGATATCTGCCAATGAATCGTCAGGAGGCCAGTCTCTTCTTCCGACTTCTGACTCGCCGTTACGAAAAGGCGAGTTTGATCCTCACCTCGAACAAGAGCTTCGTGGACTGGGGGGAGATCTTCGGGGACCACATCCTCGCTACCGCCATCCTCGACCGCTTGCTCCACCATGCTCACGTCATCCAGATCCGAGGCGAGAGCTATCGACTGCGAGATGCTCGTCAGAGCGGCCTGCTCGCACCCAAGAACGACGGCGCCCCAGTCGCTGTCTAAACGCCGTGGGGGGGTCAATAATATTGTCCGGAGGTGGGTCAACTATTTTTGGCCGTTGACAATGGACCCTACGTCCTCGACGACGTCGGGGTGGGTCGAGTACGGCGGTCACGATCTGAGGGAGTTCAAGCTCGAAGACTTGCGCAAGCAGATTGGCTACGTGATGCAGCGTAGCAGTTTTTTCTACGGAAGCATCTACAACGAAATCACGATGGGCAACGGATGTTCGAACATGGATGCCGTCGAAGCGTTGGCGGAGAAGGCCAACATTCGTGACTTCATTGTGGACCTCCCAGGGTTTCCATACTCATCTCGGGGAGGCTGGAGTAGGGGTCTCGGAGGGTCAGCGCCAACGAATCGCTCTCGCGCGGGCATTGTTGCAGGATCGCCCAATCCTGATCCTCGACGAGTCGACCTCTGCACTCGACTACCAGTCCGAAGTAATGGTCAAGCGCTCGTTGGAGGAGTTGCAAGTGGGACGCTCACCCAGCTCTTTCAGGGATTCGCCCGTGTTTGAGGATTGGGGCTTGCAATTCTCCCCAGGTATTCCTAAGATCGGGATAGTTGGATCAGGGCCTGCCACTCAATCTCCCAGAGTTTGGTTCGATGCGCGCAAGCACGAAACGCAAATTCCAGAGGGAACTCCACGCGGGCTTGACTTCGTTGCTTCTTCTGGGCTTCGTACGCGAGGAGCCGCGCTATGTCTACGAGATCGCGAAGTATTTGGAGTCGCACGGTCGAGGCCCCCTGCCGATGAAACTCGGCGCGTTGTACCCGGCCCTCGATTCGTTGGAACGTCAGGGATTGGTCACCAGCTTCCGAAAGCCTTCGGACAGCGGACCTCCCCGGCGCTACTTTCGCATTTCGAAGAAGGGTCTCGGGGCGTTGGGGGAATGGAGCCAGGCCTGGGTTCGCATGCGAGATCTGGTGGACGACATCATTGGAGGAGACCATGGACGAGGCAGTTGAACGATATCTCGCGCGGGTCGAACGGGAATTGAGGAAGGTATCGGGAATCCATGTCGAGTCGGCCGTGGCGAATGTACGCGAGCTGCTCGAGGAGGGACTCGAAGAGATGCAGTCCGAGGATCTCGACAACTATGATGCTCTCGTTGCCCGATTCGGTCGACCCGAAGAAATCGCCAGTGCTCATGCCGAGCACGAGGATTCCTCGCACAAGGGACCGCTCGGACACGCACCGGGTTGGCGCTTGGTCTGTTCCAGCTGTGGACGCAGTACCCCCGCCGCGAATGGAGGTTTGGTTCGGGTGGGCGCCTTGTCCTGGGGCAAGATCCTCCTCGGATTCTGTCGTCCCTGCCGGCGGCTACGTGTGATGCGCCTGGTCAAGGATTGTTGAGTCCAGCCCCGAAAACCGGAGACAGCATGAAACACACGGCTCCGCTGGGGTTCCTATTGGGAATCGCCCTCCTGGTCTCGCCGGCATCGGCGGAGAAGAATTGGACCCTTCCCTCCACCTTCCCTGCCGGAACGTACATCCAGGAATTGCGTGAGGTCGACGCCTCTGGGCGCCGAGCGATCGGCGCAAAGCTTGGAGGCGATATCGTTGCATTGACCAACGCGGTGTTCTCGGTGCAGGGCCGGCGGATCCAGGTGAACATTCTGACCGCTCCTGATGAGGAGAATGCCGAGGCTCTATACCGAGCCCTCTCTTCCTTCCACACCGAGCCATTCTGCGTGCAGCGCGACCTGGTTGTGGTCGAATTCACGGGACGCGGGGTCGACGAGGCCCTTGCGCGCAAGGCGTCGTTCGAGTTGGGACTGGTTCCCAAACCATCGGAAGTGGAGTACTCGCTCGTGGCGCGCATCGCCCTGGTCGATTCGCTGAATTACGGGAAGGCACAGGAATTGACCGAAGCGTTGGGGTCTCTCGAAGTAGATCCCAGTGCCCGTCATACGGTGGCAGCCCTGCGGAACGAATTGCGGTGCGGGCGATCACTGCGGCTGCGAAAGCCAGATGGGGGTACGACCTACCGATTCGATCCTTCGCCGATCGAGATCGTTGATCATGGGTCCGTTTGGGAGTATCGGTTCCGCGATCCACCGCAAGTCGAAGGAATCTCTTTCGTTCGTCTGAGAGCCCAATTCAGGATCGGCGAAAGAACGAGTCGGGCCGAGGAGGTCTCGACAGCTCCCCCGGAACCGACTCCGTACTGGCCAAGTGACGACCCCGAACTTCGGTCGCTCGCCGCGACCATCACCAGCGGCGCCCAAGACCCGGAGGAGAAAGTCGCCGCCCTGCTCCAATGGCTCGCGCCGGGAGGCAATCTGAGGTACTCCGGTCCCATTGGATCGCGGTGGGGTGTGAAACGAGTTCTCAACCAGAGATTCGGCAGGTGCTGGGACTTCGCAGACTGCTTTGTGACCCTTGCCCGAGCTTTGGGCGTTCCCGCTCGTCAGGTGGGAGGCTGGTTGTTTGGAAGTGGTGGTCACATCTGGGCCGAGTACCAGACGACGGAAGGACGGTGGCGAGAAGTCGATGCGACTGGGGGCGGAATACTCCCCTGCGGCATCTACCACATTCCCTACTTCGAGACAGATGATGGAGCGATGCCGATCGTCTACGTCGAGCTCCCAAGCGTCCGGATTCTGAGCGACGACTGAGCAGTGGATCGCCACGATCCCGGACGGCGCACGGACCCGGCTCAACAACCCATCAACAATTTCCGAGACACAACTAAACGATTCTCGAGGGCTCCTGGTACCGGACCATCGCCTCCCGCTCCCACAACCACCGCCACACCGTCACCTATAATCCGCGGGAGTAGGGAGGCCCGGAAGAAGGGGCCTCCCCATGAAGGTGACTCAGCTCTGTCGCACGCGGACATGGAGAACATTGTTCTCCAGATGAATGTGCTGATGGGTTTCGCGCTCGAGTTCTTCGAGGGCACTCCACAGCGCGCGCCAGGTATTGCAAGCCTCTTCGGGAACGACGTAGTCTCGGGTCAGTGATCGGACTTTGCGCAGATATCCTCCGAGGATCTCGTGCTCCATTTCCATGACCTCGATGGGGCCCTCTGCCATGGCTCCCTGGCCCGACCGGATCATCGGAAAGAGGATTTCCTCTTCCTTGGGCATGTGCTGTTCCATGTCGGCCTTGATCGCGAGGACGACCTCGAGCAGGGCATCGAAACGTGCTTGGTCCTTGCCGCCATGCACGCTGTGGACCTTGCGCATGAGGCCCTCGATCCGGGGCAGTTCTTCGCGCAGGGGAGCGTGGTAGGTGGTCAGGATGTGGTCGATGAGATCCTCGAGGGGGCGCTGGTCCCACCGAACATCCTCTCCACCGCTGCCGGAACTCTGCCGATCGATCTCGTCTTCGAGTTCCCGCAGGATCTGCGAGAGATCCAAGCCTTCGGCCTGGCAGGCTTCATCCAATGGGCGCCCGCCCCCGCAACAGAAGTCGATGCCATGCCGGGCGAAGACCCGTGCGGTCAAGGGGTGCTCCGTGGCGACCGCGCCCACGGTGGTTCTTGCGGAGATCTTCATGGCTCATCTCGTTTCTCTTGGCCAGGCCGTGTGGCGAGGCAGGACCGCAGCGGCCGATTCGCAACTGCTGCCGACAAGTAATACTGATTTGGGAGCGAAGGCACGTCAATTGGCGAAGTGACTCCTTTCGCACTCCGGGCGAGTTGACATTTCATTCTCCTCCCCTTAGGTTTCCAGAACGATCAGTTGGAAACAGAAGAATCGAGGGTTCGAATGCCCAGGACGAGAGAGTTCGATCCGAAGGTGGTCCTGGAAGACGCGATGCGTCTCTTCTGGGAAAAGGGATATGCGGCCACCTCGGTCGAGGACTTGGTCGCACGTACGGGTGTGAATCGATTCGGGCTCTATGATGTCTACGGTTCCAAGCATGGGCTCTACCTGGCGGCTCTGGAGAGCTACTACCACTCCGTGGTGTCGGCGGCGATCGCCGAGATCGAGGAGCCCGGCGCGGGCCTGGACGCCATCGAGGCGGTTTTCGATCGTCTCCTGAAAGGCGTCCGATCGGGCCACGCCAAGAACGGTTGTCTTCTCTGCAATGCCGCGGAAGAGGTGGCCCCCTTCGATCCGGAGGTGGCCGAGGCGGTGGGTTCCTTCCAGCGCAGGCTGGTGAAGGGTTTCACCGCCGCGGTGCGAGTGGCTCAGGAGCGGGGGGAAGTCTCGACGACGCAGAAGTGTGAGGATCTGGGCTGCTTCTTGGCGGGTCTGATCCAAGGGGCCAGTTTCTTGGCGAGGTCCCCGGCCAGTGCAACGACGGTGAGCCGATTCGTGCGGGTGGGGTTGAGGGTCCTGCGCTGATTTTTTTCGCCGATATCGAAACGATCGTTCCGAAAACAATCTCTGCCATCAAGGAGTTCGACATGGCAACCATTCATCGTGAATTCGACATTGGAGCGTCCCCGGATGCAGCCTGGGCCAAATTGCGCCAGGTGGGCGAGATCAATCGCCTCATCGATTTCCTGGGGGAAGTCACGGTCGACGGCGACCGTCGGAGCTGCGCGTTGGGAGACCAGGGGTCGCTGGAAGAGTTGATCGTCACCGTCGACGACGGCCGCAAGCGCTTGGTCTACGCCATCCAGAAATCGCCCTTCGAGTTGGACTTCCACAGCGCCTCGATGCAAGTCGTCGAGGGCGAAGGGGCGGGGGGGCGTTTCCTATGGACCACCGATGTCAAGCCCGATGCGGCGGCGGGACCTCTCGCCGACGCGATCGATCATGCGGTGGAAAGCTTCCAACAGAACCTGAGCGCCTGATCGGCTCTGCTCACGGAGAGCAGAGATCGGCTGCGAGCGCCGGAGGGAGCCATGGTGGAACCCCTTCGGCGCTCGCGGTCAATTCTCGGCGTCGGCCAGTACCCTCTGCATCCAGCCCGTCTCGACATGGACGCTGCGCAGCCGTTTGCCTTCGGGAACTCGGGTGAAGATCCACCCCGACCCGTCGGGAAAGGTATCGTAGACAGGACTGAGGGAGTCGCCGTCCATTTCCCCACTGTAGATGACCCTAGCTTCTCCCAGGTGCACATCACCGTTCTCGACGGAGAAGGCCACCACCGAGAAGCCCTGAGGCGAGATGTAGGTGAGCTCGGTTCCGTCAGCGGACCACCGAGCGTCATGGCCTCCCCCTTGAGAGACCTGTATCCGCGAGGTCATGGTCGGAAAGGATCGGACGTAGGTCTCGATCCGCCCGGATTCGTCCGAATGATAGACCAGCCATTTTCCGTCGGGAGATACCGAAGCTCCGTACTCTTCGAAGGGGGTCTGGATGAGGAGCTGGGCCTCGCCCCCCTTGAGCGGCAACATCCAGAGATCTTCTTGGGTGTTTGGATCCGAGCGATGGTAGATCAGGAACTTGCCATCGGGAGTCACGCAATTCGGCAGGACATCGGCGTCGTCCTCCACCACCACGCGACTCGGAGTGCTCGCACTAGAGTCCTGGCGGCGAATCACGAATTGGGGGCTGTCGACCGCGTAGAAGATGGTCTGGCCGTCCGGGGTCCACACCGGACAGAATTCGGAAGTCGAACCGAAGCTGAAGCGGGTTTGGGTACTGCGCTCGAGGTCGTGGATCCAGAGGTCGACCGTTTCCTCCTCGATGGGAATGGCCAGGCGCCGGCCGTCCGGAGAGAGGGCGAGATTGCCGAAGCGTCGGGGAGCGATGGCCAGAACTTCGGTACTCCCATCGCGATGGATCCGAACGACCTCCCTCGCGAGGGCGTATTCGGATTCGTGGATCCAGACCAGGGTTCCGTTGTCCGAGAGGTCCAGTGCGGTGAACCCGTCGTATCCCCCCCGGATGATGTCGTCGAGGACGGGCACCACCGCTCCGGTGACTTCGGCAGTCGACGGGTCGAAGGGCGCCGCCATCCACTGACCGCCGCGGAGAAAGAGCAGGTGGCCACTCGGTGCATAGCGGGGATCACTTCCCGCATGCATGACCGGTTTGGATGCCAGGGTCTGGGTGTCGAGGGCCATGATGCGTGCGCTGTCGATCGGAGTCGTGTAGCTGGTATAGAGAATGTAGCGACTGCCCGGGATGGACTCTGCGTACCAGTGTCCGAGTTCGCCCGGGCCCGCGGTCGTGAGCTCTTCGATCGCTCCGCCGTCCTCGTGAAGGCGAAAGAGTCCCGAGGCGTAGTTCTGCGTGTAGATGATGGTGCCGTCCTCGAGCCATGCGGCGCGAGCGAGGGCGTCCCCGGTCGCCAGATCGATGACCGTCCCGTCGGCGATGCGGAGTTTCCGGATTCGACCCTCGGAACGGAAGAGCAACCACTGACTGTCGGGGGAAAAGGTCATCGGCCCCGGATTCTCGATTCCGTCGACCCGACGGAATTCTTCGCGATCGAGCTTGCGCAGCCACAGCTCGGTGCTGAGAGACCCGGAGGGTCGGATGACCACGGCCAAGACCCGGCCGTCGGGGGAGAGGGTGATGGATCCCGCGGACTGGGAGTGGATCGGATCGGGCAATTGCAGGGAGAAGCGGGCCGGAGAGACCTCCGATGGCGGATCGCCGGGCCGAGTGGTCTTCCACAACAGGGCGGCGATGGCAAGGAGGGCGATGGCCCAGGGAAGCGGCCGCCACCGCGAGGGGGTTCCTGGCCGAGTTCCCGTCGAGGCATCTTCTCTTGCTCCGACCTCACCCAGCAGAATCCCCACATCGGCAATGCTGTGCATTCGCCGTCGCGGATCCTTTTGCAGGCAGTGGCCGAGGAGCTTCCGCAAGGACCTCGGGGTCGCCGGGGGCAAATCGTCGAGCTGGGGGTCCACTCGCAGGACCGCCGCGAGAACATCACTGACGGTGTCGCCATCGAAGAGCTTCGTGCCGGTGAGCATCTCCCAGGTGATCACTCCAAGGGCCCAGATGTCGGCGCGCTGGTCGACATTCCGCCCCCGAGCTTGTTCCGGACTCATGTAGGCGGCGGTCCCCAGGATCGTCCCCGCCTGGGTCATGGCCGCAGTGATGGTCGGAGAGGTCTCGATGTCCCCCCCGTTCTCGGCCTCACCGAACCACGCTCGGGCCAGTCCGAAGTCCAGGACCTTCACATCCCCGTCGGGAGTGAGCATCACATTGGCCGGTTTGAGGTCGCGATGAACGATGCCCTTGAGGTGTGCGGCTTCGAGACCGGCCACGATTTGCTGGGCGATTCGCACCGCTTCGTCGATCGCGACCGGGCCCCGCGCCAGACGTCGAGAGAGGTCTTCGCCCTCGACCAACTCCATCACCAGAAAGCGGAGGCCGTCGACCTCCTCGAAACCGTAGATCGAAGCCACGTTCGGATGCTGGAGCATCGCCAGGGACCGCGCTTCGCGGTGGAAGCGCGCCGCCCGCTCGGGATCACCGCTCAATTCCGGGGGCAGGATCTTCAGAGCCACATCGCGGTCGAGCTTGGTGTCGCGACCGCGATAGACCTCGCCCATGCCGCCCTTGCCGATTCTCTCGAGGATCTGATAGTGGGCGAGAACCTTTCCGACCAATGTGGGGGCTCCAGTGGGTGGGAGGCGAGGGGAGACTCAAGCAATAGCACATTTCGGGGTGCGATTCCCGCGGGGAAGTGTTGCACTCCCCCGAAGGGGCCGAATCGCGGCGCGCAAGGCACTCCCCGGCCGTGGACGAACCGACCCGCGCCCCCGGAGGGACGCGGGTCGGTCGGCTCGACAGGAAGGTGAGGGCTTCCTGTCTGGGACGGGCCGCAGTCGAGAATCAGATTCTGACGTCTTCCTCTTGCATGCCCCCGCAACCATTGTGACGCATGCTACGGCCGCAACCGCCGTCGAAGCAGGCATCCCCGGTGAATTCCTCGACGGAGATATTCGCCAGCCAGGCCTCGGCTTCGACCTGGATCTGCCCGGCGGTGGCCTGGTCTTCGAGGATCATCTTCTTGGTGAAGCCCCAGAGGGCCTTGGCCAGATTGCAGGGGCAGCAGCAGGTCGCGGCACTGTATTCCGCACAGCAGGGCGCCTTGATGTTCTCCAGGCCGGCTACCCGCAGAGCCTCCTGCTCCGGGGTGAGATCGTGGAACTTCTCGTATTCCATGAGCTTGAGGACTTCGGCGCGGGAAATCATCTCCGACTTCGGGGCCTTCTCCTGGTGCATGTGCTCTCCGGTGCCCGCGAGAGCCACCGCGGCCGAAAGCAGGATTCCCACCACCAGCAGCAGCATGGCGTAGCAGATGTGGCGGAGTGAGGAAGTGAGGATGGATCGCTGCGAGTACATCGGAACCTCCCAAGGTTCTCTGAATGGGATTCGAATACGAAGGAATGGATGATCGAAACGGGAATCAGCAGGCGATGGGAGGAATCAGATCAACAGACGCAGGGTGAAGAGAAGGTAGGTGTCCTTGGCGGAGCGGGACTCGAAGGGGGCCACACCGCTGCGAAGGTTGGCCGAAGGACGAAGAATGGCCTGGGCCGAGGTCGAACGAGCACTGGGGGCGTCGGGGACCACTCGGTCCGTGGTCCGAAATGTGGTGTAGAGAGGGGCATCGGCCTGCACGCAGCAGAGAGAGGTGGTCTCTCGGGCCATGGATCCATCGCAGCACTCGTGGCGTGAGTCCTTCGAACAGCAGCTCTCTGCCCGTGCGGCTGCGGTCAGGGGCACGGCGACCTGGAAAGCCGAAGCCAAGATGACCAAGAGTGCGATGAGAGTGCGGGTCGAGATCCTCATGATGATCCAACATTAGCCAGGATCGGGCCGAGGTCCAGCGGGAAGGGAGCTGGGATGGTGAACCGCACATTTTCATCATGACCGCAGGCTCATTTCGCGCCGTAGAGGGCCATTGGCGGAGTCTCTCCTGCGTTGCGTCCGCCTCTTCGGAGAGCACGGGCCCGGGAATTGGTGGATATTCAACAGTCCTTCGCCCCGGCATGCTTCAAATCCAACAGCACCCTCGACCTCCGCGCTTCCAAATGCTGCGTTGACAACGGATAGGGGCCCGGGCACATGATCTGCACGGGTGCTCGTTGTCTCGGATTCATTCCCCAACGGACGGAGGACGGCGCATGAAGGAGATCAAAGCATATCTGCGGCCCACGAAAGTGGACTCGGTGGTCGAATCGCTCACCGATGCTGGGTTTTCGGCCATCACGCTGATCCCGGTGCATGCGGTGGGGAGTCTCGCGGACCCGGAGTCTCTCCACATCTCCTCCCAATACGTCCGCCGTTGCAGTGGAATCTGTAAGCTCGAACTCGTTTGCCGCGCCGAGGACGCCGATCGCGCGGTTCGTCTCATCCAAGAGCTCGGCTATTCGGGATATGCCGGCGATGGCATCGTCTTCGTCAGCGGCATCGAGCGCGCGGTGAAGATCCGGACGAAAGTGGAAGGGCCCGAGGCCCTGGAGCTACAAGGAGATCGTCCATGAACCCCCTGATCCCCCGTCTTCCGAAGATCATCATGGCTCTGGTCGCAGTCCTGGTCTTCGCGGGTGGGCCTGCGCGATCGAGTGCAGCCACCGAGGAGTCGTCCCCCGACTCGATGAAGGTGGACTCTCTCGAGCAATTGCTCGCCGAAGCAGAGCACAGCCACCCCGCGCTCTTGGCGGCGCGAGCTCGAGCCACCGCCGATGCCTTGCGACCCTCGCAGGTGGGAAGTCTCCCCGACCCCACCATCGGAGTGGAAGCCTCGAACTTCCGCGTCGACGATCCCACTCTGGGGTCTTCTCCCATGGCCGGAGTCTCGCTCAGATTCCGGCAGGCCATTCCCTTCCCCGGGAAGCTCGGGCGTCGTCGGGAGCTTGCCAAGTCCGAGGCCGAGGTCTCCTGGCAGCTGGCGCGTGAGATTGCGAGCGACGTGCGGACCAATGTGAAGTCGCGCTTCTGGGAACTCTCCGGAGCCGAAGCGGTCGAAAGGATCACTCGCGAAAACATTCAGGTCCTCGAAGAGTTGATCGACATCGCGAACTCGAGGCTCGCGGTGGGCATGGGGGCCCAACAGGATGTTCTGCAGGTGCAGGCCGCGCTGGCGGAGCTCCAGTCCCAGCTTCTGCTTCGGGAACAAGAGACGCGCAACGCGCAGCGGGATCTCAATGTGGCCGTGGGCCGATCTGCCGACGCGCCCAAGATCGTCACTCGGCCGCTCCAGATCGATTTGGTACCGACCTTCGAAGCGACGTCGTTGGCCGAGGCGGCCGAAGACTTCAACCCTCAACTCGCGGTTCGTCGCGCCCAGGTGGTGGCCGCGGAGAGTTCGTTGAAGGAGTCCCTCCGAGATCGGTGGCCGGATTTCGCGGTGGGCGGCGGTTACCGCATCCGCGATGCCATCGACAATGGCGTTTCCGACGGCGGAGACATGGTATTCCTGTCGCTGGACATGACGCTCCCCATCTACGCCGGCGCCAAGCAGAACCGACGGGTCGACGAGACTCGATCGCGCTTGGTGGCGGCACGTCACAGTGAAACCGACATGCACCTGCAAGTCGGAGCGTTGACCGGGAATTTGGTCGACATCACCCGGCGACTCCTCGATCAGTCGAAGCTCTATCGTGATGAAGTGATACCTCAGGATCGCTACGCCCTCGACGCTTCCGTCAGTGATTACTCGGTGGGAAGCGTTGATTTCGTGAGCGTGCTCAACAACTGGCAGGCGCTGCTCCGCGACGAGATCGCATTGGAGCAGCTCACGGCGACTCTCGGCGTGCGCCTGGCCGAACTCGAATTCGTGGTTGGAAGGAGCCTGCAATGAAGCATCGACTCAGGTGGTCGGCGATGGGGATGATCGTTTTGCTCGCGATGACGGCAGTGGTGGTCGGGTGTGGAACGGAGAAGGCAACCCCCGAAGCAACGACCAGCGCCGATGATTCGGACATCCTCTACTGGAAGTCCAAGATGGATCCGTCCTTCGTGTCCAAGAATCCGGGCAAGGATGCCATGGGAATGGACCTGGTCCCCGTCCGCAAGGGCGACCCCGGGGCCGATCTGGCGAAGTTGGAGCTCTCGGGCATGATCATCCAGCGGATTGGAGTGCGGACTGCACCCATCGAGAAGCGCCAGCTGACCAAGACGATTCGGGGAGTGGCCCGGGTCACCTACGACGAGACGAAACTCTCTCGGGTGAACCTGAAGTACGACGGGTGGATCGAAGATCTCTTCGTCGACGAGACAGGAGAATTCGTCAAGAAGGGGCAGCCCCTGTTCACGGTCTACTCGCCCGAGCTGGTGGCCAGCGCGGAGGAGTTTCTGCAGGTCATGAATCGCTCGAAGGCCGGCTCCCACATGGAGCACCTGGCAAGTTCGGCGAAGGCCCGGCTGCGCCAATTCGATTTCAGCGAGAAGCAAATCCAGGCTCTGGCCGACGCGGGCGAAGTGCCGCGCTTCCTCACGGTCTACGCGCCGAGAACGGGAGTCGTGGTCCACAAGTCCGTGGTCGAGGGATCCTACGTGAAGGAAGGCGAGGACCTCTTCGACATCGCAGATCTGAGTACGGTTTGGGTGAATGTCGACATCTACGAGTTCGAAGTTCCCTGGGTGCACGAGGGACAGGTCATGGATGTGGACCTCAGCTATCTCCCGGGGCGGGTGTTCCGGGGAGTGGTGGACTTCATCTATCCCTTCCTCGATGCCAAGACCCGGACGGTTCGAGTTCGTGGCGTTCTCGAAAACCCCGACGGAGCACTGAAGCCCGGAATGTTCGCGACCGGAAGAATCGCGACCGAGGCGACCGCGCCCACGTTGGTGGTTCCCTCGGAAGCCGTGATCCACGAGGGCAGCCGCAGCATCGCCTTCGTGAGTCTCGGGGAGGGACGCTTCGAGTCCCGGGATCTGATCTTGGGTGTGGAAGGGGATGGGGGCGACTACGCCCTTCTCGGCGGCATCGAAGAGGGTGAGCGGGTGGTCTTGAGCGGCCAATTCCTCATCGACTCCGAATCGCGCCTCAAGGAGGCCGCGGCGCGGATGTTGGGTCCGGACCCGCTCGAAGAGACGATGGGCACCCGCCCGACAGAGCACCAGGATTCCGAGCAGGAAGGTTAGGGGGGCTCATGTTCAATTGGCTGATCTCCGCGTGCATCAATAACCGCATTTTCGTCCTGATCGTCTTCGGGCTGATCATCGCTGCGGGCATTGGAGCCGCGATGACGATCCCTCTGGATGCGATTCCCGACCTGTCGGATGTTCAGGTCATCGTGTTCACCGAGTATCCCGGTCAGGATCCGCAGGTGGTCGAGGACCAGGTGACCTATCCCCTGACCACGGCATTGCTGTCGGTTCCCTACGCCAATGTCGTTCGAGGGTACAGCTTCTTCGGCTATTCCTTCGTCTACGTCATCTTCGAGGATGGGACGGACCTCTACTGGGCCCGAAGCCGGGTACTGGAGTACCTGAACTACGTCAGTGGGCGTCTCCCGGTGGGAATCACTCCCTCGCTCGGGCCCGACGCTACGGGGGTGGGCTGGGCCCTCGAGTACGTGCTTACCAGCGAGAACCACGATCTGGCCCAGCTGCGCAGCATCCAGGATTGGTTCCTGCGCTACGAACTCCAGACCGTGCCGGGGGTCTCCGAGGTCGCCAGCATCGGTGGATTCGTGAAGCAGTATCAGGTGACCGTCGATCCGGACAAGATGCTCGCCTACAACGTGGGAATCGGTGATGTCACCAAGGCCCTCCGGCGAAGCAATCAGGATGTAGGGGGGCGCATCGTCGAACTCGCGGAGACCGAATACATCGTGCGCGGCAAGGGCTATCTGACTTCGATCGAGGATATCGAAGGAATCCCCGTGGGAGTGACAGAAGACCACGTGGCGATCCGCTTGGCAGATGTGGCGGAGGTCGCGATTGGACCCGAACTCCGACGAGGCCTCGCCGAATGGAATGGCGAGGGAGAGGTCGTTGGCGGCATCGTGATCATGCGTTTCGGGGAGAATGCCTACAAGGTGCTCGAAGACGTCAAGGAGCGCCTGGCCGAACTCCAGGAATCTCTACCCGAAGGCGTGGACATCGTGGTGGCCTACGACCGGTCCTCGCTCATCGAGCGAGCGGTGGAGACCTTGAAGGAGAAGCTCCTCGAGGAATCCATCGTGGTGGCCCTCGTCTGTCTGCTCTTCCTGATGCACGCCCGGAGTGCCCTGGTCGCGATTCTGACTCTGCCGGTGGGCATTCTGATGGCCTTCCTGGTGATGCGGATCCAGGGGGTGAGCGCCAACATCATGAGCCTTGGCGGCATCGCCATTGCGATCGGAGCAATGGTCGACGCGGCCATCGTGATGATCGAGAACATGCACAAGAAGCTGGAGCACGACGGCGGAAAGACTCCCCACTGGGAGCTCGTGCGTCAGGCGTCGATCGAAGTGGGGCCCTCCCTCTTCTTCTCGTTGATGATCATCGCGCTGTCCTTTCTCCCGGTCTTCGGCCTCGAGGATCAGGAGGGCCGGCTGTTCCGGCCCCTGGCCTTCACCAAGACCTACGCCATGGCCGGCGCAGCCATTCTCTCGGTGACCTTGGTCCCGATTCTGATGGGATTCTTCATTCGAGGAAGGATTCGACCGGAGGCGGAGAACCCCATCAATCGGGCGCTGATCGCGGCGTATCGTCCAGTCCTGCATTTCGCGATGCGTCGC
>JAJRXK010000010.1 GCA_024276305.1 Candidatus Krumholzibacteriota bacterium
CATGTGATTGTGGTACTTGCACTTGGGGTTGGTGCAGTGGGGTGGAAGCCAGCCCCTGGGAATCCGGTCGACCATGTCCATGACCCCGAACCGCGCACGGACCAGGCCCAACAAATCCATCAACAATTTCGGAGACACAACAAAATCATTCCGTCGATCTCGTAACCCCCGCACCGCATTGGCGTCGTAGTTCATGAACGGGACGGATGGAATGAGCCCGAGATCCGACCCGACAACCCGGAGAAGAGCGATGAAGATCAAGCAGAGCACATGGCGGAGAGTGGGGATGGGGGGGCTGTTGGTGGCCGGCCTCGCAGTGGCGATGCCGGCCGTGGCTCAGCCCTCCGATTCTCGAGGGTCTGGGGATCGGCAGGGGATGGTGACCGCCGACGAGCTTCGGAGTCGGATCGAGAGCTGTCCTTCTCTCGACGCCGGGCAACGCGGAGCGATGCTCGGAAATCTGGAGGAGGTCCTGCGATTGGGAGCCTCTCCGGTCGAGATTGAGCCGGCCTTTCCCCGTCACGGTGGAGAGCTCGGGATCGACCCCAGCGCCATGGTGAGAATCCAAGATCGGGTGCGCGACATGCTCAGTGACGGTTTGCCTCCGCAGCTTCTCCTCGACAAATTGCGCGAGGGAGAAGTGAAGGGTGTGCCGGCACCGATGCTCGAGCGGGCAGTGGTGCAGATGGAGAACAATGTGCGTCGCGCGCACCGCTTTCTGAGTGAGATGCCGTCGGTGGGCGGGAATCATGAAGTCGACCCTCAGCACCAGCAGATGCTCGAGCGGCACCTCGCTCTGAACATGTGGAGTGGGCTCGAAGAGGGAGATCTCGATCACCTCCTCGATCGCAGTCGGATGCGGGAGACGGCCTGCGCTCCCAGCGATCTGGTCTCGGCCACGGACGTCCTCACCATCGCCCGGCAGCGGGGCATGGATCGCGATCAGGCCCTCGACCTGGTGGGGGATGCCATCGAATCCGGATACACTCATCAGGAGATGCGAACCCTGGGAGCGATGATGGCCGCGACGGAAATGGACCAGCACGGGGATCAGGTGCGTGACCATTTGCGCCAGGGCATGGATCATCATCGGGACTTCGCCGAGATGGCTGACGAGATGATGTCGTGGGGTTGGATGGGACCCGCGGACATGGACCGCAACGGGGGTTGGCACAGCATGATGGATGATTGGCTCGGCGGAGGGCCCGGCGACCACGGGGCCGTGGGCGATCACGATCACATGGGCGGCGACGGAGGAATGGGCGGAAGCGGTGGCAGTGGCAATGGCGGCATGGGCGGCGGTGGCAGCGGCGACGGAGGAATGGGCGGTCACTGAGCCACGACTTCGACAAATGTTGCATCCCGCTGGGGAATGCTCGCCCGCTGTACCGAACAATACAGCGGGCGACTTCCTGTGGAGCCCGAAGTGGCCAAAGTCACATATTCACAAGAGATTGTCGTGGTCACCGCATTGCTTCCCCCCCTCCCGCTGCGTAGGGTGTGCGGAAGTCGAAGCTCTGCAAGCTCCCCTCCTGCCCCAGGAATTCCCTCCATGTCGAAATCCGTCGTCGAAGGCCTCGAGCCTGCGCGGTTGTTCCACCACTTCGAGCGCTTCACGCAGATTCCCCGCCCCTCTGGGCATGAGGGCGCGATCGTGGACTACGTGCTGAGCTGGGCCGCGGACTGTGGCTTCGAGGCGGTCCGAGACGAGGTGGGGAATGTCTGTGTCCGGGTTCCGGCAACGCCCGGCCGGGAGGATGCGGCGACTGTCGTGCTCCAAGGTCATCTCGACATGGTGTGCGAGAGGAACAGCGACTCCCCCTACGACGCGGAGACCGGACCTCTGAAGCTCAGGGTCGGCGACGGATGGTTGACCGCCGAGGGCACGACCCTCGGTGCGGACAATGGAGTGGGGGTCTGTGCGGCCATGGCGGTGGCGGAAGATCCCACCGTGGCGCATGGCCCGCTGGAGCTCTTGATGACCATCGACGAAGAGGCGGGAATGACCGGGGCGATGGGCCTCGAAAGGGGTTTTCTTCGGGGCCGGACCTTGGTCAACCTCGATTCCGAAGAAGATGGCCAGCTCTTCGTGGGGTGTTCGGGGGGATGCGATACCAATGTGGAACTGGCCTTCTCTCGCGAGGCGCGGGAGAGCGATGCAGCAGTCTTCGAGCTGAGGATCTCGGGTCTCCGAGGCGGCCACTCGGGTCTGGACATCCATCGCAATCGGATCAATGCGAATCACGCGCTCGCGCGGGTGCTGTGCCAGCTCCTGCCGGGGGGTGGATTGCAGCTCCTGAGCTTCGAGGGCGGCACCAAGCGCAACGCCATTCCGCGGGAAGCCCGGGCCGCGGTGGCGGTCGCCGAGGAACGGGTCGATGCCCTTCGTGCGGAGATCGACGCACTGGTGGCAGAGATGAAGGTCCAGCACCAGGGTTGCGATGACTCGGTGACCATGACCCTGCAACCCTGTGAAGCCGACGATCATCCGCTGCCCATTGTCGCGCAGGATGCGTTACGGGCGATGCAAATGATTCTGGCCATTCCCAGTGGAGTGATCTCCATGAGTCAGGACGTCGCAGGTCTGGTGGAGACTTCGACGAATCTCGGGGTGGTGCGTAGCCACGGGGACCGTTTGACGACGCTTTCGTGCACCCGGTCCTCGGTGCGTGCCGCTCTCGTGGCCACTCTCGACCGGATCGATGCCGTGGTCCGACTCGCCGGAGCGCAGAGCACGCGCCAGGGCGAGTATCCAGGATGGAAGCCGAATCTGGAAAGTCCGGTGCTGGCGGTGGTGCGCGAGGTGGCGCAGGAAGTCACCGGTCGACAACCCGAGGTCTGTGCCATTCACGCGGGGCTCGAATGCGGGCTCCTCGGAGAGAGGATCCCGGGTCTGGACATGGTGTCCTTCGGACCGGAGATCCGGGGCGCGCATTCTCCGGACGAGAAGTTGGATCTCGAGTCGACGCTGCGCTTCTGGAAACTCCTGGTGGCCGTCCTGGACCGACTCTCGGCCTAGCTCTCTCGCCGGGGGCGGCGAGAATTCAGGTGCGAGGCTCGGAGGCTGCGTCCACCGAAATCAGGGGGAGCAGAATGGCGAAGAGACTGCCGACGCTCTCGGTCGAGACCAGCCGAATCTCCCCCCGCATCTCGTCGATTCTCGTGCGCGCGATCATCAGCCCCATCCCGGTGCCCGAGACGTGGCGAAAGGGAGAGTTGCTGGCCTGGGCGAAGGGTTCGAAGATCGTGGCCCGTTCGCCCGGGGGGACTCCGATTCCCGCGTCGATGATCTCGAGGACCATGTGAGTGGGTGCGGAGCCGGGATCTGAGGATCGACCTGCCCCGGTCAGGAGGATCTCCGTGACCTTTTCGGAGAGTTCCTCCGCTTCGCAATGAGAGAAGGCCTCGATCCGATGGCGATGGTCGAGGGACATCCAATGGTCACGGTCGACGAGGTCGGTGAAGACCGCCAATCGGCGACGAAGAGGGGGAGAGAATCTCCAAGCATTGGCGAGGAGTGCGTCGAGAGCCGCGCGAAGCCCGCCGAGGTCGACATGGACGCGATGTCTTTCGCCACCCCGATGGTTCTGCACCACCAGCGCGTCGTGCCAGGGCGAGGAATCGACCAGAGGGGCCAGGCAGAGATCGATGATCTGGGCGGGCGACTGGACTCGCAGATTCCCTTCGGTGAAGGTCGCACTGCCGGCTTCCACGATGGAATGTACGAGGTCTTGGAGTCGTTGCACCGATTCGGCGTGCATCTCGAAGGACTCGCGTTGAACTTCGCCCTCGGTATCCCGGATGAACTCGACCGAGCTTTTGATCACGGTAAGCGGGGTATTGAACTCATGTGTGACGTGATCGAGGATCTGCTGTTGGAAGCTCTGAATGGCTTCGGTGCGGCGTTTCGCCTCGAGCATCTGTTGGTGACTGAGACTTCGTTGCAGTGTGGTTCCCATGACCATGCCCATGGTGTGGAGGAGCCTTCGGTCGAGGTCATCGAATTCCTCGCGCCCGAGCTTTCCGCCGAGCAGGAGCAGGCCCAGGGTGGCGTCGCCTTCGCTGATGCGGGCCGCATACTGGAATCGGTCGCCGAGCTTCACCGGAAGCCAGGTATCCGCGTCGATGCGCAGGATCTCGTCGAGGGCGTCGAGACGGTCCCGGTCGTCGGGTTCGATGGGGATCCGTGATGGCCCCAGGTGCTGCCGTCTCACCCCCAGACACTCCATGAGCAGGAGATGGTCTTCTTCTTCGTCGAGAACGTAGAACGCGGCTCGTTGGAGGAGCAGCTGCCCCATGACCGTGAGGAGGCTGCGTTTGGCGATTTCCCGGGCATTGAGGGTGCTTCCGAGAGTCCGGATGAGGCTGTCGATGGCCTCCCACGCGCGTTCGTGGAGCTCGGTCCGGGGATCGTTGAGCTTGACGGTCATGGCCGCTTCCTAAGCGATGGTGAGGTAGTCGAGGAGATCGAGGAGTTCGAAGACTCGACGCAGCTCCGGCGCGAGCTTCTCGAGAACGATCTCGCCGCCTTCGTCCCGGAACTCACCCACGCTAGCGATGAGACTTCCGACCCCGGCGCTGCTGATGAAGGTCACCGCTTCGAAGTCGAGTCGAAGCTGCTTCTGCCCCGCGAGCAGTCGGCGCTCGAGCTCGTCGGAGAGTCGGGGCGCGGCGTCGGCATCGAGGGCACCGTCGAGTTGGAGAACAGTGGAGCTACCCGGAGCAGAGGGACGTTCCCGAATGGAGAAGGTGGGCGTGTCGATGGAGTCGACGTGGGCGTTCATCGTGGAATCCTTTTCTGGAATTCGATGCGATTCCCCTGCGGAATCGCAGTGTAGTCGATTCGGTCGACGGCCCGCCGGACCAAGGTGAGGCCGTAGCCGCGTCGTCGTCGTCGTGCCGCGTGTTCGTCGATGTCTTGTTCGGGAAACCCGAGAGGATCGAAATGCGCGCAGTCGTCCTCGATCGCGCCGCCGATCGAATCGCGATCGAAGCAGAGGGAGATCCGGATCGTCGGATGCGTGCGGACGGTTCGACCGTGTTCGAGGATATTCTGGCAGAGTTCATAGATCGCCAGACGAAGGTCCGTCAATACCGGCGAAGATCGTGGGCCATAGGTCGAGAGGGCCGCGGCGGCAAAAGGATCGAGGAGTTGCATCGCGGCGGGATCATGAGAGACGGTGGCTTGGTATCGCAGCGTCGATCCGTCGCGATCCCACTCTTGGACGATGTGGACTCGATCCTGGTGTGGACTGGGGGTTGGCGGGGGGGAGGTCGTCTCCAGATCGAAGTAGAATCCCATCGATCGCAGCAGGACCTCGACCTCTTCTTGGGTCGAAGCCCCATAGGGGGCCTCGACGGGAAGTTCGCGCAGGGTGAGCCGTGCCTGAAGGGGGTGGATGCGGTCGAGGACCATCATCGGAAGAGCTCCTCGACCGCATCGTTGCGCGGATTCTCGACTCGAGGAGGAGGGGGCGTCACGGAACGGACGCAGGCGAAGAGAGTCAGATCGTCTGCAGGCGCGGCGCCATTCTGATGGGTGGCGACGAGGCGGCGCAGAGTGTCGAGGACGAAATGAGGATCGGCCTCTGCAACTCCTTCGAGCGCACGGAGGACGGCCTGCTCTCCGAGTTGGCTCCGCTCGCGATTCATCGCCTCGGTCAGACCGTCGCTGAAGATCAACAATCCCTGGCCGGCTTCGATCCTGAGCCGTCGCAATTCCAGACTGTCGCTGAGGACCTGGGAGGGGAACATGCCCAGGGCCTTCCCTCCGGGTTCCAGGAAGCGGGGTGGCCGGGAGCCGCCGAAGATTACCGGAGGACAGTGTCCAGCGTTGGCATAGTCGAAGCGATGGGTCGCGGTGTCGAGAATGCCGCAGAGGCAGGTGATGAAGGTGCCGCGGGGGATGCTCTCTCCCAGAATCTCATGGGCGGCGATCAGCAGTTGCTTGGGATTCTCACCGGCCAGTGCGAGCTGTCGGGCCACGGTGCGGAGCATGGCCATGATGACCAGGCCGGGCACGCCCTTTCCGCTGACGTCGGCCACCAGGATCGCCAGGTGGTCGGAGTCCAGAGGAATGATGTCGTAGTAGTCGCCGCTGACTTCCAGGGCCGCTTGGTAGTATGCCGCAAGACCGTAGCCCTTCGGTGAGGGAATCCTTTCGGGGAGAAGCATGGTCTGCAGGTCGTGGGCGATCTGCAATTCGTGATCCATGCGCTCCTTCTGGATCAGCTCGGCCTGAGCCCGGGAGAGTCCGCCGGCCATGTCGTTGATGAGATCGGCCAACATCCCCAATTCATTGCCGGTGGAAACCGCGGCTCGGGTCGAGAGGTCGCCGCTGCCGATGCGTTGGACCGCGTTTCGCAATTCGGCCATGGGACTGAGGGCTCGGGTCACCAAGAACACGATGAGCAGAGTGACCGCGAGGACTCCCGCCGCCGAAATGATCACCGTCTTCCACATCGCCGCGCGGACTGCGCTTTCGATGCCACGTCGGCTCACGGTGGCGATCAGCGCTCCCACTTCTTCATCGAGGTGCTCGACGGGCACACGCAGAATGATTCGGTCCGCATTCTGCACCGCAGTCTCGTGGTCGCGAAGCTGCTCGAGCTGAATCACTTCCCCTCGTGGGGTGGGGAGCTCCTCTCCGACCCGCAGCAGATCGGAGTGCCCCACGATACGGCCGCGCGAATCGGCGATGACGAGGTCCTCGAGATCCTTGAGTTCGTCCAGGGCCCGGAGGATGAGCGGATGCAGCCCCAGCTCCGGGTCATGACGCAAGAGAGGTGCGCTGGCCGCGAGAGCCAGGTTGCGGGTCTCGGCGAGAGTGCGCAGCATCAATTGTTCGGTGAGGGTGTCTCGTTCCTGTCGCACCAATACCGTGCTCACCGCCGCGAGGCCGACCGCACTGGTGATGGCCGCGACGCAGGCCAGGCGAAAACTGAGTCGACGGTAGAAGCGCAGCTTCGTGGTCCGCATCTCATTCCCCCCGCAGTTGCTGGAGTTCCTGCTGCTCTTCGCGGATGCGATCGAGGTAGCGCTTCGCCTTGGGATTCTGCGGGTCGATCTCGAGGACCCGGCGGCAGCGATTCATGGCCGCGGTGTAGTCCCCCTGGCTGTAGAGCTGGATTCCCTGCAGGAGGTTGGCCTTCACCAAGTATTCTCCGACCCTTTCGAAACCTGGGCTGCGATCCCAGACGCGTTGCCACTGGGAGATCGCGCGGTCGAAGTGACCGGCCTGGAAGGAGACCAGGCCCCGTTGGAAGGCCTGGGCCAGTTCGCGTGTTTCGGCCGCGCTCAGCGGTTGGCGGCGCGAGGGGGACGGCTCGGGGGACTTGGTCTGCGAGAGTTGGGTGGCCTCGGCGACGCGGCGACGCTGCGCCGCTTCGCGGACCGCGGTCCACTCCGCGTGGAGCGCTCGCAACTCCTCGGCCCGCTCGGGGAGAAGGTGATGGGCCAGGGAGAGGTCCTTCAGCGCCGAATCGTAGCGGCCCGCGGCGAAGGAGCTCCGGGCCGATCGCAGGGCATCCTCACCGCGCTTCAGGCGCAAGGACTCCGTGCGGGCGCGGAGTTCGAGACCCAGAGCGTGTTGGGGATCCAACTGGAGAAGCTCGTCCAAGGAGTTTCGAGTCCCGATGAGATCTCCATCGGCGAAGAGCCCCAGACTGTGGCGGAAGAGCGCTTCGACTTGGGCTTGGTGGTCCTCCGCCGCACGGAGGGTCTGTCTCACCGTCTCCAGTCCCTCGAGGGCCTCGGGATCCTGGGGCCACCGCTCCAGGATGTCCTTGTAGAGGTTCATGGTTCGGGCCAGCTGCCCTTTCTTTCGGGCGTCGAGAGCGTCACGAATCAAGAGGCGGCGTTCGGTCTCGCGCAGTCGACTGCGAGCGGCGGAGTCGTCGGGAGAGATGAGGAGGACTCGGCGATAGAGGTCGTGGGCCGAGGTCCAGTCCTGAAGGCGATAGGCTTCATCGGCGCGGGCCCGGGCCTCGTCGCGAGCTTGTCGCTCTCGCTCTTCGAGGAGCGAACCGAGCTCTCGTTGGACCGCGGCTTCTCGGTCTCGCTTGCGGAGCGTTCGCCGGTCGTCGACGCTGAGACCGAAGGTCCATCGGAGGGAGAAACGATCGTTGCGGGAGAGATCTTCGGCATCGAGCATCGCATACTCGACGGTGATGCCCCGGGCTGCGAGAGCGAAGCCGCTGGTGAATCGGCCCCCGTCTGCACCGACTCGGATCATCAGAAGACGATCGAGTGCGATCTCCAGGCCGGTGCCCCATCGCGTCTCGCCGGTGTGCGTGAGATCGATGTCCGAGGCCAGGGCCCAACTCAGACGCGAGGAAGCTGGGGCACCCCGATAGGCTGCGCCCAGCTTGAGGTTGCGCGGATCCACGACATCTTCTTGGTCCAGTCGCAATCGAGGCTCGATGGCATTCTGGAGGTTCATCCCCAGCCCGAGGCGATGGCTTCGGCTCGAGCCCACGGGCCTTTCCCAGGCCACTCCGAGGTCGATGCCAATGCCCACCGCGGCGGAACCTCCAATGTCCTGCTGCACGAGTCGCCCCGTGAAGCCGACCGCGAGGTCGGGTCGGAGGCGGCGGCCATAGCCGGCGAGAAGATGACTCTCGCTGCTGTCGAAGTCTCCCAGGAGGAAGTTGCGGGCATCTCGTCTCTCGATCGAATCGACCCCGAGGCGAGCGTAGCCCAGGGAGAGAGTCCCCTGCTCCTCGGTGGGATAGCTGAAGAAACCGGAGTGGTAGGAAATGCCGTCGTCGAAGAGTTGGGAGCGGAAGAGTTGGATCTCCGGCCACTGGGACCAACTCAGTCGGGCGGGATTCCAGAAGAGCGCCGAGGCATCGTCGACCAGGGCCACTCCGGATCGACCCATGGCCAGGCTTCGGCTTCCGCTGCCCACCATGAGAGGGCTCGAGGTTCCCGCGGAGTCGGATGCGAAGGCCGGGCCGGCGCAGATCCACAGGAGCAGGGCGGCAGATAGGGCGCAGGTCCTGCCGCCCCAGGCGGCAAGACCTTCTTCGAAGGTCCTTCCACGACTCGTCCTCGATTTCCACCGGGGGGTTGGAAGCGCGGAAGCTCCGGTCGGTCGATTGAGATCCAGGATTGGCAACTTTGTGCTCATCCGGCGCGAGAACGACAGGCCCGTACGCCGTCGGGACGCTTTGCGCGGCCGCGGGCGTTCGGGAGCGAATGGGAATTCCGACCGGTGGGGCGCAAAGGTCGTGCCGCGGAATGGCCGGTGGGATCGACCGGGCTTGGGCCTTGCTATCGTCCATCCGAGACCCGGGAGTGCGGCTGCGCAGTCCCATTGCATTCTCGAGTGGTCGGAGCGCGAGCGGACGACATGAAAGCTTCCCGAGCCTCTTTTTCGTTCTGGACGGGGTTGGTGCTGACCCTATCGGTGGGCGTGGGTCAGGCCTGGGCCGTTCCCCTCCGGGTGGTCCAGGGCTCCTATGTCGGCAACGGTGCCCTCATCCACTTCGTCTCCGATGTGGGATTCCGACCCGAAGTCTTGATCTTGCGTGGAGACGATGCCAGTTCGGCGCTGCTGAAGACCGACACCATGGGAGGGACCTTGAGCAAGCCGCTCGGCGGAGCGGAGGCTTTGGTGTCGAACGGCATCGTGTCCTTCACCTCTACCGGCTTCATGGTGAGCGGAGTGGGAGGGCGCGCGAACAACTCGGGCGTCGTCTATCACTGGATCGCCTTCGCGGGCGGAGACGGACAGATCGCCCACGGCTCCTACGCCGGCGATGGGACGGACAATCGCGACATCGTCGGACTGGGATTCGATCCGGACTATGTTTGGGTCGCTCCTCGGGACGCCCAGTCGACCCATCATCGCTTTCGCAGCGAGGCGCCGAACGAGAGCCAATTCTTCTCCGCCACCTCGGCCCGGGCCAATCGGATCCAGGACTTCGTCGTCGATGGATTTCAGATCGGAAGCCATCCTTCGGTGAACAAGACTGCGGTGAACTATGATTGGGTGGCATGGACTTCGGCTTCGGCCGCAATCGGAGAATTCAGCTACCTGGGAGACGGGATCGACGGCCATCAGATCGGGGGTCTGGGCTTCGCACCTTCCTTCGTTCTCGTGGAAAGTGACGACAACACCGGAGTCGCCGTGCTTCGATTCTCGAGCATGGTGGGGCCGACCAGTCTGCCTGTCGAAGCTCTCGCCCCGACCACCGATGGAATCTCGCAGCTGGGTACCGATGGCTTTGTCGTCAGTGGTACCAACAATGCCAATCGGCCCAACGGACTGTATTTCGGAGTTGCTTTCCAGACCACCGAATTTCTCGATCTGGCGGTGGACAAAGTCGTCGACAACCCCAATCCGCTGGTTGGAGACCTGATCAACTTCAGAGTTCGGGTGAGCAATCTGGCCAACATCGCCGCCACCGGAGTGGTGGTGCGGGACTCCCTACCGTCGGGTCTGATCTTCGATTCCGCAGTGCCCTCGGCCGGCAATTACGATCCGTTGACCGGACAGTGGACCGTGGGCACCCTGGGGCCGACCAATGTCGCGACCTTGGACTTGGCCGCGATCGTCGGCGGGGGATCGTCGGGAAAGGTGTTGGTGAACCAGGCGGATCTGATCGCTCTTGATCAGATCGATACCCTGGCCACGAATGACTCCGCTCAGGCCTCGGTTGCGGTGGGAGTCGTGGCTCAGGCCGTCGACGTCGCCGTCGCCTTGACTCTCGGGCAGCCCTCGCCGGCCGAGGGCGACACTCTCCATCTCTTGGTCGATGCCCAGAACCTGGGAGTCGGTTTGGCCTCGGGCACCGAATTGCGAGTGATCCTACCGGCGGAACTCTCCTTGGTGGATGCTCAGTCGACCCAGGGATTCTTCGACGGGGGAAGCGGACGATGGTTCGTGGGCGATCTGAATCCTGCCGCCGTGGCCAGCCTCGATCTGCGCACCGTCGTGGTCGGAGGCACCGCAGGCAATCAGGCGGTGGTGGAGTCGCGCTTGGTGGCGGTCGATCAGATCGACCTCGATTCGTCCAATGATCGGGCCAGCGTCGCCTTCACCGTCGCTTGGGTCGATGTGGAGATCACCGCCGACCTGTCCAATCCTCGGCCGCTGAACGGAGACCTGGTCCATCTGATCGTGCGGGCTCGGAATCTTGCCCCCTTCGATGCGGTGGGCGTGGTGGTTGCGGACAGCCTGCCCCCCGAACTCCTCTACCTCTCCGACCTGCCGTCCGCAGGGACTTATGATGCAGTCAACGGAATCTGGAATCTGGGGCAGCTGGCCGCGGGTGCGACCGACAGCCTCGACTTAGTGGTGAAGGTCGTCGCGGGTAACCAATTGAGTCCCTTCGAGACACGGGCCGAGGTGGTGGCCACCACTCCGGTCGACATCGACGGATCCAATGATGTCGCGATCTCAGGATTGCAGATGGCTCAGGTTGACCTGGGATTGACCAAGGTCGCCGACCGCAACCAGAGTCTCGAGGGTGAAGCCGTGAACTTCACCATTAGCCTCACCAATGCCGGACCCGATGTCGCGACATCCATCGTCGTCGAAGACAGCTTGCAAGCAACATGGACCTACGTCGCTTCGACCGCGACCCACGGCGCCTACTCTCCGGTCTCGAGGACCTGGAGTGGATTCGACCTGGGGATCGGCGAGCAGGCGGTTCTGGTTCTCACCGCCACCGTTGGACCAGGAACGGCAGGTCAGATCCTGACCAACGGCGCGCGAGTGCTGGGTCGTGACCAAGTCGAGCGGGATCCCACCGACGACAGCGACCTGGCTCAGGTCCAAGTCGTTGCCGCCGCGGTGGCCTCGATCCAAGTGGTGGCTTCGCCGCAGACACCGGTGTCGCTGAGTCCGGGTGCCCCGGCGGAGGTGGTCTTCGAAGTGGAATTGCTCAATCAGGGCCCGGTCGAAGAATGGCTCGACGGCATCACCTTCCGGAATCGGACCATCGGAGGAGGTTCGCAGGCCCAACTCGACGCGGACTGGAGTGGATTGCGATTGGACACCGGAAGTGACCTCGCTGCACTGCCCCTGATCGAAGCGGAGTTCATCGATGGCCTCCTGAGCTTCGATGGCCTGAACCTCCTGCTCCCGGTGGGCAAGACGGTGAGGGTGCGGCTGTGGGGAGGAGCCTCGCTGGTGGCTCGCGATGGAGACCAGTTGGATGTGTCGATCGAAACGGTGAGTGATCTGCGCTTCGTTGGCGTTCCCAACCTCTCCGCGACCTTTCCCCTCAGTCCCTTCGGCAGTTTCGTCGTCGACGGGATGTCGGCCGCGCAGATCCTGACCCAGCCGCTGGAGTCCTCGACCTTCTTGGCGGGATCGACCGAGAACGTGGCCATGGTCTTCGTCGTTCCTGCCAATGGTTATGCCCCGGATGTATTGGCCAAGCTCAATGTCGTGAATCTGGGCGATGCCCTTCCGGGCAGCGATATCGAAAGCATTCGCGCGTGGGCCGACGACGGAGACCTGGCCTTCAGTGCGGTGAGCGACACCCTGCTCGGAACATTCGCCTACACCGGTGCCCGGTGGGAACTGACCGGAATGAATCTCGGGGTCCGATCCGAGGGGCGTGTCATCTTCATGACCGTGGCGATCGCAGACCTGGCCCTGCCCGGTCGCACCGTGCGTCTCGCCCTGCCGGCCGGGGAGGACGCGGCATTGGGCATGGCCAGCGGCAATGATGGAACCACCGACCGGATCGTGGCCAGTGGAGCGGTGCATCCGATTTCTGCGGCCGATCGGGTCAGTCTCGTCGCGCTGCCGATCGATCCGGGAAATGCGGCGCCCGGCGCCGATTCGTTGTTGGTGCTCCAACTCAGTCTCACCAATAGCTACACATTCGACCAGACGTTGACCTCCATCCGGGTCACCAACACCACTCTGGGCCCGGGCACGCAGGCGGAACTCGACGGCGAGGTTTCCCTCGTGTCCCTGCGGGCAGATGGAGATCGGGATGGAGTGTTGACCACCTTCGATGCAGACCCTCTGCTTGCGACCTCGTTCTTCCAGAACGGCCAGGCGGAGTTCGCTGCTCTGAGTTGGACGATCCCGGCGGATTCGACGGGCCTCCTCTTCGTCACCCTCCGGATTTCGGATCAACTGGCGGCGGACGGGGATCTGCTGGCGGTGGAGGTCGCCGATCCCGTGGACGTGGGATTTCTGGGAGAGGTGGCCACCGCGGCCAGCTGGCCTCTGGACTCCGGAGCGAGGTGGTCCATCGATGGCATGCTCGCGTCGCAGGTGGTCCAACGAGATCCGCCGTCCCTGGCTCTCGGCCCTGGGGAGGGCCCGGCCTTGGCCTTCGAGGTCGTGATTCCCGCCAATGGATACCAAGCGGATGTCCTCAACGGGATTCAAGTGCAGAATCTGGGCACCGCAGTGGACAGCGACCTCGCGGAGTTGCGACTGTGGCGCGACGGGGGCGACGGAAGTTTCGACGCATCCGCCGGAGACGACCTCGATCTGGGAGCGATGGTGTCGTTGGGAGGAGGGTGGCAGAGCGTGCTCCTCGACGAGCCCATCAGCCCGCCGGGGGCGAGGTTCTACGTGGGAGTTCGTACCTCGACCACCGCCACGGATTCGGCCACCGTTCGCCTCCAGCTGCCCGTGAATGGGATTTCGATGGCCTCGCAGAATGATGGCCCGACCGACGCGCCCCTGGCGAATCTCTCGAGTCTCTTGATCAGCCAAGCGCCTCTCTTGGCACAACTGGAGCTCTCGCCGTCAGCAACGACGGTGGGGGACAGCGTGCGGGCGCGCATGATCCTGCGAAATGTGAGCGGAGAACTCGTCCAGGGGATCACGCCGAGCGCACTGACCGTCGATGGAGGGGCAGTCATGGTCGCGAGTTCCGGTCCGTGGCCGCCGACCTTCGATCTGGCCGCGGCCATGTCCGATACCTTCGAATGGACCTACACCGCGGTCGCGGCTGGAGAGACTCGCCTGCGCGGGAATGCCTCGGGATTGGGATCGCCCAGCGGAATCGTCCGGGTGGCTCTGCCCGCCCTCTCCAATCAGGTTCAGGTCTTCACCCAGGCGGACAGTCTCGGGGTCAGTCCAGTGGTGAGCGCTCCCTTCTCGGTGAATCGTGGGCAGACCAATGTGATCCCCATGAGCCTGACCTTCGACAATCCGGCTGGAGCGGGAGGATCGGACATTCTCCTCACCGCGCTGCGTCTTCGCCTCGAGAGCAGTCAGGGAAGTGGAATCGTTCCGTCGGATTTGATCTCCCGGATCGTGGTGAACGAGGGGACGCAGATCTACTTGGAGAAGCTGAATCTGGAGAGCAGTGGAGCGGAGATCGATCTGAGCCTGGCCTCGCCGGTCACCGTCATTCCCGAGGAGCCGGCCACTCTCAACCTCCAGATGGATCTCCTGACCGCGACGGTGATCCCGGACTTTCGAGTGGTGTTGATGCAGAGCAGCTGGATGACGGCCGAAGATGCCAATAGTGGAGCGCCGATCCTGCCCTACTTGCAGGAGGGTGGTTTCCCGGTGGTGTCGGGTCTGGCCACGGTCCTGGCCGAAGCGGAATCGCTTGCGGTGTCCGCTGTGCCTCTCGCAGCTCTGACCGCCGCTCCGGGACAGAGCGATCTGGGTCTGGGGAGCGTATCCTTGGAGAATGTCGGAGTCACGGGCCTGACCAGTGATGTCCGCGTCCACCAGCTCCAGTTCAGCCTTCTTGATTCCAACTCGGTTCGAGTGGCTCTCCCCGGAGAGGTGCTCTCGCGCATCCGGGTGACGTCGCTAGTGCAGGGCTACGTTGATCTCCCGGTCACGATCGATGCCGACAGTATTCTGGTGGTGGATCTCTCTCCACAGATCTCCGCGGCGGTGAATTCTCCTCTGGGAGTGGAGTTCCGGGTGGACCTCCGCGCAGGAGCCCCCTTGGGCCGCTACCGACTGCGGTTGGAGGAACCGTCCACCTTCGTGGCCAGCGATGCGATCACTCGGACGCCAGTAGTGGTGAGCTACGACATCCTGCCGATGGACGGGCCTTGGTTGGGAGTGCAGGGTCCGGTCACGCAGATGCGGTTGATGGGGACGGGCACCTTGCCGTCGACTCTCGCGGTCGGGGCAACCGAAGTCGGAGCGCTGGAGCTGAGACTGCGTCACCCCGGGGCCGAGAACATCGCGGAGATTTCTGTGGACAGTTTGTGGGTCCGCGCCTTCGATGAGAATCGCCAGCCTCGAGAACTGGGAGGGTTGGTTTCCGGGATCCGAGTGCTGTGGAGAGATTCGGTCGTGACCGACCTGGCGGTGCTCTCTTCGGCCGGGCCGGAGTTGGAGTTGCCTCTGGGGTCGCAGCTCCTCGCGGCAGGGGACAGTGCATCCCTTGAATTGCGGATCGATCTGGCGGCGGGGGCAATCCCGGGAATCTTCGAGTTGATCGTGGACGATGTGGATGTGGTGGCTCGGGATGTGAACACCACGGACGCGGTCGCAGTGGTGGCCGAGCCGGGCGCAGCTCTGCCGGTGAGTTCGGGGCTGGGCCGGATCGTGCCGCCCTCGACTCAGCTTGTCGTCGATCTCGGGGACTTGGCTCCGGCCACTCTGGTCAGGGGGCAGTCGGGAGTCGATCTGGCCAACCTTCGTCTGGCCAATGGCGCGTCCCCCGGAAGCGCAGAGCTGCGGGTCCGGGGACTGCATTTGCGAAGTACGGATCAGTCGGGAGCCGTCGTTGCGATCGGGACGGTGCTCTCGGAGTTGGAAGTCTACGAGGGTGGCGGACGCATCGCGGTGGCTGCGAATCTCTCGCCGGATTCAACGACGGCCTTCCTCGACTTCGGAGAGATTGCCGTGCCGGTGGGTTCTCCGCGTGATCTGGTGATCCGCGGAAGTCTGGACGAAACGACGGAGGTAGAGGGCCTGAGGATCGGATTCGAGGCGGGGGACTTGGTGGTCGTGTCGACCGGGGTCGTGGTGTCGCCGGAGGCCGGAAAGAGCTTTCCACTGTGGACTTCGGCCTCGAGTCTCGAAACGGCTTCCTTTGCCGAGAGCTATTCGAACTTTCCGAACCCTTTCCGTGCGGGCCGAGAGTCCACCACCTTCGCCTACTACCTCGATACGAGTGCGCAGGTCAGCTTGCGAGTGTTCATGCTCACCGGAGAGCCGGTCGTGACGGTGCTCGATGCCGCAGCGAAGTCCGCGGGAATGCACCAGGAAGATCAGTGGGATGGCCGCAATGGTTCCGGCCGGACCATCCGCAACGGCGTGTACTTGGCTCGGATCCTGGTGGAGTACGACGACGGGAGGCGGGAGACGCAGCTGCGAAGAGTCGCGGTGGTGCGCTGAGCCTCGACGAGAGAGGTGGATGCAGGAGGAAGCCCCGCCGCAACTGCGACGGGGCTTCGGCATGAGACTTCAATCGTCATCGTGCCAAGATCGCAGGTGCCGTTTGCGGTGGCCTCTCGGGCCGAGAGCCGCGCGAATGGTGTCGGCGCGGATATCCAGAATGCGGCCGATCTCGAACCATCGGTAACCGTCGCGGCGAAGATCGAGGATCTCCCGGCGCGAGTAGCCGGTCCAGCGGGCGAGACGTTTGGCGACGCGACGATCCTGGCGATCGAGGCGGTAGTGTTCCCCGTGGCTTTCGTAGCGCAGACGGAGGCGCGGACGCCGGACGGAACGACGATAGTACCGGTGCCCCACCTGCGAGTCGTAGGCGAAGCGGGCATAGGAATGGTGTGGACCGCTGCCGATTCGAATGCGAAGAGAAGGGGTCTCCACTCGCGCACGAAGGCGGAGATCGGCTCGGGCCGGGTCGAGGGTGCCGCTGCTCATGAGAAGCAACGCGGCGCCGAAGAGAGTCAGGATCGCTTTGCGTCGGCAGAGTCCTTTCGTTCGATTCCAAGCGTGCATGGTGTTCTCCTTGTCGAGAGGGTCGCGTGGATCCGCACCGAGCGTGGGGATCCTGGCGACGCATTCGATGGGGGAGATCCAAGCTTCGTACCAAGTACATCGCGTGAGCCAAGTGGTTGGTGCACAACAAAGTAGGGTGTACGCGGGCGTCCCTCAGCGTACATCCGCAGCCAAGTGTACGGAGGTTGAGACAGTGGGCTGTCCGCTGGGGAGGACTCGAGCGCTCACGGAGTGGAGGCGGAAGGCTCCGGTCGAGCTTGGATGCTATTCGGCGCAGGCCGGCGCGGGCCCATCAGGGGGACCCTCGTAGGGATGGAATCCCTCGCGGCAGTCCCATCCGTAGTTGGCTCCACTGCGGATCCAATTGATTTCCTCCCACCGATTCTGGCCCACATCGGCCGCCCAGATCCGATCGGTGGTCGGATCATAGCTCACTCGCCAGGGATTGCGCAGACCATAGGCGTAGATCTCCGGGGCGAATGAGGAGGAGGCATCGACAAAAGGGTTGTCGGCCGGAATGCGGTAGTAGGGAGGTGTGTCCCGGTCGATGTCGAGGCGGAGGATCGTGCCGTGGAGGTCGCTGCCGTCCTGGGCATTGTCGTTGGGATCGCCTCCTCCGCCTTCATCTCCCACTCCGACCAGCAGATGCCCTGAGCCGTCGAAGGCCAACGCTCCTCCATTGTGATTGGCGAAGCGCTCTTCGATGGAGAGCAGCAGGACCTCGGTCGAGGGGTCGGCGACATCGGGGTCGGCGGTGAGGCCGAATCGGCAGAGCCGCACCGTCCAGGGCCCGCCGCCGACGGTGTAGTAGACGAAGAATTGCCTGCGGGTGAGATAGTCCGGCGGAAATGCCAGACCCAGCAGGCCGAGTTCGCCTCCCGAAGTCACGACCTCACGAAGGTCGAGGAAGGTCGTGGGAGCGTCCGGAGTCGAGGGATCCAGGACCAGAATGCGTCCGGCCTGTTCCACCACGAAGAGGCGGGAGTCACCCGCACTGCGAAGATCGACCACGTGGTCGAAGGCGGGACGAAAGGCCTCGACCAGATCGTAGTTCCACTCCCCGTTCTCGAAACGGCCCTCGAGGCGTTGGATGCGACGTGAGCTTCCGTAGGCCGCGACCAAGATCTCCTTCTCCAGACTCAGGCCAAAGGTGGAGATCAGAATCGAGGTGTCGACGAGCAAGGTGTTCGTGGTGCTCGTTCCCTCGTGACGCAGAGACCAAATCCGACCGCTTCCGAAGTCTCCGTAGACATAGCTGCCCACGAGTTCGGGGAGGGCGGTGCCGCGGTAGACGAAGCCCCCGGTGATCGAATTGCCTTGGTCGTGTCCGTATTCGAAGATGGGCTCCTCGAATCGCGGGCCCGCGGGGTCGATCGGGGTCTGCGAAGGGCCCCCGCCACATCCGGATACCCAGAGAGAAGAGATCAAGAGAGCGATCGTCAGGCGTGCCATGAGTCCTCGAAGGATCGGGAAATCGGTCGCGCCGCGTGAACGGGGGGATCCAGAATCAATGCACTGCGAAGGCGGTTTCGAGTTCATGGAGTGCTACGGACAAGCTGTCCACGAGGGCGCGGGATCCACCGTCGGTGATGAGATTGGTCATCTGCTCGGGATCGGTCTCGAGGTCGTAGAGTTCCGGGATCATTCGCCGTCCATTCGGATACTCCACGTAGAGGTGATCCAGGGTACGCAGGCCACGAATGTCGGGCGTACATCTCGCGAGTTCGGAGCGGGAGCAGATGTCCTGATAGTAGAGGTAGAGGAATCGGTCCCGGCTCGCGCTCCCAGTTGCGAGGTCGAAGAGGGAATGTCCGGGAAGATCTGACGGAATCTTCAATCCCGCAGCGGCCAGCACCGTCGGCGCGATGTCGAGGTTGAGGGCGATGGCGTCCTGGATTCTCCGCCCCGCCGGGACCCTTGGAGGATATCGGATCAGAATCGGGATGCGGGTCGACTCGTCGTAGGCGGAACGCTTGTCCTCCATCCGGTGCTCGCCCAAGAGATAACCGTTGTCGCTCATGAAGATCAGCACCGTATCGTCGAGTTTTCCCGTGTCTTCAAGTGCCGCGATCAAACGACAGGTCGATTCCTCGACTCCTGCGAGCACGTCGAAGTAGCGTAGCATTCGGGGCTCGTCGTAGGCCGCAACCTGCCGACACTGCAAGTACTGGGGTTGGTCGGAGGGGTCATCGTCCCAGCTCGTCGGCGGAGGATAACTCTGGTTGGCATAGAGCCCTTCGAAACGCGGTTGGGTGGTCCATGGAGTGTGCGCCCCGAGGTGCGAGAGAATGAGCAGGAAGGGTTGCTTCGGGTCGCAGTCCTCCATGAAGCGCAGAGCTTCGTCCGTGAGGATATCCGTCATGTGACCCGTAGCTCTCATCAGCAGGCCATCGACATTCAGTTCCGGATCGAAGTATCTTCCCTGGCCGCGGAAACTGAACCACCGGTCGAAGCCGGCCACAGGGCCGCCGTCGCTGTTGAGGTGAGACTTGCCGACGAAGCCTGTTCGATAACCGATCCCGCTGAGTCGAGTTGCAATCGTCTCTGCGCGAGGGTAGAGCGAGGTCCAGATGTCGCGTACGCCGTGTTGCGGGGTGTGAAGGCCGGTGAGGATGGTAGCTCGGCTGGGGCTGCAAAGCGAAGTCACCACGAAGGCTTGGTCGAAGGTCGCTCCCTCTCGACCGATGCGATCGATGCAGGGACTCTGGAAGAAGGGGTGCCCGTTGATCCCGAGAGAGTCCCAACGGAGTTCATCGACGAGGACGATGACGACGTTCGGTAGCTTGGGAGTCGAGACGGGAGAGTGATCGTGCGAACAAGCTGCCAAAAGCAATAAAAGGGACAATAGGACTGCAGAGTAGATCTTCATGGACAGACCCTATCAGAATTCGATAGAGTCAAACAATGCATATCTGGGCCGATGCTGATGCGCTTCCGGGTCCCATTCGGGATATTCTCTTCCGCGCGGCCATGCGGACGCGATCCAGGCTAACCCTGGTTGCGAACAAGAATCTGCGGATTCCGCCCTCTCACTACCTTCGTTTCGAGAGAGTGCCCAAGGGGAGCGACGTCGCCGATGCGTTCATTGTCGAAAAGATGGAGGCCGGCGATCTGGTGGTTACTGCCGACATTCCTCTGGCCGCTCAGGTCGTGGCCAAGGGGGGAGTGGCCCTGGATCCGCGTGGGGATCTCTATACTGAAGAGAATGTGGGAGAACGGCTCGCGACCCGGAATCTGATGCAGGAGTTGAGGAGCGAGGGACTGCAAACCGGCGGCCCGCGGCCTCTGGACCAGAGAGCGCGGCAGCAATTCGCCAATGCCCTCGATCGCCTGCTCGCGCGGGCAGAGTCTTGAGGGCAGGCCAGAGTTCGGACCGAGTCAATGCGCAGTATCGTTGAGATCGCGGGAAGGTAGGGAGACTCGCGATCGAGGGGACCCGTCAGAAGACGAAGCGAGAGAGGAAGACTCCCGCCGCGACCGCAGAACCGATGACGCCGGCGACATTCGGTGCCATCGCATGCATGATCAGGAAGTTCTGGGGGTCTTCGCGGGCTCCCACCATCTGGCAGACCCGAGCGCTGTCGGGTACGGCCGAGACCCCGGCCGCGCCGATGATGGGATTGATCTTTTCCTTCGAGAAGAGATTCATCGCCTTGGCGAAGAGCACTCCCGCCGCGGTCGCCACACAGAAGCTGGCCGCACCCAGGAGCGCGATCTTCACCGAGGCGGGGGTGAGGAAGCGACTGGCGTCGGTGGACGCGCCCACGCAGAGCCCGAGTAGGATGGTCACGATGTCGATCAGAGGGTCGCGGGCCGTCTTGGCCAGGCGTTCGGTGACCCCGCTCTCCTTGAGAAGGTTTCCGAAGAAGAGGAATCCGAGGAGAGAGATCGCGCCGGGAGCGATGGCCGCGCAGAGGAGAAAGGCGATCACCGGAAAGAGAATCCGCAGCCGCTTGCTCACCGGAGGCGAAGGCTTCATTCGGATGAGCCGCTCTTGACGGGTGGTGAGCAATTTGATGATCGGGGGCTGAATGACCGGCACCAGCGCCATGTAGCTATAGGCGGCGACCGCGATGGCGCCCAGGAGGTGGGGCGCAAGCTGGCCCGAGAGGAAGATCGCAGTCGGTCCGTCGGCGCCACCGATGATGCCGATGGCCGCGGCGTCCTTTTCGGGGAAGCCCAGGAGGAGCGAGCCCGCGAAGGTGAGAAAGATCCCCGCCTGAGCGGCCGCACCCAGCAGAATGAGTCGAGGATTGGCCAGCATCGCAGAGAAGTCGGTCATCGCTCCGATGCCCAGGAAGATCAGCGACGGATACCAGCCCTGGGTCACCCCCGCGTAGAGGATGTTCAGGACGCTCCCGTCCTCGTAGATTCCGACATTCAGACCGGGGCTGAGGGGGATGTTTCCGACCAGCATTCCGAAACCGATGGGCACCAGCAGCAGCGGCTCGTAGTCCCGGGCGATGCCCAGGTAGATGAAGGTGCAGCCGATGGCGAGCATCGCCATGTTGCCCCAGCTGAAGTTGCCGACGATCCCAACCTGCAGAAAGTCCCAGAAGACATCCATCGTGGCCCTCGCGGCTCGGGATCAGGAGAATTCGACCAGAGTCTGTGTCTCTCGCACGCTGTCGCCGGCGGCGACGAGTACTGCGCCGATGGTTCCGGCCCGGGGAGCGGCGATCACCGTTTCCATCTTCATGGCCTCGATGACCAGGAGCTCCTGTCCCTGCGCGACGCTGTCTCCGGCGTTGACCTTCACTTCGAGGACCGTACCCGCGATGGGCGAGGCCACGGTGTTGACCGTAGCCGCGCCGGTCGGAGCCTGGGCCGGAGGTGCCGCCGGGGAGGGCGACGGTGCGGCCGCCGGCGCCGGATGAGGAGCCGGGGGCAGCGAAGCGCCGCTTCCCATCATCTCGTCCTGGGCGTCGAGGACCTCGACGTCGACTTCGTAGGCCACTCCGTGCACCGTGATCTTGAGCTTCATCAGAGACTCCTTCGCGAGGTCTGGGGATCGCACACGGGACTAAGAATGCTTCCTGCGCACTGCATGGGAACCCTGCAGGGTCATCCGGCCCTGCGCGGACCACGGGGTGCGCTTGCGTCTGGGAGAGAGCAATCGATGGATCCGTCGTATCCGGAAGCGACCTTGGATTACCGCTGCTGCCGCCGCCGAGATCAACACCAGGGTCGTGTGATCGATGGTGGCCTCGCGGGCCAGCGCCTCTTCATCGACTCGGCGTTCATGGTCCTGCCAGCGGTCATCGAGCTTCTTGAGCAGGGCCACTGCGGTGGCAATGAGCGTCAGAACGCCGAACACGATGAGGATCCCTGCGATCGCCAATGCAGTCATGTCGGAGGAGATTGCCTGCACTTCGAACTCCTAGAGCGGGATCAGCCCGTGCTTCTTCTCGGGGCGGACGGCGCGCTTCGACTTGAGCACTTCGAGATGGAGGGCAATGTAGGCGCGGGTCTCGGAGGGTTCGATGACATCATCGACCATCCCGCCCGCCGCAGCGCGGTAGGGGGTCGAGAACTGGGCTTCGTATTCGGCCAAGCGCTGGGCCCGAGTGGCGTCGGGATCCGCGGACTCGGCGATCTCCTTGCGATAGAGGAGATTCACCGCACCCTCTCCACCCATCACCGCGATCTCCGCCGTTGGCCAGGCGGCTGCCCGGTCCGCGCCCATGCTCCGAGCGCACATCGCGAGGTAGGC
>JAJRXK010000011.1 GCA_024276305.1 Candidatus Krumholzibacteriota bacterium
ACGCATCCAGCTCACCGAACGATGGCGGCAGTACTATCGCCGTGAGATCGTCACCCCCGAATTGGGCCGAAACAGGTCTCACGACCTGGTGATGGCCTTCTGACCAACCCTGAACGACACCCCGAACCGCCGACTTCCCCGCGCATCGAGTAGAAGACCCCGGCTGCTCACGCAGCCGGGGTCTTCTCGGACTCGGTCATCAACAATTCCGGAGACACAACTAACGGAATCGACGCTGAGGGCAGCTCGAATCGGAGCGGATGGGACAAACAGGAGGAACCGGGCCGTTTGGCGAAGCCCGCTGATTGACGCCCCCGCCGTGGTCGCATAGCCTCGGGTTCCCTACCTTCCCAGAGGCCAACCATTTGATAGGCAAAACGCTCGCCCACTATCGGATTTCGGAAAAAATTGGAGAGGGTGGGATGGGGACGGTGTATCGGGCCCACGACACCCATCTCGATCGCGACGTGGCAATCAAGATCCTTCCACGTGAGCTCTCCGGCGATCCTGAACGGGCGGCGCGATTCGAACGCGAGGCCCGCACTCTGGCCAGCCTGCAGCATCCCAACATCGCGTCGATCTACGGATATGAACAGTTCGAGGGGACACGCTTCCTTGCCATGGAGCTCGTGGAGGGAGAAGACCTCGCGGAACTCATTCAGCGCGGGACCATCGCGGTCGAGGATGTGGTGCGCATCGGGCAGCAGATCGTATCGGGGCTCGAAGCTGCCCACGAGCGGAGCATTGTGCATCGTGACCTCAAGCCGGCCAACATCCGCATTGATCACGAAGGCGTAGTCAAGATTTTGGACTTCGGTCTTGCGCGTGCGTATTCCGGCGACACTTCCGGCAATTATGATCTGCAGTCCTCGCCCACGATCACGGCAGCCATGACCCAGATGGGGGTGATTCTGGGCACTGCTGCGTATATGAGTCCTGAACAAGCTCGTGGTCGCCGTATCGACAAGCGTTCGGATATCTGGTCCTTCGGAATCATCCTCTACGAGATGCTGACTGGGTTGCAGATGTACCGCGGCGAGACGGTGACGGACATTCTTGGAGCCATCGTCCATGGAGTGCCCGATCTCAGCCTGCTTCCGCCGACAACGCCCAATGGATTGCGTGCGCTGATCGGGCGATGCCTCACTCCCGACACACAAGACCGTCTGCGCGATATCGGCGAAGCGCGCTTCGCGCTCACGCATCTGGATGATTCTCTTCCGGCTTCGAGTGCGGTGTCCAAGGCTGCGAGATCAAGGCGGCCGTGGTTGGTCACGTCGCTAGTGCTGTTGTTCGCACTTGTGGGGATGACCACACTCTGGATGCAACCCGATCCGACCACGCCAGCGCTCCAAGCCTCGATTGCGCTCCCTCCGGGAAATGTGTTGCGCACGTTGGGGTCCAAGGGTGGGGCCATGCGCTTCTCTCCCGATGGACAGTCGATCGCATTCGTAGCGCAGGCGTCGGGGACGCGTCAGATCTGGATTCGGTCCCTGAGCGAGCGCGAGGGACGTCCGGTCCAGGGAACGGAACGCGGACACCGACCGTTCTGGTCCCCCGACGGCAAGTCCTTGGGATTCTTTTTCGAAGGTAGCCTGCGGCGAGTTTCCGTGAGTGGGGGAGCTCCGCTGACGATCACCTCGGCGGCAGATGGGCGCGGTGGAACGTGGCTTGCGGACGGGACGATCGTTTTCGCACCGACCCCCGGCTCAGGTCTCTTTGCAGTGGCGGCAGCGGGAGGGCAAGCCCGACCTGTCACCAGTCCTGGGAAGTTCTCTCATCGGGAGCCGCGGGCGATAGGGGACGACGGGAGTTTCCTCTTCCTCGAGAATCGCAGCGGAGGACAGTGGATTGTGTGTGTCGGCAATGTCGATGGACGTGACCGCCGTGAGGTGGTGGCGACTGGCGGAGGCGCCGAGTTTGCGATGGATCGTCTTCTGTATCTGCGCGGAACGACCTTGGTGGCCCAGTCCTTCGATCTCGAATCATTGAGCTTGAAGGGAGATCCGAATCCCATTGCGGAGGATGTATACCGCGATCTCGACTACGGCATCGGTGCGTTCTCGGTGTCGCGAAGCGGTGGGCTGGCCTACCACGCGGGGAGGGGCGCCGGGGCACAGCTCGTGTTTGTCAGCCGCGACGGATCTCATTTGGCGTCGATCGGAAAACGAGGGCCGTTTTCGCAGGTGGCGCTCTCGCCGGACGAGAAGACCATCGCAGCGCTCATCGACCAGTCCGATGGGGCATCCGATTTCTGGATGATCGATGTCGAACGCGGAACCCGTCAGCGCTTCACCTTCACCTCCGAGATCCAAGCCACCCGCCGTTCGTCGCCCAACTGGACTCCTGATGGGCGACGCCTGATCTATACGATGGAACGCGATGGCCAGGTGTCGATCTTCGTGAAGCGAATCGACGGAGGTGGTGAAGAGGAGGTCTTGTTGTCTGAGGAGGATCACGCTTTGTGGCCCTATGACGTTTCCGCGGATGTACGGTGGCTGTTGTACGGTCGCGAGGGAAATGACACCAACAGTGCTGAGGATCTCTGGGTGCTCCCACTCTCCGGGGATGGTGAGCCCCGACAGTTGTTCGACACACCGTTCGACGAGTGGCCGGGCAGCTTTTCTCCCGATGGCCGCTGGCTGGCGATCGATTCAGATGAATCCGGACGACGTGAGGTCTACGTGATTCCGTTCTCCGACCAGGTCGGTCGATGGCAGATATCCCGCGCAGGTGGGCGCTATCCATGCTGGAATGGAGACGGAACGGAACTCTATTATCAGGATCCCGAGGGCGGACTCGTGGCGGTTCCGATCGACACTTCGGCAGAGAGGTTCAGCGCTGGCGAGCCGAAACAGTTGTTCCAGTCCTTCATGGTATCGGGGTCGACCGCTGATTTCACGCCGAGCCGTGGCGGCGAGCGCTTTCTGATGGTGCAACAGAGCATCCAAGACGCTCCTATCTCACTGTTCTTGAATTGGAAGGATGTTCTCGACCGGCGATGAGCGGGCAGGCGCACGACCGCTCTCCAAACGCGCACCGAAGCAGTTGGCGATGGCATCGGCAAGCGATGGGTCGCGGTCCATCAATGGTTCACCGTGGCCCTTTTCTCGGTATTGAACGAATGTACCGTCCCCCTCAGAGAGGGGACAACAGTTGAGACAGCAGACGCCCAAGGGATGGAGGGAAAGCGCCTCCGTCCCGGACAGAATATCCATGGCAACCCTTGAACCATCTTCTGGATTCACGCCACCCAAGGTAGTGGCTTGCACGGCATCAGGGTGTAACTCATCGTAGAAGCATGATCGGTCGCGATACGACTCCCGCACTGGACCGCATCCGCACGAAATAGACTCCACTTGCGACACGATCGCCGTTGCGGCCAGTGCCATCCCATTCCACGAAGTGAAGCCCGGCCGACGATTCGCCGACCGAAAGCGTCTTGACGCGGCGACCCGCCACATCGTAGACCGCGAGGTCGACACTGCGTGGTTCCCCAGTCGAGAACGAGAATCGCGTGGTCGACTGAAATGGATTGGGCCAATTGGGGGAGAGCACCGTTCCCGTCAGCGTGGTACCGGAAACCCCCGTGACAACCGGTGCGGACATCGTCGCGAAGACATCATCGGTGCCGTTTCGTCGGTCGGTATAGGCTACGACCGCGCCCTCCGCTATCGAGGTGATGACCGGTTCGTCCAGAGCGGTGCGTGGATTCAAACTGAGGGGGACTCCCTCCACGGCATCGAGGATGCTGCCTGCCGCGTCGACTCGTTGCCAGTAGATTTGGTAGGATCCCGCCCGTCTGTCGATCCACGCGACATGCAGTATGCCCGAGCCGTCGAGGGCGGCGGTGGGGCGCAGCTGGTCTCCCGGCTCCGCGCATACCGAAGCGCCGCCGGGCCAGACCGAAGCCCCCGAGCTGTCCAGGCGGAAGGCGAAGATGTCAGTTTCGCAGAGAGTCGGGCAGAAGGACTCCGAGACCACGATCACGCCGCCATCGCCGGTGGGCACCATCTCGGCGACACCGCTGACGACGCCAGCGGCGGAAATGGAGGTATAGTTCCAGACAAAGCTACCATCGCTCAGGACTCGAGTCATCTGGAGGTCGTGGTTCGGCGTCAGGTGTGTCCAGCCTAGGATCGCCCCGCCCACTTCGTCGGATATGATTCCCGGCCATTGGTCGGCGGCGCTAGTCGGTCCGAAGCTGGCTAGGATGCCATCCACCGCCCAAAGAGCATTGCCCGATGCGTCGATGTGCTGCACGAAAACCTGTGTCCCGATCCGCTGATCCTGCCACGCGATGAAGGCTCCCCCGGATCCGTCTGCGGCGATGACCGGAAAACTCTGATTTGCACTGTCCACGCATACTGGGACTCCGTCGGTAGTCCACACCGGGTTGCCCGAAGCATCAATGCGTTGAGCGTAGATGTCTGGTCTCGATCCATTGCGGTGATCTTCCCACGTCGCGATGATGCCGCCGGCCCCGTCCGAAGTGAATTGGACGAGTCGCTGGGGGGTGGCTGCGGTGCAGACCGGCACGCGCTGGGCAACTCCCCATACCGGATCGATATTCCAGTCGGCGGTTCCGGTTGAATCAACGTGTTCCGCGTAGATATCTCCATTGAGTTCCCAGGCGTAGATCAGCCCTCCCATTCCGTCGGCCACCACAAAACGGTCGGGAATGCCCGAAGCGCTTCCTTCGGGGAGCATGATGCCGTTCGATGTCCACAGAGTAGTGCCCCCGGCGTCGACGCGTTGCGCATACAACGCACTGTATCTTCCGTCTTCCCATGCGACGAACACTCCGCCGCGCTCGTCAGGAATGACATTGACGTGGGTCTGTGACCCCGTCGAGGTGCAGATGGGAAGATCACCAGTCGGCCAAGCGGCCCGGACCAGTTCGGACTGGCCGACGATGATCATGGTCACCAAGAGAGCAGTGGCTGCGCGGTAGCCGGACAACATGGTGATTCGCCACATATCAATACCTCCAAGTAAACGTCGAAGAGTCATGGTCTGCGACGGGGAGGGCTCGGGACTGCTGCGGCCATGCGGCCAACAGTTGCGATGATGGATGGAAGGACCAGAATCCATCCTTGTGAAGTATATCATTTCGAGAGCTTCGGGTCATCCGCTTCCATCTCGGTACGCAGAATTGCCGTGGCTGATACGACGATCGCCATCGACATCGGTCCACGAAATCGAAAACCCCTCACGAGTGATCGCCTCAGCGGACTCGATGGTTGTGCCATGATCGTAGATGTGATCTCCGCGGAAATGAGAAGAACCATCGATCATTATGCATTGAGTTGTCAGGCCACCGCTCGATCGTATCAGACACCCCAAGCGCAGACGACCCGCCGCTGAACTACATCTGCGGGTATCCATGTACGTCACGTGGAAGAGCCTCCTCATACGACCCAAGGTGATCGACAATGCGACCGGCGCCGGATCGCCCGGTGTACAAGCGTGAACAATCGAAGTGGCAGAAGCCCTGGCAGTCCTTCACCCCCGCGCAGAGATGCTTTGGTGCACGACTTGGGACGGCGACTTGGGGTTGCTGCCCCATGGGATCTCATCAACCGTTCCTTCGTCGAGGGACCTGGGCAGGATCTGCGAAACCCGGCATCTGCCTCACAGCTCGCGCCATGGTCTCGGTCCAGGCCCAGGAATAGACCAATCCCAGGATGATCTGCCGCGCGCTCGATTATGGTCTACCGCCGTACTAGCCCTGATGTGACAATAATCTAGGCCGCATCGAGTCGTTGGAGGATGTTTTCGAAGAGGTGTTTCGTGCTTTGGTTTCCGGAGAGTCGGAGGGTGCATCTTCCGGCAGGTCTCAGGAGTTGACCGGCCCGATGGAGGAG
>JAJRXK010000012.1 GCA_024276305.1 Candidatus Krumholzibacteriota bacterium
CCACGCCGGAATGAGACTGCACAGCCCCTTCCAGAACTCCTGCGACCGCCGGCGCGTGAAGTCCTCCAGGGAAACTCCCTGCTGCTCGACCCAGGTGTAATAGCCCAGGTCGAAGATCCGACGTCGCTCGATCACTCCACACTCGAGCAGGTGGTCCGTACCGACTCCACACAGGTGCTCTCCGTACACCTCTCCGGCATTGACCGCGTCGAAACTGCCTCCGAATTCCCGGTGGAGGGTCTTCTCCCGTTCCGTGCCGTAGAGCCAGGAAGGATCCGTCGCCACAGTCAACAACAGGTCGTCATGACCGAGATCCAGATACTTTGCGGTCTTGATGCAGGCCAAGAGATTGCAGAGGGACGACAAGCCAAGTCGCGGCAATCGCTCGAGAGTCTCCGTGTCCACTCCCCGACGATCCGCGAGGTAGCGGCGACCCTCAGGATGATTGAAGAGTAGGCCGAGCGAATCGGTGGAATGGTCAGACACCCCGACCACCAGGTCCGTGTTCATCACATTGTGAATATAGGGAATGTGCTTGTCTCCGATGCCCTGGATATTGTGCTCGCCAAAGCCGTTGTTGAGCATGGTCGGACATTCGACGGCCTCGACCGCCACGTTCCAGGACCCGTATTCATCCTTGAGATGGTCCCCGGCGGCGATGGTTCCAGCGGATCCCGTAGCCGAGACGAAGGCCCGGAGTCGCAATCCGGGATCCGCTTCCCGAAGCTTCTCATAGACTCGCGCCGCCGCCCCTCCGGTACAGACCCGGTGGGCAAGGTGGTTCCCGAATTCGCTGAACTGATTGAAGATGATGTTGTCGGGATCCGCAGCGAGCTCATGGCACTTGTCGTAGATCTCCTTGACGTTGCTCTCGGTGCCCGGAGTCGCGATGATGTCCGCGGGATCGGCCACCCACCGCTCCAACCAATCGAACCTCTCCCGGCTCATGCCCTCGGGGAGGACCGCCACTCCTCGACATCCCATGATCCGCGAAATCGCCACTCCTCCTCGACAGTAGTTTCCCGTGCTCGGCCAGATCGCCCGATGAACGTTGGGATCGTATTGACCGGTGATCACGCGCGGCACCAAGCACCCATAAGCTGCCAATACTTTGTGCGCAGTGATCATGGGGAAGTTCGCGCCCAACATCAGGACAATGCGGGCGTCGACTCCGGTGATCTCTTTCGGAATCTCGAGCATGGCCGGAATCTCCCGAAGATTTCGGCGATCGTCGTCCATGTACCAATGCACGCGAAACAAATTGAGCGGGTGGGCTTCGTCGGGATCGACCGCCGTCAACTTCTCACGCACACTCTCCGGAATCGTGGTGGGATCTGCCAGCTGAGAGAAAGTGGGGAGCAGGATCTTTCGCTCGGCGAAATGCCGGCGGCTGCTCTCGTACACTTCCGTGTCCACGATGTGTTTTTCCAGACCCAGTGATGGCATCAGGAGTCCCTTTCTTCGAGTTGTTCCATTCGCTGCCACAACCGTGCCGCCGCTTCCTGCGCTTCAGCCACGATTCCTTCGCCGTCTTCGGATCGCAAACAACCATCTTCGACCACTCGCCGGCCGGCGACAACCACTTCGCGGCACCTCTCTCCGTCGAATCTGGCGTAGTCCTCATGCGATGGACGAGGACCGAAGCGCTCCGCGACCAACCGCTGTCCGCCCTCCCATCTGGCCCGACGGTGCTCCTGGCTCTCTCCCGGCGGCAGCGGAAGATTCCGCAGGAATTCGTATTCCTCCCGCATCACCGATGGGAAGCCGTCAGTCCCGAGCGCCACCCGGTCGGTGGCCGAAAGATGAAGGGGATGACCGACCCCGTTGTTGGCATTCGACCGGGGATTCTGCACCAGCCACAATCCCCGCCGCGCACACTCCTGCACCGCGCTGCGATCGAGACACACTCCATGGGCCAGAATGGATCCCTCGGGCAACGCGTCGAAGGAGAGGAGTCGCTCCAAGGGACTCGCCCAGCCTCGGCGCTGAGCATCTTCGACGTCGGCCAGATCCTCGGCGAGATGCACGTGTGTCACGGCTCCCGTTTCTCGACAGATCTCCGCCGCCTCTCGCAAGGTGTCGTCGCTGACCGTGAAAGAGGCATGCAGCCCCACCGCCCCCTTCACCAGAGGACGATCGTTTTCGCGGAGGAAGCGACGGCATTCCCTCAGGCCTTCCTCAGCCTCCGGCCGGCCACGATTGCGCTCGGTCGCGCCATAGCAGAGCAGGGCCCGTACTCCCAGCTGCTGGCAGACATCGGCCAGGAGATCGAGAGAGCCTTCGATACAGTTGGGCGATTCGTGGTGATCGACCAGAGTGGTGGTACCCGCACAGAGTGCGTCGTGCACGTAGAGGCGGGCCGCCGCGCGGAGACTTCGCTCGTCGAGAGCTCGATCGAGCCGCCACCAGAGCCTCTCGAGAATCTCCACGAAGGTCTGCGGTGAGGGGTCCGGGGCGGGAATTCCCAGTGGAGCCAGGCCGCTGTAGAGATGGGTGTGAGCGTTGACCTGACCGCGTTCCTCGATCATCCCCACGTCCTTCATTCGGACGACGAAGGTCGCGCCAGGCCCTTGATCCGCCCGACCCGCAGAGCGCGGGCCGCCGGAGAATCCTTCATCGGAAGAGTTCTCCTCCGAATGCCATCGTGGGCATGAAGGGCCGACGCCACTGCCGCCGCCGTGGGAACCAATCCGATCTCTCCCACACCCTTGGCTCCGAAGGGTCCCTCGGGTTCAGGATCCTCGATCAGAATGACTTCGACCTCGGGCATTCCAGTACTGCGGATCACGCCGAGTTCACGCATCCGATGGGTGGCGGGACGACCGTCGGGACAGGGAAGCTCTTCGGTGAGGGCATAGCCCAGTCCCATGTGCACCGCCCCTTCGACCTGCCCCTCGCAGAGCGATGGATTGATGGCTCGTCCCACATCGTGGGCGGCAATTACCCTCGACAACTCCCCCTTCTCGTCGAGCATCACGACTTGAGTCGCGAATCCATAGGAGGTGTGGGTCTTCACCTTCTCCACCACTGCTCCCGGAGCGGTGGTGTCGTCGATGAGAACCTCCCCCACGTAGACCTTCCCTGCCAGGGAGCGCAGGTCGTGGCCCGCATCGAGATCTGCCCGCAACTTGCGAGCCGCCACCTGCACCGCACGCCCCCCCAGAAGCGTGCCCCGGCTGCCGGTGGTCTGACCGACGGCCATTTCGTGGTCGGTGGAGACTCTGGCGTCGAATCGATCGGCCCCGAGTCCGGTCTCCTCGACCGCGCACTGGATGAGCACGGTCAACAGGCCCTGTCCCATCTCCGTGAACCCATTGAAGACCGTGATCCGTCCGTCCTCGCCAACCACCAACCGACAGCGACCCCACTCCGGGACTCCATTGCCGATGCCGCTGTTCTTGATCCCACAAGCCAGGCCCACCGCGCGGCCTTCGGCCACGGCCCGATCATAGGCCGGTTTCACCGCCTCCAGGGTTTGCACCAAACCCACCGAGTGTTCGAGGATCTGCCCGCTCGAAGTGCTGTCTCCCACGCGAAGCGCATTGCGCCAGCGAATTTCCCACCGGTCGAGCCCGCACTTCTCGGCCAGTTCATCCAGCGCGCCCTCCATGGCAAAATGAGCCTGATTCGCTCCGAAACCTCGCATGGCTCCGCAGGGAGGATTGTTCGTGTGGACGGCGATGGTCTCGATATCCACCTCCGGTACGAAGTAGGCCCCGCAGGCGTGGCCGGCGGCGCGTTCGAGCACTTTGGCTCCGACCGAGGCATAGGCTCCGGTGTCACCGATCATCCGGGCACGGACGGCGAGCAACTTCCCCTCGCGATCACAGCCGACGGCGTAGTCCATCCGAATGGGGTGACGTTTGGGATGGAGCCGCACACTCTCCTCACGATTGAGAGTGATCTTGCCGGGTCGACCACTGAGGTGGGTGATCAAGGCGGTCTGCGCCTGAATCGACATGTCCTCTTTGCCCCCGAAGGCCCCCCCATTGGGAGCGAGCTCCACTTCGACCTTCGATTCGGGCAAGTCGAGGAAGGCGGCCACCTGACGTCGATCGTCGAAAATTCCCTGTCCCTGACTGTAGAGGCGCACCCCTCCTCCTGGTCTGGGCTCCGCCAGACAGGACTCCGGCTCGAGGTAGAGGTGCTCGATCCGCTGGGTCTGCCACCGCCCCTGCACTACGTGATCTGCCTCGGACAACGCACGGTCTGCGTCTCCCAGCCGCAGCACCGTGCGACCGAGAAGATTGGGATGGACTGGATTCACCTGGGGCGCAGAGGGATCCAGAGCCTCTTCCGGATCGAGAACCGGATCGAGAATCTCGTAGTCCACCTCGACCAGAGAAGCCGCATGCCGAGCCTCGGCCTCGGTCTCCGCAGCCACCACCGCAACCACGTCCCCAACGCATCGGACTTCCTCACCGACCGCCACGAATCCCGGCCAATCGGGGTAGAGCAGGCCGTACCACCGCTCTCCCGGAACATCGGCCGCCGTCAGCACTCGCTCCACTCCTGGAGCGGCCGTCGCCGCCTCACAGTCGATCGACCGCACTCGGGCTCGTGGATGCTCGCTCAAGACCACAACCCCGTGCAGCATCTCGGGCCGACTCATGTCATCCACATATTCGTGCAGACCCAGTGTGAGCTCTTCGGCATGCCACCGATCCAATCGCGCCCCCACCCTTCCGTCGGCACAGGTCTCCGCGGTGGCATCCCCCCGTTTGACCGCGGCGTAGAGTTCGATGGCATCGAAGATCTTGATGTAACCGGTGCAACGACAGAGATGCGGATCGAGAGCCTTGACCACCGCCTCCCGAGAGGGATTCGGAGTGCGCTGGACCAGCCAATAGGCCCGCAATGCGATGGCGGGAATGCAGAAGCCGCATTGTAGACCCGCAGTGGCGGTGAAGCACCGGGCGATCTGCCGCCGATCGTCCTCGGGAATCCCCTCGAGGGTGAGAATCTCGGAACCATCCGCCTTGGCCACGGGTACGGCGCAAGTCGTCCGGGCCTTCCCATCGATCAGGGCCAAACATGCTCCACACTGTCCCTGTGGAGCGCAACCATTCTTGGTGGATCGAATATCGAAACGTTCGCGAAGAGACTCGAGCAGAGTTTCGTCCTCGCGAGCTTCGAAGGACTGGGACTGGCCGTTGAGCACAAAGCGTACGGTGGACAAATCGCTACCCCATTCGAGTGATCTCAGCGGAAGAGATCCAGTCTAGCCTGGGCCCGAGAAAGCGTCCAGATCGACGAATGCGCTCAGGACAACAACATCCGGCGCACCACTCGACCGAGCACCCAACTCCGGTAGCGAGCAGTCGAACGAAGATCGTCGATGGGGTGGGCTTCCCCGCGCGCCGCATCCGCCGCCGCTTCGGCCGTGGCCTTCCCCACGGCAGAACCCTCGAGGACCGCTTCCGCCGCACGAAGACGGATGGGCGTCGCGGCCACGCTCCCGGCCCCGATCCGCACCGAGGCCCATCTGCCCTCTTGGTTCTCCGCGCAGATGGCGACCACGACCTTGGAGATGGCCTGCGCTTGGCGAGTACCCACCTTGCGAAAGCTCTGGAATCCGGGAGCCGGGGGAAGAATCACCGCGGTCAGGAGCTCTCCTTCGCCCAGGGCGGTACGGCGATAGGCGGTGTGGAAATCCCGGAAGGGGATGCGTCGCCGTCCCTCGAGAGATGCCACTTCCACTTCGGCATCGAGGGCCAAGAGGACCGGAAGACTGTCCCCGGCCGGTGAGGCGTTGACCACATTCCCCCCCAGAGTCGCTCGATTCTGGATCTGACGTCCCCCGACCTCCCCGGCGGCCTGGACCAGGACGGGATAGCTCTTGCGAACGAGCTCGTCCTGCTGCAAGTCCGAGAATGTCGTGGTCGCTCCGATCCGAAGTCCGTCGCCGTCGGATCGAATTCCCCGCAGCTCTTCCACTCGGAGCAGATCGAGGAGGGGAGGGATCTCGAATCCACTCGACCTGGCCCCGATCATCCAGTCCGTGCATCCGGCGATCGGAATGCAGGCCGGATCCTCGGACAAGCGCCGGAGAGCCTCCTCCAGAGTCCGTGGCGAGGACTGGGAGGTCATCACGACTCCCTCTCCTCGGTGAGTTCCGGATCGGAGGGGTGAAGTGCGAGTTGGACTCGGTCCTTTCGACCACCCTCGGCTTCGATCGCTTTCACAATGGCCTCGTATCCCGTACACCGACAGATATTCCCCGCCAGAGCCCGCCGAATCCCATTTCGGTCGACCACTGGAGTCTCGGACAAATAGCGGGCAGCACTCAGGACGATGCCCGGAGTGCAAGCCCCACACTGCGTGCCCCCTCCGGCCGCGAAGCGCTCCAGGAATTGGGAGCCCCGAGTGGTGGCTTCGAGGCCCTCCACCGTGAACAACTCTCGACCGTCCAACTGCACCAAGGGGGTGAGACAAGAAAGCACCGCAGCGCCATCCATGAGAACGGTACAGGCGCCACACTCCCCTTCCCCACAACCCTCCTTGGTTCCGGTCAAGCGGAAATGGCGACGCAACAGATCGAGGAGTCGTTCGTCTCCCTGGCCTTCGACTTCGACGGGCCGACCGTTGAGGGTGAATGCCACCCTCATGATGCCCACCCCTCGTCCGCACCGTCGAGGATGCGCTCGGGAGTCGCTGGAATCCGATCCACCGCGATTCCGACGGCATTCTCGACCGCCGCGCATACGGCCGGAGCGATGCCATCCATCGGCAGTTCTCCCACCCCCTTCGCGCCGAAGGGAGGACCCTCCCAGGGCGCCTCCATCAACTCCACCTCCATCTCGGGAGCATCGAGAATGGTCGGAACGATATAGGTCGCCATGCGATCGTTCCGATAGTGTCCGTTCTCCACCTTCATCTCCTCGAGGAGGGCCCAGCCGAGACCCTGCAAGGTGCCGCCCTCGACCTGCCCCCGACACTGCACTTCATGGATGATTCTTCCCACTTCGGCCACCACCGTGGCCCGGGTGGCCTGCACTTCGAGGGTGTCCGGATCCACTTCTGCATCGACCACCTGCGCGGCGTAGGAATAGGTCGGATAGGCGAAACCGTGGTAGTGCTCTTCGTCGAAGATCTGCCACTTTGGCGGCTCGTGCCGCACGTGATGTTCGGCCTCCCCTCCCGCCTCCAGATAGTCGAGCACGACCTCCTAGAAGGGACTCACCAATTGCCCATTGCGGAAGACATTGCCCTCGAGCAGCGACCACTCCGCTCCATCCGACCCAGCCTTCCACTCCAGCACTCGCCCACAGAGTTCCGCCGCCACCCGGGCCGCGCCCCCACCGACGATCATGCTCGTTCGCGAAGCGACCGTGGGGCCGGAATCGGGCACCTTCGCGGTGTCCGGTTCGGCCATGGACACTTGGTCGGCACGGAGACCCGATGATTCGGCCGCCAGCAGAGGAAGAGTCGAGACCGCACCCTGTCCCATTTCCGTCGCTGCACAGAGCAACTCGAGACGGCCGTCCTCGTGCCGCAGGCGCGCGCCCACCGGCGAACGCATGCGTTCTTCTCCCAGACCGGTGAATCCGGCCCCGTGGAAACTCAGGCTGATTCCCACCCCCCGGCGAGGCTTCCCGTCGTCGGGAGCCGAGGACCGATCCTTGGCGCAGGCCCGCCACCGCCGAAGGAAATCCGTGGATTCGGCGACGCGTTCGAGAACCGTCTCCGCGCTGCAGGACTCATCCATCACCTGGCCGGTCGGAAGACGGTCTCCTGGCCGCAGGACGTTCTTCCGACGCAGAGTCAACGGGTCCATCCCCAGATGACGGGAGATCCGATCCAGATGACGCTCCCATGCGAACTCTGCCTGCGGAGCGCCAAAGCCCCGAAAGGCGCCGTTGGGGGGGGTGTTGGTGCGCAGCACCCGTCCGCGAATGCGGACCGATCCCACCCGGTAGGGACCCGTACAGTGAAGAATCCCCCGGGAGAGCACCACCGGAGACAGGCCCTGATAGGCTCCCCCATCCAGGTCGAAGTCCACCGCGGCCGCCAGAATCTCTCCCTCCCCACTGAGCGCGGTCCGAATCCGCGTACGCGAGGGATGGCGCTTGGTGGTGGCGATGATGTCCTCGTGGCGATCATAGACCATGCGCACCGGATGCCCGCACTTCCGCGCCAGCAATGCACAATGCGCGGCAATCATGCTGGGATAGTCCTCCTTGCCGCCGAAGCCTCCGCCCAGGAGACAGGCCCGGACCCGCACCTTCTCGTCGGGCAGGGCGAAGGCATGCAGCATCGCCTTCTTGACATAGTAAGGACACTGCATCGAACCCTGGATCCTCAGAGTTCCGTCCGCCTCCCAATGCGCTTGCATGGCCTGACACTCGATGTAGATGTGCTCCTGGTATCCAGTGAAGTACTCACCCTCCACGAGAAGCGGTGCCGATGCGAAGTCGGCCTCCGCATCTCCTTGGTCCAGAGACAGCGTGCAGAGTGGCTCCACCTCCTCGGCCTGATCCCAGGTGAGAATGGCCTCGAGGGGCTCGTAGTCGATCTGCACCGCGGCCGCCGCTCGGCGCGCGGTCTGGGGATCGGGGCCTACCACCAGGGCGACGGCTTCGCCCACGTGGTTCACCTCACGGTCGGCGAGCAATGGCCAAATGTCGTCGAGGGTCTGTAGACCATTGTTCCTCTCGATGTCTGCGGCGGTGACGCACTCCGTCCCCGGCGGCGCGGATTGCGCGTCGAAATACACCCCACGAACGAGAGCATGGGCGTGAGGACTTCGAACGGTGGCTCCGTACCACACGCCCGTGTCGTCCAGATCGTCGAGGTAGAGCGCCCGCCCCGCTGCCTTGTCATGACCGTCGAGACGAGGCGGGGAGGTCCCGAGGAGGGAGATGCGTTCGGACATGGATAACCCCCTATCCGATCAGCATGCCCTCAGCCCGAAGTCCTCGCAAGTTCTGAGTGTGGAAGCGACGCACCGATCTGCCGCCAGAGCCAACGATATTCCCTCGAAAGCTCCCCGCGGGAAGAGTCAGGGCACAAGGACCACGCGTTTCTGCAACTTCCCCTGATGCGCGGCCTCGAAGACAGCATTGATGTCATCCAGGCTCCGCTTCTCGGCATATGCACTGACCCCGATCTTTCCCGCAGCCACCCACTCCAGCACCTCGGGGTAGAGGGCCGGATCACACCCCCAATTGCCGAAGGCGCGGGCATCGAAGGCCATGAAGTTGCTCAAACGCAATTCGACTTTGTCCATGGTGAAGCCCACGACGCTCAGGGTTGCGCCAAAGCTCAGCAATGCCATGGCGGTTTCCTGTCCCCTTCCGGTCCCAGAGGTTTCGTAGATCTTCCACAGGAATTTCGGCGCGCCGAGCGCCTTGGCCTCGGCGCGTACTGCATTCTTCACGTCCTTCACGGACATTCCGTCCACGTTGATCGCCGCGGCGGCTCCGGCCGACCTTGCGGCCGCCAATTTGGCGTCATCGACATCGAGAGCAATGACCTGAGCCCCTGCTGCGGCCGCGATCTGCACCCCGTGCACCCCGATCCCTCCCGCTCCGATGAAGACCGCCAGATCTCCGGATTCCAGACCCGACCGCTTCACGGCCTGGAAGGGAGTGGTTACCGCATCGGACACGATGGCCAGCTCCCAGAGAGCGGCCTTCTCGAGGACCCCTTCACCCACCGGACACACGTAGGGTGCGGGCACTACCACATGAGAGGCGAAGCCTCCGTGCCGATCGTTCCCCGGCATCACTTGGTGCCGGCAGATGCGACGTTCGCCTCGCTTGCAGAGCTCGCACTGACCGCAGGAGAGCACCGCCGGCACGATCACCGATTGGCCCAGCAATGCGCGGTCGACCTCCGGCCCCACGGCAACCACGGTGCCCGATATCTCGTGCCCGAGCACCAAGGGGAGCTCCGCTCGAGTGGGCACTCCATGGTAGAGGAACGACAGATCCGTGTGGCAGACGCCGCATCCCGCGACCTCGACGGTGAGCTCTCCCGGGGCCGGGTCCTTCAGCGGAAGCTCTCGCTGCTCGAAGGGCGCCTCGGGCGCAGTCATCAGCCAAGCCTTCATGTTCTGCGGTACGTTCATGGGGTGACTTCCTCCTTGGCCACGAATGCCGTGAGTGCCGCACCATGGGCGGCGGTGTAGATGGGATCGGGCGAGACGGTGACCTCGATCGAGGCCAGAGCCTCGATTTGCGTGAGCACACCGGGGAAATACTCGGGGACTCCCCCGGTGATCACCACCGGCGAGTGGTCGATCCCCAGTTCCAGAATGCGTTCGGCGATGGCGCGCATGCAGCCCAATGCGACGTCCTCCCGGGAGGCCCCCTCCCGGAGACGTTCGAGCAATTCATTCGACGAGAACACCGAACAGAAACTCGAAACCGACGCGGGCTCGTCCGCCTCGGCCGCGAGTTCCTGCATCCGAGTGGGATGCACATCGAGGTGACGAGCCGCGAACATGAGAAATGAACCGATCCCGGCGACGCACTTTCGCCCTCCGCGGGACCCCACCAATTCACCAGCAGGGCCGACAGAGATCGCTCGCACCTCCCGGCCCCCGATGTCCACCACTGTCATCTGCTGGGGATGATGGAGATACGCACCCGCCGCATGGGATCTGCTGGTCGACACCGTGCGCGTGGCCTTCGGGACGCAGCTCGCTCCGAATCCGGTGGACACGACCTCTTGCAGCTCCTCGAAGGAGCACTTGGCTTCTTCCAGAGTCGCCTTGGTCACTTCCTCGACACAGGTTTCGAAATATCCCTGGGTCGGCACACTGGTGCGGGCAACGATCTTGCGCTGATCGTCGAGCATGACCGCCTTGACGCATTCGGTCCCGACATCCACTCCCAGAACCATTCCTGGGTCATCGGAACCCTTCGATGATGAACTCATGTCGCCTCACTCGAAGAGAGGATTTGGGATTCGAGAAACTCGCCCAGCTGCCTTTCGAGGTGAGAAATCGAAACCAGTCGCATGTCATGACTGTCCGCCTCGATGATCAGGGACGGCAATCCCGTCTCTCTACGCATCTGCACTGCAAGTCCTTGGCGAACATTGCTGTACTGCGGCGAGGTACGACCCTCATGGTAAATGACCGCATCCACCCCAAAGGCTTCGAATTCGGCCGCGAGGACGTGGGTCTTGTACGAGGCCGATCGATTGGGAAAGACCATGGTATAAGCGGCGGCCATGCTCTCGATGGGATTTCGGTCGTCCAACCCAGCCAGCGAGAAATTGGTGAAGAAGCTCGACGCGATGACCGCGACCTTGCGCTGGAGAAAGAGCTCCGACAACGAGCGGAGCGCACTCCAGATCGGCGGCCCTTCCCAGTAGAAACGATGACGTTCTCCCGGCACCGCGGCCTGCTGATCTGCGACCCTCTTCTCGACCTCTTCCTTGAGAATCTGATAGTAGTCGATGGCCTCCGGTGTTCCCCGCATGAGCACCATGGGAGCAAAGTGAACCAAGAGATCAAAGACGGTCAGGGGCGAGGGCGTGGCCCTGGTCATCTGCAGGATCTCTTCCCACAGAGTGGCGGCCCGGGCCGAGTTCGCGACCACCTCCCCCAAGAAGTCCATGTCCATGGCCTCACCGGTCAGATGCTCGAAACGGTCCACCAAGTGCAGCATCTGTTGGGTCGCGGCATCGAGATCGACCTGGTCGATATCACCCAGCGCGGCGGGAGGATGGAGCCCGAATACCGGAACATCGAATCGACTCCCGTAGTAGTCGAACCACTCGATGAGATTGTGACCACTATTCGTGCTGTAGACCACGAGGTCTGGCGTCGGAGGTCCAGAAATGCCGTAGGCCGAGACCAACGGGCTGTCTCCCGCGAGCATCGCACCCACATCACAGGCCATTCCCGAATGAATCGACTGCGAGAATCCCTCGGCGAGCGCGCGTTGGATGTAGCGATTCGAAGTCCGGCTCGCGCCGATCAACGCGGCGTGGTTTTCGGGGAAATAGGGCGTCATCCCGAAGGCCCGCACGATCTCCACCGGACCCATTCCCGAACAACAGGCGACTCGTCGCCGAGGATCTCGGTCGGCCGCTTCGAGATCCAGGAAGTACCCTCGCACGAGTTCCTTGAGGCGACCTGCGCACTCCAGCGGAACGCGGCCGGAGGCCATTCCCCCTCCCTCTCCCAACTCCATCGCCTTGACTTCGGTTTCGTGGTCCTTGTCTCGCTTCGACCGCTCCACCGATTGAGAGATTTCTCTGCGCCGGGTGATCTTCTGACGCTCGCGGGAGTGAATGAACTGAACCAGAGCGCGATTGTGCGGAGCATCGAGACCGAGGCGCTCGGCTTCCTCGACGATGGCCCCGTTGATGGCATCGATCTCCGTGCGGGTTCCCCGGGCGAGATCCTGCCACATGGAGGGACGATTCTTGTCGAGGGCGGTCAAGGATCCGATGACCGGACGGAATGGATCCTCTTCGTCCACGATCGGTACGCCGCGAGCCCGCATGACGGCAATGATCTCGCCACAGAGAGCCCGCATGAACTCCATCATGTCCTCGTCACCAAGCAGCTCTCGGCAGTTCAAACCGGTCACTGCGGACACCGGGTTCACCACCGCATTGTGGAGCAATTTCTGCCAAGTGGAGTGGTCCACGCTCTCGACCACTTCGGTATCGAGACCCGAACGGCGAAACGTCTCCCCGATGGCCTGGACCCGATCGCTGATCTTTCCATCATATGGCGCGATCTGAATCGGTTTGATCCCGCGGCGAAAGCGGAGCCGATTGGGGCCGACATGCTGAATGCTGTGGTAAGTGATCCCGCAGAGCACCTTCTCCGGGCCGATCAGTTCGGCCATGGTGGCCGTGTTTCCGATCCCGTTCTGAAGTGAAAGCATCAGGGTGTCATCCCCCACTACCGGGAGCAATCCACGAACCGCGGCTTCGGTCTGATAACTCTTCACCGAGACAAAGATCAAGTCCATCGGCTCGAGTCCATCGACAGAGGTCACCACCCGGAGCGGGACATTGCGCTCCTCCCGGCCCTCGGTCAGAAACAGTCCGGTGTCCGATAGCAACTTGGCACGAGCGGGGTTGATCTCGATTACCGTCGTGTCCTGTCCGGCCAGACTGAGATGGGCTGCGACCATTCCGCCCAGGGCCCCTGCCCCTACCACCAGGATCTTCATGGCAACCTCCACGCGCGGTACTTTCGAGGGATCCTCAACGGTTCTTCCACTGGGGCCGGCGTTTCTCGAAGAATGAGGCAATGCCTTCCCGGACGTCTTCGGTCTGCATGAGTTCCTCGAGGAACACCGTCTCGGCCTTTTGACGCGCTTCTTCGAACGACATTCCCTCGAGTTCCTTGAGCATCCGTACGTTCATCCTCAAGACCAGCGGACTCGCCTTGCGAAAATCGTCGAGAACCCCCTCCATCGTCTCTTCGAGTCGGTCGCGATCGACAACGCGAGAGACCAGTCCCCAATCTGCGGCCTCCGATGCGGAGTAGCTTCGCCCCCCGCAGGTGATTTCCAGAGCCCGGGATCGACCTACGAGGCGCGAGAGCCAGGCCACTCCCACCGGGGCGAAGAATCCCAGACGGATTTCGGGTTGACCGAATTTCGCGCGATCGGTCGCGATGAGCACATCGGCCATCATCACCAGCTCGAAACCCGCCCCGAGGGCTGCGCCATCGACCGCCATCACCACCGGGATTTCGAGTGCACCGAAGGCCCGGAACATCTCGGAAAAGGCCGCGATCATCTCCGGCGCATGCTCCGGACGATGCTCCCCCACATCTGCTCCCGCCGAGAAGGCCTTTCCTTCGGCGGACAGGGCCAGGGCTTTCAGCTCTGGGTTCTCCGCCGCGGCCCCGACCGCAGCGCTGATCTCGTGCATCATCTCTCCGGTGAGGATGTTCAGCGGCGGTGCCGTCAGACGAAGGTATCCCACGTCTCCTCGAAGCTCGTAGCTCGTGAGTTCGGTCTTGGTATTCATCGATCATCTTCCCCATTCATGAATCGGCCTCGACTTCGTAGTACACCCGCAACTCATCATTCACCTCCGAGCGGCAGGGATTCAACCGCACCGAAGTCCCCAGGGAGAGCTCCCCCACGTCGAGCCCGGCTCCCGCGAGGGCCAAGGCTCGTCCGCCTTCCTCCAGATCGACGAGCACCAGGGAATAGGGAACCCACTCCTCGAGTCCCACCGGCGCAGCCCGAATGGTCGTGAAGCTCGAAACCCTTCCCCGGCCGGAAATCTCGACCCATTCGAGGTCTCCGCTCCGGCACACCACGCAATCCGCACGCGGTGGAAAACTCTGTTCTCCACAACTCGCACAACGAGAGGCGAGCAGCCGACCTTCGACCAAACCGGCTACGAAAACGTCGCCAACTTTGGTGTGCGAAGTGAAGGACACCAAACCGAAGGACTCGAACATCTCACTCCCTCCGAAACACGTTGACGAAGCAATACTGACCGATTCCCCCCACGTTGTGGGTGAGTCCCACATCCGCCCCCGACACCTGACGATCCTCGCACTCCCCGCGCAGTTGACGGACGATCTCCACTGCCATCGATACGCCCGTCGCTCCGATCGGATGACCCTTCGCTTTCAGACCTCCATCGACATTCACCGCGATGCGCCCTCCGATGCGAGTCTCTCCCGCCGCGATGAAGGGCCCGCCCTGGCCTCGGTCACAGAATCCCAGATCTTCCACCGCCAGAATCTCTGCGATGGTGAAGCAGTCGTGAACATCGGCGACTCGGACCTGCGAAGGCTCGATCCCCGCCATGGCGTAGGCCTGGCGCGCCGCCTCGACCGCAGAAGGCAGAGTGCAGAGATCCTCTCGCCGCAGTACGGACATGGGGGCGGTGGCGACTCCCAGGCCGTCGAGCCATACCACCCGATCCGAAATCTCACGGGCCCGTCCCTCGGCGGCCAGAATCAGACAGGCCGCGCCATCGGCATTCGCACAACAGTCGAAGACTCTGAGCGGATCGGCCACGAGCTTGGAATTCTCCACCTTCTGGCGGTCGATGGTCTTCCGAAACATCGCCTTGGGATTCAATGCGCCGTAGTCATGGTTCTTCATCGCCACCGCGCTGAGATGGTCACGCGTGGTCCCGTGGCGATCCATGTGCTGACGAGCGAAGAGGGCGTAATAGCCGGGGAAGGTCGACCCGAAGACCGATTCCCACTGCACGTCTCCCACCCTCCCCATGAGACCCAGAATCGCCGCGGTTTCGAGCTCGGTCATCTTCTGACAACCCATGACCAGGACGACATCCTGCATCCCCGAGGCGACCGCGGTCCACGCGGTGTGCAGCGCCGCGGAACCCGAGGCGCAGGCGGCTTCGGTGAGCCATGTGGGCCTGGGATCGAGCCCGAGGTATTCCTGGATCACCCCCGCAACCGACCTCTGCTTATGATATTCGGGGACGCTGCCGATCCAGGTCGCTCCGATCTCCTGGGGATCGATTGCCGCGTCGGCCACCGCTTCTCGGTAGACCTCGAAGGCGAGTTCCTGCAAGGAGGCATCGTCGCGCAGGCCGAAACGCCCGTGCCCAACTCCTATGACCCCAACCCTTCTCATGGCATCCCTCCTCGCACCGCGCCCGCCGGTACTCAGATGTACTGGCCCCCATCCACTCGCAGAACTTCACCGCTGATGTGCTGGGCCACCTCGGAGCAGAGGAAAGTCACGACTCCAGAGATGTCCTCCGGACGAGCGAGGCGTCCCACTACACTCTCGGCCCGCGCCGCTTCCAAGAACTCATCGGGAATCGATCGGGCCATGTCGGTCAACACCAGACCCGGAGCCACGCAGTTCACCGTGACCTGGAAGCGACCCAACTCGCGAGCCAAGCTCTTGGAGAGGGCGATGACCCCGCCTTTGGAAGCCGCATAGTTCGCCTGCCCGAACTTGCCACGCATCCCATTGATCGACGTGATGTTGACGATGCGTCCCCAATCCCGCTCTCGAAATCGAAGCGCTGCGGCTCGGTTGTAGTTGAACACACCTTTGAGATTCACATCGATGACCTCGTCGAATGCCTCTTCGGACATCTTCCACGAGACGCTGTCCCTGGTGATCCCGGCACAACAAACGAGAACATCCAGCCCTCCGAACTCCTCGGTGAATTCTGCGACCACGGCTTCGGCGGCCGAGAAGTCCCGGACATCGGTGGCGAAGACTTTCCCTCTCCCCCCACTCCGACTCAGGCTTTGGGCGACCGCAGAAGTGGCTTCGCAGGAGGGATGGTCCACCAGGCCCAGCGCGCAACCTTCCCGCGCCAAATCTCTCACGATCGCGGATCCGATTCCGCCGCCCGCCCCGGTGACCAGAGCCGCCCTCCCCTTCAATCCCAGATCCATCACGCCCCTCCCGCCATCGAGTCGGCCTCGCGGTGACGCTCCGCCACGAGCTCCGCCACGATGCTGACCGCCACTTCGCCCGGCTCTCGGCCCCCAATGGGCAGACCGATCGGAGACCGAAGCTTTTCGAGACGCTGGATCGCAGCGTCGTCCACCCCCAGCTCGCGGCGCACCCGAGCCACCTTCGACTTGCTGCCGATCATGCCCAGATAGCACCAGGGGCGGTGCAAACACGCTCGCACTACGATCGAATCCGTGGCGTGACCGTAAGTGACAATCACCACATAGGTGTCCTCGTCGAAGGTCAGTCGATCGACCGCTTCGGCAAAAGGCATGTTCAAGATGTGGAATCGGGGGCCCAGGGTCGCCAGCGGTGCGTAGTCCTGACGATCGTCGATCACTGTGACCTCGAATCCGGCGGCGTGGGCCATGGGAGCCAGGGCGAGTCCAATGTGTCCAGCGCCGAAGAGGTGCAATCGAGGCCGTCGCGGACCCGGCTGCACGAAGAACTCACACCGCCCCACGCAGGACTTCTCGATGTTGCGCTGCGGTCCACCGGTGAAATCGAAGCGGTAGCGGCGTGGCCTCCCATCGGCAATCGCCTCTCGGGCATGATCGATCATCAGCAACTCGAGATTGCCGCCGCCCACGGTGCCGACGATGCTTCCGTCCTCTCTCACCATCATCGCCGCCCCCATCCCCCGAGGAACCGACCCTTCGGCTCCCACCACCGTGACCAAGGCCACTCCTGCGCCCTGGGTGGTCGCCGAGGCGAAGGCCCGAATGGCCTCCATGCCCGGGCTCTCCTGGGCATCTCCCAGGGCAACGAGAGGATCCGGTCCATTGCCTCTGCCTGCGTTCATTGAGCCGCTTCTTTGCGTTGGAGCTGCAGTGCAGCTTCGTATTCGTCCGGGCGATTGAAGTTCATCAGAATCCCGGGATCATCGACTGCGACTTCGACCATCGAATCCGACGACCGCGACAACAGCTCTCGCAAGTTCGAGTCGGTCGGCGCGCTCAGGATCATGGACACCATATCGGGGCTCAATAGAATGGGATGCCCGCGACGCTCTCCGCAGACCGGCACCACGGTGCGGCGAAGCCCCTGAGCGACCCCTTCGAGCAGGGCGCGCACCGTCACCGCACTCACTGCAGGGCAGTCGACCGGCCAGAGCAACAGCGATGCTCCGGTCGAATGAGCAGCGGCACACCGCGCCGCGGCCTGGATCGAGGAAAAGCGGCCTCGCTTCCACTCGCCATTGCTGACCGCTCGCGCACCGGCTCGAGAGGCCTCCGAGGCCACGGCCCCTCCATGGGCTCCGGTGATCACGAGGATCGGGTCGAGTCCGACCTGGCGCACCACCCGAACAATGGTCGAGAGCACCGTGCCCTTTCCCCATGGAAGCAGAGCCTTGGGACGCCCCATCCGCTCGGAGGCGCCCGCGGCGGTGATCGCGGCTACGACAGCTCTCGGGGCGTTCAACTCATTCCTTTCCGCGCACCTGCGCTTCGAGCCCACCCATCACGAACTCTGCCATTTCATCGGCGAGCTGCGCCACGGGAACATCCTTCTCCGGCTGGTACCACATGAAGACCCAATTCAACGCGCCGAAGATGAAGAGGGTCAGATGGCGAACCCGCGTCACCGACCTCCGGTCCGAAGCTCCGATTCCGAGGATCTCTGCCACCAGTCCCGCGGTGAGTCGATAGTAGCGCCGACGCAGGTCTTCGATCGCCTCGTAGGAGTCGCCCCGCAACGACTCGAGTTCGTAAGTGCAGACTTTCATTTCTCCCGCATGGGCCTGGAAGAAGGCGAGATGGGTGGCAATGACCTCCTTCAATCGCTGCCGCGGGTCGGCGATCGCAGCGGCCTGAGCTTCCTGCTCCGCAAGGAGCCTCGAGAAGGTTCCATGTTGGATCTGGTATAGAAGGTCTTCCTTGCTCTCGAAGTAGTAGTACATTCCGGCCAGACTGAAGCCCGTCTCACGAGCCACATCCCGAATCGATGTCTGGCTGTAACCTTGGCGCGCCATCAACCCAGCCGCCGCCTCGAGCAAGCGTTCGAGCTTCTGCTCCTTGGTCAAGCGGGACCCTCCGTTGGTCGTCGACTCGCGCGCCGCGTCGGTCACGAGGTGCTCCCTTCCTGGGCTTCCTTGGCCTTGATTGCGGCGAGGATCTTCTCGGGAGTGATCGGCAGGGAGGTGATCCGGGCCCCGCATGCGTCGTAGATCGCGTTCGCCAGCGCCCCCATCGCGGGCAGCATCGACCCTTCGCCGATCTCCTTGGCCCCGAAGGGTCCCCGTGGCTCGTAGCTCTCGACGACTCCGGTGTGGATCTCCGGAACATCGGCGATGGTGGGAATGAGATAGTCGTGGAGGTTGGGATTCCTCAACCTTCCCCCCTCCGCGAAGACCGTGTCTTCGAGAAGACCTTCCCCGATGCCCATGATGATCGCACCCTCGACCTGTCCGTGGAAGGTGACTGGATTCACCACCGTTCCAGCATCGGAATAGTCGGTGAATTTCTCCACCGTCACGTAGCCGGTCTCCTTGTCGACCGTGACTTCGCAGACTGCAGTCGAAAAACTGTAGGCTGGCGAGGTCCCCACGGTGCTTCCCTTGAACCCGCCTCCGAGATTCTTGGGCGGACGATAATGGCCCGTTCCCACCACCGGTCCATTCTTGGCGAAGGCCATGCGTCCAGCCTCGGCCCAGCTCATCTTCTTTTCCGGATACTCTCGAATGAAGATCTGGCCACCGACCGCGACCAATCCCCCCGGATCGCAGCCCAGCCACTCACCTGCCGCCGCAAGCACCTGCTTCTTCACCTCCGCCGCCGCCATCTTGACCGCATTGCCGGCCATCAACGTGACCCGGCTGGAATAGGATCCGAGGTCCAGAGGACTGAGAACCGTATCGCAATCCACCATCCACACTTGGTGATAGGGAATTCCCAGCTCTTCGGCAGCGATCTGTGTCAGCACGGTATCCGAGCCCTGGCCAATCTCCGAGGCCGCAATGTGCAACGAGACCCCGGTCGCATCTTCGTGGACTCGAATCACCGCGTTCGAATGGGGGAAGTCCGAACGATAGATCGGATAGCCTGCGCCGGAGACGAATCCTCCACAACCCACACCGATACCGCGCCCCTCGGGGAGATTGCCCCGGCGTTGCTTCCACTCGGATTTTTCTTCCGCCGCTTCGAGGGTGGCCATGAACTCGCACGAAGAGATGTCGAGGGCATTCACCGTCAGATAGTTCGGCTCCATCGCATTGCGCTTGCGAATCTCGATGGGGTCGATCCCCAGTTCTTCGGCGATCATGTCCAACAGAGACTCGAAGGCAAACCGAGGGTGAGGAACTCCGTGGCCACGAAAAGCTCCCGACGCCGGCAGGTTCGTGTACACCCGAATTCCCCGATAGCGGTAGTTCTCGATCTTGTAGAGGGTCGGAACCATGGACCCGGCGTAGTAGGCGGTGATGACCCCGAAGGAAGTGTAGGCTCCCCCGTCGAGAAGAATGTCGCTCTTCACGCCCTGGATCTTCCCTTCGCGATCGACCGCGATTTCGAGATCCATGTACTGCTTGTGGCGTCCGCGGAAGTGATGGACCATTTCCTCGCGGCTGTACTCCATCTTCACCGGACGACCGGTCTCTTTGGCCAGGATCGCGGCACACAATTCGAGGGGAGTGGTCTCCGCTTTGACTCCGAAACCGCCCCCCACCGCGGGGCGAATGACCCGGATGTCGCCCATGGGGATTTCCAGGGTGCGTGAAAGCATCTGATGGAGGTAGTGGGGAGTCTGGGTCGAACTCCAGATCGTGAGCTTGTTGCCGTGGTGCTCCCACCTCGCAATCGAGGCGTGAGTTTCGATCGGACTCTGGTAGGTGCGATTCCCCACGAAACGCTGCTTGCGCACCAGATGAGCCTCGGCGAAGGCTCGGTCCACATCACCGAAGTCCCACTCCACCTTGGTGTTGATGTTGCCGGCGTAGCGCTCTTTCTCGGGATGAATCACCGGTGCCCCGGGCGCCATTGCCGCATCGGGATCGAAGACTGCGGGCAGCTCCTCGTATTCGACTTCGATGAGGGAAATGGCCTGCTCGGCCGTGGCCTCGTCTACCGCAGCCACGGCCGCAACTTCATCGCCCACATAGCGCACGCGTTCCTTGGCCAAGATCTGCTCGTCGTAGCGCGCCGGACTCACTCCGTAGTAGTTGTCCGTGACGTCGCTCCCGGTGATCACGGCCATCACTCCCGGCAGCTCGCGGGCCTTGGATACATCGATTCTCTTGATGATCCCGTGAGCAATGGGCGAGCCCAAGATCTTCCCGTGAATCATCCCCGAGAGCTTGATGTCCGCGGTGTACTTGGCTCGGCCGGTGACTTTGTCCGGGCCGTCATAGCGGGTCACCCCGTGGCTGACGACATGATGATCCCGCTTCTGCTCGCGCTCGGCTTCTGCGGCCTTCAGCGCTTCGGTATCGAGGGGAGTGTCGGCGAAGTCCTCCCGGTGCCGGATGGCCTCGAGAATGCGGGGGTAGGTGCCGCACCGGCAGAGATGGCCCGAGAGTGCGGTCTTGATCTCTTCGTCCGAAGGATTCGGATTCTCGTCGACCAGAGCCTTCGAAGACATCAGCATTCCGGAGGTGCAATACCCGCATTGCAGCGCACCGTGCTTCACGAAGGACTTCTGCAGGGGATGCAGCTCCCCTCCCTCAGCCAGGCCCTCGACGGTGGTGATCTCCGCTCCATCGGCCTGTACCGCCAGCAGCAGACAGGAATTCACCGGTTTTCCATTGACGAGCACCGTGCAGGAACCGCAGTCCCCCATGCCGCAACCCTTCTTCGTCCCGGTCAAGTCGAGATGCTCGCGCAAGGCATCGAGAAGAGTGGTGTTCGGAGAGATGCCCAGGGTGCGCTCGTCCCCATTCACCTTCAGCCGGATCAGGACTTCGTGGGTCATCGCTCTCCCCCTCCCGTCATTGCGCCTTCCCTCGCCCTCCCGAGAGCTTGGCGCAGCGCCCGCCGGGTCAATACGGTCACGATTTCGCGGCGATAGTCAACGCTGCCTCGGAGATCGGTGATCGGCTGCGCATCGGTCGCAGCCGCCCGAGCCGCCTCCTCGAAGACTTCGTCGGTCGCGGTCGCCTTCTCCAGGACGCCAATACTGGCCTTCGCCACGATCGGGGTTGGGCCCACGGCCCCGAGGGCGACCCGCGCCCCATTGATCCGATCTCCCTCGACCTCCAGACCCACGGCCACCGAGGCCACGGCCAGAGCCAATCCCTTCCTCAAGGTGAATCGTTGAAAGCTCGTTCCCGAATGGGCGGGCCGGGCGGGAATCCGGATGCAGCGCAGAATCTCCCCGGTGTTCAGAGCGGTGACCCGGGGCGCAGTGATGAAGGCGGCGGCATCGATCTCGCGCTCTCCCTCCCCATTGGTCACCACCGCCACCGCTCCTCCGGCGATGCTGGCGGGAGGCGTGTCGGCGCAGGGGACTCCGCCGCACCAATTGCCTCCGATCGTGGCCTGACTGCGGACCTGGTGTCCCCCAATGGAACTGGCCGCGTCGCTCAGAGCCGCCAGGTGTGTTCGGACCAGCGGGTGGACCGCAACCTCGGCGTGGGTGGTCAGAGCGCCGATTTCGATGCCGCCATCCACCTCCCGGATCCCTCGAAGTTCCTCGATCTGCGCCAGCGAGATGAGGTCGGTCGCGGGCCGGAGACGCCGCTTCAGATCCGGAACCACGTCGGTCCCCCCGGCCAGAAACAGAGCCCCTTCCCCCAATTCCCGCGAGAGGGAACAGGCCTGGGCCAAGGTGGTCGGCCGGTGGAATGCGAAATCCCCTATGTGCATGTGCGATCACCCGTTGGAAGATCGAGGGTCGTCTCGAGGAGGTCTCTGGCCGATGGAAGCCGTGGCGATTTCCGATCGAACGTTCGAAAGGATACAGTCACTTCCACCACCCGATCAAGGGCAGCGAGGCCCCAAGAGGCGGCCCAGGGGTCGGAGTCACAATTTCCCTACTCGCCTGGAGGCGGGCGCCGCGGTGGGAGCGGTGGCTAGTCCAGATAGCCCAGGGCTTCGAGTTGCGCCCGGAGATCCTCGGACATCGGAGGCGGTAGGGCATCCGTCCGGCGGGCGGAGCCCAACACCTGGATCTCCAACCCCTTCACCTTGGTCCCCGACTCCTGGTCGACTTCGATCCACGGGTCTTCGCCGATCTGGAGGAGCCAGGCCTGGTCCACGTCTCTCTCCAGAAGAAGGCGTCCTCCGGGAGGCGCCCTCCACACCAAGGTCGTCTGGCCCTCCGCCCTCTCCTGCCGGGCGGAAGTCACCCTGTCTCCGGGTTGTAGATGGGCCCCGCGGAAAGCCCCCTCGGGCCGCAGCCGTAGACTCAGGGTGTCCGACCCGGCATTGCGCAGCTCCAACCCTCGCCGGACGGATTGGTACCAAACCTTCATTTCGGCCACGAGCTCGGGATCAGGACTCGCGAGGGGAGAGAGCTCCATGGGATCCCGGCTCAGGTCGATGGAGATCCACTTGGCCTCGGGAAACTCCTGCCAGATGAGCTTCCGATCGCCCTGCGCAATCATCATCGCCGCCCGTCCATCGAGAAGAAAACTCGCACGGCGAATCGGAGGAGCCGGCCGATCCGGAGTCGGAATCCAGTGGGCCAGCGTCTCCGGAGAGAGACCCGTCCACCGGGCGTTCTCCAAACCCAAGGGCTGCCAGTCTGGCCACTCCAAGCCGCCGATCAGGTCGGCAAGGGCGTGGACGGGAAGGGGCTCCTCCGCCAGCTGGGCCAAGCGCCGACCCATCTCGCCGTCTCGCCCACCGGGTGGATGGATGATCAACGGGACGCGGAGCAGATTCTCCCACAATCCGTTGCCATGTCCGCGAAATCCGTGCTCGCGGAACTCCTCGCCGTGGTCGGCGACCAACACCACCCAACTATTCTCGTACCAGCCGCGGCGCACGAGCTCATCGATGAATCGCCCGAAGGCGTCGTCGTTCTGCCGGATCTCTCCATCGTAGCGATTGATGTCGATGCGAATGCTCTCGCCCACCTTGGGATCCCCCCGAAACCATCGCTGCCAGGGGACTTCGAGGCGGACGAAGGGCCGCATGTACCTGCGCGGAGCTCGGAAGGGAATGTGCGGGTCCATGGTGTGCAGATAGAGGAACTGCGGACCTTCGGATTCTTCATTCGTCCCCGGCAAGGACTTCACCCACCGGGCGTGCAGCTCCAGGCTGCTCACATAGGCTCGGCCCTTTTCCCGTTCGAAGACATAGTCGTCGAATCCCTGCCCCAATCCATAGCGGTCCTCGAGATTCCCATTGGCGAAGCGCCCGATCGTGCGATAACCACGGTCGCGAAGGCGCTCCGCCCAGGTTCTCAGCTCCGGCTCCGCCCAACCGTTGCGACCACGTACACCATGGATGGCCGGAGGAGCACCGGTGAAGAGCGAGGCCACCGCAGGCCGGGTCCAGGGGCTGGAAGTATAGGCCCGATCGAATCTCACCGCGTCGGCGGCGAAGGCATCGATCTGTGGAGTCGTGGGCCGGTCGTAGCCGTAGCATCCGACATGATCGGCCCGCAGGGTGTCGATGAGATAGACGAAGATGTGGGGAGTCGGCGGAGCCTGGGGTCCGCAGGCGGAGACCAACCCCAGAATTCCGATCCACAGCCATCTGCTCGCCGATCTCTTCAACATTCTTCCCTCGCTCAACACTCCGTCCAGCCCCCCGAGTCGATCCCTCGGATTCCCAGAAGAGGCCGCCCAGGGGCGACCTCTTCCTCCGTCGAAACGACATCGGCGCCAACATTCATTCGCTCAGCCGAGCTCCTTGGCCTTGGCCAGGAGCTCGGAAGGCTGACGCTGACCGCCGGGTCCCACCGATTCGGACCACAACACCGTGCCGTCCTTGTCGATCAGCACCGTGGCCCGATCGGAAATTCCCTTGTCCTCGAGCCACATGCCATAGGATGCGGCCACCGCGCCCTTGGGGTGGAAGTCCGAGAGCAGGGGATAATTGATCCCGTCGAATCCCTGCGCCCAAGCTTTGTGGCAGAACTTCGAGTCGATACTAAGACCCAGAACCTGAGTCTCTGCCGCGTCGAACTCTTTCAGAAGAGAGTTCAGACCCGGAATCTCGATGCTTCAAGTGGGCGTGAAGTCGAGGGGATAGGAAACGAGAAGAACCTTCTTGGAACCACGAAAATCCGACAGGGAGACTGTCGTGTCCAGATGGCTGTCCAGAGTGAAATCCGGAGCCACAGCCCCGGATGCGATGAGTGCCATAGAACTTCCCTTGGGGTGGGAGTGGGATCAATGTCGCGGGAAGCCCCCGCGACCGACTTTGGATGAGAGCTTCGCCGAAGAGACCGGTCAGAACAAGTTCTATCGCCGGTGGGATTCCGCCCGGCGCCGCAGAAGGGGCCAAATCCCCCCGGGCACGATGGACTCGATGGTGGCGAGGGCCGCTCGGATTTCGTCGTCTCGCGGTCCCACGATCGCCTCCGACGCCTCCAGTACCCGGATGCTCGCCAATTGGAGCTCGGCGTTCTGCAACGGAAAACGGCTGCGGGTGAACACCGCTTCGGCTGCAACGAGAAGGGATTCCGAGCGGGCGATCGCCATCTCGGCGGCCCGGGTGTCGATCCCATCCACACCGGACCAGGCGGCGGTGATCTCGGCGTCGAGGGCGTCGATCGAAGCCTGGGAGAAGGCACCCCGCTGGGGATCCCGGTAGGCCTGAATCCGGGCCATTTTTTCGCGGGCCAAGCCTAGGTGCGCGGTCGCGGAACTGTCGGAAGAGCTCTGCCGTCCCGCCCAGAGTTCCAACCTCGCGAGAGCCAGTTCATCCAACACATGAAGATTCGACCCCGTCCCCTCGGCCCGCAGTCCGAGCGCGCGCCGGTAGCGACGTTGCGCTTCGGCCCAGTCCGAGAGGTTGCCGCTGCGCCGCCAGCGATATCTCGCAGCGTCGCCCAAATGATGCTGACCAGAAGCCAGAGCATTCCTGCGACCCATCCACAGCGTTTCGTCGTCCACCCTCTGCATGAGCGAGAAGCCCTGATTCACCGCAGCCAAGCTATCGACGGCGATTCCGTAGTCGATGAGTGCTCCTGCGTAGTCCAGGGTGGCCATGGACCGAACCTTCTTGCCCACCGATCCGAGTCCCCAGTCCCGGTCGCTCTCGAAGAGTTCGAATGCCATGGATCTCCAGTGAACTGCGAGTCTCAGGTACTCTGCGCGATCTTCGTAGTCGGCAATCGCTGAACAGGCCAGAGCTCGGCCCCCGACCACAATGGGAAGAACGATCTCTGCGATGTCCCCATAGAGGCTGGAAGCCTTGTCGAGTCCTTCGAGAGTCTCGACTTGGTTGTTGGTGAAGGCGGCGGCGTCCGACCACTTTCCGAATGCGAGATGGAATTCCTCGACATCTCGATTCCGGGTGCCGAGAAAGTAGTGGGCCTCTCCGGATCGCCAGTCCACGAAGCGCCGAAGCCGGTGCCAGAACGGCCTGCGTGGCATGGTGCGAAGGATCTCACGGCTGCGGTCCAAGTTGGTCAGGGCTCGACGAATCGACTCTTCGTTGCGCGTGCCGGAGAGATGAAGATCCTGGTTCACCTCTTGGAGCACGCCCCAGAGTTCGGTCAACTTGGTCTGAACCAGTCGCTCTTCCTGACGATCCTGTAAGGTCTTGGTGATGCCACCGGCGAGGAGGACGATTCCCAGAGCCACCGCCGCGATCACCGCACTCCGCTTCGGAGCCCTGCGAATCCGATTCCAGTTCCGTCGGGCAAAGGTCTGACGGGGAGCGACGACTTTTCGCCCCTCCAAATAGGCCCGGAAATCTGCTGCCATGGCCGCCGCATCTGCATAGCGATCCCCCGCGTTCCGCTGGAGCGCCTGGTGCAGAATCGCATCGATGTCGGGGGGCAACTCGGGGCATCGGCTCGACGCCAATGGTAGGTCCTGCCGCTCGATGGCCAAGATCACCGCAGCCTGGGTCAAAGTGCTGCGCTCCACCAGCCCCGCCGGTTCGTGGGGGTGTGTGCCGGTCAGCAGCTCATAGGCCAGGATTCCCAGGGAATAGACATCGGACGGCGGTCCCATGGCCGAGCCATCTCCGATGAGCTGCTCCGGGCTCATATAGGACACGGTGCCGAGCACCTGCCCGGTGCTGGTGGCAAAACCCGTGGATCGCCCGTCGGGATCCACGGTCCGGGAAATCCCGAAGTCCAACACCACTGGACGCCCATCCTGGCGGATGAGTACATTCTCGGGTTTGACGTCTCGGTGGATGATCCCTCGAGCATGGGCCAGACCGACCGCATCACACACTCTCTCCAGCAATGCGATTCGATCCCTGAGATCAGGAATGTCGACTTCCCGAAGGCTTCTGCCCTCGACGAGCTCCATGGCGTAGTAGCTCAGACGACGTTCGCCATGAACGACGGTCCCCGCCTCGAGGAGTCGAGCAATGCCCTCACCTTGCAGTCTCTGCAAGGTATGGCTCTCGAGTCGAAAGCGAGTGGCCGCCGTGCGCGAGAGCAGGTCGGAACGAAGCACCTTGAGCGCGACGAACTCCCCGCTTCGATCGTCGCGCGCCCGATAGACGACTCCCATCCCGCCCTCTCCGAGGGTCTCGTAGAGGTGGTAGTCTCCAAGTCGAGTACCGGTGAGCAGCTCGCCGTCGAATCTCGAGATCAGAGGTGACTCCAGCGCCGCATGCGCGCGCTTCTCGTAGTCGAAGAGATCGGTCAGTTCGGTGAGCAGGGCTCCGTCCTCCCCGCAGACCTCGGCCAGGAATCCCGCCCGCTCGTCGGGGGGGACGGCCAGTGCATCATGGAACACGAGTCGGACTCGCTCGAAGAACTCCTGGTCCCGCATCCCCACTACCCAATCGACTTTTCGGGAACGCGGACGGATTGGCGTTCCATCTCGCGCGCCAGCCACGCGCGTGCGAGCGCCCAGTCCTTGACGATCATGTCCTTCGAGCTGCCGATGTGATCGGCAATCTCGTCTTCGGTCAATCCTCCGAAGATCATCATCTCGGCGATCAGGCCCACCTGCTCGCTCCTCGCCTCGAGCCTGGACAGGGCACGATCGATGTCCAGAATCCTCACCGCGTGGTTCGGCCCCACACGAGTCTCATCCTGAAGAAGGATTCGGGATCCCGATCCAGATTCGGAAGCTCGTTCCTCCTCCTGGACGACCGCCACCAGAGCCCTCCGCATGGCTCGTGCGACAGCCGTCGCCAGAATCTGGCGATTGCCGACTTCCAGGCTGTCCAAGAGCTTGCGAACCACATCGTTGGCGAGCACCGTCGGTTGAACCAAGCTATCGACATCGTCACCACGCAGGTATCGTCGAGCCATGATCCGGAGCTCGTCATAAGCACGACGATGGTATTCTTCAGCGTTGGACTTCATGACGATGCAAAGACTCCGATCGAGTGTCACTGTGAATCCGAGAATCGAATCAATAGTACCAGTTTCGGGAACCTTCGTCAGGCAAAGGCCTTGGATATCCGACGGCCCTTCGAGAAAACGAGACGATTCGATTTTTCTGGAATTCACTCCAAGATTCGGCACACTGGGCATCTGACTCTGCCCGACCACCCCTGGGGAGGATTCCGCCCGTGATCACACCCATCGAGAAGCTTGGCCCCGCCATCGATCGTCTGTCCGAAGTCCTCGAGTCCGAGCTCGACGAAATCCACCGCGATGCCGCTCTGCACCGATTTCAACTCTGCTTCGAATTGTGCTGGAAATCCGTTCAACAGCGATTGCAGGAGCGTGATTTGGACTGTGCATCGCCGACCGGTTGCATGCAGGCGGCGGTGCGGCACGGTTGGTTGGAGGAGGACCCTTGGCTCGAGATGATCGCAGCCCGCAACCACCTTCCCAGCGGGACCGACGACACAGTCGTGGAGTCGATCTCCGCCGCGCTCCCCACCTACCTCCAACAGATGAGAGATCTCCACCAAGCCCTGATGGAGTAGTGCGCGGAGCCCGGCTGGCTCCCACTGCCAGACTCCGCGCTGCGGGGGCCAGATGGCGCCCAGCGACTCTTGCCTTGTTCTTCGATCAGTGATTCAGTGCGACTCAGGAACCTCGGCTCGACGCGAAGCCACCCGTCTTCTGGAAAGCCGAAATCCCAGACCGAAAAGCATCACGCGCTCAGTACTATTTTTTGGTGCCCTGATCCTGTACAGAATCCACCATTTCGCCTAGGCTTTTTCCAGGCTCTCCGGTCCCGACCTCTCCGACTCGGATGCAGGAACGCCCTGGAAAGACTCTGTCCCGATGGTCCCGCAGGAAAATAACAGTCAAGATCCGGACCTACAAGAGCCGGATCGGGCCCTCGCCCTACATTATGACGAGCTGCGCCAGCTCGCCCGCCAGCGTCTGCGAAGGATGCCCTTGGACTCGCTCCAACCCGCGGAATTGGTCCATGAAATGTACCTCCGCATGGCGACCCGAGGGCACCTAGAGGCCCAGAATCGATACCACTACTTCTCCTTGGCGGCTCGGGCGATGCAGGACGTCCTCATCGAGCGAGCCCGCGCCGCAACGGCCCGAAAGCGCGGCGGAGGATTGACGGATATCACTCTCTCCTCGGCCATCGTGGCCGTCACCGAGGACCCCACCGAACTCCTGGCTCTGCACGGGGCTCTCGAAACCCTTCATCGGGAAGATCCTCTGAGTGCGGACGTGGTTCGCTTGCGATTCTTCGTGGGGTTCACCGGCGACGAGACGGCAGAAGCCCTGGGGATTTCCCCTTCGACCGTCGATCGGAGATGGCTCTACGCCAGGGCCTGGCTTCACGAGGCGATCTACGGCGATGGAGATCAACCCCGTTGAGCGATCACGGCGCCATCCGTGAACTCTTCCTGCGAGCCCTCGATCTCCCGGAGCACGACCGCGAAGGGTTCCTGCGTCGGCATGCGGAGAGCGAAGAGATTCGACGCCGCATCGTCACTCTGCTCGCTCATCATCGCGAGAGTTCTCGATTCCTCGAGACTCCTGCCGCGGCCGCACTCCCTCCCGCCGCAGGCCACCTCCCCTTCGAAGAGCTGGGCGGATTCCGATTGCTTCGGGAGATCGGGAGAGGAGGGGCCGGAATCGTCTACCTCGCAGAAAACGAGTCCTTGGGCGAACTCAGTGCGCTGAAGATCCTCTTTCCGACATCCACGCGCTCCGAGAGACTGCTGAAGCGATTTCATCACGAAGCAAAAATCGCGTCTCGGCTCGACCATCCTGCGTTGTTGAGAGTCCAGAGTTACGGTAGCGAACACGGATACCACTACCTGGCTTCCCGTTTCATCGCAGGGCACGACCTCGCGAAGGACATTGCCCTGAGGCGAGAGGGGGACCTCCCTCCGCGCAGCGGCCGGGACTGCGCTGCGTTGGTCGCGCCCTTGGCCGATGGGCTGAGCCATGCTCACGACAACCATGTGATTCACCGTGATGTAAAACCCTCGAACATCCTCATCGACGAATCAGGAGTCGCCTACCTCGGAGACTTTGGCTTGGCCGCGGATCAACACCGAGAGGTGCTCACGCGCACCGGTGAACTCATGGGCACGATTCACTACATGAGCCCAGAACAGGCGCGGATGCGGCCAAAGGACATCGATCGCCGGACGGACATCTTCTCGCTGGGTGTCGTGCTCTACGAAATGATCAGTGGTCATCGACCTTTCGAAGCTACGACTGCGACCGAAGTCCTGCGCAGGATCGAGAAGGATTCTCCGAAGGCGCTTTCCCCCTCGAAATACGACATCCCTCCCGGACTCGAGGTCATCTGTGCCAAGTGCCTCGAAAAAGATCCCCAGCACCGTTACGCCACCGCCGCGGAGTTGGCCGCTGACCTCGACTTGGTTGCTCGCGCCCAGCCCATTCGGAGTCACGCTCCGGGATGGATCGAGCGCACGCAGCGGGGACTGCGTCGACTCTTCCGCCGCTCGTCCTGACCGCGGTGCGCGGTCTCACTTCGGATCGAGATCTGCCGGCTCGTCGTAGAAGAGAACTTCTTCCTCCCCGGTGGATTTCAGATAACCCCGATACATCCCGGAAGTGTTGAAGGGCATGGAGATATTGCCTTCCCGGTCCATGGCGACGACTCCTCCCAGTGCACCCTGGGAGACCAGCCGGTCGTGAATCACGAAGCGAGCCGCCTCGTCCAGGGACTCTCCCAAATACTGCATCCGGGCGGCGATGTCGTAGGCCACGACATTACGGATGAAGTATTCGCCGTGCCCAGTTGCGGACACTCCACAGGTCTCGTTGTTGGCGTAGGTTCCCGCGCCGATGATCGGCGAGTCGCCGATGCGGCCCCACATCTTCATGGTCATGCCCCCGGTGGAGGTACCCGCCGCCAGATTGCCTTCCCGGTCCAGCGCGACGCATCCCACCGTGCCGTGCTTTTCGTCGTCCGCCTCCGCCTTCTGCTCCAACGCGCGCTGCAATGCATCCCACCGGGTCTTGGTGAAGAAATATTCGGGATCCACGATGGCCAGTCCCTGCTCGGCGGCAAAGGCCTCCGCCCCTTCACGGGCCAGCATCACGTGAGGCGACTTCTCCATCACTGCCCGCGCGGCGGAGATGGGATTGCGAATGGTCTTCACTCCGGCTACCGCACCCGCGTTGAGATCACGGCCGTCCATGATCGACGAATCCATCTCGTTCACGCCTGCCTCCGTGAACACCGCTCCCTTGCCGGCGTTGAAGAGCGGAGAGTCCTCCATCACTCGGATCGTCGCCTCGACCGCATCCACCGCGGACCCTCCTCGGTCCAGGACATCCCGACCGCGATGGAGGGCCTCGGTGATCTTGGCCCGGTATTCGGCCTCGGTCTCGGCGTCCATGTTCTCGCGCAGAATGGTCCCGGCTCCTCCGTGCACGACAAGGGCATAGGCCGGCCTCGACGCGGCCTGCGCCCCCTCCACCCAGGAAAGGGACGCCGAGAGAAGAATGGCCAGAATCACCCAGTGACGACGTCGAGAGGATCCGATGGCCCCGACGACCGCGGCCGAAGCGCATGCAAGGTGGAAGTCCGTCATCGATTCTCCTTCGGGCTGGCGATAGACCCAGTGGCGACCCTTGTGGCCTGCAACAGAGTAGGACCGGCTGAGGCTGTGCTCAAGCATTGGAGGGGTTGGACCCCTCTTTTGGCCATGGGCTGCGATCCGGGCTATCATAATCGGTACCATTCGAGTTCCCCCCGAGGTTTCGATGCATCCGATGAACCCCATGAATCCGAGATCGAGGTCGCTGCTCTGGATCCTCGGAGCCCTGCTCACACTTTCCAGTTGCGCCTCGAAGACCGATGACGGCGGCCTCATTCCCCCGCCCGACCCTTCGGCGCCGCTCTTTCGGAGCCTCAGCTTCGGCACCCCTGCGAGTCTCGAGGTCATCACCTGGAACATTCAACAATTCCCCAAGTCGATCGATACCGTCCGCTACCTGGTCGAAGCCTTGCGGGCCATCGATGCCGACATCGTCTGCATCCAGGAGATCCGAGACCGCTCTGCTTTCCTCACGGTGGTGGACAGCCTGCGCGAGTACGAGGGATTCGCGCCTTCGTCGAACAACTACATCAACTTGGGAATCCTCTACAAGAGCAGCACCGTCACCGAGGTCAGCTTCGAAGAGCTGTTCCCCTCCCTCTGGCGCCCCTTTCCCCGATCACCATTGAAGATGACCGCCACCTTCGCCGGCAATCGCTACGTCGTGATCAACAACCACTTCAAGTGTTGTGGAGACAATCGGATCGATCCCGTGGACGAAGGTGATGAAGAAAGACGTCGCGTCGAGGCTTCCGCCCTCCTCGACGACTACATCCGGACGAACCACCCCGACGATCGAGTGATCGTGGTGGGAGATCTGAACGATCGGCTCACCGATGCGCCGCGCGACAACGTGTTTCAGGTCTTCTTCGACCGACCGAGCGAGTATCGATTTGCGGACTTCGCCCTGGCCACTGGACCGAGCAGTGATTTCTCGTGGATTGGCAGTTCCTCCCCCTCCCACATTGACCACATTTTGGTCACCAACGAGTTGTTCGCGGCCCTCGACGACGGCGGTGCGCGCGTGACCACACTGAAGCCCGAAGCCGATCTCATCGAAGGCATCACCGAATACCGTAGCGTGCTCAGCGACCATCGTCCTGTGGCCCTGCGCATCGCGCCCTGAAACTCGGTGGGCGATTTCACAGCGCTCCTCCTGATCCGAAACAGAATCGAGCGACCGGATTCTCTTCATCGGAGTTTTTCTTGTCTCGACGGTTGATCTCGTTATGCTGCGGCCACGTTTCGCCACCGGTCGCCTCCCGCCCTCGGTGATCCCCCCACGCCCGAGTTCTCGGGATTCGGTGACGATATTCGAACCATACTTGGTTTTTCTCGCCACCTGTAGGAGGTCGCTGTGAGCGCTTCCCACCGTACTCTCGGTGTTTGCATACTCCTGAGTCTGCTCGTGGTCTGGACCGGTTGTGGTCCCGACCGCGGAGCAGACCTCGTTTCACCCCAGTCGAACTTCACCCTCGCCAACTCTCCGGTCGCCACCCAGTACGTGATCCCCACCGGGTACTACGACAGCGCCGATCCCAGCACTTCCTCGAGTCTACGATTGACCCTTCATGCGATCATCGATGACCACACCCGGTTCCCCTACACTTCGAGCAGCACCGATACCTGGGACATTCTCGAACAGGCGGACCAGGATCCCGGCAACGCCAACAACATCCTCGACCTCTATCGCAATGCCAGCTATCCCAAGGCCGGTGGAGGAAACACCAATTACAACCGGGAGCACACTTGGGCCAAGAGCTACGGCTTTCCCAATGACGGATCCACGAATTATCCGTACACCGACTGTCACCACCTATTCCTCTGCGACAGTGGCTACAATTCTTCGCGCAGCAACAAGCCCTTCCGCTACGGCGATGCCTCGATGATCGAGAAGGTCACTGTCCTCACCAATGGCGTGGGCGGCGGAAGCGGCACCTACCCCGGTAATTCGGATTGGACCAGCGGGAGCGGCGCCTCGGGCACCTGGGAGGTGTGGCAGGATCGGCGCGGCGACGTAGCGCGTGCGCTCTTCTACATGGATGTGCGTTACGAGGGCGGAACTCATGGCGTCACCGGTGCGAGCGAACCCGATCTGATTCTGACCGACAACGAGTCGTTGATCGCCTCCTCGAACACGGGATCGAACCTGAGCGTCGCCTACATGGGAATGCTCAGCGTACTCCTGCAGTGGTCGGTCGAAGATCCCGTCGACGACAAGGAACGACAGCACAACGACGTCGTCTATTCCTACCAGGGGAATCGCAATCCCTTCGTGGACCATCCCGAGTGGATTAGCTGTATCTTCGAAAACAACTGTGCTGGAGGCGTAGGAGACACGACTCCTCCGGCGAGCCCGACCGGCCTCGTGGCCACCGGCGGTGATGGTGTGGTCGACCTCGATTGGGCCGACAACACCGAAGCCGACCTGGATGGATACCACGTCTATCGGAGCACGTCGGCGAGTGGACCCTTCACTAGCATCGATGCGGCTCTGGTCACGGCGAGCCTCTATACCGACAGCGGTCTCACCAATGGAAGCACCTACTACTACCAGGTGACGGCCGTCGACACTTCGGCCAATGAATCACCGGCCAGTTCCACCGTGAATGCCACTCCAAGCGCCGGTGGTGGGACCAGTCCTGGAGTCGCGTGGATCAATGAATTCCACTATGACAATGCCAGCACCGATACCGGTGAATTCGTGGAGGTCGCCGGAACTGCCGGCACCAGCCTCGTGGGCTGGAGCGTGGTCGGCTACAACGGCAACGGCGGCGGACAGTACAAGACCGTCACTCTCACGGGAACTCTCCCCGACCAGAGCTCGGGATATGGCACGCTGGGATTCACCTTCACCTCGATGCAGAACGGCGCGCCGGATGGTCTGGCTCTCGTCGACGACGCCGGAAACGTGGTCGAGTTCCTCAGCTACGAAGGATCCTTCACGGCCACCAACGGTCCGGCCAACGGAATGACCTCGACCGACGTCGGAGTCAGTGAAACTTCGAGCACTCCTGTCGGGCAGTCCCTCCAGCGCACCGGCACGGGTTCGGCGGCGGCCGATTTCAGTTGGACGGGCCCGGCCTCCAGCAGCCAAGGCTCCATCAACTCGGGGCAGAGCTTCAGCGGTGGCCCCCCTCCCGACACCACGCCTCCCGCGGCTCCGACCGCCTTGGTGGCCACCGCCGGTGATGGGGTGGTCGACCTCGATTGGGCCGACAATTCCGAGCCCGATCTGGCCGGCTACGTCGTTCTGCGCTCGACCACTTCGGGGAGCGGCTACACCGCGGTCCACGCTAATCTCCTCTCCACCAGTCTCTACTCCGACCCCAATGTCACCAATGGCACGACCTACTACTACGTGGTCCAGGCCGAGGACAATGCGGGCAATCGCAGCGGCAACAGCAG
>JAJRXK010000013.1 GCA_024276305.1 Candidatus Krumholzibacteriota bacterium
CGAAGAATTCGATTTCGAGAACAATCCCTATCCTCTCTTCCTGAAGGAGATCACCCACATGTCACGCTACTGGGAGGAGCTCCCCACCGGAGAGTGGGTGTTCACCAAGATTCTCTTCGAAGTGAAGCTGCGGAGCTTCCCGTTCGGAGTCGTCCCCAACAAGGTGGCCATGGTCATGACCCGCAGTGACTTCCAATTCGATACCGGATTCGACGAAGAGCGTTTCGGAGAGCGTCCGTGAGCCAGAATTCTTCGATCGCGCTGGCGTTGGGTCTCATCGCCTTCGCCTCCACCGCGCAGGCCCAAGAAGCAGCGGCGGACAGCACCACCGACCGTGCCTTTCTCGAGGGCCTTCGCACGCGTGATTCCGCGGGATTTCCCGAGGATCTCCTCGAACTCGACTACTCCTTCCGCGATTCCGTCGTGGCACTGCAGGATTCTCTGGGGTTGAAGACCTTCCGAAAGCTTGGATCCTCCCGGCCTCGGCCCCTCCGGTGGGGCTTTGGACTGGGCCGACGGTTGATGGCTTACAACCGGGTCGATGGATTCGTCGGAGCGGCGAACCTTCGCCTCATGCCCCGTGGGCGGGAGGGCCCCCGTTTGTCCACCGAAGCCGGATGGGCCTTCGCCAGCCAGGAGATCCGTCACTGGACCCAACTCCAGATTCCGTGGTCCACGGGTGGAGGTCGATGGCAATTCACGATGGGGGGAGGCGACCGGACGAGACCCTTCGGAACCAATCAAATCTTCGCCAATTCCCTTCGTGCGGCCCTTGGAGGCGCCGACGAACAGGACTACCTGCGGTGGCGCGGAATCGACACCGAATTGAGCCTGAACCCCGGCCCCTGGCGCCTCTCGGTGGCCTATTCGGCCGCTCGGCTCCAATCCATGGAGATCGCCACCGAACGCTCGGCGGTCGCTTCGATCGATCGGCCCAATCCCCCATCGACGAGGGAATCGAGCGAAGCCTCCGGCTGCGAATCGTATTCGACGAAGGGCCCACGACTCGATTTCGGGCCAGCCTCGAACATCGGATTGCCGGCGGTCGACTCGGAGGAGACTTCGCCTTCCAACGCAGTGACCTGCGGCTTCGAGCACGCCAATACCTGGCCCGGCAGGAATTCGTATTCGACACCCACTACGTCCGAAGCGGCGGGCGAGTCCCCGTGCAGAGCATGGCGGACATCGGCGGCCTGACCGAACTCCGGGGCTTCGATCCCCGTTTCCGCGTGGGCCGTTCCTCGTTCTCCGGACGCCTGGAAATGCGCATTCCCTACGACTTCCTGTCCCACGCCCCGATTCCAGGATTGAGGTCGACTCACCTCCAATTCGTCCCGTGGGTGGACAGTGCCCGCATCTTCGACGGAGAGGGAGAGGAGTGGAACACGTCGGTCGGCCTCGGAATCCAGCGATTCCTGGGCTTTTTCGGTCGGGCGTCGAACCTCCGCCTCGATCTGGCCGCGCCTCTGGGCCCCGACCGCAGCCACGACCTCCGTATTGCATTGGTCTTTGGTCCTGTGTTCTAATCAGAGCAGTTCGACAACTCGAATTCCCATCTCGGAGCCTCGAATGCCCTGCACTGTGCGAAGCTTGCGCGTCCTCGCGACCGCGTACTCATTGGCGATTCTTCTTCTCTGTCTCCCCAACCTCGCCCAATCCGCTCTCCAAGTGGCCGCGGGTTGGGAGATCAACGTGAAGGGACCGGCCTTCGACAACTTTGGCCATGCCACGGGTCCTGTCCCCTATCGCGGACAAACCTTCACCGCCGTCCGAAGTGGGACGCTCGCCTCCATTCACCTTCGCATCGGGCGGGTGGGATTGCAGCCGAATGCGTTGATGCGCATCGAGGTCCGGTCGTTGGACAGCTCCGGGCAACCGGGAGGCAGTGCCCTGGCCGCTGTCGAAGTTCCGGTCGAAGTGCTTCCGAACATGGTCAGTGACCAAGTCCGCTTCGACTTCAGTGCCACCGGGCTGAGTCTCGAGGGCGGGAAGTCCTATGCCATCGTCGCGTTCCCCGTTCCCTTCCACCCCTCCGGGGACCCCTATTTTCTCAACGGCGACCAGGGAACGGCGGCCACCTACGCCGGAGGCGAAGCGATCTCGTCGACCGATGGAGTCCACTGGCAGTTCTACCCCGATGTGGACTATGGATTCGAAGTGCGCCTGGCGGAGAGCGTCACCGGTCGAGCAGAGAGTTGGGGCCGAGTCAAAGGGCTCTACTGAGGAGCCGGGTCTGGGGACTCTGCGGCCCGCGACCCCTTCTCTCCAGGGCGGGGTCCCTCCCTCGGATCGGATCATTCTCCGCGAATGCTCACTGGCGGAACCGATACTTGATCGCGGTGAAGCTCTCCTCTTCCACTCCCACAGGCATGCTGGTCAGAACGCTGGGCCCATCCGAAGCCACATCCCCGATGGAAGTCTGCACCACACCCGCGTAGTCGCCCGCAAAGAAATTCAGGAATTCGAAGGTCGTCGTCCCCGGAGTGTCCGACATGCGGAACAAGAGCTGAGCGTGGGTGATCAATCCCACTTGCATGTAGATCGGAGTCGACCCCTGCAATTCCACATGGGCGAGGGAGTTCGGACGGGTGATCGAAAGACTCCAGTCCGACGGAAGCAGCGTCAGATCCACATCCTCCAGGACCGCGACGGTCGAATCCACCTGGACATCGAAGCGGAGATAGACGAGTGGTTGCGGTGCCGTGGGGCAATCGAAGGGAAACGGGGAGTAGAGATTCAACGGAGTCAGGACCAAGGATCCCGCGTCCCCTGCGTTACTCTCGGAGTCGATGAAGGTGCGGACGGGACGAGTGGGGCCACAATAGTTGCCGATTTGGACACAACCAGGCCTCGGATAGCCATTCTGGGCCAACGGAAATGGCGCGATCTGGTTGAGGCAATCCGAATAGGCGGGCCCGCTGCCGTTGACGCTGGTGGGATTCGAGGGCTCCAGGCACGACATCTCCGGTCCTATGGGAGTCCGTGTCACCGCGATGGCATTGATCTTCGCGAGCATCCGGGGCTGGGCTTCGATGGCGCAGCCTCCCCCCAGACCCACGATCAGATTCGGCCCGTTCGTCGGGCTGGGGAACATGTCGCCGATACTGAAGGTACGGGGATGATCGAATTCGACACTGGTGACGAAGAAACCGATCGGGAGAGAGACGGACGCTTCCCAGGCCTTGATTCCGGTCGGTCCCGGCGTGGCCACGACGTAGTAGGAAAACGTCCGGAACATGAAATAGGGGACGAACCAACCGGTACCGTCGGGGTTGGCATAGAGACCGATTTCGTTGGGATTGGGCTGGGCCAGAACCGCCTGATCCAAGAGGCACAGGAGAAGGACGATTCCCCCCAGTCCTCGCCCCCATTGAGACCCGTTGATCATCGTTTCCCCTCTCATCTCTGTAGAACATACACTCGCCTTACATTGTTCGGCACGAAGTCGGAACTTCCGAATTCGACCTCCGCGGGAGGAGTAGTGCCAATAGCGTGAGGTCCCGTGGCGTCGGCCCCGATGAATCGCATATTGAGGTGTGATTTTACCTGGAAGCGCTTCCAGGGCTCAATTCCCCAACCGGGAGTCCTCCCATGAGTCCAGCAGACCGGGACGAACGGCGCATCCGCCGCCTCGGCAGAATCCTCATCACGGTGATGGTCGTCTCCTTCGGCGTCCTTCTCTACTACGGCCGGGACGTCTACCAATCCGCCCCGCCCATTCCGGCCTCGGTGATCTCCATCGACGGCACCACCCTCTACACCCGGGCGGATATCGAGACCGGCCAGGATGTGTGGCGGTCGGTGGGCGGGCAGGAATTGGGTTCGGTGTGGGGGCATGGAGCCTATACCGCTCCCGACTGGACCGCAGATTGGCTCCACCGCGAGGCGATGTGGCTCCTGCGGAAATGGTCCCAGGACCAGTACGATCGACCCTACGAGGAAATCAGTGAAGAAGTCCAGGCTGCCCTCCAAGTGCGCCTGCAGAAGGAGCTCCGCCGGAACAGCTTCGATCCCAAGACCCGGACCATCCTCGTCTCCGCCGATCGCGCAGCCGCGATTCGTGCGGTGGCCCGGCACTACCAAGGGCTGTTCCTGGACGATCCCGCTCTGGGCGACCTCCGCGAGGCCTATGCGATGCCGGCCGGGACGGTGGGCAGTGAAGACCGCGCCCGGGCCTTGACCGCCTTCTTCTTCTGGGCCACCTGGGCCTGCACCACCAATCGCCCGGGTTCGGATGTGACCTACACCCAGAACTGGCCGCCGGAGAAGCTCGTGGGCAATCATCCCACCGGAGTCATCGTGGTGGTCTCGGTCGCGAGTTTCGTTCTCCTCCTCGCCGGCATCGGATTCCTCTCCTGGTATCGAGCCTCCCGCCGCGACGAAGAGGACGAGCTGCCTCCTCCGTCCACCGATCCCCTCTTCACCATCGACCTCACCCCCTCCATGCGCGCCACCCTCAAGTACTTCTGGATCGTAGGCGCCCTCCTCGTGGTGCAGATGCTCGCCGGAATCGTGACCGCACACTATGGAGTGGAGGGGACCGGATTCTATGGCTTCCCCTTGGCCAAGTGGATCCCCTACTCCCTGGCTCGGACCTGGCACACCCAGCTCGGGATCTTCTGGATCGCCACCTCCTGGCTTGCCACCGGGCTCTGCCTGGCTCCAGCCATCGCCGGCTTCGAACCCCGCTTCCAGCGTCTCGGGGTGAACGTCCTCTTCGGCGCTCTCATCGTGATCGTGGGAGGCTCGATGGCCGGACAGTTCTTCGCCATCCACCAACGGCTGGGACACACCCTGAACTTCTGGTTCGGGCACCAGGGTTACGAATACGTGGACCTCGGTCGGTTCTGGCAGATCTTCCTCTTCGCAGGGCTCTTCATCTGGTTGGGACTGATGTTGCGCCCACTCCTCCCGGCGATGCGCCGATCCGAAGGCTCATCCAAACAGCTGCTCTTTCTCTTCATCATGAGTTCGGGAGCCATTGGCCTGTTCTACGGGGCTGGACTCTTCGCCGGCCGGCACACGAACTTGGCCATCGCTGAATACTGGCGATGGTGGGTGGTCCATCTCTGGGTCGAAGGATTCTTCGAGGTCTTCGCAACCGTGGTGATCGCGGTGCTGTTCACCAAGCTGGGACTGGTGCGAACCCGCACTGCGACGGTCGCGGTGGTCTTCTCCGCGATTCTCTACATGCTCGGCGGAGTTCTCGGAATGTTCCACCACCTCTACTTCACCGGCACCCGCTCTTCGATCCTGGCTCTCGGCGCCAGCTTCAGCGCGCTCGAAATCATGCCCCTGGTGCTCATCGGTCACGAAGGCTACGAGAACCTGCGTCTTTCCCGGGTCACGACCTGGATGCAAGCCTACAAGTGGCCGCTCTACTTCTTCGTGGCGGTGGCCTTCTGGAATCTGGTCGGAGCGGGCCTCTTCGGCTTTCTCATCAATCCCCCCATCGCCCTCTACTACATGCAGGGGCTGAATACGACCCCGGTTCACGGACATACCGCGCTCTTCGGAGTCTACGGGATGCTCGGTATCGGACTCACCCTCTTCAGCCTGCGAGCCCTGACTCCGAGGGTGGAGTGGAACACCCGATGGTTGCAGGTCGGATTCTGGGCCACCAACATCGGCCTGGCCCTCATGGTAGTGCTGAGCCTCCTGCCGGTCGGACTCGCCCAGACCTGGGCCAGCGTCGAGCACGGCATGTGGTATGCCCGGAGTGCCGAATTCCTCCAGAGTCCGGTCCTCGAGACCTTCCGGTGGATGCGTGCGATCGGCGACACCATCTTCGCGATCGGCATCGTCGCCATCGGCTGGTTCGTCGTGGGGCTGTCGATGGGGTGGTCCCGCAAGAGGGAGCGCGGTCCCCAGGACGCCGCACACCTTCCCGAGACCCAAGGCGCCTGATCAGACCGGGGCACGGGGAGGCCTCGGCTTCCCCGCCCCCTTCTCCCTCCATCTTCCGCTCCCCGTCGAGCGCGGCCGGAATTCGGTCCGTTCCAGATTCGGTGTAGCGCGACAGCGTAATTTGGTCCTAAGGCGACACCCAGATTCGCGCACCTGCTCTTCCTGACACGATGTCCGACATCGGTCATCCTGACAGCTTCCCACTGCAGGAGGCCGACGTTGAAGCTCGATCAGGAGGCACGA
>JAJRXK010000014.1 GCA_024276305.1 Candidatus Krumholzibacteriota bacterium
ACTGAGCCCCTGTGCATATCTGGGTGTCGCCCAAGAAGGGAGGTGGAAGCTAAAACCCTGTCAGATCGTCAGATCTACGGAAGACGGGTGCGCGAATCTGGATGTCGCCTTAGTGCGAGAATCTGGGTGTCGCTGGACAGGGATTGTATCCTCGGAAGGCACGTTCGGCCGTGAGCCCCGTCGAAACGACCGTGCCGTCCACATCGATGGTCAAGGTACGCAAGGGCATCGAGGCCACCTGCTCCGCCACGAGCTCGGCATTCAATTCGGCGATTCGCTCGACAGTGCTGGCACGAAAGCGAGTCATCCAGCGCCCCACGGTGCGGGCAGTCGGCAGCTCTCGTAGGCCGCAGAATCGATGGACGAGGGGATCGCCCTCGAGGAATTGGAGGTGACGCACGCGCCGACCACCGAGAAGGATCAGGACGAGCAGGACCCGGATCATGGTGACCACGCCGAAATCGGTGGCCAATCGGGGTCCGCGCAGCTTGCGACGGAGCCGCCGATTGAAATCGATGCGCTGAAGATAGCGGGTGAAGAGCTCGAGACCGGCGAAGGAGGTCAGGCCTTCGGCGGTGAATTCGAGGGCGAGAGGACCATTGACACGGAGGGGCAAATCGGCTTTTCTTCGTCTCACTGAGAGTGGCCTTACGGTTCGTGGGATGTTGAAGCTTCAGTAACTCCTTTATGCCGCGAACTGGCCTACATCTCAACGGAAAAGGCGGCTCTCCTTCGAGGGCCGCCTTTTTCATGCGCGCGTTTTTGTCACATCAGGGCTAACTCGCCACGGCTCATTCCTGGTAGAGCGATTTCAAGCGGCTCCAACTCTCTGCTTCAACCGCCACCGGGCGCGCGGGGGTCACTTCCACGCCAAGAATCGGATCGGCGTGGGCAAAGGCGGAGCCCGTGAAGAGCAATGTGGTCCCGACTCCAGCGATCTCCACCACCAGGCGGTCGACGAAGCCGGCCAAGAAATCCTCGTTGTAGGCGGGAAAGCGTTGACCGTGCAGCCAGGACCTGCGGTAGATCGCCTCCGCGCCGGGGAGTTCCTCACTGCGGACCCGGAGCCGGAGTCGACCATCGCCCACGCTCACCCAGAATGCGGTCGCCCCAGGAGCCGACGGAAAGGAGCCGAAGATGACATGCGACCAGCGCCAGGGCGGATCGAAGCTCGTCGAATTCGACCCCCTCCAGGTCCTTCCGCCGACCCGCAGTTCATATCCCATGGTCCCCGCGGCGTAGGTCCAGAAATCTGCGAAACGTCCGTCGCGGCTGAGATGCTCGGCCTCCCAGCCGAAGGCTCGGAATCGCAACCTCACTTCGGCCACCGATGCGGTCGCGAAGGCACTACGAAAGGGCTCCTCCAAGAAGAAGAGATCGAGACTCGAGAGATCGAGGCGAACGAGAATCTCCGACTCCACATCGGGAATTCCCGCCTGGCCGGCTCCAGGCGCGATCGAAGAGACCCCCACCACGAGTAGGAGGCAAGTCCGAAGGGCGATCATGGGCACTCTGCTTCCCAGGGGTCGATGTCCACTCTAGCACAGGGAGAACGATCCCAACCACCCCGCCCATTCCCCTTTGGCCCCGAATGCATTAGGATTTCTCTCTTCCCCCTCCATCGGAGAACATCCCATGCTCTTGCGCTCCCCCTCCCGGCGGACCACCGCCGGATGCCTCGCCCTGATCGCCCTCCTTTTCGCCGTCCCATCGCAGGCGGAAGAATGGACCGGGCACCAGGAATCCGTGGAGGGCGTTCTTCATGTCTACAACCCCGAGACTCCCCGCGACGGGGTGCGGCGCATCGAGCTGAAGGAGCTCTGGCGCCGTGGGGGGCTGGACGACGAAGTGCTCTTCGGCGTCATCAGTCGGGTGTGTGTGGGCGAAAGCGGCGAAATCTACGCCCTCGACAGTCAACTCCGAGAAGTCCAGGTCTATTCCGCCGACGGCGAGTACCTGAGGAGCATTGGTGGCCCGGGTGAGGGCCCGGGCGAGTTTTCCAACAGTGGCGACATGTTCTACGGAATCGGCGGAAGGATTGGGGTCCTCCAAGCCTTTCCCGGCAAGATCATTCAGCTCCAACCCGACGGCACCCCTCTCGACAACTTTCGCCTTCCACGCTCTGAGGCCGGAGGGTTTCAGCTGGTTTTCTATTCCCAGGCAAACGCAGATCGCCTGGTATTGGCCGGATCCGAACCCAGTCGCAAAGGCGGACTCGGCGTCCAGACTTCTTACTTACGATCCTTCGATTCCGACGGACAGTTCCTGGCGGAGTTCCATACCGAAGAGGTCTACACCAAGTACGGTGGAATGAAGTACGAGGAAGAGACCTACACCAACTTCCGACGTCGATGGACCGCCTTCGAGGATGGACGGGTGGCGGCGGCTCTGAGCTTCGGTGACTACACCATTCGAGTGTGGAGCGAAGACGGAACCCTACAACGTGTGGTGCATCGCCCGGAGTACCCAGACCTGAAACGGAGCCGGGAAGAAAAGAAGGCCTACCAGCAGTTCTTCAATGGAGTGATCAGTTGGAATCCGCGGTCGAGCTTTGCGGTCAGTGACCGTCACATCGCGGTCAGTAGCCTCGTTGCCCGCCCCGATGGCAGACTCTGGGTGCTCACCGGCCGGGGAATGTTCGCCACCGACGAAGGAGTGGCCCTCTCCTACGATGTCTACGATCAGAGCGGCCGATTCATCGAGCGGATTGAACTCGTGGGAGAGATCGACGCTCTCCAGGACCGAGTCTACATCTTGGGTGACCGGATCTATGTGGTCACCGATTCCCTCAACTCCTTCTTGAACATGACCTCGAGCGGCGACGAGGAAGAAGTCGATCTCGATGCCGACCCCTCGATGCTCGTCTGCTACGAAATGAACTAGTTTCGAGGCGTGGACCGGCCCCGATTGGCTTCTCCGGCCCAACATTCGTATTCTGGATCCGCTCTTGGCCCCATCCTGGCCTGTGATTCGAGGAACGACTCATGACCCCTCATTCTGATCCCCCCGCCCGCTCGAAATCACCCCGGATCTCTGACCATTTCGAGCGGCGCAGACCCTCCGCGATCCGAGTGGCCGGAATCCGTTTCGCCCAGCGGTCCGACGATACTCGAGCCCTGAACGTCGCCATCGGGAACGTCTCGCTGCCCATGCACCCCGCCATGATCCGTCGCGCTCACGACTTGGGCGGCCCCGAGAGCCCCTTCGCAGAGGGAGTCGTGCGCTACACCTCCACCGTCGGTCTCGACGAGACTCGAGATGCCTTTCGAAACATCCTCGCCTCTGGAGGAATCGACACTGCCAATCTCCACATCCAGATCACCGACGGAGGCAGTCAGGCCATGGAGCTGGTGATCACGGGGTGTTGTGGTCCCGCGGGCTCCACCATCCGCCCTCTGCTGCTCATCGACGCCGCCTATACCAACTACACCGCCTTCGCCGAACGACTCGGACGGGCGACGGTCTCGGTTCAGCGCAGCCTCGAGCCGGACGGCCACTTCGCTCTGCCGAGCATGGAGGCCATCGCCGCGACTCTCGAAAGGGAGAATCCCGGCGCAATGCTGGTCATCCCCTATGACAATCCCACGGGCCAACTCTATTCGCAGGAGAGCCTCGTCGACCTCGCCCGGCTATGCGTCGAACACAATGTCTGGCTCATCACCGACGAGGCCTATCGGGAACTCCACTACTCCACCGACGAAACCGTCAGCGTGTGGAAGATCTCCGAGGACGAGGTCCCCGGCATCACCGGCCGGCGTCTGGGCATCGAGACCTCGAGCAAAGTGTGGAATGCCTGCGGCTTGCGCATCGGAGCCCTGGTCACGGACAACCCCGAGTTCCACCAACGAGCCGTGGCCGAGAACACCGCCGGTCTCTGCAGCAATCACATCGGCCAGTGGATCTTCGGAGCCCTGGCCCATGAATCCATCGCCGACCTGCAGCAGTGGTACGCCGATCAGCGACGCTACTACAGCGCCATGATGACGCGACTGAGCACGAATCTACAGGAACTCCTGCCCGGAGTGATCGTCAGTCGACCCGACGCCGCCCTGTACTCCGTCGTCGACGTACGAGACATCGCGCCTCCCGACTTCGATGCCCTGGCCTTCGTGCTCTGGTGTGCGGAAGAGGGCGCCGCCGAAATGGACGGTGATCCATGGACCTTGCTCACCGCCCCCATGGCCGGATTTTACCACGTGCCGCCCGGTGCGCCCAATCCTGGGCGCACTCAGATGAGGATCGCGTTCGTCGAAGAACCAGACCGGATGGCCAAGGTCGCTCCTCTCTTCGCACAACTCTTCGGCGACTACTGCCGCCGGATCAAGGATTCTTGATGTAGGCTCCCGGGCGCATGTAGAACCACCAGTTCAACAACAGACAGACGGCATAGAAGATCGCGAAGCCGTAGAGAGCGAGCTCCGGAGTCGTGGCCTTGATTTGCTCCCCGAAGACTTTGGGAATGATGAAGGCTCCGTAGGCCGCCACCGCCGAAGTCCATCCCAGCACCGGTCCCGCCTGCTCTTCGTTGAAGATCATGGCGATGGAACGGAAGGTGGATCCGTTCCCCACCCCGGTCGCGGTGAACAGCACGATGAAGAGTCCGAAGAACGGCCAGAAGTACTCTTCGGGGGTTGCCGACTGGTAGGCTGCTTTCATGTAGTAGGCAACGCCGAGCGCAGAGGCGATCATCACCACCGACACCACCTGCGTCACTCGCGCTCCTCCCAGGCGGTCCGAAATCCATCCTCCCACCGGACGAATCAACGCACCGATGAATGGCCCCATCCACGCGAAGGTGAGGGCCCCCGGTCCGTCCGGATTGAGCATGTCGTGGGTCATCACGCCATCGGGCCCAACCACATGCTTGAATCCGAAAATCACTTTGATCGCGAGGGGGAAGGCGGCGGAGTATCCGATGAAGGATCCAAAGGTCATCGTATAGATGATCGTCATCGCCCAGGTGTGGCGATTGTTGAAGATCTTGTACTGCCGTTTGAGATTCTCCTGGAGCTCTCCCCGGGTCAGATACCGCATCAGAAGTACCGTTGCCGTAATCACCATGGGAAGCACGATCCATTTGCTCAGCAGACCCGATCCGGTGGGAGGAGGAAGCAACAGATACAGCCCGATCCCGGCGGTGACGAAACCGATGAGCAACAGACCCGAGATCTTCGCGAAGGCGCCGAGCGGCGATCCCGGATTGGGCGTGACCTTTTCCGTCACGATGTTGTTCATCCCGAACCAACCAGCGAAGGCCAGAGGAATGAGAAACACCAACCAGATGTACCCGGCATTCTGGATATAGGTCTCAGTACCCGCAGCGATCTTTCCGATCAACGTTCCACTGCTGTTGACCAGCGTCATCGAGTGACCACCGAAGATTCCCATGGTCATGACCAATGGCACGAGAATCTGCATCGTCGTGACCCCGAAGTTCCCGAGACCCGCGTTCAATCCCAACGACGCGCCCTGCACTCGCTTCGGATAGAAGAAGGAGATGTTCGACATGGACGAGGCGAAGTTCCCTCCGCCGAATCCAGAAAGCATCGCCAGAATCTGATATATCCACAGGGGCGTGTTCTTGTCCTGCAGGGCCAATCCGGTGCCTATGGCTGGAATCATCAGCAGAGCGGTTGTGAAAAAGATCGTATTGCGGCCACCGGCAATGCGAATGAAGAAGGTACTCGGAATCCGCAATGTCGCACCGGTCAGACCTGCAATCGCCGACAGGGTGAACAACTCCGATTTCGCAAAGGGATAGCCAAGATTGAGCATTTGCACGGTGACAATGCCCCAGTACAGCCACACCGCGAATCCACAAAGGAGGCTGGGGATCGAGATCCACAGGTTTCGGTTGGCAACGCGTTTCCCCGTCGCTTCCCAGAATACATCGTCTTCGACATCCCACTTGTGAAGGTTTACTGGCATTCGCTACTCCCCCTAGTTATCAGGCTTCTGATTGGTCCATCATCCGATCGAAGGAAAGGCGACCAGCACCCCGCCAGAAGAAGACGATCAGCGTCACCAACACCAACATTGCGAATTGGAAATCATGGTCCGCACCGAACATGGCCGCACCACGCGATCCCATGATCTGAATCCCCACCGCGCCTGCCAGAACCACGATATTGATACCTGCCGCCCACCGCGTCACGAAGCCCAAGGCCAGGCTCACCCCTCCCACTGCGTGGGCAAAGACCACGAACCAGGCCAGTAGGGTGTCGAGCTGGCCAAATGCCCCACCCATCTGATTCTCGAGCACATCCATGTTCATGATGAAGTAGATGCCCTTCACTGCGAGTGCGAGACCCAAGTAGCATCGGAGGGCAGTGAGAGGTGTCGCCCATCCACCCCCGGAGGAGTATGCCGGTGCGAGCAAGCGCCGCTTGCCCTTGGGTTGAGAGGCACGCCGCCGGTCCAACGCGGCCTCATGCGCCACGGCGGCGGCTTTCTCATCCGCTTCACTGAAGCGTACGATGTGAGCCAAGAAGGAGATCACCAGGACGGTTGCACCAAGGACGAACAAGGCCTGAGGCCAGGTGAGCGCCTCTGACCGGAAGAGGAAGCCCGCGGCAACCGCTCCCATGTTCCCCCCCGCTCCCACGATGCCGGCAATCGACCCCAGAGCCTTCCGGTTCACGAAGGGAACCACCGAGTAGGTAGCCCCCTCGGACATTTGCACGAAGAGGCTGAAGACGATCATCGAACCGATGGCGACGGGCAGGACACGCATCTGCGAAAAGAGCATCAATGCAATTCCCTCTATGAAGAGGGCAATGAAGAGCCACCTCACTCGTCCCTTGAGACCACCGCGCAAACCAAAACGGTCACCGATGAGACCGCCGGTCGTGCGCGCGAAGATGTTCATCAGGCCGAAGAGTCCTGCGACCAACCCTGCGGTCTTCAGACCCAGGCCGAAATAGTCGATGTAGTAGAGTGCGGCGATGTTGTTGATCGTGAGTTCGACGCCGAAACACGCCCCGTAGATCACGAAGAGTGCCCACACCCGATAGTCCTTGGCGGCGACCAGGAAGGTTCCGCGGGTCTTTTCCCTGCCCTCGACCTCACCCCGGGCTCGAAGCTCCTTGAAGTTGCCGTCCGGAAGATCTTGAGTCAGAAAGTAGTAGGCGATACCGGTCAGGAAACATACGGCCCCGGCCACCACCATGGACAGTCGCCATGACATGAACGGGGTGTAGCCAAGTCCCACGAATGCCGCAAATACCAGTGGCATCACCATTTGCGTAACGCCACCGCCGAGGTTTCCCCATCCTGCGCTGGTAGCATTGGCTGTCCCCACGCAATTCGGCGCAAACATGACCGAGGTGTGGTACTGCGTGATGACGAAAGAAGCGCCGATGACTCCGATCCCGAGCCGGAACAGCAGGAACGACTCGTAACTATGCGCGAGCCCAATTCCCATCACCGGAATCGAACCCACGATCAGGAGGATGGTGTAGGAAATCCGTGGGCCAATGTGATCGCACAGCCATCCGATCAGGAATCTCGCGAGAATGGTGATGGCCACCGACGCGATGATCGTGTTGCCGACCTGCGACTTGGAGAGTCCGAGTTCGTCGCGCACTACCGCCATCAGGGGTGCGATCCCGAACCATGCGAAGAAACACAGGAAGAAGGCGAACCACGTCATGTGAAACGCCCGCATCTGTGGAGTCTTCAGAGAGAACAGATCGATGCTCGTGGCCTGATTCTTGACGTTCACAGCCGCTCCTAGGAATGGTAGTGGAGGCTCTGTTGCAGCCTGAGATCGATCTGCGGAACGATCGCCGCTCCTCGCAGACCCCGAATCATGAGGAGGGCGATGAGCCCGATGGCCCCGGCAAGCATGCCGACCTCATAGATCCCGAACTTCGGGCCACCCACTCCCTCGATCGAGGGCACGATCATCAGATAGAGGTCGACCACTCGCCCGAGGAGAAGCAGGGTCGCGATCTTGGCCATCGCACTCGAGCTCCGCTTCACCGAAGCGGGCAGGAGGATCAGGAAGGGCAGAATCCAGTTGATCGCCAGATTCAAGAAGAACACTGAGTTCCAAGCCCCCTCCCGTCGGATGAGGTAGTAGCCCGTCTCCTCGGGAAAGTTCGAGTACCAGATCAACATGTACTGGCAGAACCACAGATAGGCCCACACCGTGCAGAAACCCATGAGCAACTTGCCGAGATCGTGAAGGTGCTCTCCACTCAGAACTCCCCGAAACTCTCCTCGTCGCCTCAGCCACACGGACATCAAGGTCATCATGGCTAGCACCGCCACGAACATCCCGGCCAGGTTGTAGAATCCGAATACGGTGCTGTACCACTCGGGCTCGAGCGACATGATCCAATCGAAAGAAGCCAGACAGTAAGTCAGACCGAATGTCGCAGCCAAGAGAGCCGCATAGCGTCCGCTCTCGCGATAGCCCTTGCGGTGCGGATCGAGGTCCTGGAGTCTCGACACCCGTACCAGGCTCCATCCCAACCACGACCACAGAGCCAGGTAGAAGACCGCTCTCGCCAGGAAGAAGGGCCGATTCAACCATAGCCCCTTGAAGCCGACCATGAGGTGCTCCAGCTCCGCACTGGGATTCACCCAGGCGTAGAGGTTTGGCCGAAACACCAACACCGCCAATAGTCCCACACTACCGACGGGCAGCAATGAGACCATGGCCTCGGGGACGCGGCGGAGAGCAGTGGCCCACCCTGCGCCGGACAGGCGATGCACGGCGATGAACACCGCGCCACCGACCCCCAATCCCACCGTTCCAATGCTGAGAACCAGCAGATTGGCCCAGGCCCGATCCGGTGCCAAGACCAACCCCGCCGCCAAGGACAGCGCTCCAATCGCAGCCATCGCCGAGAACAACCGCTGTGCGGTGGGCTGGTACCGAATATCCGTGACCGTTGCGCTCATGGGCCAACCTCATTCCCCGGTGCATCGCCTGGCTCCGTTCGAGCCGCGATCGACTTTTCCTGCAGTTCCCGAACATGGGCCACCAGACACCAGCGATCCCCTGGAGCGATCTGACCTGCATGAGCAGGCATGTTGCCCTGACCGAAGCTGATGATGTGGAAGATCTGACCCTCGGGCAGCATGGCCGCGTGGGCTGCAGTGAGGGAAGGCGGAGGAGGAAAGCCCCGCTGCGCCACGAGGCCGTCGCCGGCTCCGGTTGGTCCGTGGCAGGGCTGACAGAATTTCGCAAACTCCTTGGCTCCACGTCTCCGAAGCTCGGGATCCTGCAGGTCGACCGGACTCTGGAGTTCCGTTCCGGCCCGCAACGCGTCCTTGGGTCCTGGACCGAATCCCAACGGCATCTTTCCCCGAGCCACCGTGCCCTCGGGCGGCGCCTGGAGGGTCTGACCCGAGCCCAGGACCGGATTGACCTGGAAGGCCTGATAGCTGATGGAATAGGCCATGTCCGGCATGTACTCGACATTGGTCTTGGAGAGATCTCGACCACCACTGAGGACCAACAGGATGGACCCCGCGATGACGACAATCAGAAATGCGTTCAACTGCGCAAGCCGGCTCATTGAATGGGCTCCTGTTCTACTCGCTCCACAACCTCGAGCACGTGGAACTCCTCGAACATCTTTTGAGTCGACTCCTTGTCAAAGGAAGCATCCGTCTCTTCGAGCACCAATGCGAACTTGTCGTCGGTCACGCCATGCACCGGCAGTTTCGCCTTCCTCCCCGGAATGAGGCGCTGACCGATGAAGAATGCGGTTACCGTTCCCAGGCCGGCAAAGAGAACCATCACCTCGAAGGTAACTGGAATGAAAGCCGGAAGGGAGTTCCAGGGCTTGCCACCAACATTCACCGGCCATGACACTGCGGTAGTCCAGAACTCGAACCAGATCTTCAGTCCCGCGCCGAGAATCCCCATTGCCAGAGTGAAGAGCGGAAGCCTTGTGTACCGCAGGCCCATGGCCTTCTCCAATCCATGAACGGCATAGGGAGCGTACACGTCGACGATGGTCAGTCCTCGTTGCCTCGCTTCATTGGTGGCACCGAGGATGTCTTCCTCCGTCCCGAATACCCCCAGATAGAACCGGCGATTCTCACGCTGCATTCTTGCGCCTCCTCCCAATGCTCAGCACACCCTTCACTTCAGCCATTGCGATGACCGGAACAAAACGAATGAAGATCAGGAACAGGGTGAAGAAGAGACCGAAGCTCCCCAGAAGAGTCGCAAGCTCGACGAGCGACGGCGAGTACCCTGCCCAGCTGGCGGGCAGGTAATCACGATGGAGAGACGTTACGATGAGAACATATCTCTCGAACCACATCCCGACGTTCACGAAGAGCGTGAGAATGAAGACAAAGACGAAGTTCTCTCGGACTCGCCGAATCCAGAAGAGCTGCGGCGTGATCACGTTACAGGCAACCATGGTCCAATACGCCCACGCGAATGGCCCCATCGCACGATTGAGAAAGACGAATTGCTCGAACTCGTTGCCCGAGTACGCTGCCACGAAGAACTCCGTGGCATAGGAGAGACCGACGATGGACCCCGTGAGCAGAATGAGTTTGGTCATCGCCCCTACGTGAGTTTTCGTGATGTAGTCCTCGAGGTGCATCGTCTTGCGCGCAATGAGCATGAGAGTCAGCACCATTGCCATACCCGAGAACACCGCTCCTGCGACGAAGTAGGGAGGGAAGATCGTGGTATGCCATCCTGGAATCACCGAGGTGGCAAAATCCCAACTCACGATGGTATGCACGGAGATGACCAGTGGAGTAGCCAGACCGGCCAGGAGGAGATACAGAGTCTCGTAACGCATCCACGTCCGGTAGGATCCGTTCCACCCGAGACTCACGAAGCCCATGATGCGTTTCTTCCAGATCCCCTTGGCCCGATCCCTCACCGCGGCCAGATCCGGAACCATGCCCAGATACCAAAACGCGAGAGAGATGGAAAAGTAGGTCGCGATGGCGAAGAAGTCCCAGACCAGGGGAGAGCGGAAGTTGACCCAGAGAGGGCCCCGACCATTCGGATAAGGGAACATCCAATAGGCGAACCACGGACGACCCATGTGAATCAGAGGGAACAGTCCCGCACACATCACCGCGAAGATCGTCATGGCTTCCGCGGCCCGATTCACCGACGTTCGCCACCGTTGCCGGAACAAGAACAAGACCGCTGAGATCAGAGTGCCGGCATGACCGATTCCGATCCAGAACACGAAGTTGGTGATATCGAAAGCCCAACCCACCGTATTGTTCAGACCCCACACCCCAATCCCGGTGGCGATCTGGTAGGTGACTGCGACCGCGCCCAACCCCAGCAAGGACAACGCCGCCAGGAACGCCATCCACCAGAGTGCGGTAGGCCGACCCTCGAGAAGTCTCGAAATGTCGTTGGTCACATCACCGGGAGTTTTGTCCCCGAGGATCAACGGAGTCTGGTCCATGGCCACCTCATCCGTCATGATGATCGCGCCCTTCCCCGTCTTCTCGATTCCGCACCAGCTGCAGATACCCTACCGACGGTTTCACGTTGATTTCCTCCAGCACGCGGTAGTGCCGCCGACTACTGATCGATGCCGCCACCTCGCTCTGGGCATCGTTCATGTCACCGAACACGATGGCTTGCGCCGGACAGCTCTGCTGACATGCAGTGCGAATGTCACCATCTGCGAGAGGTCGGCCGCCACGACGCGCCTCCGCCTTGGCCTCATGGATACGCTGGGCGCAGAAGGAGCACTTCTCCATCACTCCCCGTGACCGTACGGTCACATCGGGATTCAGAGTCAGGTTCTCGTAGGCATCGTCCCGCGAGTACTCGAACCAATTGAACCTTCGTACCTTGTAGGGACAGTTGTTCATGCAATATCGCGTTCCCACGCAGCGGTTGTAGATCTGCTCATTCAGACCTTCTTCACTGTGCACCGTGGCCAGAACCGGACACACGGTCTCGCAGGGCGCGTTGTCGCACTGGTGACACATCATCGGTTGATGCGCCACCGTGAGATCATCTCCCGATCCCGAGAAGTAGCGATCGATGCGAATCCAATGCATCTCCCGATTGCGTCGGACTTCGTCCTTGCCCACCACAGGTACGTTGTTCTCGACCTGACACGCGACCACACAACCTCCACACCCCGTACACGCGGTCAGGTCGATCGTCATTCCCCAATGATGTCCCGTGTACTCGTGATCTTCGGGCCAGAGATCGCCCTTGTGATGCGGGGCGGAGTGACTGCTCTCCGACACGGCCAGTGCAGCGACCGTGGACTCCTGAATGTTCGGGCGACGCGCGCCACTGGCAGGAGCCAGATGAGCCGGCACGTCGATGCTCTGATAGTCCTGAGTGAGGGCCAACTCGGACTTGCGGCCGGTGGCATGCAATCTCACCTGAGTTCCCGAGAACCGTCGACCCGAGGACCCGCGAACCACCAGCGGAGTGGCCGAGACGCCGACCAGTCCGTTGTCGCCAACGGTGGGCTTCTTCTCGATCCACGAGGGACCCATGGACTCGAATCGACGAGAAGCCTCCGCTCCGTAGCCCATGGCGACGGCGACCACGTTGTCGTGCTGACCCGCTTGGACCAACACCGGCAATTCGACGGATTCTCCCGTCGGCAGCGATATCGACACTACGTCACCCTGACTCAGGCCGATCCGCTCGGCGGCCGCCGGAGACAGGCGAGCATAGTTGTCCCAAACCGCCTTGGTGATGGGATCGGGAAGTTCGTGCAACCACGGGTTGAAAGCGTGGCCGGCGTTCGGCATCCCCGCTTTGGTATAGAGAACCAACTCGAATCCGTCGCCTCGCGAGAATTTCTCGGCCCGAGCTGCGAAAACCGGAGCAGTTCGAAATCCACCGACTCGAAAGGACGCGGCGGATTTCTTCACGAAACCGTTGTGCAGTCGCTGTTCCCACTGCCGACCGGTTCCCCAGCGTTCCTGCAACTGCGCCCGTGCGGATCTCTCCTTCCCACTCCAAGCGGCCAGCGTTTCGACCACCTGTCGAGTATCTCCCAGGGGACGAATGAGAGGTTGGGTGAATCCCACGACTCCCTGCACCATCTCTGTATCGCTCCAAGACTCCAGATAGTGATGGTCGGGACAGATGTAATGAGCCAACGCCGAGCTTTCGTCAGGACGCTGTGCGAAAGAGATGATCAGGCGAATCTTGGCCAATTCCGCCGCCCCCGCGCCCTTTCCTGGTAGATCCAGCAGCGGGTTCACGCCGTCGACGATCAGCAGGTCGACTTTCCCAGCCGCGATCTCCCCGAGCACTTCCTCCAGCTGCGCCTCACTGCCCTGAACCTGGAAGCTCGGGCGATCCAGATCCAGTGTGCGGCCGTAGTTCCCCAGGGCATCGTTGATGAAGTTGCAGATCAGCTGGGCGGTGAGGTCGTCGGCCCCACAGAGGACCACGCTCTCCCCGCGATGGACCCAGAGCTCGTCGGCCACTTCTTCGATCAGACCCTGGGGCAGCGAGTCCGTCGCGTTTTCGGAACGTCGGTAGGGCCGTCCCGCCTTGCGAGCCACTGCCGCGGCGAGTTGCGAGAGAACCGCGACTCGGGAGCTCGGCGCTACTCGGTATCGCTGGTCGGCCTTGGCGCCCGTAATCGACAGGGTTGACTCGAACTGAAGGTGACGCGAGAAGGTCGTACCGTCCCGGTCCGCCCGACGAGCAGCTGTGTAGTCCCGCGTGAACTCCACGGGAGAGATCCAGGTGCCCAGGAAGTCCGCATCGAATCCGACGATGATTCGGGCACGATCCAGGTGGATATGGGGAACCACCCGCGCCCCGTGGGTCTCTTCGTAGGCGTCGAGAATCGCGGTGCCCCTCGCAGGATCGTACATCACGTGACGCGCGTCGCGGAATCGGGACAGGAAGTCGTCAATGGCCCGTTGCTTGGTCGGGCTGTTCACCACCGCACTCAAATAGCGCACCTTGGCGCCGGACCGAGCGAAGCGGTCCAAGTGCTCGCGAATCTCAGCATCGACGCGGGCCCAATCCGACTCTTCGCCATCGCGCACCGGCGCGCGGTAGCGGTGAGAGTCGTAGAGGCCGAGCAACGACGCTTGCCCCACCGCACAGAGACCACCCTTGGAGATCGGATGCTCTGGATTCCCCTCCAATTTGATCGGACGGCCATCACGGCTCTTCGCCAGGATGCCGCACCCTGCGGCACAACCACCGCACGTCGTCGCATAGTAGTCTGCTCTTCCCGGGACCATTCCCTCGGGTTGCTCGAGCAGAGGAAGGAGTTCCTCCTCTGGCGCGCGTGCGCAACCGTAGACCATCGCTCCCACGAAGGTGAACCCGGCAGCCTGAAGGAACCGCCGGCGAGAAAGGCTGGTGTAGGCCGAATCCAGCAGTCCATCATCGATGACTTCGGGAGGATTCGTGGGCCTGGGTTCCGACATGGTTCGGATCTCCTAGTAGTGACAGGCGACGCAGTCCAGCGACGCTCGAACGGGTCGACCAGCCAGTCCGGAAGCATTCAGCCGCCGGTGACAATTCACGCACCAACCCATGCTGAGACTCTCCACCTGGCGAACTCGCTCCATCGTTTCCACTGCTCCATGACAGCTGGCGCAAGAAACTCCAACCGAGACATGTGAACGATGGTCGAATCGGACATAGGCCGGCACTCGGTGGATCTTCACCCACCGAATAGGCTTCTTCTCTCGGTGAGGATCGACATTCAGCGACGCATCGAGCCCAAGCGCGTCGTAGATCTTCTGAATCTCCGGTGACACCACCGGCTGGGGCTTGCGTCCTGCTTCGGTCGCCGCCGCGTCCTCGGCCCGCACCGCTCCGAGGGGAGCGGAGACGAATCGATGACAGTTCATACAGACGCTCGTGGCCGGGACTCCAGCGTGACGGCTCTTCTCCGCGGCCCAGTGGCAGTACTGACAATCCACTTGCAACTCACCCGCGTGAAGACGATGGGAAAAGGCGATCGGTTGTTCCGGCGCGTAGCCCTGCCGGTTCCACAGAATGTGCGCACCCTCTCCCTGGGCCAGTAGAATTGCCACAGAGAAGAAGGCGGCCACCGCCAGAACCAGGGTAAGGATGCTGTGTTTCATGGCCCTTCTCGCCCCAACGTCAGCGCGGCAGGCGACGCGAATGAGGTGACCAGTTCCAGCGCACGACCTGAGTGCGCCGCCAGAGATACTGATTCGGAATCACCAGGATGTGCACCAATCGGGTGAACGGGAAGAATCCGATCACCACGAAGGCATTCACGATGTGCAATTGCACCGCCCACGGAAGAGCAACCACGTAGTTGATCTCGGGATTCAGTCGTGCAATGGACCAGAGGTAGGGCGAGGCTGCGGCCGCGAACCACGATGAACCCCAGGGATGGATCACTGCGATGTAGACTCCGGAAACCGCCTGCACCAAGAGCAGTCCGTAGAGAACCCAATCCGACGGGCTCGTGACCGTCCGCGCCTTCACGAACACCCATCTCCGGACCAAGATCGCCACCAGACCCACCACGGTGAGCAGGCCGAAGACCAACGCCGTCCCTTCCAGAATGTAGAGCCTCAGCGGGACGCCATTGAAAGCCAGAACCTGTCGAGGAATCAGCAGCCCGATGACGTGGCCCGTGAGCACGGTGAGAATCCCGTAATGGAATGGCACCAGCGCCCAGAAGTGCCGCTGGTTCTCCAGGAATTGCGATGAAAGGCTCGAGTAGGTGAACCTCTGCGCCCGGTAGCGCTGGATCGACACCAAGAAGAAGAGCGCCAGCGCGATATACGGCAGCACGGCGAAGAGCATCTCGTCCAAGTACGTCTGTCCGGCTTCCATGGTCACTCCTTGCTTCCGACGGGGAGTTGGAACCCCTCGTGGTTCTGCATCTGGGTCTCGTCGATCTTCCATGCCGGCTCGCCATGAACCGAAATCAAGAAGTCCTGGGCGGCCTGGATCAGATGTCGGAACGGATTCGACTCTTCGGTGACCTTCGTGATCATCACCGCCAGAGCAGGCTCGACCGCCTGGGTGGCGAATCTCTGCTGCTCTTCTGCTTCCATCCTCCCGAGGACCGGCAACACGTGCACCAAGTGATCCGGGAGTTCATGGGTTTCGGTGACGCCCTGACGCCGGAGCTGCTCGCGCATCCACACCATGAACGACCCACGATCGTAGCGTTCGCCGAAGAGGTGCCAACCCACTTCTGCGCAAGCGGCCGGGTTGAGATCGAAGGTTCGGGTGAAGGATTCTTCCAGATCGTGCAACTCCATGTCGCCGATCTCTTCCGAAAACTGGCGCAGTCTTGTGGCCGCAGTCGGGCACCGCTCGTCCATGAGGCTCGTCACCGTCATCAATGTCTCGCCATAGTCCCCGGTGGGATAGGCGAAGAGCTTCGCGAAGCGATCGTAGAGCGATACCATAGAGGTCATCACAGTCCCCTCCTGGACCCGGACGAGAACCCGAAGCCCACGCTCTGCCGATGTTCGTGCGGATCCTTCATCATCTCGATGGCTTCCTCTCGCTGAGCCGGAGGAATGACGAATCGATCGTCGAAGGTACACAGCGAGGTCAGACGGTAGAGCGCTTCCGCCTCTTCCACCGAACAGTCCGCCGCTTGCAGCATCTTGTGAGCGGTCGCCATATCGATGTCTCCGACCGTCATTGCCCGTCGATACCAGCGCACTGCCTTCTGCTTCTTGAGTGCGTAGGCCACTTTCGATTCATGACCCGCACCGAAGAGGTTCGCCAGGAACTTCATCGGAACTCGCGAACTCTCGATGTCGTGGAAGAATCCATTGTTCAAGTGATCAACCGTATCTCCGTTCTGCTGCGACATCACCGGAGACATCGGTGGCACATAGAAAAGCATGGGGAGAGTCCGGTATTCGATGTGCGGAGGCAGAGCGACCTTCCACTCCTTCACGAACTTGTAGACGGGTGACTTCTGTGCGGAATCGATGACCGCGTCGTGAATGCCGCACTTCTTCGCCGACTCGATGACCTCGGGATCGTTCGGGTCGAGAATCATCGACCGATGCCCCTCGACTAGCTCCGAATCCGGGAGCTTGGCGATGTGTTCGATCTTTTCCGCGTCGTAGAGCAGGACCCCGAGATAGCGAATGCGCCCGACGCAGGAGTGGAAACACGCCGGAGCCTGCCCGGTTTCCAGCCGCGGGAAACAGAGAATGCATTTCTCGGATTTTCCGGTGTGCCAGTTGTAGTAGGTCTTCTTGTAAGGACAGGCCGCCACACACGATCTCCACGCTCGACAGCGCTTCTGATCGATGAGCACGATCCCGTCCTCTCCGCGCTTGTAGAGTGCCCCCGAAGGACAAGAGGCCACGCACGCAGGATTCAGACAGTGATTGCAGATTCTCGGGAAGTAGAAGAACACCAAGCGTTCGATCGCCGACAACTGTTGACGCTGGTCTGGACTCAGCCCCTTCAGGTTTGGATCGTTGGCGGCGTAGATCTTCGATCCACCCAGATCGTCATCCCAATTCGGGCCCGACTCGATGTCGATGTATTCTCCCGTCACTCGAGAGATGGGGCGCGCAGTGGGCTGATCGGGACCTTCCGGAGCATTGAACAGATTCTGATAGTCGTAGGTCCACGGCTCGTAGTAGTCGTCCATGCTCGGCATGTGCGGATTGTGGAAGATATTCGGGACAATGCGCTTCTTGTCCGTGGACCGGAGGCTGATCTCGTCTCCCTTCTTCTCCCATCCTCCCGCAAACTTGTCCTGATCCTCCCACTGGGCAGGATACCCGGTACCGGGCTTGGTCTCGACATTGTTCCACCACATGTATTCCGTGCCGGATCGGTCGGTCCAGATGTTCTTGCAGGCGATGCTGCAGGTGTGGCACCCGATGCACTTGTCGAGGTGAAACACCATTGAGATTTGCGAACGAACTTGCATCACAGCTCCCGTCTTACCACTTCAACTCGGGGCACTTGCGAACCAGGATATGCGTATCCCGATTGACGCCGGTTGGGCCCCAGTAGTTGAAGTGGAAGGTGAATTGACCGTATCCGCCGACCATCAGGGTCGGTTTCAAGCGAGTGCGAGTGAGGCTGTTGTGGCCTCCGGCCCGGCGATTCCCCCGTAGGGGCGACTTCGGCACCGAGTAGGTTCGCTCCGGCGAGTGGTATTGAATGCAGATCCCACGTGGAATCCGGGCACTCACCACAGATCGGGTGACCACGACTCCGTTGTCGTTGTGCACCTCCACCCAATCGTTGTCCTTGATCCCCAACTCCGTCGCATCCCGGTCGTTCATCCAGAGGGGTTCGACGCCACGAGACAGGGTGGTCATGCGTTCGTTGTCGCCGTAAGTGGAATGAATGTGCCACTTTCCGTGCGGAGTCAGATAGTTGAGCATCATGGTCTTCCCCACTTCTTTGCTCAAACGCAGATCCGCATACTCCGTGGGCATGGGCTTGGGCTTGTAAGTCGGCAAATGCTCTCCGAACTGCAGGTAGCCCGGATGATCCAAGTAGAAGTGCTGACGTCCAGTGAGGGTGCGCCAAGGCACTTTGGCCTCCACGTTGTAGGTGAAGGGAGAATATGGGCGGCCCTTGCCGATGAGCCCGGACCACATCGGACTGTTCACGAAACGACGGGGCTGGGATTGCAGGTCCTTGTAAGTCACCTCGACTCCGCGATTCCGTTCGGCCAGGTGCACCAGGGGAACGCCGGTCTTCTTCTCCATATTCTGATAGGACCGGTAGGCCAGTTCTCCGTTGGTCACCGTCGCGAAGCGAAGAATCACATCACAAACGCTCTCGTCCTCTCGCAAGGAGATGTACTCGTCTCCTCCCCAGCTCTCGCTGGGCAGACGACGCATGGCCTCTGCATAGTGATCATCGATGGCATAGTGAGTTCCGTGCGCTCCGATGCCGTTGTCTCGAGCCAGTGGACCGAATGAACAGAACTGACGGTGGAGGTTCCGATAGTCGCGAGTGACGATCTTGATTCCCGGCATCGTCTTTCCTGGAATCGCTTCCACTTCTCCGTCGATCCAGTTGGCGATTTCGGTCTGCGCGATCTCGGCCGAAGTGTCGTGCGCGAGAGGGACGGCCACGACGTCCCGAACCGGCTCGGGAAAATGCTTCTCGGCCAGTTGCGAGAACTTCTCCCCGATCGCGCGGAAGATCTGCCAATCGCTCTTGGACTCCCAACACGGCGGCACCGCCTTTGACAGCGGATGAATGAAGCTGTGCATGTCGGTGGAGTTGAGATCCGCCTTCTCGTACCAGGTCGCTGCGGGGAGGATGATGTCGGAGTAGAGGGCCGAAGTATCCATACGGAAGTTGAGATCCACAACGAGATCCATCTTCCCGGTGGGGGCGATCTTGTGCCACTTGACTTCCTTGACCGAGTCCTCGGCCATGTCCTCGGCAATCGCATTGGTGTGCGTTCCCAAGTAGTGCTTCATGAAGAACTCGTGACCCTTGGCGCTCGACATCAGCGCATTTCCACGCCAGATGTACCAGATCCTCGGCCAATTCTCTTCCGCGTCCGGATCCTCTACCGAGAACTTCATCTCCCTCGACTTGAGCTTCTCGACCACCCACGCGACGATCTCCTCATCAGTGGTGGCGCCGTCAGCTTCGGCCTCCTCCACCAATTCGATCGAGTTGCGGTCGAATTGCGGGTAGAACGGCAGCCATCCGTTTCTGACCGCCTTCACCTGCACATCGATGGTATGACCCTCGGCGAGAGAGCCTTTCGGTTGACGCTTTGGAACGGTGTGATAGTCGGTAAACGACCGTTCGTAACGCCATTGATCGCAATTCACGTAATGCCAGCTCGGAGCGTTTTGGAGACGAGAGGCCGGATACCAATCCTTGGCCATGGCAATCGCGCCCCATGATTCTCCGGGGGCCAGCTTCTCCTGTCCGACGTAGTGGGCCAATCCGCCGCCGTTGACTCCCACACATCCGCAGAACATCAGGGCGTGGATTCCCGCTCGGTACATCAGGTTGTTGTGGTACCAGTGGTTGATCCCGGCTCCAATGATGATCGTGCACTTGCCATTGGTGTGCCGAGCAGTACTCGCCCATTCCCGTGCGAAACGAATGAGAGTCTCGCGTCCGAGTCCGGTATACTTTTCGGTCCACGCCGGCGTGTAGACCATGTCGTCGTCGTAGGACTTCGGGTAGGCGCCCGGCAATCCACGAGGGACTCCATATTGGGCCATCAGTACGTCGTAGATCGTGGCGACCAGTGCGGTCTGCCCATCGGTGGTCTTGATTCTCCGCACTGGGACACCCCGCTCCAGCGACGTGCCCTCGCCGAAGTCGTCGAACTCCCCCTGGACGACCTCATCCGATTCTCCGAGGAAGGTCAGTGTCGGAGCGATGGGGCTGCCGTCGAGCCCATCTTCCAGCTTGAGATTCCACTTTCCTTTCTCCGTTCCCCACCGATCTCCCGCAGATCCCATGGGCATCTTCGGTCGGGCCTCGGCTTCGTCCCACATCAGGAACTTCCAATCGCCGTTCTCCACCTCGGCGTAGGCGCCGATGCGATTGGCGCGGAGATTCTGACCCGGACGGTAGACGCCATCGGTCTTCTGAATCTCCACTAGGAGTGGTGCATCCGTGTACTCCTTGGTGTACTCCAGGAAGTACGGGATCTTCTGCTCGTGGTGGAACTCCTTGAGAATGACGTGATTCACCGCCATCCACCATGCGCCATCCTGACCCGCGTTGATGGCGACCCATTCGTCGGCGTACTTGGCAACCTGATTGAAGTCTGGGGCGAACACCCACATCTTCGTGCCGTTGTGCCGTGACTCCGCTGCGAAGTGGCAGTCGGGAGTTCGAGTCATATTGAGGTTCGACCCCATGACTGCGAGCATCTTGGCGTTGTACCAGTCCGCAGACTCGTTCACGTCGGTCTGCTCTCCCCAGGCCTCCGGAGAGGCGGGAGGAAGATCGCAGTACCAATCATAGAAGGACAGGCCGAGTCCACCCAAGAGCTGCAGGTAACGGGACCCGGAGGCATAACTCACCATGGACATCGCAGGAATCGGAGAGAAGCCTGCGATGCGGTCGGGACCGTGCTTCTTCACCGTGTTGACGTTCGATGCGGCCATGATCTCGAGGACCGTGTCCCAATCGGTCCTGCGTAGCCCGCCCTTGCCGCGAGCTCTCTGCCAGCGACTGCGTTTCACGTCGTCTTCGACCAGAGACTTCCAGGCCTCGACTGGATCGTCATAGGCTCCTCTCGCCTCTCTCCATAGATCGAGGAGCGCTCCGCGAATGTACGGATACTTGACTCTCAGCGGGCTGTAGAGATACCACGAGTAGGAGATCCCTCGCTGGCATCCGCGCGGTTCGTAGGGAGGAATTCCCTCTTCGAGCTGCGGATAGTCCAGCTGCTGCATCTCCCAGGTCACGATCCCGTCCTTCACGTGAATGCCCCAGCTACACCCACCGGTGCAGTTCACGCCGTGCGTGCTGCGAACGAGTTTGTCGTGCTGCCAACGGTTGCGATAGAACTCCTCCCAGCCTCTCGACTCGGGAGCGACCTCGTCCGCAATCCATGGAATCTTGATCTTGCTGCTCATCGACTGATCCTCTCAGCTCGCATCCACAAGTGGGCGTCGCACGGCGCGGAAACGCCGTCTCCAGATCCCGTCCAGGATCGCCAAGGCCAACGCAGTGCCGAGCAATCCCATGAGAAAGAAGTTCAGGAGCGGAACGGTGCTGTCGTCGTCGGCAGCGCGAGCTGCGTTCTCGAAGAAAGCCACCAACGACAGGATTTCGTCGTCGCTCAAGGGGTGCCCGGCGAATACCGGCCGCATCGTCGTCGTCGCCGGTCCCTGGAGCCAGGCCGCGAGGGCCGGACGGGAACCGATGCGTTCGTAAACCTTGGTGAGATCGGGCCCGAGTCGTCCTCCACTCAGCCCTCCCAGTCCGTTCACAGTGTGACAAGAGGCGCAGGCCGGTCCGCCCGCTGCCAGTCGATTGCGGCCGATGAAGATCTCGCGGCCCATCCGCACATCGTCTTCGGTGAATGGACGGTCGGAAATCTTCGAACCGGCGAATTCGGACCGCTCCATGGCGGACTGTTCGGCGATCATGGTGAGCAGTGCCTCGGCCCGCGCGCGGGAGATCCCGGGAACGGTCGGCATGACGACGCCGCGCGCCTCGTCCAGAAGCTGCTGCGCGTAGGGGTCACCGCTGTTGATGCGCGCCTGAGGATTGAGAATGAACCCGACGAGCCATTCGCCCTCCTGCCTCTGCCCGACATTCTTCAGATCCGGCCCCACCAGCCGACCACCCCCGATGGTGTGGCAACTAGCGCAATTCTGGCGAAAGAAGTCCTCGGGGCTCTCTGCCCGGGCCGGAGAGACCCCCACTACCACGAGCAGAAGGGCGGCCAGGATCGCGGCCCATCCTTCGGACTCAACCCAGGACTGAATTCTCTCGAGACTTGTCACGTCATTCACCTGCCGACTCGTCTTCCTCGCAGAGCATGCGCGGGAAGAGCACGGAGTATTCGATCGCCGTGTGGCGCTTCATTCGGCGTTCGAAACGGATCATCGATTCCTGGAGGGCGACCCAATCGGGATCCCCTTGACCCTGACCGAGACGCTCATCCACGGCCTTTCGCGCCACCGTGATCTGCTCGGCGATATCGAGGTGTTCGTCCTCGAGGCCTCGCACCGATTCCCGCGCCTCTGATCCGCGACCGGCCAGAATGAGGGGAAAGACCACGAGCTCCTCACTGTTGATGTGGGCTCGCAGCTGCTCGAGAGCCTGATGGAGGCTCTGTTGCACGAGGGTCGAAGAATCGTCGACACCGGGATCCAATCCGGCGCTGCGCTCGATCTGCTCCTCCAACTCGGTGAGAAACCAGGCGTGGTCCGGGATGAGGTCCTCCTCGATGATGCTCGAGAGGCTTCGCTGACCAAGTTCCTGCAGGTCGATCGGATCCAAGGGAGGCCTTTCCGGGAAATGGAGGAGTCCACGCTCCCTACGGCAACCGCTGTGCCGCTCACAGATTCGTATCTAGCCCTCGTTCCATGGAGAGTGTTATCGTAACGATGACCAAAGGGTGTTATCCGGGAGGCACATACTGTTATCTGAACGACAACCGACCCGAGACCTCCTGGCGGCGATCTCGGCCTGCTCTCGGTCATTGGCGGTCGCCATGAGCCCGGTGCAGCGCTTTCAGCAGATCCTCGACACCGCGAGCGGGGTCATCCCCCTCGATGCCGCCTGTGTCCTGCATCTCGACGGTGACGACCTCGTCCCCGTGGCTGCGATCGGCCTCGACTCGTCGATTCTCGACTGCCGTTTCGCGCGGGCAGAACACCCCCGTCTCGACATCATTCTGCGCAGCACCTCACCGGTTCGATTTCGCCCCGATGCTCCCATCGCGGACCCTTTCGAGGAGTTCATCACTCAGCCTCCTGGGATTCCCTCCACCATTCACGCCTGCGTCGGCGCCCCCCTCATCGATTCGGGAGAGGTGATCGGAGCCCTGACCTTCGATGCGCTCGATGCGGGAGCATTCGCAACTGTGGACGACCGGCTCTTCTCCATCCTGGGATCGGTGTGTTCTGCTGCGATGAAGATCGACTCGCTGTCCGAATCTCTCGACGAAGTACGGCGGGAACGGCGGTCGGTGGTGACGGAGCTGCGAAAGCTCAATGAGGATGCAGTGGGCGGAGTCATGATCGGCCAGAGTCGGGCCATGCAAATCGTCACCGAGGACATTCGCGTGGTCTCACCCAGCTGTCTTCCGGTCCTGATCACCGGAGAAACCGGAGTGGGAAAGGAACTCGTGGCCCGACGAGTCCATGCCTATTCGAATCGCTCCGAGGGTCCGATGGTTCAGGTCAACTGCGCGGCATTGCCCCGATCGGTGGCCGAATCCGAGTTGTTCGGTCATGTGAAGGGGGCCTTCACCGGGGCCAGCGCGGATCGCCTCGGAAAGTTCGAGGTGGCCGATGGCGGCACTCTCTTCCTCGACGAGATCGGCGAGCTGGCCTTCGACTTACAGGCCCAGCTTCTTCGGGTGCTGCAGTGCGGCGAAATCCAACGGGTGGGCACGGATCGAGTTCTACGAGTGGATGTGCGGGTGGTCTCGGCCACCAACCGAGACCTTCAAGCCGAAGTGCGCGCAGGACGGTTCCGCGCCGATCTCTTCCACCGGCTGGCCGCATTTCCCATCGAGGTCCCCCCCTTGCGCGAGCGCAAGGACGACATTCCTCTCCTCGTATCGCACTTCCTCAAGCGGGCTCGTCGCCGTCTCGGACTCGGCCCGTTGCGGGTGTCCGAGACCGCCCTCCGTCAGCTCCAGGCGGAATCCTGGATGGGGAACATCCGGGAACTCGAGAATGTCATCGACCGGGGAGTTCTCCGCGCCTCCCGAAGCGCCCCCGCGGGAGCGATCCTTGTCGTTCGACCCGAACACATGGATCTCGACCGCAGTCGAGGAAGCGCGGCCAAGACCTATGCCTTCACTGGAGCACCCGACCTTCCCGACGGTCTCGGCTTTCGAGAACGATGTGATGCCTGCAAGCAAGAGCGGATCAACGTGGCACTCGAAAAGAATCGCGGAAACTGGGCGGCGGCAGCCCGAGACCTCGGAATGCATCGCAGCAATCTCCACCGACTCGCGGTGCGCCTGGGATTCAAGGAAAGAACGGATGCCGGAAGTTGACCGCTCCGGGAGGAACCCGACTCTTATCGAGTCCACGGCTCCTCCCGGACGGATCCTTCAGGGCTTGCGAGTGAGCAACTCGGTCTGTGGATTCACAATGACCCAGTTGTACCAATAGGTGTCGAAGCCACCCAGGTCCCCTGCGGGATCGAGATCCCCTGAGTCGATCTTGGTCAGCAGTTCCTTGGCCGACCGCGTCTTGCCGACCTGCTCCTGCGTCAGCCGATAGGCGCGGCTCGATGCGAATACCGACGCCGACGGTTCTCGGAAGAACAGACCCCAGCTCTCGTCATCCAGCCGCACCAGTGCCCCACCTTCGATGTCCTGACTGGCAATCGCTTGGGGTCGATCGTGATACCAGAAGGAATAGATCGGGGCCTTGGGAGAAAGACGATCGTCGTCGACTTCAACCCCTCGGAAGGTGCGATCACTCCCGAAATAGTTGGTGTAGACGTTGGTCTCATCGTGTTCCACGCCTCCCACCGAGAGAACGAGGGTATCGGGATGTTTCTTCTTCCACTCCCCCCAGGGAAGCTTCTCGCTCACCGGAAGTTCCTTGAGTTCGGCACCTTCGAGAGCACCTCCGATCCCGCGACTGCTCATGATCGACCACCAACTGTCCGTCTCTCGATCCCGCAGCACCAAGGAGGCCTTTTCCAAGGCTCCGGACGGTTCGAAATTCAATTCTCGATCCTCGTAGCTTCGGTCGTACACGACGGCCGTATTCGCCAGAGGTCACCACACTGCGGCGATCGGATGCTCTCCCACTCGGTCGTTCACGACCTCGTGGTGATTCAGTAGATTCAGGCTGTAGGCTCTGGCCTCTCCCCCCATCACCACTCCGAGCACCCATGCGTCGTCGGGGATCTCAGCCTCGTCCGCGGTCACGAACTGAGGATCGAATACCGCAGGGATCTTGCCTCGCTCCAGAATCTGCTCCACCCCCGGGGGCACGGACTCCGGCTCGACGTTCTCCGACGCGGCCACCACCACCGCCAGAAGGCCGAGACCAGCGCCCAACACCGCGCTCGTCACCCATCTTCGATTCATATCGACTCCTGAACTAGGGGGACGTGGGGGGGTGAACAGATCCTAACCGAAGCGGGCAGAACACTCTATGCCATTCGCAGGGCTCGGCCTGGACCACCGGGAGATCAGAGCTCTCCGCGACGATCTTTCTCCGCTCCCCGTATACCCGGATGGATCTCGAAGCGATCCCGAGTTCGCGCGTATGCGAATCCGCCCATCCTTCCGATCGCATCCAGCTCGGAGGGATCGACATGAAGACGCTCTCCGAGCACGGTGTCCGCCAGGTGCACGTGAACCACTTCTGCCACCACCACATTGCCTCCGCCCGGCTCACCGGGGTTCAGTCTCAGGATCCGAGAAGTCCGACACTCGTAGTGCACCTTCGAGTCGGCAACTCGCAGAGGCGCAACGACCGAGCTGGGGACCATCGCCACCCCGAAGCGCTCGGCTTCGCTTTCTTCGGGACCCAGAGCCTCGGCCGTCGCCGCCATGACTTCGGCCTGAGGATTCGAGACGATGTTGACCACGAACTCTCCCTGCCCTCCCTCCTCGACAGGCTTGGCGTTGCGAAGGGTGTCCTTTTCTTCGCCGTCCGCGGCATTCGCCGGACAGAAGAGCAGGCTCATTGGATCCGACCCCACCCCGGTGAAGAAGGAAAAGGGAGCCAGATTCGTGGTACCCTCCGAAGAAATCGTCGAAACCCATGCGATGGGCCGAGGTACGATGCCGCCGATGAGAAGTTTGTAGCGTTCGGCGACTCCCAATTGGGCAGGATCGAATTCCATGCGCTCAGGATCCCGCGGGGTCGAGCACTCTGGTCAATGAGTCCTCGGTGATCGAGCCGTGGCTGCGGTGCCACACCGCTTTGCCGTCTCGCAGCAGAATGACCTGGGGAGATTCGTGCTCCACCTGGGTCTTCTCCGCCACGAGAGCAGACAACTCTCGTGTGCGCTGGATTTCGACCGCTGTATAGATGGCCGCGGCTGGATGGTCTGCGATGAAGTCCCCATATTCTTTCCAGGCCGCAGCGGAGATCGGGCAGGTCAGGCTGTGCTTGAACACGAAGACAGGCTTCTGGTGGGAATCCTCGATCGCAGACTCCAACGCCTCGGCGCCATCGAGGATGATCGGTAGGCTCACGTGAACTCCTGGGATTCGGGGGGTCAATGGAGTACCCGGCGCGCGCGCCTTTCGTCGGTGACTCCGCGGTGCAGGGTCTCGAGAAAACGCTCCGGGTCGAAGACTACTGGTAGTCGTCTCACGACCTGCCCCTCTCCGTCAAGTACGAGGAGAGCAGGGAATCCGCGGACTCCGTAGCGCTTGCGAAATCGCTTTCCCTCTTCGCTCTCGTACTCGACTCGAGCAAAGACATAACTCTCGGAGATCGCATCCCGCACTCGCGGATCGGAGAGGACGTGCTGGTGCAATCGTCGACAGGTGGAACACCAGATCGCCGACAAGTCGGCCAACACCAATCGATTCTCGTCACGAGCAGCCAGAATCGCATCGGGTAGCGAATGCTCCTCCAGTCCCATCGACGCCACCGCACGCCGCCCCATCCAGGACTGCACCTCCACATTCCCGAAGTAGATGGCGACGCCCACGACGACCCAGATCGCCACGCGTCTCGAGATCGAAAACTTTGATCGCATGATGGAGTCGCTCCTCCCGACCCGAGCCTGCCCCCTGCAGACCGACATTCTGGACTACGCGAACCACGAATCCAGCGTGACCACCGGGCCGTGGACAGCAGTCCCCATCCGTGTTTGACTTCCGGCGACCCCACAGGAGGATCCCCGCCTTGACCCCCTTCATCCCGCGACTCCGAGAGTTCTTCGAAGCAGATCTCTGGCGCAGCGATCTCGACGCCCTGGGTTGGCCCCTGTCTCCAACCTATCGGGTGCTGCGGGTGATGCAACTCGCGGTGAGCGGGGTGCTCGCCAACCGCACCACATTCACTGCCTCGGCCTTGACCTACACCACCGTCCTGTCGCTGGTGCCCCTGTTGGCCTTCGCCTTTTCCGTGGCGAAGGGAATCGGGGCCTTCGACCGCCTACGCACCGAAGTGATTCTGCCCTTCGTGGCCGCCAACCTCGGAGGCAACACCGCAGACCTGCCCCCCGCGGTCGAAACCCTGCGCAACACCATCAACAGCATTCTGGACCTCGTGAGCCACACCGATGTCTCGAGCCTGGGACTGGTCGGTTTCTCCATCCTCGCCTTCGCGGTGATTCGCGTCCTGAGCAATGTGGAGGACGCCTTGAACCGGATATGGGGGGTGCGTCGGGCCCGCAGTCCGGTTCGACGAATCTCGGACTATCTCAGTCTCGCCGTGGTCACTCCCATCCTCCTTCTCATCGCGGTGAGCGTGACCACCGCGGCTCAGAACAGCACCTGGGTCGAATTCCTGCGAGCCCGACCCGCAGGGAGCGCGATGGTCGACGGATTCTTCGGGCTCACGCCCTTCCTGTCGGTCTGGATCGGCCTCACCCTGCTCTACCTTCTCCTCCCCAATACCCGCGTGAGCGTGCGTTCGGCCCTGATCGGGGGATTGGTCGGAGGCACCCTCTGGCAACTGGCCCAAATCGGGCACGTTCGCTTTCAAGCGGGCATGGCCAGCTACAACGCGATCTATTCGAGCTTTGCGGCCTTCCCCATCTTTTTGGTGTGGATCTATGTATCCTGGGTGACGGTGATGCTCGGCGGAGAGGTGGCCCACGCGCACCAGATCGTCGGACTCCATCGTCGAGTGGTCCTCTTCCACCCCCATACTCATCGACAGCGGGAGGGTCTCGCCCTGCGGGCCATGTTGCGTATTGGAGCGCGATTCCAAGCGGGTGACGGCGCATGGGTGGTCGAGGATCTGGCCGACTCCCTCGGAGTTGCTCCGATCTCCCTCTACGAGATCCTCGATCAGCTCTCCGATGCCGGGCTCGTGGCCCTGGGCCGGGAGGGACGAGCCCATACCGTACTCCTGGCGAGGACCCCGGATTCGGTGAAGGTCAGTGACATCCTGACCGCGCTGCGGTCTGCGGGAGCGGATCTCCAAGGGGCGGGGGCGCGGGTCAGAGAGATTCTCGAGGGCATCGACCGGGCGATCTACGAGAGCCCCGCCGACCTCCCTCTGTCGCAGATTCTCGATCACCCTTCGAGGTCCACAGATTCTCCATCGCGCTGAGCTTCGATCCACTGCAGGAGCTGTTGTTGGTCGAAGGGTTTGGGATGAACTTCGTCGAATCCACTGGCGAGCAGTTCCCGCTTCGCCTCTTCGCTGTCGTGCCCGGTGAGGGCAAGGATGGGCGCCCGAGAACCTTCGGCACGCAGCTTGGCCACGGCTTCAGGACCCGTCATGACGGGCATCTCCACATCGAAGATCATCGCCTCGAAGGTACCCCCACGCGCCTCGTCCAACGCCTCCTGGCCGTTCTCGGTGGCCACGACCTCGTAACCCGCCAAGTTGAGAACCCGAGAGAGCAACAACCGATTCATGTTGGTGTCCTCCGCCACCAACACGCGGTGGTTTCCCGCGGATCCGGATCCCGCCGAGCCCACTCCGAGTTCCTCGAGACAGCGCTGAAGGTTCTGAAGCAAGTACTCGTTGCGAAGGAGCAGCGCATCCGGATGCTCGCGCGCGAAGGCCGAGCGGCATTGCAAATCCGAAGTCAATACGATCACCGGTATCGACCGCCACCGAGCATCCGCTCGCAGTGCTTCGAGCAAGGAGGTCGCCCGAAAGGATCCCAACTGGAACGACGCCACAATGAGCTTGGGCCGATGGGACTCCAACTCGGCGAATGCCGCGCCGAGACTGGGCACCTGGCGGCATCCCAGTCCGAGCTCTTCGAGCTGAGCTTCGAGCATCCGGGTGCTCGCCTGGGTCGGATCGACGAGTAGAGCGGAGAATGGAGTCGAGCTCATGCCACTCCCAAATACCTCAAGCCGGTAGTGATGGGGAGACTCGCCGGATCGGCTTTCTCGATGGCCAACAATTCGTCTTTGAATCTCTCCGCCAACTTCGATCCCGTCCCTCGCTTGCGCAGGCATTCCAGAAGATTCCAACGCAGCAGCCATTCTTCGGGGTGCTCCTCCAAGGCCGAGGCCAGAGCCTCGAATTCTGCAACGAGATCCATCTCCTCCGGACGCTCCCATACCCGCAGCGCGTCTCGGTAGAGGCCCAGGACCTCCGCCTCCTCGGCCGCGGTACCGGCATCCTTCGAACGCGGCACCCGGTGGTCCGGAAAGTCCGAGGGCGGCCAGTAGACGGGATCCGCCGCTCCAGCGAAACAAGCGGCGACCTCCTCCCCCACTGCCAAATCGAAGTCGCCCCAATCGGGATCGAAGAGAAGACGGTCTCCCCACCGCACCGTGCATCCGGTGAGAGTGACCACTCGGAGCCAACCATCGTCATTCCGAGAGTGGCCAATGACCTCTCCTTCGACCACCACTCCCGATCGATAGACGAGGCGCAACCGACGGCTCTCGGAGGTGAGATCGAGGTCCTCCGGCCGGAGTCGAGAGAGGATGCCACCATTCTCCAGAGGTCCCACCGGCATCCCAAAGCCTTCCGGATGGCGTTCCCTTCCCTGACCCTCGAGCGTGCGTCCATGCAGAGCGATCGCACACGGTCCCGAGAAGCGGAGGTAGGCGACGTCCTCTCCGTCCCCGAGAACCTCTTCGAGGATGCCCGTCACCTGCGTCCCGTTCGCGAACGCGACGGTCCCGACTTCTCGAGACCGAAGCATGATCTCCAGCGCCTCTCGTCCTCCTCGCCGTTGAGCGAGACCCTCCGCGAATTCCTCGAGGACCGCGTCGAGGTGGTCGAAGTCCTCGGCCACGAAGAGCTGGGGCTGCGGGCGTGTGATGTCATAGCTCTGCTCCGTGCACCCGATCGAGAGCGGAATCTTCTCCACTCGACGGTCATCGACGCAGGAATGCGACTCTCCCAGCGAGGAGAGGAGCCCCGCTCCGTAGATGCGATAGTCGGTCACCCTTCCCACGAGCCCGTATTCCACGGTCCACCAGTGGAGCCGCGTGAGCTTGGCCGCCTCCGAAGTGTGCCTCACCGCGGTGACGGCCGCGTCCAAGGCGCGCTGCGCGGCCGCAATGAGCTGGGGACTCGAGTCACGATCCTCCTTGATGTCGGAGAGAGCCCGCACCGCATCGTAGACCGCCCGATCCTCCGTCGATGCGAAGGTGCGCCGGCCAATGTCTCCGAATTTCTGGAGAAAGGCTCGGTACTTGGGATCCGGCACGATGGGAGCATGTCCTGCGGATTCGTGAATGATGTCGGGGGCCGGAGTGTAGGCGATGTGACGACGACGACGTATGGCCGCCGCGATGGTCATGATCCCCAGGGCTTGGAATTCCTGGAACGCACGCGGTGGAATGAAGCCATCGACCGCCACCGCTCCCCAGCCGAAGTCCGACAATCCCGCGTCCATTTCCTTGATGCGCGGGATGCGCTCCACCGAAATCCCGGTCTGAGCCAGTCCGGCCACATAGGCCGGGTGAGCCAGACCTTTGAGGTGGTCGTAGGTTTGGAGGAGGACGAAACGCCACACCGCCTGATCGACTTCGTCGTAGGCGGAGTAATCCTGATCGACAACATAGCGACGCAGATGGGCGGGGATTCGATCGCGCGTTGAGGTCATTCACGACTCCCGGGCAAGAACGGCGATGGCACCAAGGACTCCCTGAATCTAGGCCAGTGACCGGGCTCTGCCAATCGGAGCTTCAGAGTCGGGCCAGAGACATGGCCAAAGCGCTCGACAGGGGGACACGAAGGTTGTCGTCGAGAGGAATGGGCAGGAATTCCACCACCGTCGCGGTCAGCGCCCCCACCAGAAGCATTCGCGGATCGTCAATCCACCATCCCGCAGCCGCCAAACAGCTGAGGAAACAGGCGATGCTCCCCTCGAGGCTCTTGCCTCTCCAGCGCCAGCGCCCCCATCGACGCCCCACCAGCGCTGCTGCGGCATCGCCCACCACGACGAAGAGAAGAGCGGCAACCGCAATGTCCGGAGAGAACAGGGCCAGAGACAGGGTCGAAGCGACGAGAAACCAGGTCACGCCCAGCAGTCCGCGCCGCTCGTGGACGCGCGCGAAGCGACCCAGTAGGTGATCGAAGTGCCGTTGGAAAGTCGCATTGCGCAGCCGCAGGGCGTCGAGGACCAAGGCCACCGCGGTGCCTGAGTAGATGACCCCGGGCCACCGCGAAGGCAGAACGACGACTCCCAAGGGGACCACGATCATGGCCAAATGCAATGACTTGCGACGAAGCTCCTGCCCTACGCCGAAGTCCGATTCAGTCGCCATTGCGATGCGCGGCAAAAGCATCGAGGAGCTTGCGAACCGCCGCGTAGGGAGAGCGGCGTCCGCTTCGGACTTCCTCCTCGAGACGGTTCATTTCAGCCGCGGCCGAAGCATCCTCACGGAACATCAGAAGCAGACCCTCCTCCAGAAGAGCGTGCATCCACTGCAAGGACTGCTCGCGGCGACGACGCTCGAGTTCCCCGCTCCGGTGCCGCTGCTCGTGGAGATCGTCGAGAGTGGCCCACAGCTCGTGGACGCCGCGATTCTCGAGGGCGCTGCAGGTGAGCACCGGCACTTCGCCCTCCCCGCCGCGCACGATGTGCATGGCCGTCGAGATCTCTCGAGCGGCAATCTCGGCCCTCTCGCGATTCTCTCCGTCGGCCTTGTTCACCGCGATCACATCGACGAGTTCGAGGAGCCCGCGCTTGATACCCTGCAGCTCGTCCCCCGCTCCGGCCAACACCAAGGCCAGAAAGACGTCGGTCATCCCTGCCACCACCGTCTCCGACTGACCGACCCCCACCGTCTCCACCAGAATCACATCGTAGCCGGCCGCTTCGCAGAGAAGCATGGTTTCGCGCGTCTTCTGCGCCACGCCGCCCAGCCTTCCCGCGCTCGGAGATGGTCGGATGAAGGCGCTCTCCGAGACGGCCAATCTCGTCATGCGAGTCTTGTCTCCGAGGATGCTGCCACCGCTCACGCCACTCGAAGGATCCACGGCCAGAACTGCAACCCGTCGTCCCCTCTGGACGAGGTCGCAACCCAGAGTCTCGATGAAGGAACTCTTCCCCGATCCGGGAACTCCGGTGATCCCCACGCGCACGGACTTCCCGGTCCGCGGCAGAAGAGTCTCGATCAGCTCTTGGGCCAGGGCCTGATGGTCGCCGCGATGCGATTCCACGAGAGTGATCGCGCGACCCAGAATCGCACGGTCCCCGGAGACGATCCCCTCGAGGTATTGGTCGAGACGAAGCGCCCGCCGGGCAGTCGAAGATCTCGCCGCAGCGTTTTCGACCGGCGAATCAGAGGGCGGATCCACGCGCAGCGTGGGCTTCGGTTTGCGCGAATCCATGGCCTGCCTCGCCCGGTTCAGGAAGGAGTGTCGAAGCCCAGCTGCCGCGAGAGTTCCTCGATCAAGCTCTGCGCGGCTTCGGCGACATTGGTGCCGGGACCGAAGATCGCGGTGGCCCCAGCTTCGTAGAGGGCATCGTAATCCTGGGGCGGAACCACTCCCCCCACCACGATCATGATGTCCTCCCGGCCCAAGCTCTGCAAGGCATCCCTCAACGCGGGCACCAAGGTGAGATGTCCCGCGGCCAGTGAGCTCACCGCCACCACATGGACGTCATTCTCGACGGCCTGACGCGCGCTCTCTTCGGGAGTCTGAAAGAGAGGTCCGATGTCGACGTCGAATCCGAAGTCGGCGAATGCGGTGGCCACGACCTTCTGACCCCGGTCGTGCCCATCCTGTCCCATCTTCGCGATCAACAGTCGAGGACGACGCCCCTCGTGCTTCTCGAATCGCTGGACGGCCGTTCGAAGACGGGCCAGTTGCTCCTCGCTGCGCTCCTGCATGGTGCTGCGATACACCCCCTCGATGCTCCGCGTAGTGGCCTGGTGCCGGCCCCAGACCCGTTCGAGCGCGGCACTCATCTCTCCCACCGTGGCCTTGGCTCGTGCGGCGGTCACCGCCACCTCTACCAAGTTCTCCTTCCCACTCTCCGCGCAAGCGGTCATCGCGTCGAGAGCCGATTGCACCTGGGCCTCGTCTCGATCGGATCGAAGACGACGAAGCTTCTCGAGTTGAGCTTCCCGCACCGCACCATTGTCGACCTTCAACACTTCCACCGGAGGGTCGTCGGAGTGGGTGAAGCAATTCACTCCGAACACCTTCTGCAGACCGGAGTCGATGCGCGCTTGAGTGCGTGCCGCCGACTCTTCGATCCGAAGCTTCGGAATTCCCTTCTCGATCGCCCGAGCCATTCCGCCGAGATCCTCGATCTCGCGGAGATGGGACCGAGCCCGCCCCGCGAGTTCGCGGGTGAGATACTCCACGTAGTAACTGCCCCCCCAGGGATCGACGGTGGCACAGCTATCGCTCTCCTGCTGCAGGAAGATCTGGGTATTGCGAGCGATCCGAGCCGAGAACTCCGTTGGCAGAGCCAAGGCCTCGTCGAAGCTATTGGTGTGCAGGCTCTGCGTGTGTCCCTGAGTGGCGGCCATCGCCTCGATGCAGGTGCGCACCACATTGTTGTAGACATCCTGCGCGGTCAGCGACCAGCCGCTGGTCTGACAGTGAGTCCGAAGCGACATACTCTTGGGATTCTGGGGCTCGAAGTCTCGGACCAGAGAGGACCACAACAGCCGCGCCGCGCGCAGCTTCGCCACCTCCATGAAGAAATCCATGCCGATGGCCCAGAAGAAACTCAGCCGTGGCGCGAAGGAGTCGATGTCCAGGCCCGCGGCGCGACCGGTGCGCAGATATTCGAGTCCGTCCGCAAGGGTGTAGCCCAACTCCAGATCCGCCGAGGCACCAGCTTCCTGCATGTGATAGCCCGAGATGCTGATCGAGTTGAAGCGGGGCATCTTCTCGCTGGTATAGCGAAAGATGTCCGCGATGATCCGCATGCTCGGCTGCGGCGGATAGATGTAGGTGTTGCGGACCATGAACTCTTTGAGAATATCGTTCTGGATGGTTCCCGAAAGCCGTTCGGAGGACACCCCCTGTTCCTCGGCCGCGACGATGAACAGAGCCATCACCGGGAGAACCGCACCGTTCATGGTCATGGACACGGACATGCGATCGAGGGGGATCCCCTCGAAGAGCTGGCGCATGTCATAGATCGAGTCGATGGCCACCCCGGCCATTCCGACATCTCCGACCACGCGCGGGTGATCCGAATCGTAGCCCCGGTGGGTGGCCAGATCGAAGGCAATCGACAGGCCGCGCTGCCCCGCCGCAAGGTTACGGCGATAGAAGGCATTGCTCTCTTCGGCGGTCGAGAATCCGGCGTATTGCCGGATGGTCCACGGCCGTTGGGTGTACATGGTGGGATAGGGACCGCGGACGAAGGGGGGCATCCCTGGCCACCCCGGAGGAGAGGGCCACTCATCGAGGTCGGCGGGACCGTAGAGGTCGGCCACTTCGATTCCCTCGGCCGTCGCGGTGGTGGTGGCCGCCCGCTCCGAAGAGAGCGGGCGCGGCAGATCCTCCCAAGCCCGGTCGCGAAAGTCCGGAATCCGGCTCATTCTCCACCTCCCATCTCCATCAACAACCCCTCGAGCCAGTCCACCACATCGATGCCCACGTGGATCCAGGAGCGCACCCCGCGCTCCCGCCAGAGCACTTCATCGGCCGGAGGCCGGCCGGCCACGTGAACATCCTGCGAGCCCAGAGCGGCCACTGCGGCCAAGCCCTCCCTCTCGAGTCTTGCATCACTGGTGCAGAAGACCACCGGTCCCTCCGGCAGAGCTTCGATCCGACTGACCTCCAGAGCTTCCGGAGAACGATCGGCGCCGATCCCCGCCGCCGCGAGGAGATTCTCGGTCCAGATCAGGCGTGCGTTGAATTCGGAGCTGGGGCCCAGAGTGACGATCTTCACCCGGGGCCTCTGCCCTCTCCTACGCCGAAAGTCGAGGCTGCGCCGACGCAGGGCTTCGAAATCCGAATCGAGATGCCAGGAGCTCTCCTGCGGAATCTGCATCTCTGCGGGGTCGTCGACCAGGGCGAATTCACTCACTCCCGTGCGTGCTTCCTTCCGAGTTCGGAGAGCCCGTCGGCGGGATTCGCGGACCGCTACGATGCGCTCGGCGACCCATCCCGATTCGAGAACTCCCGCGATCGAATCGAGGGATTCGATCTCCCGAAAAATCTCCCAGGCCCGCCGGGCCAGGTCCGCGGTCATTCCCTCGAGAGCATAGGAACCGCCGGCGGGATCTTTTACCCGGCCCAAATGGGACTCGTCTCTCAGAATCAGCGCGGTGTTGCGGGCCAGACGGGCCGCATGAGGACTCTTCTCTTCCAAACGCAGGTCGTAGCGAGAGACCGAGACCAGATCTGCGCCCCCCAAGGCGCCCGCAAAGGCCGCCGCAGTCCCCCGCAATACATTCACCCAGGGATCGAGGATGCTCAGCGAACGCTCCGCCTGTCGTGCGAAGACCGCGCACCCGGGCGCCTCGACTCCGCATTCCCGCTGCACCTGCGACCACAGCTGACGCAGGGCCCGCCCCTTGGCGATCGAGAGAAAGAATCGGGAGTCGACCCGAAGCCGGAACAGAATCCGACGAGCCGCAGTTTCGACTTCGATCCCCCGCTCCTCCATCGCACGGAGGTAGTGGAGAGCGGTGGCCAGGATCAGGGCCAGGTCCAATGCCTCATCGGCTCCCGCCGCGTGGTGGACGGAGGTGTCGACCGCGAAGGTGCGCAGTCGCGGCGCCGCCTCGCAACCACGCGCCGCGACCTTCACAGACTCCTCCATCGCAGAATCGAAGCCCTCTCGATCCAACGATCCATGGGCCCACCATCCCGCCGGATCCAGGCCCAGGCATCCCCCGACATCGGCTCCGCTCAGGTCGAGACGCAGGCTCGCATTCTCCACCTGCGGCGAAGTGGACTCTGCGTCGATCCAGGGATGGGCCTGCACTAGGACTCGCCATTCTTCGGGCCCGGGTGCATTGGTCTCATCGAGAGACAAGAGATGTCCGTCGACTCCGCCCGCCGCCGCCTCTTCCAGAGACGCGGCCCAGAGCGTCGGCCCCTCCACTCGGTGCTCCGCGACGACCTTCCACTTCGCCTCTCCGACCGCGGCGCCATCTCGGGCGCTCCCCTTGCGATCGAAGTAGAGCCCCTCGACGCAGATCCCTTCCCCCAGGGATCGCTGGAGCTTGGCGAGAGGGTCCTCGACCCCCAGAGCGTCGCCCGCGCGACGCAACCACTCCGACCGGGTCGCAGGCGGGAAGAGAGATTCGACAGAGGACTCCAGAGCAGACATGTACACCCCACAGGACGGATTCACGACAGCCAATCCACAGCATAGATGGTCGGCGCGGGGGAAACCACATCGGAGCTGTGCTTCCCCTCGCCCTTCGTCAATCTCCCGGAAGGATCTCTCCCACCACGCGGAAGGCACTCACCGGACACGGAGCGACGCACAGGCCGCAGCCATCGCAGCGCGCGCTCTCGACCTGCGGTCGCCCACGTTCGTCGAAGTGGATGGCTTGGTGGGGACAGACGTCGCGGCAGGACATGCAGACCACATCCTGCCAAGGCATGCAGGTATGGCGGTCGAGGAGCAGCATTCCGATGCGCTGGGGCAGGTCCTTCGGCGGAGGCACTCGAGGACAGACCTCGCGGCAGTCGCCACACCAAGTGCAACCTGCAGTCGAGAACTCGAGGTAGGCGCGGCCGGCGAGCCCGTGTCCCTCCGGATGGAGACCGATCACCCGGGGCTCGCAGATCTTCACGCAGGGAGCATCACAACCCACGCAGGGATTCGCCTGGGCGGAGTCCAGGACCAGGCAGGGGGGAGGAGGTCCCTTGGGCAGCATCGGCAACTCCGGCCTCGGTGGACGGCTCCTGACCGGCTCGCCCCCGAAGGGGGACCAGATCCGGCGGAAGAACTCCCGCCGATCGAGCCCTGAATCCTCCCGACCGGCCACGGTCAACGAATCTCGTTTTCCACGAGAGGGGCCGTCTCCGCCTGCGGAACATGGCACTGCGAACAGTCGTAACGAGCGCCGATGAGTTCGCGGGTGAGGGTCCCCGGCGCGCGGCGTAGATCCGTGAAATGACTGGCCGGAGCGGGAGTCGGCTCGCCCTCCTCCACGGACTGCCCCACCAGGTCGGGGTCGACATGACATTCGATGCAGGCATTCTCGTCGACGCGGATGGGAAGGTAGTCGTTGACCTCGTGGGGAATCGTGGGGGGAATCCCCTCTGCGTAGGGTTCCACGGTGGCGTTCTCCCCGGGCTCGAGACCCGCGGGAGGCGCCACGATCGGATCCGGCGTGTCGAAAACGCTGTTCTTGGCCAGACCCAGGTCCTGGTCCTTCACCGGCTTCTCTCCATCGGCCAGAGCCACTCCGGAGAGGAGCAGAGCTGCCGCCCCGAGAATCATCGGCTTCAAGGGTATCATCATGACTTCTCCTTGGATACGGCGGCCACCGACGGCGGCCGCCAAGCGTACATCAGACTTCCTTCGGGGCACAGCTCGGTGCACCGTCCACATTGAGTGCAGTCCGACGAATCCACCCGGCCGGTGAGGGCCGCCGCCCCCAAGTCCAGTACCTGAGGTTCGGGACAGACGACTTTGCATTCGCCACAGTGAGTACAGGAGAGGGGATCATAGCGGATCTTCCACGCGGCCCGACGACCGACCAGAGAATAGAATGCTCCCAGCGGACAGAGTCGCGAACACCACAGCCCCGGCAACTGCAGGAACTCGGCCAGGAAGATCCCTCCCATCGCCACCGCCGCCGCTCTCCCGCCGAAAACGAGTCCCCGCTGGACCATCCCCACCGGACTGACGAATTCGAAGGCGCTCAGACCCATGACCGCCGAAATGACCAGACTCCCGCCCAGCACCCACCATCGTGTCGACCGCGGGATGGTCGCTCCCCTTCGCATTCCCAGGCGACGATGCGCCCAGCCCGCAGCGTCCGAAACGATATTCACCGGGCAGACCCACGCGCAGAAGACGCGCCCGCCGATCACCGAATAGATCGCCATCACCAAGGCCGCTCCCCACAGCACATCCGGTCCCGGCAGTCGTCCGGTGGCGAAGATCTGCAAGGCCGCCAGGGGGTCGGCCAAGGGCACCATTCCCAGAATCCGTGACGCACTGAGATCCCCTGCCAGCACCGCAGCGCCCCCCACCTTCCCACCGAAACGAGACGACACGATGAAGAGCGCGATCATCGTCATTTGGAGTCCTCTCCTCATCCAGAGCGGACGCGCTTTCATGGCTCCACCTCCGCTCCCGTCGAATTGAGGTAGTCCATGGCCGCACCGGGTCGCGACTCATCCGGCTCCGCGAAGCCCCCGCGCGGTCCGGGATTCTCGGTGCCGAGTTCGTAGTGACCGCCGATCTTGCCCTGTGCGAGTTCGGTCGGCAGGACTCGGATCGCGGCCTCGTCCAGAGGGCAGACTTTCTCGCACACCCCACATCCCGTGCAGGCCTCCGAGTGCACCTGAGGCAGAAAGAGAGCATGCCGGCTCCGTCCCCGAGCCTGGTTCTCGATGGTGATCGCCGTGCCCGTCAGCGGGCACTGGCGGAAACAGATTTCGCATCGCAATCCGTTGTAGGAGAGGCAGGTCTCGTGATCGACGAGAACGGCCAATCCCATCCGGCTCTCCGCCGGATCCTGGACCGAGGGACTCAACGCCCCCGAGGGACAGGCCCCGACACAAGGCAAATCTTCGCAGAGATAGCAGGGCACCTCCCGAGGTACGAAGAAGGGGGTGCCCAAGGGGATCTCGTCCCCGAGATCGGCGAGTCTCAGGGTGTCGAAGGGACAGGCCTGAACACACTGACCGCATTTGATGCACTGCGCGAGAAAGTCCGCTTCCGCGACCGCGCCCGGAGGACGGAGGGCGAAGGGAGCCGCTCGGCTTTCGCTCTGGAGCCATCGCGCCCAGACCGCACCGGCCAGAAGTGCCCCTCCCAGTCCCCGGAGACCACCCCGAAGGAATCCTCGGCGACTTTCGGATCGGGCCGCCATCGGATCAGGCCTTGTACACCTTCACCGCACACTTCTTGAAGTCGATCTCCTTCGACATCGGACAGGTCACGTCGAGGGTCACCTTGTTGATGAACACCGACTCGTCGAAGAAGGGGACGAAGGTATAACCCTGGGGCGGGCGATTCCGGCCCCGAGTCTCCACCACTGCCTTCACTCGACCCCGACGGGATTCGACGTAGACCAAGTCGTTGCGTCGGAGTCCCCGGGCCTTCGCATCCTCCGGATTCATGAAGATCTGAGCCGCCGGCACTGCGCGGTGCAGCTCGGGAACGCGTCGGGTCATGGTTCCGGTGTGCCAGTGTTCGAGGACCCGGCCGGTGGAGAGCCACAGATCGTAGTCCGCATCGGGAGCCTCGGGCGGCGCGGCGTAGGGACGGAAGAAAATCTTGGCCCGGCCGGGCAGGGGAGTCTTGGTCTTGTCGGTCACTCCATCGAGGTCACCCGAGGGAATGGCCTTCAAGGCGGGACCGTAGAACTCGAAGCCCGCCCCCTTGGTCACATAGGGATCGTAGTCCTCATTGAAGCGCCAGAGGGTCTCCTTGCCGTCGACCACCGGCCACCGAAGCCCCCGCACGTCTTCGTCGAAATAACGATCGAAGGGAGCCAGATCGTGATGGTGGCCACGTCCGAAAGTTGCGTACTCCTCGAAGAGTCCCTTCTCCACGAACCAATCCACCCCCAGATCCTCCACCGTACTATTCGGAGCTCCAGCTCCCACCCGACCCGGCCACGCATAGCGGCGGCACTTCTCATTGGCGAAGAGGACGTCGAAGAGAGTGTCCTGCGGGGAGTAGCCCATCTTGCGGGCTTCTGCGAGCACATCCGGCAACTGTCCGTCGGCGAATCCCTTGGCCTTCAGCCCAGGAACCGGCTTGGCTCCCCACACCTCCGCGAGACGGAAGCGCTTGGAGAACTCCAAGATCTGCCACACATCGGTGCGCGCCTCCCCCGGAGCCTTCACCTGCTGTCGCCACATCTGGGTCCGTCGCTCGGCGTTGCCGTAGGCGCCCCACTTCTCGAAGATCATGGCCGAAGGCAGAATCAGGTCGGCGACCTTTCCCGAGATGGTGGGATAGGCGTCCGAACACACGATGAAACTGTCCATTTCCCGCGCGGCCCGGATCCAGTGATTCGCATTCGCGGTGGCCTGGAAAGGATTGCTCACCTGCACCCACGCGAACTTGATCTTCCCGTCCTCGAGATCGCGCATGATCTTCGTGATGTGCGATCCGACCTTGGGATTCAGAGTCTTCGAAGGAAGACCCCAGATCTCTTCGGCGCGGGCCCGATGCTTGGGATTGGTGACCACCATGTCCGCCGGCAGACGGTGGGCGAAAGTGCCGACCTCTCGCGCCGTTCCGCAGGCAGAAGGCTGCCCGGTGAGAGAGAAGGCTCCATTGCCCGGAGTGGCCTGTTTGCCCAGCAGCAGATGCACCATGTAGGCCTGCTCGTTCACCCAGCTGCCGCGGTAGTGCTGATTGAATCCCATGGTCCAATAGCTACAGACCTTGCGGCCACGCTCGATGTAGAGGTCGGCGAGTTGGCGGAGCTTGGCCTTGAAGGAATCGAGGCTTTCCTCCGAATCCCCCTTCGCCAGCGTCGCCACGAAATCGAGGTCGTAGGGCTCCAGTCCCCGTCGGAATTCCTCGAAGCTGATCTGCCAGTGGGCCACCGGCTTCGCGGTGTGCGACTGCTGGACCCGCTCACCGGGCTGGCGCCGCTGCGCAATCGCCTCGGCCTCGTCCAGGACGACTTCCCGCTCCTTGGCCCGAGTGTCCTTCTCGGCGTCGAAGGCGTGAGTGTCGTCTCCTCTCATGCCATAGCCGATGTCGTAGGGCCCGGTCGCGAAAATGCAATGACGATCCACGAACTCTTGGTCCATGGCATCTCGACGAACGATTTCTCTGGCGATGTAGTTCCAGATCGCCAGATCCGTCCCCGGCTTCATGATGATTTCGATGTCCGCCAGATTCGAGGTCTGATTGGATTGGGTGGTCAGATTCACGACCTTCACCCGGTTGCGATCGGAGAGCTTCCGATCGGTCGCACGGGACCAGAGAATCGGATGCATCTCCGCCATATTGGCGCCCCAGGTGATGATCGTGTCGGTGAGCTCGATGTCGTCATAGTTGCCCGACGGCTCGTCGATCCCGAAGGTCTGGATGAAGCCCACCACTGCCGACGCCATGCAGTGACGGGCGTTGGGATCGATGTTGTTCGAGCGGAACCCCGCCTTCATGAGCTTCGCGGCCGCATAGCCTTCCTGGATCGTGTACTGCCCCGAGCCGAAGATGGCCACCCCGGCGGGCCCGAGCTCGCCGTAGGCCTTGCGAAAATGCTCCTCCATGACATCGAAGGCCTTCTCCCAACTCACTTCCCGAAAATCGCCCTTCTTGTCGAAGCGACCATTTTTCATCCGCAGCAGAGGCTTGGTGAGGCGGTCCTTCCCGTACATGATCTTGCCGTTGAAGTAGCCCTTGATGCAATTCAGTCCCTTGTTCACCGGAGCATCGGGATCTCCCTTGGTGGCCACGATCCGACCGTCCTTGGTGCCGATCTGGATTCCACAACCGGTGCCGCAGAAACGGCAGACGCCTTTCTCCCAGTGCACCCCCCGACGGGCCTCCACGGCGCTGGCCCGAGAGTCGGGGCCCACCGGAAGTCCTACCGCCATTGCGGCACTGGCCGCCACGCTGGCCTTCAGAAAATCACGACGTGACTTGGTCATGGTTCGTCTCCAACGATGGGGGATTCCGGAGCAAAGTGGTGCTCCACCATTTCTGCGAGAATGACGAAGGGGAGTTCCTGGATTCGGCCCAAGCCATCGACCTCGTCGTCGATGGTCTCCGCCTCCTGAGTGATGATGAGCCTTCCGGTCTCTCGGTGGACGTGGTGGACCTCCACGCCCGGTCGCTCCTCGAGGACTTCGCAGGCCCGATCGATCTCCTCGGGACGCGTTACCACCAGAATGGCCGATAGATTCATGGAAGTCCCCGAAATAGAGATGGATTCGATGCCGACGCCACCAGAATAGACCCGTCGGCGGACCGAGGCGACCCCGGATCACGCGATGAAAGAAACTCCGCCCCCGGCCATCCGAAATCGCGCCCCCACGGATGTGAGGGCGCGTCAGCGAACCGAGGAATCGACACCGAAGCCGGCTCAGGTCGGACGTTCGATCTCGCGGATCTTCAGAGCCAGAACGACCGCGAGAAAGACCAACACCAGGATCGCGATCACCAGCCCTCGGCGGCGGTAGTGGAACTCGCTCTCTCCCGCCGAGACCTTCTCGTGGCCCACCTTGACTGCATCGAGGCCGGCCTTGGCCACCTCGTCGAAGTCGCTCTGGTCGAAGGCATGGACGGTCGATCTGGCAGTCCGCAGAGCATCGTGGAGGTCCGCTCGGACCCCCTCGAGATCCCCGGCGTCCAACCCGTGCTCCGCCATCCACTCTTCTTTCTCCGCGAAGTGCTCCTCGGCCTCGGCCAAGGTCTGAATGGTCTCGCGGAAGTGATCCGCGGTCGCGATGCAGTTCGGGTTGTGCTTGGCGTAGCGAGCGTGACAGTTGTAGCAGAGCTCACCGGGCTGGGTCCCCAGCATCGCATCGAAGGTCTTGGTGATGTTGTGCTTTCCGTGGCAGGTTTCGCATTCGGGCCACTGGTTCTTCTCGAACGCCCGCTTGTGCTTGCTCCCATCGAAGAGCTTGGCGTTCATGGTGTGACAGGTCCGGCACACCTGCGACACGTGCGAGACCTCGGGCGGCATGGCGGCGTGGTTGCCATGGCAATCGTTGCAAGCGGGGGCCCCGAGATCTCCTCGCTCGAGCAACGCCTTGCCGTGCACGCTCTCCCGGTACTGGGCCAGCTGATCCGTGGGCATCGCAGTGCCATCCGGCTTGGTGCGTCCCTCCATCAGCTTGACATCGGAATGGCAGCGACCGCAGGTTTCGGGAATGGCCTGCGGATGAACCGGAGAATTGCGGCTCTGCGGGCCGAGAATCCCGTGTACGCCGTGGCAACTCACGCACTGGGCCACGCCGGAGTCGCCCTCTTCGAGCAACTTCTTGCCGTGGCGGCTGGTCCGGTACTTCGCCACCTGATCGGTGGCCAACGCGGGGTTGTAGCCTCGCATGAACGCCGGATCCGAATGGCAACGACCACAGAATTCGGGGATCCAGGTCCGATCTTCGCGGCGGGTGTCGAAATCGGGCCAGCGATCATAGATCTCGTCGACCATCTCCAGGACATCCGGGCTTCCCCCGTGGCAACCACTACAGGAGAGTCCCTTCCGGAAATGGGCTCCGCCCAGGAAGGCGGGAAGAGATAGGTGCGAAGGCCCCGCATCCGCCTCGGGATCCAGACGCATCCAGGTCTCCTCGGACTGCTGATCCTCGTCACTGTGGCAGAGAATGCAGTTGTCCGAGAACATCAGCTCGAACTTGTCCGGCCGCAGGTCGAGGTCGAGAAGACCCTTCAGGTGCTCCGGTCGGCTCACGAGGTCGTTCTCCACCGCCACCGCCACGAGCTTTCGTGCGTGCTCGGGAAGGCCCGCGTAGTAGGCCCGCTCTGACTCGGCGAGGATCGGCTCGCCGCCCTCCCCCGTGGCGGTGAAGAACTCCTCCACTGCGTCGGGAAGGTTCAAGGAGGAGAGGTCCGTCACCTCGGTATCCGGTGTGGCTTCGGTCTGGGCCTCGTTGGCGCGGGCAACGGTACCCCACGCGAAGGTCAGCAGGAGCGCCACCACCAAGCAAGAGAGATTCTTCATGACTTCGCTCCTTCGAAGACCCTTTCGCGACCGCGGTAGCGAATGATGTAGACCCCCATGGCCAAGACGAACGAGATGGCCCCCGCGAGCAAGTAGCTCATGCCGAAGAAGCCATGGAGGATGATCTGCAATAGAACGGCTCCGGTGGTCGTGAATCGCCAGTGGTGATAGACCAGGACTCGGATCGCGATCTGGACGGCCGCGACCCCCAAGATGATGATCGCGCAGGTCCGGGCGACGGCCGCGGGATCGGGGAGCACATCACCGCCCCCCCCGCCGCCAAGGTCCCAGGCCTTGAGGGTCAGATAGCCGATGAACAGGATCGACGCATTGCCGTAGTCGGTGAAGCCCGGGGTGGGCAAACCCTGCCGCGATTTGCGATCGAGCCAGGGGATGAGAGCCCAGATCCCCATGATCACCGAGACCAGACCCAGAGCGGCCTCGGGCCCCTCGACCCCGAAGAGATGGGCTGGGAACTCCTTCAAGAGTTGGTAGATCCACAGGAAATACCACTCCGGCTTGATCCCCGGATAGGCCGGTGCGAGGGGATTGGCCTTGAGTCCGAGTTCCCACTCCACCCCCGGCAGGCCCGGCCCGTAGGGCAGGAAGACCGCCAGGGTCATCAGGCCGATGAGACACATGAGCCACAACAGCAAGTCGCGGAGCATGAAATTCGGAAAGAAGGGCATCCCCCGAGGGGAAGTCTCATGACCCCGGGGAGGAGCCATCCCCTGACGTTGAATCATCACCAAGTGCATTCCGATCACCGCGAAGATCGTGATCGGCAACACCACGATGTGCAGAGCAAAGAAGCGATAGAGAGTGTTGATGGTGACATCCGGGCCGCCACGCATCACCTCCAGAAGCCACTGGCCGATCACCGGCACACTCTTCACCGAATCGGTGCCCACCGAAGTGGCGAAGTAGGCCAATTCGTTCCACGGCAGCAGATAACCCGAGAATCCGAAGCCCAGAGAGATCGAGAACAGAAGAAAGCCCGTGACCCAGGTCATCTCTCTCGGAGGGCGGTAGGCCTTCAACAACATCGTGCTGAACATGTGCACGACGAGCGACAGAATCATCAGGTGCGCACTCCAGACGTGCACCGACCGAATCAGCCACCCGAAGGGAACCTTGGTCGTGATGTAGCGGATGGTCTCATAGGAGGTGTCCTGCCCCGGTTGGTAGTAGAGCAGGAGAAGCAACCCGCTGAGGATCTGAATGGTGAAGAAGAACAGGGTGGTTCCGCCGAGGTAGTACCACACCATGGAGTGCCCACCGATCGGCACTTCCTTGTGCTTCAAGAACTCGATGAGACCTCGGATCTGGTAGCGCTGATCTGCCCAGTCGAGGAGGGAATTGGACTTCGTTGAGCTGCTCATGCGATCTCCATGTTCACGATGATGCCGCCGTCATCCGAGGTCTGCACTGCGTATTCGGCGAGAGGTTTGGGCGGCGGACCAGATAGCACGCGCCCATCGATGTCGAAGCGACCGTTGTGACAGGCACACCAGACGATGGTTTCCTCGAAGGAGAACTGCACGGTGCAGCCTTCGTGGGTGCATTTGGCGGCGAGTGCGTGAACTTCTTCCGTCGAGTCCCGGAACACGATCACGCGCTTGGGCCCCACGCGAACGATCACGAAGTGATCGCTCTCGATGGTCGCGAGGTCGTCATCGCTCAATTTCACCGGTCCCCCGGCAGCCTCCAGAGGCAGGGGCTTGAGATAGCGCAGGACAGGGAACAAAGCGCTCCCAGCCGCTCCCAGCACCCCGACTCCCAAGAGGATGTCGAGGAATGAGCGCCGGGGAACTTGCTTCTCGAGGGGTGTATTGGGCATGGATCTACCTCGCACCATCTTCCAGGAGACCGGACACGCTTCACGGCGAAGCGTGATGAATCGTCACGGGGTCAGGGCCAAACCGCCCTACCGAAGCACATTTTCGTGCAGCTCCAAGGATATGCCAGCCATGAGAACCATCAATGATGTGACTCGCCCAGAATCGGCCCACAGCGGCCGGAGTACGGCACGTCTCCGATTCCGAGAATCTGGAACACTCCCTGGGGTTGGCGATCCGACGGGTCCCAACCTACTCTGGGGTCCTCATGAGTACAACTGTGGATCGAGGATTCGTACGCCTGGCGGTGTGGACCACCATCGCCACCTATCTGTTGATCCTCGTGGGGGCCCTGGTGCGAGCCGCAGGCGCCGGCCTGGGTTGTCCCGATTGGCCACATTGCTTCGGGCAGTGGATTCCGCCGACCCGCGCGGACCAGCTCCCGCCCCAATTCGATCACTCCCAGTTCAACGCGGCCCTCACCTGGACCGAGTACGTCAATCGTCTCCTCGGCGTGAGCATCGGGCTTCTGATTGCCGCCACCACCTTCCTCGCCCTTCGGCGCTTCCGGCACCAACCCGGAGTGCGATGGTCGACGGTCGCCGCCTTCGTCCTCGTCGCCTTCGAAGGATGGCTCGGAGGGCAAGTGGTGCGCTCCGGACTGACCCCGTGGATGATCAGTGCGCACCTGCTGGTCGCTCTGTTGATCGTGACCCTCCTCCTATTGGCGACCTTCCGGGCGGTGCACCCTCACCCTGCACCGATCCGGACTGCGGCCGAGAAGCGGGTGCGGAACCTCTCCCTCGGGATCATCGCCCTGGTGCTGGGTCAGGTCGGTCTGGGGACTCAGATTCGTGCCGGCATCGAGCACGCCATCGCGGGCATGCCAGATCTGCCCCGCGAGCTCTGGCTCGAACAGGTGGTCGACCTCGACCATCTCCACCGCGCCTTCGCCGCGCTGGTCCTGCTCTCCATCATCGCTCTCTCTTCCTGGTGTCACGGAGCATGCCCCGACCATCACCGTCTCAACACCTGGTCGAGGGTCAGCTCCGGCCTCGCCGTAGCCCAGGCCGCCATCGGCGCCGTCCTCGCCGGATGGCACCTGCCCCCCGCCGCTCAGGTCCTCCACGTCTCGGTGGCGAGTCTGCTCATCGGCGCGCTCACTCTCCAGGCACTGCACGCCAACCAGGGCCGAGGGTGAGCCGGAAGAGCTAGCAGGTTGCTGAACTTTGCTCCATGCGTGGGTTCATTTTCTTCCTTTGGGCCTGGTCATGGACGGGAATGGGTTGCCCGCGATCCCTGGCATCCGGGGCGCGGCCCCGGTTGCCGGTCACCTTCTCCAAACCCCGGTGCGCAAAGCGTCGCAGATTCCCGATCGTCTTCATCCATCCGAAGGGCTCCTTCGATCGGTTTCCGCACTCGCTGGCTGACTCGATAACCCGCGTGGCGGAGAATCCGTCTGTGCTCGCAAGACCATCGATCCAGCATCTCCAGGGCTGCATCCCGTTCGGCCTTGGTTCCCGCATGGCTGACCGTTGCTTCCACGATCAACCCGTTGCGGTTCTCGGTCAGGATATGGCCCTCGTAGCACAACCGGGATGCCTGACCATTGCTCTTGCGGAACAATCAGCCATCTGATCCGTCATCGTCTTCCCTCCAATGAGGGGGAGGATGTGCCAAGTTTAGCCCTGATGTGACAATAATCTAGGCCGCATCGAGTCGTTGGAGGATGTTTTCGAAGAGGTGTTTCGTGCTTTGGTTTCCGGAGAGTCGGAGGGTGCATCTTCCGGCAGGTCTCAGGAGTTGACCGGCCCGATGGAGGA
>JAJRXK010000015.1 GCA_024276305.1 Candidatus Krumholzibacteriota bacterium
CCGTACAGCCTGGCCCTGGCGAGCAAGATGACCGAGGTCGCGATCTATCACGACCTCGACGTTCTCCACGTTCACTATGCCATCCCTCACGCCGCCAGCAGCTACTTGGCCAAGCAGATGCTCCGGCCTCGGTCCATCGCCACCATCACCACCCTTCACGGGACCGACATCACCTTGGTGGGACGAGAGCCGGGCTTCTTCCCGCTGACCAAGTTCAGTATCGAAGCCAGCGACGCAGTGACCGCAGTGAGTCGCTTTCTCGCGGACGAAACTCGAAAGGTCTTCGACGTGCAGCGCGAGATTCAGGTCATCTCCAACTTCGTGGACACCTCGGTCTTCGTCCCCCGTCCGGAACTTCGGCGAGAGAATCCGCTGCGGCGCGATGGGGAGCCCCTTCTTCTGCACGTGTCGAACCTGCGACCGGTCAAGAACATCCCCTCGCTGATCCGGATCTTCGCCCGGGTGCGGCAGGAGAGGAGAGCCCGGTTGGTGGTGGTGGGAGAGGGGCCCGAACGTCGCCCGGCCGAAGACCTGGCCCGGGAGCTCTCGGTGGCCGACGACGTCCTGTTCCTGGGCAACCAGGAGTCGATGGCCGACCTCATGGCCATGGCCGACGTACTTCTCTTGCCGAGCGAACACGAGAGTTTCGGCCTGGTGGCCCTCGAGGCCATGAGCTGCGCGACCCCGGTGGTCGCGAGCCGGCGGGGGGGAATTCCCGAAGTGGTCCGCGACGGTCGCCACGGCTTTCTGCACGACCCCCACGACGTGGAGGCCATGGCCCAGTCGGTTCTGCGCCTCCTCGATCGTCCCGCTCTGGCCGCAGAGCTCGGCGCGCAGGCTCGGGAGGATGCTCGGGCTCGGTTCTGCATTCGCTGTGTGATCGATGACTACGTCGATCTCTACCGGGAGCAGGCCGCGCGGGTCCAGGTGGAGCGCGGTTGACAAGGCCCTCGCCCGTCGTCAAGCTCGAAGGGGAACCAAGACCGGGAGAGACCGTGGAGGCACAACTCGAACAACTCGCCGAAGGGCGGCCCTATCGTCCGGAGGCCTATGACTTCGTTCTGCGAGGGCTGCAGCACAGCATCGCGGAGTTGGACCGTCCCCGGCACCTCTCGGGGCGGGAACTCCTGGGGGGACTGCGGGACTTCGCCCTCGCAGAATTCGGTCCCATGGCCCGCCACGTCCTGGAGCAATGGGGGGTCCGTGCCACCCGAGACTTCGGCAGCATCGTCTTCGACTTGGTGGAGGCCGGAATCCTGGCCAAGACCGACGAAGATCGCCTCGAGGATTTCGAAGACGGTTTCGACTTCGACGAGGTCTTCGAGCGCGACTACTACAAGAATTTCACGCCTGGCGCCTGAGCTCTTTCCCTTCTCGCTTGACCGCTCGGGGCTCTCTGCCTAGCGTGGCCCTCGTCGTCGGGAACCCTTCGGGATTCTCTGCGTAGGAATTGGACGGGAGCCGGGCCCCAGCTTCCTCCCCGTCGCCAGCGTCGACCCCACGCACGCGGTGGCCTCTCTGCAGAACCAACCCCGCCAGAGATCGAGGAAACCCATGCCCCTGGCTGCCGTCGTGGTCGCGAGCATCTTCGGTGAAATCGGAGATCTCATCGCTCGTAGTGGAATCTTTGCGAAGTTCATCCTCCTCCTTCTCTTCACCTTGTCGGTGATCTCCTGGGCGGTGATGGTGGAGCGAGGCCGTCTGTTGAGACGGATCCAGGCGATGAACGCGGAGTTCTGGCTCCACTTCGGTCGGACTCGAGAGGGCCAGGAGAAGATGTCCGACCTCCGCCACTGGAGCGAGGCTCATCAGGAAAGTCCACTGGCCCAGACCTTCTTGTTCTTCTCTCGGGACTATTGGCCCCTCTACCAGGAACGGCGCCACGGACCCGATGCCGATCGCCTCCTCCTCGGACTCCTCCGGCGTGGAGTCCAGCGGATCCAGCATCAGAGCATGGCCTTTCAGGAGCGAGGGCTGGGGTGGCTCGCCACTCTCACCGCGGTCGCTCCTTTCCTGGGACTGCTGGGCACGGTGTGGGGCATCATGGGGAGCTTCATCGAACTGGGCCGACAGGGGACCGCGACCCTGGACGCCGTCGGGCCGGGCATCGCCGAAGCGCTCATCACCACCGTCGGAGGTCTGGCGGTCGCGATTCCTTCGGTGGTCGGCTACAACTTCTTCGTGCGCCGCCTCGCGGCCGGCGAGGCCGAAGTCGAGCGCCTGGGTTCGCTCCTGGCGGACGTCATCGCCGAGGAAGAGCTCGAGGGTCGCCGGAGTCCTGGAGAATTGCAGGAGACGCGATGATCGACGATGGCTGGACCGCACAGACTCCGCGACGAGATCGGAGGCAGCTGGCCGAGATCAACGTGACCTCGCTGGTCGATGTGACCTTGGTCCTCCTGATCATCTTCATGCTCACCGCTCCCTTCATTCAAGGGGGAGTGGATGTCGAGCTCCCGGATGCGGCCACCGATGTCACTTCCACCGTCGACGGTCAGGTCATCAGTGTTGATGCCAGCCGGGTGGTCTATCTCGACGACGATGTCGTCCCGCTCTCCCAACTCGGCGACGCCCTGCGCGAGTTGACCCGAGGGCAGCCAGAACTGCCGGTCTATCTGCGCAGTGACGAGACCGTGCCCTATGGCTTCGTGGTGCGAGTGATGGGGGCCGTGCAGTCCGCCGATATTCAGGGCTTGAGTCTGGTGGTCGAGAACGAGGGTGAGGGCCCACGCTGAGGGAGCGCCCGAGTGCAGGAAATGCGACGCTATTTGGCGGGATCCCTGGCCGCTCACCTGGTCTTCCTGGTGGTCGCAACTCTGGTGGCGGGAGCCTTCGTCCGCACCCCACCGGGGCTGCGAGTCATGAAGTTGGACCTCCACCAGCTGGCCCTGCCCGAAACC
>JAJRXK010000016.1 GCA_024276305.1 Candidatus Krumholzibacteriota bacterium
ATGATGGTCGGGTGCACTACCAACTGGGAATTGCCTACGATGGCCTGGCCATGAAGGCGGAAGCCCGCGAGAGCTACCGTCGGGCGCGAACTCTGGCCGGATGATTCGACCGTCGAAGATGAAGGAGCAGGACCACATGCAGCCGATTCGACGCGCCCTGGAATCGGCGCGAGGCGCGGGGCATGCCGCGCTCATTCCTTATCTCACGCTGGGATTCCCGCATCTGAAAGCGAGCCTCGCCTTGTTGGAGGCGCTGGAGGAGATGGGTTGCGATGTGGTGGAGGTCGGCATTCCGTTCAGTGATCCAGTGGCCGACGGGCCCACGATTCAGCACAGCATCGATGTCTCTCTCCGAGGCGGAGTCCACTTGGGGCTCTGTCTCTCGGCGCTCGAAGAATTGGGAAACGGGGGTCCTCGACTCCTCTTCAGCTATTTCAACCCTCTCTTGCGCTTCGGGCTGTGCAATCTGACGGCGGCGTTGCCCGCATCGGGGGTTTCGGGAGTCCTGGTCACGGACCTGGTTCCGGAAGAAGCAGCGGAATGGTTGGACCACGCGCAACCGGCGCGGATCGAGACCTGCTTCTTGGTCACGGTGACCAGTCCGACGGCCAGACTCGAGCGGGCGGCTCGGGCGAGCAGCGGATTCGTCTATTGCGTCTCCACTCTGGGGGTGACCGGCGCTCGTTCGAAGATCGATCCCCGGGCCAGAGAGACCGTGGAGAGAGTGAAGTCGGTCACGGACCTCCCGGTTGCCGTGGGATTCGGCGTGAGCAATGTTGAGGACGTGATGGAGATTCGGGACTACGCGGACGCGGTGGTGGTCGGCAGTGCGCTGATTCGGGCCCTGGGCGACGAGACCGAAACCGGGGCCCTGGTGGCCCGAGCGCAGGACTTTCTGGGACCCCTGTTGGAGGCAGCGCACGCATGACCGTATCGTTCTTGGCCGTTCTCACCGTGGCGGTGATGAGTCCAACCCTCTCCATTCTCGTGCTCGCAACCCTGCAGGGTCTGACCGAGTTCCTCCCCGTGAGCAGTAGCGGGCACCTGGCCCTGGGACAGATCCTCATGCAGATGGGGGAGGGGTCGCTGGCCGAGGACATCGTGCTTCATCTGGGAACTCTGGTGGCGGTGGTGATCTTCTACCGTCGAGACTTGATGGATCTCGTGAGCGGGCTCTTCCAATCGGGCCCGCTGTGGTCGTCGTCTCGGCGTTACCTCAGCTACCTGATCCTGGCCAACGTGCCCATCGGCGTGGTCGGAGTGTTCGCCCGAGACCGAGTGGAAGCGGCCTTCGACCAAACGCAGTGGATCTTGATCGCCCTTGCGGTCACCGGTGCGGTCCTCTTCAGTACCCGCTTCGTACGCCGAGGGGAGCGAGATGTGGATCTGCGGTCCGCTCTCCTGATCGGGTTGGCCCAAGCCGTGGCCATCTTGCCCGGCTGCAGCCGCAGTGGATGGACCATCGCGGCCGCACTGGCTTTGGGAGTCGCACCGGCTTCGGCCGCTCGCTTCAGTTTTCTGCTCTCGATCCCCGCGATTCTCGGCGCGGCGGTTCTGGAGCTCAAGGATCTCGATGGTGGGTCGACGGGAGTGGGAACCTTGGCCCTCGGGGGGGTGGTGGCCGCGGTGGTCGGATTCCTCTGTCTGGGTTGGTTGGTGCGCCTGGTGCGGAGCATGGAATTGCATCGCTTTGCCTACTACTTGTGGGCCCTGGTGTTGGTCGCCTTTCTCTTCCTCTGAAATGGAGGCGGGCCGGGTCCGAGGATGCTTGCGATCGGGTGGGAGATTGTGCAAGGTAGGGGGGTCTGACCCCCCGCTGTCACGAGGTATGCAGAACATGATTTCAGGTCCCCGATCGGCCGCCGCGCGCGTTGCGGCCTTCTTCTCGTCCATGGCCGCAGCATTGGTGCTCACGCTCTCCGGGAGCCTGGGAGGTTGTGGGGGCGGCGGAAGCGATGGTGGGACCGCGCCTCCCGAGAACTCGGCTCCCCAGCTCAGTCTGGAATTCCAAACCGGGGTCGTGGCTCTCGCCGCGGGGGACCAGGTGGTGCTCCGGGCGATCCCCTCGGATCGCGATGGAGATCCTCTGACCCTGGTGTGGCGGACGTCACCTCCGGGCCGAGGGAGTTTCGCCGATTCCACCGCGGCCGAGACCATCTGGACCGCGGGCTCCGAAGTCGGAATCGTGGTCTTGGAGTGCGAGGTGAGCGACGGCATTGCCGATCCCGTAGTGCGCCAGATTCCTCAGCTCGAGGTGGGTACTCGCGTCACGGCGACGAACATCAACTCGACCACGACGTGGACCGCCGCTCAGAGTCCTTATGTCCTGAGTGGAGACCTGATCGTCGATTCCGGAGCTACGCTGCGAATCGAGGCCGGAGTACGGGTCTACCTGCGTCCGACCAGCGCCGGACCGAACACTTGGGATCGCCACATCATCGACGTCCGTGGTCGCCTCGAGGTTCTGGGCACCGGATCGAGTTTGAGCCAGAGCGTGCGCATCTTGGGCGGCCGGTCGCCCTTCAGTGGAGCGACCCAGCATCGGGGGATCGACTTCAACGGAAGTGCCACCGGAGATCTGAACTTTCTGACCATTCGCGATGGAGACATCGGAGTGCAGCAGCGAAGCAGTGCCTTGGTGGCCATGACGAACTGTCGAGTCCAGGACAATGGGACCGGCGTCAATGTCATCGACTCGGGGACCCTCGAACTCCGTCGCTGTCGCATCTCGGGCAATGGAGCCGGAGTGTTGTTGAGCACCGGATCGCTCCTGGCCCGGAGCAGTCGCTTCAGTTCGAATGTGGGACCAGGGCTTTCGATCAATGGAGGGCGAGCTGCCGCCGCCGCGGACGTGGATAGTTGCGAGTTCCGAGACAATGGGGCCGGCCATCTCCTGCTCAACACTCTGACCGGGGCGGTGCAAGCCGTCGTCCAGCACTCCAACTTCCTGCCGATGAACGACGGAACCATCTCCGTGAAATTCGCCACGGACTTCTGTTGGCTCATGAACACCAATCTCAAGTCCAACTTCTGGGGACAGGCGATCCAGACGACGACGGATGTCCTCGGGCTCTTCGATAGCCGGAAGGATTGCAATGAGTCGGTCAGCACTTGGACCGTTGCCAATGGAGATTGGGTTCTGACGGCGCATCCTCTCTCGCTTCCCTGATCCAACCGGTCGAGTCCTGCGACGGCGGCACGTGGATTGCACTTACCGGATGGGGGACGGGGAAGGAACGACCTTCCCTCGTGCTCCCTCCCCGGAAGCACGAAGATCCATCGCCACCGCAGGAGCCACCATTGTCTGTTTTTCTGGAGATTCTCGAGTGTTTCGATGAGTCGGGAGAGGAGCTCGTTCGCCGTCTTCCGGCCGAAGGCTCTGCCGACATCAAACTCGGGGCGCAGCTCATCGTTCGAGAGAATCAAGAGGCGATCTTCTACACCGGAGGACAGCCGCGCGATCACTTCGGTCCCGGCCGTCACACTCTGCATTCGGAGAACATTCCCTTGGTCACGACGGCCCTGAGTCTGCCCTGGGGATTCAAGAGCCCCTTCCGCTGTGAAGTCTACTTCATCCATCGCAAGACCTTCACCCAGCTGCGGTGGGGTACGCACGAACCCGTCGTCTTTCGCGACGCACGACTCGGATACGTGCGCCTCCGCGCGCACGGACAGACGAGTTTCCGAATCGTGGATCCAGAGCGACTCATCCACGACCTCGTGGGAACCCAAGGTCGATACACGGTGACCGATGCCACGGACTATCTGCGGAACGTCATCATTGCCCGCCTCAACGACTATCTCGGCGAGACCTTGAATACGGTCTTCGACCTACCCGCGGTCTATGACGAGACCGGAGAAGCACTGCGAGATCGGCTGCAGCCGGACTTCGCTCGTTATGGATTGGAGCTGGTCGATTTCTTCGTCACTGCGATCACTCCGCCCGAAGAAGTCCAGTCCATGGTCGACGCGAGTGGCGGACTGTCGTTGGTCGAAGACATGACCGAGTTCGTGCAATACCGAGCGGCTCGCTCCCTGGACCGAAATGGGCAGGGGGATGGAGACTCCGGATCGAATCTCATGGACGCGGGAGTGGGAATGGGAGTGGGGATGACCTTGGCGCGGACCATGGCGGGCGCGGTTGCTGTCGCTCCCCCCGATGCCCCGACGCCGAAGGCTTCGTTCTGTGTCTCTTGCGGAGAGTCCATGGGAGCCGAAGATCGTTTCTGCGGGCACTGCGGTCATCGGATCGGTTCCGTGGTTCGTCCGGATGACGAGCCTCGAGCTGGCGAAGACTGAACATGTCCGAGGTGGTGAGCTGCTCGCGTTGCGGCGCGCCGCATCGGAGCGGCGCCGGAGTCACGCGCTTCGAATGCGACTTCTGCGGGGCGACCATCCAATGTGATGGTGCACCACCTTATGAAGAATTGGTCTGCCCGGTTCCGGTCGATCGAAGACGATGTACCGAAGACCTGAAGCGAGCCCTCCTGGGACGCGGTCTCGCCGATGCCACCTTCTCGTTGGGGAGAATCCGGTGGATCGCGGTGTGGCAGGCCATCTCCTCCGAAGGGGAAGAGGTCCTCCGAATGGCGGATCGGAGTGAGAGTCCCCTGGACGCCCGCCTCGGCCTTCCGGGACTGACATTGATCGATCGGCACGGCTCGGAGGTGGAGGATCCCGAGAACTCCCCCCCGCGAGCTGCGCTCGATGCTCGGGAGGCGGCGGCGGCGGCCCGTCTCTGTTTTGCCGGAGCAGATCGCGAAGCGAGTCACCTGCGGTTGATCTGGTTCCGCGTGATCGATGTGACCGTCGAATCGGTGGACTTCCGCCAACGTGGACTCTACGTGGTCGGCGCGGACCGCGTGTTCTTGCCCGAAGTCTTTCCCACCTCGCCGAGTGGTCCGATCCACGGTGCGGTGCTGCTCCGCTTCCTGGCCTTCACACTCGTCGCATTCGGATTGTCGATCACTGCGCCAGATCTGGGTTCGGGTGCGGTGAGAGTCTTCTTCTGGTCGGTGGTGACGCTGGGCTGGGAGGTCTTCGTCATCTCGAAACCGAGAGCGCAGTCGTGAACCGCACTCCGGCAGTGAGATCGTTGGTTTGTCGCCACTGCGGCGGCCAACTGCGGGCGACCGCCGACCGCGACCTCTATCGCTGTGCCTATTGCAACACTCTGCACCTCGATGATCCGGCGGAAGTCCAGGCATTCATCCCCGCGGAGCGATTGGGCCGAGTGCAGCTGGCACGGGCTCTGGGTCAAGAATTGCGGTCGAGAGGAATCCGGGGGCATGCAATCGTTCGCATCGAGAGAATCTGGCTCCCCTTCTGGGAGGTCGAGGCGACCCTGGCGGGGTGGCAGAGCTACGAGTCGGCTTCGACGGGGATCCATGCTTCGGAAAGTCTTTCGGAGGAACCCACCGCGGTCGAGGAGATCCTCACCCGGAAGGTCCGCGTCTCCCTGCCCGCCTGCGATTTGCGAGGGTGGGGGCTTCTGGGGATCGCGGATGTCGTGGATCGAGTGGAGCACCGTCCCATGCGGGCGATTCTCTTCGACCGCGAGAAGGTTCTGTCGGTGAGCGTATCGCGCCGCGCCAGCGATCGTCGAATCCTACAACGACAGGGAGTCGCGGTTCGGCCGCCGGGTGCCCGGAAATTGCGCCAGCATTTTCGGCTCCTGCGTCCGGACCGAAGTCTCTTCTATTATCCCGTGTGGAAAACGGTGTTCACCGTAAACGGGCTGCCCTGTGAGGCGGTGGTCGATGGGGTTCGAGGACGGCTCTTGCGGGCGATGTTGCCGCATCGGGAAGGTCCGCAGCTGTGGTCCTGGTGGGGAAGTACCGCGGTGAGCGCGCGGATCGCGGGGCTCTCGCCGGGCTTCGGAGTGCTGGGATTGATGGCTTGGCTCCTTCATCGGGCGGGCTCCGCTCCGGTTGGACGCAGTCCTCGGCACTGGGCGAAGTGGTCGTCGAATGAGCTGAGGGGGAGTCGCGGGACGTTGCGCCTCGTGCTCGAGGGAGAGGAGAGTTGAGATGCTGGCGTTGAGATGCCCGCGCTGCGGGGCCGACCTTCCCGCGCGTTCGCAGCA
>JAJRXK010000017.1 GCA_024276305.1 Candidatus Krumholzibacteriota bacterium
AGGGCGAGGCCCGCGTCGGCTCCGCTGGCCTCGTCTCCGTGAACGCTGCAGCCGATCCAGACCGCGGGCAATTGGCGGTCCGCGGCCTCCTCGCGGTCTGGCCGGGAGTAGGTCCAGGGATCCCGAAGGATGGCGAAGTCCCGGCTTCGGGCCCGGAGGTCGGGGCGCACCGAGGGATCTACAATGCTCAGCAATAGAAGGGGCTCTCCTTGGACGCTCCGACCGATCTCGGTCAATTGGACCCGGTCGGAAGCCGCGGCCAAGGCGCGACAGTAGCCCACGATCTCGTCCACCGTGGTGTGACGATCGGCGAAGGGACGGCCCAGGAATTCATCGAGGGTGGGCACCGCCGGATCGGCCACCAGGCCTTCGACCCAGGGGCCCGGCGAGGAATGCGACACCCCGAAACCCAGACCCAGTAGGATCATCGAGAGGGTGAAGACAGTCCGAATCTTGTTCATGCGCCGATGCCGGGGGATGGGGGGCCTCAGAGGCTCGCCGCGGCCGCGTCCTCGCCGAGGTGGGCCCAGTCGAAGACCGCTTCGATGACCCGATCCTGATCCTCCTGGCTCATGTAGGCCGAGAGGGGCAACGAGAGAACTGTATCACAGAGCTCCTGGGTCACCGGAGTTTCCACTTCTCGGCGCAAATAGGGTCGAAGCGATTCCTGAGTGTGGATGGGACGCGGATAGTGGAGAGCGGTCGGAATCTGCAGCAATTGCAGGTGCGCGATCATGCCCTCGCGCGCTTCCCGATCGGCTACCCGAACGGTGTACTGGGCGTAACTGGAGTAGCCCCTCTCGAATACGAAGGGAGTGGTGACCACGCAGTCGAGGGCGTGGTCGTAGCGATGGGCGTGGGCCCGACGCATCTCGACTTCGGAATCGAAGAGCTCTTCCTTCACCAGGAGAGCCGCCGCCTGCAGGGTGTCGAGACGGCTGTTCACCCCCAGGATGCGGTGCTCGTGCCGTCCCACCTGACCGTGTTCGCGGATGAGACGGATGCGTTCGGCCAACTCTCGGTCATCGGTGAGCACCATCCCCCCGTCGCCGATTCCACCCAAGGGCTTGCTCGGGTAGAAGGAGGTGAAGCCCGCGGTCCCGAAACTTCCGCTGGCCCGGCCCTGGTAACGCGCACCCAATGACTGGCAAGCATCCTCCAGACAGTGCACTCCGAATTCGGCGGCCAAGGCCTCGAGACGATCCATCTCCGCAGTCTGGCCGAAGAGGCTCACCGGAACGATGGCCTTGACCCTCGGTCCCATGGCCTCCCGCACCGCGTCGGGATCGAGGCAGAAGGTCCGGGGATCCACATCGACCATCACCGGCGTCGCTCCCACGCTGGCCACGGCCTCCGCGGTGGCGATGAACGTGAAGTCGGGCAGGATCACTTCGTCGCCGGGTCCGATGTCGAGGGCCATGAGGAGGATCTGCTCGGCGGCGGTTCCCGAACCGCAGCTGATCGCATGGCGCACGCCGATCCGGGCCGCCATCCTCTTCTCGAGCTCGGCCACCTGGGGTCCGTTGATGAATTGTCCGGAGCGCACGACCTCAGCGAGGGCTCGTTCCAGTTTCTCGCCGTGGACCCGCATCATGGCGGGCACATCTACGAAGGGTACGGGTGTGCGGCTCATGCCACTCCTTCAATGCCAACCCCGGCCGAGGGCCGATTCGACCCTGGAGCCGACCGGGAAAAAGGCACGTTAACACAGCGTTCCCGCGGTGGCCACACGATCCCGGACTCAGCGGTGCTCACCGGGAATCCAGGGAACGTCCCCTCCGCCGGGGCTCTCGTCGATCTGATTCGCCACTCTCGCCAGGACGAACAAGAGGTCGCTGAGCCGGTTGAGATAGGTGAGAACCGCCTCACCGATGTCCTCTTGGTGGGACAGGGCCACGGCCTCCCGCTCCGCTCGACGACACACCGTACGCGCCACGTGGAGGGCGGCCGCCAGAGTGCTTCCGCCGGGAAGAACGAAGGATTCCAAGGACGGCAACGACCCATTGTGGCCATCGATCTGGTCTTCCAACCACTTCACCTGGGCCGGGACGATCCGCAGATCATCGCCTCCCTTTCCCGGGGTAGCCAGATCCGCGCCCAAATCGAAGAGATCGTTCTGGATTCGGCGCAGGGGCTCGACCATCTCTCGCCACAGAGCCTCGTCGCAAGCCCGCGCCACTTCGATGGCGACTCCCAGCTGGGCGTTGAGTTCATCCACGCTGCCATAGGCCTGCAACCGCGGATCGTCCTTGGTCCGTCGACTGCCGTCGACCAGCCCGGTGCTTCCGTCGTCGCCAGTGCGGGTGTAGATGCGGGTGAGCCGTACCATGGACCCCATTCTAAGGCCAAGTCACAGCCTGCCCCAGGCCGGGCTTGGATCCTCGAAGTTTATTCGCTTTTTGTTTTCCTCTTCAAGAGGAGCACCAGGAAGAGCGGGGCCCCCACCAGAGCGGTCCAAACCCCGACCGGAAGCTCACTTCCACGACCCGCGACCTCCAAGAGGCGGGTGAGGGCATCCGCTGCCACCAGGAAGGCCCCTCCCAGGGCCGCCGCCGCGGGAAGCAGGCTGCGGTGGCCGGCACCGAAGAAGCCGCGCGCGGTGTGCGGGGCCAACAGCCCCACGAAACCGATGGGGCCGGTCACCGCCACCACCGCTCCGGTGACCAGAGAGGCCAGCAGCAGAATCCAACGCTGGGTCCGCAGGACATCGACGCCTCGCGCGGCGGCGACCTCGGGTCCGAAGGCGAGTTGGTCGAGGCCGCGAGCTTGACCTCCCAGGAGGATCAGACCCGGCACGCAGATCGCGACCACCGGAAGCACCTCATTCCATCCTCCCACCTGCACCCCTCCCATCATCCACTGATCCATCGCTCTCACCCGCAACGGATCGGTGAGAAAGCGCAGCAACAAGAGAAGGGCGCCGCAGAAGAAATTGATCGTCACCCCCGCGAGCAGGAGTTCGTGGCTGGCGAGGCCGCGGTCTCTCCGGGCCAGGCGTTCGAGCAAGAAAACGACCCCCACCGCGAAGACGAAGGCGAAAAGGGTCATCGAGGAGAAGGGGCCCCACTGGAAGTGGAGCGCATCGACGGCCAGGGCCAGAAAGGCCCCCAGGGCCCCCGCGAAGGAGATCCCCAGCGTGTAGGGAGTGGCCAGGGCATTGCGCAACAGGGTTTGGAACGCCGCCCCGCACATGGCCAGCGCGGCCCCCGCGATCCAGGCCAGGGCGATGCGAGGCAGACGCAGGGCCAGGATCCTGGCGTCCAACCCCAGGTCGCCCTGTTGCCACTGCCGAAACCCCGCCCAGGGATCGATGGATTCCGCTCCGATCCATGGCGCGACCGCCAGAACCCCGACCACGAAGACCAAGAGCATCCCCCACCTCAGCGTTCCGCCCGACCTTCTCACTGCTCTCTCCCCGGCGCCGAAGGGAGTTCTGCGGTGGGCAACACCCACGGCCGACCGTCGCCATGAGAACCCACCACCAATCCCGGACCGAAGACTCTCTCGAGGAGACCAATCTCGAGAACCTCCGAAGGCCTTCCCTCGCGGGCCACCGTTCCCCCATCGAGAAGGACGATGCGATCCGCGAAGGTCGCGGCGAGGTTGAGATCATGGGTGGAGAAGAGCACGGCCTTGCCACCGGCGGCGGCGGCCCGCAGACGATTCAGGATGCCGCACTGATGGTGAGGGTCGAGGGCAGTGGTCGGCTCGTCGAGGACGAGGATCCGTCCCCCCTGGGCCAAGGCCGCAGCCAAGAGGACCCGCTGCTTCTCTCCCCCGCTGAGCGAAGGGAAGATTCGATCCTCGAGGTGGGTCACATCGCATTCGTCCATCGCCCACTGCACCGCCGCCCGATCCTCCGAGGATGGACGGGCCGCCCAGTGGGGACGATGAGGATAGCGGGCGAGTTCGACGACCTGCCCGACCTCGAAGTCGTAGAGGGGGCGCACTTCCTGGGGCAAATAGACGATCTCTCGAGCGCGGTCCTGCGCGCCCATCCGGTCCAGATCGATCGAATCCAACTGGCACTGCCCTCGGTCGGGACGGAGAAGACCCGCCGCCATCCGGAGCAGGGTGGTCTTCCCACTCCCATTGGGTCCTACCAGCGCCACGACCTCTCCCGCCCCGAGCCCCATGGAGGCCCCCTGCAGCACCGGGCTCCCTGGTTCGTAGGCGAAGTGGACCTCGAGCAGTTGGAGCCCCTTCATGGGCGGTCCCGGCCAGCCCGAAAGATCGCGTCCCGGAGCGCCGCCGCGCTCTGATCGATCCTGGGGCCAGGGATCAGAATCCCGTCGAAGTCGATGATGTCGGTCCGAGTGTGGTCGAGGTGCAGACGGTGCCACCAACTCTCGAACTCTCGCCGGTCCTCTTCGATGCTCCGTCCCCCGGGCCTCAGATCCAGCGCCAGATCGGGAGGATGGGCCACCAGGGCTTCGAGAGTCAGGGGACGATAGGTCGGACCATCGGTGGGAATGGGATCGCCCCCCACCAGACGGACCAAGTCCTGGAGATAGCCCCCCGGCCCGACCACCAGGAGCTTGTCCAGGCTTCCCGGAGCATGCCCCAGAATCAGCAGAACCTTGGGCGGCACGGCCGAAGCCACGCGGAGGCGGTCGAGACGGCGGCGCAAGGAGTCCACCACGGACCTCCCTCGAGTGGCGGTCCCATCGCCCAGAAGGCGGTCGAGGGCGAGAATCCCCTCGAAGATCGATTCCACGTCGCGATCCATGTTGACGAAGGCCAGAGAGATCTGCTCGCGACGCGCGAAGTTGCGCAGAGTCGCGCTCTCTCCCTGGAGCACCATCAGCTTCGGGGCGAGGGCGACGATGCGCTCGAGATTGGGGTTGAGAATCCCCCCGAGACGCGGACGGGCCAGCAATTCCGGCGGCCACACGCAATAGTCGGTGACCGCCGCGATGCGGTCGCCGTAGCCCAGAACCCACGCTGCTTCGTTGAGATTCGGCGCGAAGAGCAGGACTCGGTCGGCCGGAGGCGGGGTCGGAGGCGAGGAGTCGCGGGCGCAGCCCGAGACCAACCCTCCCGCGATCAGCAGTGGCGCGAGTACTCCGCACCGCAACCATCGAACGATGTTCAAGGCCCCTCCAGGGTTCACGCCCGGCGGTCGCGCCGCCGCGAGGAGTATCTGTGCTAACATTGAGGATCGCAAGCCGCGCGGGATTGCGAAGACCGAAGCGAGCCACCGAGGAGAACACCGTGCACTGGGCCAGCGTGGTCGCCGACGGCGAGGACCTGCAGTCGAGTCTCGAATCCGGCCTGGCCAAGCTGCGGGAAGGCCTCGGGACCGATCCCCTGGACCTGCTGATGGTCTTTCCCAGCCACGATCATCTCTTCGATTACGGCAGGATTCGCCCCACCATCGTCCGGAATTGCGGAGAGATCTCCACCTTCGGTTGCTCGGCCGCCGCGGTCATCGGAGCCGGAGTCGAGGTCGAGGCCCGCCCCGCGGTCTCGTTGGTCGGAGCCCACCTCCCCGAAGCCGAGTGGAGGATTCGCCACCTCCGCGACCGAGACCTCCCCCCTCTCGATGGCAGTCCCCGGCCGTGGCGCGATCTGATCGGAGTCGATCCCGCCGAAGGGCCCAGCTTCCTGGTGGTCGCCGATGCCTTCACCATCAACCTGCGCCACCTCCTCGACGGGCTCGACTACGCCTATCCCGAGGCCACCAAAGTCGGAGGGCTGGCCAGCGGAGCCTCGGGTCCGGGAGCCCATGCGCTCTTTCATTCTCGCGCCACCGAGAACGAGGGAGCCTTGGTGCTCGTACTCACCGGCGGCGTCGGCCTCGAGGCCATCGTCAGTCAGGGATGTCGTCCGGTGGGGGAAGCGGCCCGGGTCTCGGCCTGCGAAGGGCGCCTGCTCAAGGGACTCGATGGCAAGGCCCCCAGCGAGTTCCTCCGAGAACTCTTCGCCGAGGCCAGCGAAGAAGATCAGCGCCTGTTGCAGCACGCTCTGCAGATTGGGGTGCTGGTCAACGAAGCCCACTCCGAATTCCACCGCGGCGGATTCCTGATCCGCAACATCGTGGGCATGGAGCAGTCCAGCGGGGTGATGGCCGTGGGTTCGGTTCTGCGCGAGGGCCAGACGATCCGCTTCCACGTCCGGGATCGCAACGCCGCCGCTCACGATCTGGCCGCCCATCTCGGCCGGGTGGCGAAGTCGGAGGTCGACTCCACCGGCGCGGTCCTGCAATTCTGCTGCTTGGGCCGAGGCAAGGGTCTCTTCGGTCAACCCCACCACGACGCCCGGATGGTCCAGGAGCACCTGGGCCCGGTCCCGGCCGGAGGATTCTTCTGCAATGGCGAGATCGGGCCCATTTCACGCGCGACCTACGTCCACGGCTTCAGCGCGGTGCTCGCTCTCGTCCAGAGCCGGAGCTAGACCCGATCCACGGCGGCTCGCAGCTTGGCATTGACCATCTCCGCCGCGGAATCGAGGTCCGGATTCTCGACCACTCCCAACATCCGCTTGGCGTCGATGGCCGAAACCACGGTCGCTCCGGAGTCGTTCTCGTAGACGATCACATTGCACGGAAGCAGGAGACCCAACTCGGGCTCCATGGTCATGGACTCGTGAGCAATCCGAGGATTGCAAGCTCCCAGGATGACGTAGGGTTTCACGTCGACATCGAGCTTCTGCTTGAGCGTGGACTGCACATTGATCCGAGTGAGGATCCCGAAACCCTCTTCCGCCAACTCTCCGGTGATTCTCTCGATCGCCTGGTCTACGGAGTGTTCGACCTCACGGGAATAACCATAACCCATCTCCAACCTCCCTCATGTCGAATTCGCGTTCATTCACCGGCCGACATCGCGGCCACCGCATCCTCCACCGTCGCATGATCCTCGAAGAGATCCAGGATCCGCGCCACGTAGGCCGCCCGACGGTGCTTCTCCTTCAGGCCGGCCAGCGAGAGCTTGCCGCTCTCCCGGGTCACCGTCGTGTAGTAGCTCACCAGACGGCCGAGGCCGATGCTGTTGAGCAAGTCGAGCTGGGACATATCGAGAACGAAGTTCTTCTCTCCGCCGTCCAGCCACGCGTGGAACTCGTCACTCAATCCGCCGTCGTCACTTCCGCCGGTCCAACGACCAAAGATGGTCACCGACCGAACACCGCTCCGAAGCTCGGATTCGAATCTCATGGTCGTCCTTTCGATTGGGCCGGGAGCGTCAATCGCCCCCCAGCGGCACCATCTCGGAAACCGGATGTCCGTAGACCGAGGCCGGGAAAATATAGGGCATCACTCCGTGGAGGAACTGCCGACGCTTGTACTCACGGTGAGAAGCATAGGCGCGACTGTGCACCGTCTGCAAGAAGCTCTCTCGAGTGAGGATCTGCAGCTCCACGCTGAAGAGGTAGGATGCCTCGTGCGGCTCTCCCTCGTAGAGGATGTCGACATCCTCCTTGAAGGCCCGAAAGTCCCTCGAGCTGAAGGGATTGAGACGATCACGATGCTCGGGATGCTCGAAGAGATCCACCTGGTTGCGAAACATGAAGAGTCCGCCCAGCACCTCGTGGAGGAGGTCCGCCAATCGGCGCACATCTCGTTCGCCCTCGACGATGAATTTTGCTCCGAGCATATCGGTGATCGCACTGGGATTGTTGATCCCCTTGCGGAGCATCTTGGACAGAATCGACGCCGACCGCCCACGTTTCATGCGACCGTAGCGCGGCCGCTCGGAAACCTGGTAGGCGCCCCGCCCCGGGGCATAGTCGTAGCCCGCGCTTTCCTTCTTGAAGCGCGTGTCGAAGTGATGGATCTCGATGTCCACTTTGCTCCCCGGTACGTCCCGCACCACCCTTCTCACGCGGAAATGCCAATCCTCCTGTTCTGCCTCGGTCACCGAGTCACGGGCTGGATCGAGGGTGTAGGGAGCGCTTTCGTCGCGGGTCTCCACCACATAGGCCCAGAGTTCTCGTTCGAGAAGGTCGTTGAGATAGCGCCGGTGACGAGGTCCGTCCTGCACCGATCGAGTGTTCTCGATCTGAATGAGCAACTTGGCCAGGTAGAGCTTGCGCTGAGCCTCGAAACGCAGACGTCGCCCACGCAGGGGATCGCCCTCGTCGTGGGAGAAGACATAGCGGCCGAGGCATCTCAAGTCCCGGCAATCCTCGATCTCGGGCTGTGGTTCACAAATCTGCCCCCAGCCGTCCGGAACCATTTTCAGCAACTCTCTCACGTAGAGATCCGCGTCCTCGAAGTAGCTGGAGAGAACTCGTTCGTTCGTCTCACAGGCCTGCTCCTTCGCACCCGAGTGCACCAGACGCTCGAGCAGCTTGGCGTACTGCCAATCGTTGCGGAGATAGTCGCGGAAGAGGCGAATGAAGTAGCGCAACGCATAGCGGTCACGGCGGAAGAGGTCCGGATCGAGAAAGGGATGAGCGTGGTAGTCGACTTCGGGGTTGGACGGTCTCAGCGGAATCTGGCGAGCCGGACGAGAGCGACCATTGGGATGAAAGATGGCGGGGGGCGATGCGGATGATTCCGAATTCACGATCGGAGTACCCGTCCGTTGGGTCATGTGTCTTCAACCTCCCAGGAGGTGAGGCCAACGTGTTTCGAGTGCGCAGTCGCTCTATCAGTACGCGGTCGGGGTCCGAGGAGTTCCCTCCGCGAAATTAGGATCTCGACCTCTTCGAGACAAGCAAAACCAGGAAAAACAGTTGGCACCAAAGAGCTTGGACACCTCTGCTTCGCTCCAACACCCCCTGTCGCTCTCCGGAGGCCCCGGATCCGCATCCTCGTCACGCCATCGGGGCCTCGGCCGTAGTCCTCCCACGAATCCGAGCTATCATGTGGACTTCGCCCCCACTCCACCGAGGAATCATGACCA